>NZ_JBEOVU010000004.1:0-312806 GCF_040295685.1 Streptomyces sp. NPDC002734
GCCGGCCGGAAGTCCTTCCAGCGTCGCGACGAGTGCGGGTCCGTGGGACTCCCCCGCGGTCAGCCAGCGCAACCTGCTCAACGGTGCTCCTCCTGCTCGCGCCAGTGATTCGGCGACGGCGCGCCCAGGTCCTGGCCAGGCCCGCCCTGCCCCGATCCTCCCATGCCGGGGCTCACGCCCTGCCCACCGGTCCACCGGTCGGACACGGCGTCCCACAGGAGGAGACCGCGCGGGCGGACGTCAGCGGGCGGCGAGCGCGCGTTCCCCGGCCTCGCGCATGGCGGCCAGCGGGCCCGGGGCGCGGCCCGTCATCTGCTCGACCTGGAGGACCGCCTGGTGGACCAGGAGGTCCAGGCCGCCGACGACCGGGCCGCCGGCCGCGGACCAGCGGGCGGCCAGCGCGGTGGGCCACGGCTCGTAAAGGACGTCGAAGAGGGTGCCGGGACGGGCAGGGACGGCCTCGGCGAGGGCGTCGGTGCTGCCGGCGGGGGTCGTGGCGATCACCAGCGGGGCGTGCAGCGCCTCGGCGGCGGCGTCCCAGGGGGCGATGCGGACGTCCGCCTTCAGGCGGGCGCCCCACTCGCGCATCTCGGCGGCACGGGCCTCGCTGCGGACGTACACCGTGATCCCGCCGTCGCAGATCCGGGTCAGCGCGGCCAGCGCGGAGGAGGCGGTGGCGCCGGCACCGAGGACGGCGGCCGTCTCCACCTTCTCGACGCCGCGCTCGCGCAGGGCGGCGACCATCCCCGGGATGTCGGTGTTGTCGCCGACGCGGCGGCCGTCCTCGGTGAACACGACCGTGTTGACCGCCTCCACGGAGGCGGCGGTCTCGGTCACCGAGTCGAGCAGCGGGATGACCGCCCGCTTGAGCGGCATGGTCAGCGAGAGCCCGGCCCACTCCGGGCCCAGGCCCTCCACGAAGCCGGGCAGGGCGGCCTCGTCGATCTCGAACCGGTCGTACGTCCAGCCGTCCAGGCCGAGGGCCGCGTAGGCGGCCCGGTGCAGCTCGGGCGAGAGGGAGTGGGCGATGGGCGAGCCGAGCACGGCGGCGCGGCGACCGTTACTGCTTCTGGCTCTCATTGAACTTTTCCTTCAGGACCAGGAAGTCGTCGTGGTTCTTGGCGAACTCGGTGTTGTTCATGCCGTCGGTGGCGACGAAGTAGATCCAGCCGTCACTGGTGGGCTTGAGCGCCGCGTCGAGCGCCTCCTGACCGGGGTTACCGATCGGCCCCGGCGGCAGGAACTTGTTCGTGTACGTGTTGTACGGGTCCCGGTTCGTCTGGATGTCCTGCTCGCTGATCTGGATCTGGCTCTGACCCATGGCGTAGTTGAACGTCGAGTCGAACTGCAGGTAGTTGTTCGTCTCGGTGTTGTCCGGGGCCAGCCGGTTGTAGACGACCTCGGCCATCTTCCGGAAGTCGTCGTGGGTCTTGCCCTCGGCCTGGACCAGGCTGGCCACCGTCAGGACGTCCATGGGGTTCTCAAGGTCCAGCTTCTTGGCGGCCGCCTCGAGATCCTGCTTCTCGTACATCTCGACGGCCTTGGACACCATCTCCTTGAGGAGATCCTCGGGCTTGGTGTCCTCCGAGGCGGGGTACGTCGCCGGGAACAGGAAGCCCTCGAGGGGATCCTTTATGTCCTCGTTGTCGTTGGCCCACTCGGGCAGGCCGAGCTTGTCGTGCTTGGCCTTGGCGATCTTCCGCGTGGTACCGGCGGCGAGCTTCAGCTTCTTGTCGATCGCCTTGTAGACGGCGACGTTCCGCATGCCCTCGGTGACGACGACGCCCTTCGCCCCGCTCTTCTTCGGGTCGAGGAGCCACTCCACGGCGGACTCGGCGGACATCTCCTCCTCCAGCTGGTACGCACCGGCCTGGAGGTCGCCGCCGTTCTCGGTGAGGGCGGCGACGAAGCCGTCGACGCTCTTGACGACGCCCTTCTTCTTGAGGATCTGTCCGACCTGGGCGCCGGAGGAGCCGGGCGGGATGGTGACGGACACGACCTGCCCGTTGCCGTCGCCCGAGAAGTCCGGGGCGGCGGCGAAACGTTCCTGGTAGAGGTAGTAGCCCCCGCCGGCGACCAGCGCGCCGACCACCACCAGGGCGATCAGGCAGCCGCCGCGGCCTCTGCGGCCCTCCTCGCGGTCGCCGCCGCGCCCGCGCCGCTCGGACCGGCCGCCACGCCCGCGGCCCTCACGGCGGTCGCGCGGGGCCTCGTAGTCGTCCTCGTCGTCACGGCCGGTGAAGAAGGGGTGCTGCTCCTCCTGCGGCTCGGCGTCCCACTCGGTGCGGCCCTGGTCGTGCCCCGGGCCCTGCTGCTGGGGCTGCTGAGACTGCGGAGGCTGCTGGGGGTAGCCGCTCTGCGCGTAGCCGTCGTCGTACTGCTGCTGGTGCTGCTGGTGCGCCTGCGGCTGGTGGTGCTGCTGTTGCTGCTGCTGCGCGTAGGGGTCGTGGCCCTGGCCGTACTGCTGCTGGCCGGTGCCCCAGTCGCCGCCGTACTGCTGCTGGTGCTGCTGCTGCCCGTAACCGTCGCCGTGCTGCTGCCCGTAACCGTCGCCGTACTGCTGCTCGTGCTGCTGCTGCCCGTACGGATCGTGCTGCGACTGGCCGTCGTAGGGGGCCTGCTGCCCCTGGGCGTGCTGCTGCCCCTGGGGGTACTGGCCCTCCCATCCGCCGTCCCCGTAGTACGGGTCACCCGGATGCCACGGTTCGGAGCCTTGGCCCCGGCCATACTCAGTCATCGATCCCCTAGAGCCGCGAAGCGGTGTCTCTGCCGGCGCCGGTCGGGCACGGAGCCGCGCCGCCTCTCGTCGTGCGACGGCATTCGAACGTGCGCCGCATCGCGCGGAACGTTACCGTACCGCGATCAGCCCGCCACCTCGACTGCTTCCCCTGGAGCAGCGCCGGACACCCGTTCGGACTCCAGCGCCTGCTGGAGGATGATCACGGCCGCGGCCTGGTCGATCACGGAGCGTCCCTTCTTGGACCGCACGCCCGAGGCGCGCAGCCCCTGGCTCGCCGTGACCGTGGTCATCCGCTCGTCGACCAGCCGCACCGGGACGGGGGCGATCCGCGCGGCGAACTCCTGCGTGAAGCCGCGCACCTTGACGGCCGCGGGGCCCTCCCCGCCCTTGAGGGAGCGGGGAAGGCCGACCACGACCTCGATCGGCTCGTACTCCTCGACGAGCTGCGCGAGGCGCCGCTGCGCCGCCGGGACGTCCCGTCCGGGCACGGTCTCCACCGGTGTGGCGAGAATCCCGTCGGGGTCGCACGAGGCGACCCCGATCCGGGCGTCCCCGACGTCGACGGCCAGCCGGCGTCCTCTGCGCATGTGATCGATTCCCTCTTCGGAGTTACTTGGCCGTGTCGGCCACGAGGCGCTCGACGGCGTCCACGGCCTCGCCGATGGCGGCCGGGTTCTGGCCGCCGCCCTGGGCGACGTCCGGCTTGCCGCCACCGCCGCCGCCGAGGGTCTTGGCGGCGACCCGGACCAGGTCACCGGCCTTGAGACCGCGGTCGCGGGCGGCGTCGTTGGTGGCGATCACCGTGAGCGGCTTGCCGTTCACCGTGGTGAACAGGGCCACCACGGCGGCCCGGCCGCCCTGGATGCGGCCGCGCACGTCGAGGACCAGCTTGCGCAGGTCGTCGGCTGTGGTGCCGTCGGGCACCTGGCCGGTGACCAGGGCCACGCCGCGGACGTCCTTGGCGGACTCGGCGAGACCGGCGGCGGCCTGGAGCACCTTCTCGGCGCGGAACTTCTCGATCTCCTTCTCGGCGTCCTTCAGCTTGCCGAGCATGGCGGCGACCTTCTCCGGCAGCTCCTCCGAGCGGCCCTTGAGCAGCTCGGTGAGCTGGTTGACCACCGTGTGCTCGCGGGCCAGGAAGTTGTACGCGTCGACGCCGACCAGGGCCTCGATGCGGCGCACGCCGGAGCCGATGGACGACTCGCCGAGCAGCTTCACCAGACCGAGCTGGGCGGTGCTGTGGACGTGGGTGCCGCCGCACAGCTCCTTGGAGAAGTCGCCGATGGTGACCACGCGGACCCGCTCGCCGTACTTCTCGCCGAACTCGGCGATGGCGCCCTGCTTCTTGGCCTCGTCGATGCTCATGACGTCGGCGCGCACGTCGAGGTCGCGGGAGAGCACCTCGTTGATCTTCTGCTCGACGTCGGTCATCACGGCCGACGGGACGGCGGCCGGGGAGCCGAAGTCGAAGCGGAAGCGGCCCGGCTGGTTCTCCGAGCCGGCCTGGGCGGCCGTCGGGCCGAGGGCGTCGCGCAGGGCCTGGTGGGTCAGGTGGGTGGCCGAGTGGGCGCGGGCGATGGCGGTGCGGCGGCGGTGGTCGATGGAGGCCTCGGCCTTGGAGCCGAGGGTCACCTCGCCGACCTGGACGACGCCCTTGTGGACGTAGACGCCCGGCACCGGCTTCTGGCAGTCGCGGATCTCGATCACGGCGCCGGAGTCGGCCTTGATCCGGCCGGTGTCGCCGATCTGGCCGCCGCCCTCGGCGTAGAACGGGGTGCGGTCCAGGACGATCTCGACCTCGTCGCCCTCGCGGGCGGCCGGGGAGGAGACGCCGTCGACCAGGATGCCGACGACGGTGGACTCGCCCTCGGTGTGGGAGTAGCCGATGAACTCGGTCTCGCCGGCGGTGTCGGCGATCTCGCGGTAGGCGCCGAGCGAGGCGTGGCCGGTCTTCTTGGCCTGGGCGTCGGCCTTGGCGCGCTCCCGCTGCTCCTTCATCAGGCGGCGGAAGCCGTCCTCGTCCACCGACAGGCCCTGTTCGGCGGCCATTTCGAGGGTGAGGTCGATCGGGAAGCCCCAGGTGTCGTGGAGCAGGAACGCCTTGTCGCCGGCGAGGATCTTGCCGCCGGCGGCCTTGGTCTCGGTGACGGCGGTGTCGAGGATGTTGGTGCCGGCCTTCAGCGTCTTGAGGAAGGCGTTCTCCTCGGCGACGGCGACCTTCTCGATGCGCTCGCGGTCGGTGACCAGCTCGGGGTACTGCTGCCCCATCATGGCGATGACGACGTCGATGAGGTCCTTGACCACCGGGCCGGTGGAACCCATCAGCCGCATGTTGCGGATGGCGCGGCGCATGATGCGGCGCAGCACGTAGCCGCGGCCCTCGTTGCCGGGGGTGACGCCGTCGCCGATGAGCATCACCGAGGTGCGCATGTGGTCGGTGACCACGCGCAGCGAGACGTCGGAGGAGGCGGCGTCGCCGTAGCGGACGCCGGTCAGCTCGGTGGCCTTCTCGATGACGGCCATCGAGGTGTCGATCTCGTACATGTTCTGCACGCCCTGCAGAATCATGGCGAGCCGCTCGAGGCCGAGACCGGTGTCGATGTTCTTGCTCGGCAGGTCCCCGAGGATCTCGAAGTCGTCCTTGCCGGTGCCCTCGCCCCGCTCGAACTGCATGAAGACCAGGTTCCAGATCTCCACGTAGCGCTCGTCGTTGACGGCGGGGCCGCCCTCGACGCCGAACTCGGGGCCGCGGTCGTAGTTGATCTCGGAGCACGGGCCGCAGGGGCCGGGGACGCCCATGGACCAGAAGTTGTCCTTCTTGCCCAGGCGCTGGATCCGCTCGGCGGGCACACCGACGACGTCGCGCCAGATCTGCTCGGCCTCGTCGTCGTCCTGGTAGACGGTGATCCAGAGCTTCTCGGGCTCCAGGCCGTAACCGCCCTTGTCCTGGGGGCTGGTGAGCAGCTCCCAGGCGAGCTTGATGGCGCCTTCCTTGAAGTAGTCGCCGAAGGAGAAGTTGCCGCACATCTGGAAGAACGTGCCGTGCCGGGTGGTCTTGCCGACCTCCTCGATGTCCGGCGTGCGCACGCACTTCTGCACGCTGGTGGCGCGCGGGTACGGCGGCTTGACCTCGCCCAGGAAGTAGGGCTTGAAGGGCACCATGCCGGCCGGGACGAGCAGCAGAGTCGGGTCGTCCGCGATGAGCGACGCCGAAGGGACGACGGTGTGCCCGCGCTCCTCGAAGAAGCTCAGCCAGCGGCGGCGGATCTCGGCCGACTCCATCAGTGGTCCTCATTCCGGTTGTACGAGTACGTGTCGACGTACTTCTCGTTGCTGCGGTGGGTGGTGCCGTGGCGGTGGTCCGCGGCGGCGATCGGCCGCGCGGTGGCGCGCCCCGGCTCCAGGGCGGCCGGGCGGGACCCGTCGTCGGCGGCGCGCAGTCCGAGCGCCTCGCCGAGTTCGGCCTCGCGCAGGGCCATGTTGTCGCGCACGTCGAGTGCGAAGTCCTTCAGCCGGTGGCCCGCCTCGAGTGCCTTGTTCGCCGCCTGCGCGGCGAGGCTCTCCGGGGTGAGCTGTTTCAGCTTGCGGTTGACCTTGGTGGTGGCCCACACGCCGGCGGCTGCGCCGGCGGAGAACCAGAAGGCTCGACGGAACATCGGTGGTTCAGTCCCTCTTCCGCTTCGTCCGGCTGGCCCGGCCCTCGGCCGGGAGGGTTCGGCCCACGATCACGGTGCGCCGGGGTTCGCGCGACGCCCCGGGTGCGGCGTCGCCCCGGCCGAGCGCGCGACGCACGCCGTAGCCGAACGCCGCGACCTTCACCAGAGGGCCGCCGAAGGTGGAGGCGACGGTCGTCGACAGCGCGGACGCGTTCGACGTGACCTCCTGGACGTCCGATGCGATGGCGTCGACCCGGTCGATCTGGGTCTGCGCGGAGCGGACGGCGTCGGAGGCGTCGGCGAGCAGCGGGACGGCCTGTTCGGTCACGTCCGCCACCAGCTTGGTCGTCGCCCTGAGCGTCTGGGCCAGTCTCGCCAGTGCGACGGCGAGGAAGGACACCAGGATGGCCCAGAAGACGGCCACCAGGATTCCGGCCACCTCTCCACCGGACACTGCGCACCCGCTCCCTGACATCGGAAAAGTCGTGCCCCGAGCCTATCGCGCCACGGGCCGCGCCCTGTACCGGATTCCTCGCGTCACGGCGGGGGCGGGGCCGGGCCCGCGCGGGCGGCCGCCCCCGGGTACGGCGACGGCCCGCCGGTCGTGCCGGGGAACGGCACGACCGGCGGGCCGAGGCGCGCGGTGTTGCTACGTCTGCCGAAGGATCAGCGGGCGTAGTACTCGACGACGAGCTGCTCGTCGCAGATCACCGGGATCTCCTTGCGGTTCGGCTCGCGGTCCAGGCGGAACGCCAGGGCCTTGAGGTTCACCTGCAGGTAACGCGGGGTCTCGCCGTCGGGGGCGAAGCCACCCTCGCGGGCGACCTGGAACAGCGTCTTGTCCTTGGAGCGGTCGCGGACCTGCACGACGTCGTCCGGACGGACACGGAAGGACGGCTTGTCGACCTTCTGGCCGTTGACCTGGATGTGGCCGTGGACGACCATCTGGCGGGCCTGGTAGATCGTGCGGGCGATGCCCGAACGCAGGACCAGCGCGTCGAGACGGCGCTCGAGCTCGATGATCAGGGCCTCACCGGTCTTGCCCTGCACCTTGGAGGCACGCTCGTAGGCGCGGACGAGCTGGCGCTCGGACACGTCGTACTGCGCGCGCAGACGCTGCTTCTCGAGCAGACGGACCTTGTAGTCCGAGTTCTGCTTGCGGCCGCGACCGTGCTCACCCGGCGGGTAGGGGCGGGCCTCGAAGTACTTGACGGCCTTCGGGGTCAGCGCGATGCCGAGGGCACGCGACTTCTTGACCTTGGGGCGGGACTGGTTCGCCATGAACCAAACACCTCATATTTCTGTGTGAATACGGCTCACCAGGGTTAGGGGAGGTCGCATCCGCAGCCCGGGAAACCCGTCCGGTTCCGAGGAACCCGGCGGGCAGCCGCTCCCAGGTCTGGGCACATACGTGCAGCACGCGCGTGGCCCACCGGCCGGTGACCCCGGGCGCGTGGACCGGGGGCGGTGGTGGGCTGCCCGCGACACCTTCGACGGTGCGCGACGCTCCTGGATCCCCGGGCCTCGCGGCTCGGGGTTCCGGCTGGATGTCCCGCCTGGTGCGGTCCGCCGGGGCGGACTACGGGACGCAGCACTTCGGGCAATAGTACAGCCATCGACAGGCCCGGATACCGCGGCTCAGGACCGCCGGCGGCCGAGGTTCTTGCGGGTCCACTCCACGGCGTCGGCGTACCGCGCCTCGGAGCCGTGCCGGGTGGGCGTGTAGTACTCGCGGTCCTTGATGGCGTCCGGCGCGTACTGCTGGGCGGCGATGCCCTCGGGCAGGTCGTGCGGGTAGACGTACCCCTTGGCGTGCCCCAGCTTGGCGGCGCCCTGGTAGTGCCCGTCCCGCAGGTGCGTGGGCACCGGGCCGGCCAGGCCCTTGCGGACGTCCTCCAGCGCGGCCCCGATCGCGGTCGTGGCGGCGTTGGACTTGGGGGCCAGGGCCAGCGCGATGGTGGCGTGGCTCAGGGTGAGGGCCGCCTCGGGGAAGCCGATCATGGCGACCGCCTGCGCGGCGGCGACCGCTACGGACAGGGCGTTGGGGTCGGCGAGGCCGATGTCCTCGCTGGCGGAGATCATCAGGCGGCGGGCGATGAAGCGGGGGTCCTCCCCCGCGTCGATCATGCGGGCCAGGTAGTGCAGCGCGGCGTCGACGTCGGAGCCGCGGATGGACTTGATCAGCGCGCTGGCCACGTCGTAGTGCTGGTCGCCGTCCTTGTCGTAGCGGACGGCGGCGCGGGCGACGGAGTCCTCGAGGGTCTCCAGCGTGATGGCGTCCTCGCCCTTGGCCAGCGCGGAGCCGGCGCCCGCCTCCAGGGCGGTCAGCGCGCGGCGGGCGTCGCCGCCGGCGATCCGCAGCAGGTGCTCCTCGGAGTCCTCCGGCAGTTCCACCGAGCCGCCGAGCCCGCGTTCGTCGCTCACCGCGCGGCGCAGCAGCCCGCGCAGGTCGTCGTCGGTGAGCGGCTCCAGGGTGAGCAGCAGGGAGCGCGAGAGCAGGGGCGAGATCACCGAGAAGTAGGGGTTCTCGGTGGTCGCGGCGATCAGGGTGACCCAGCGGTTCTCCACCGCGGGGAGCAGGGAGTCCTGCTGGGCCTTGCTGAAGCGGTGGATCTCGTCGAGGAAGAGGACGGTCTCCTTGCCGAAGCCTCCGGTGGCGCGGCGGGCGCCGTCGATGACCGCCCGGACCTCCTTGACGCCGGCGGTGATGGCGGAGAGCTCCACGAACCGCTTGTCGGTGGCCTTGGAGATGACGTAGGCCAGGGTGGTCTTGCCGGTGCCGGGCGGTCCCCAGAGGATCACCGAGGAGGGCCCGGCCGGCCCGGAGGCTCCCTCGCCGACGAGGCGGCGCAACGGGGAGCCGGGCTTCAGCAGATGCCGCTGGCCGAACACCTCGTCGACGGTACGCGGACGCATCCGCACCGCCAGCGGGCTGGCGGCCGGGTCCTTCTCCTGGCGTTCTTCGGCTGCGGCGGTGAACAGGTCGGGCTCCACACAAAAACCCTAAGCCACCGCTCGGACAGCGCGGGGCCCGGAGTCCGGGCCCAGGGCGTCAGGCCCAGAGGCTGGAGCCCCAGCGGGTGAGGATCAGGATCGCGATGAGGCCGAGGTGCACCACCGGAAGAGGCCAGGTGAACTCGGTCAGGAAGTTCCGCAGGGCCTTGGGGGCGGGCAGGAAGCCCTGCCGGACGTTGAACGAGGTCACGTACCAGAACATGAGGATCGTCACGGTCCAGGCGAGCATGCACCACAGGCAGAGCTTGTTGATCTCGTACAGCGACTGGATCATCAGCCAGGTGCAGAAGCCCACCCCGAAGAGGGTGCCGGCGTTGAAGGTGAGCCAGTACCAGCGGGGGAAGCGGGCGCCGGAGAGCACGCTCACGCCCACACAGACGACGATGCCGTAGGTGACCAGCCCCAGCAGCGGGTTGGGGAAGCCGAACGCCGCCGCCTGGTCGCTCGCCATGATGCTCTTGCAGGAGAAGATCGGGTTGATGCCACAGGCCGGCTCGTAGCCCGGGTCCTCGAGGATGCGGAACTTGTCCATCGTGATGATCCCGGAGGCGAAGACGCCGAGCAGACCGGTGATCACCAGCAGCAGCCCGAAGCCCCGGCTGCCGCCCTCGCGGCGCGGGCCGTCGTCGCCGGTCCTGGGCGCCGGTACGTCCACTCTCGTCATGCTGCTCATCACACCGATCCCTTGTTGTGGCAGGGGTTGAAGAAGAGGCTGGGGCACGGCCAATTGTGCCGCAGTCTGCCGCCTCCACCGTTCGACGGACATAAAAAGGTCCGCCCGGTGGTACCGACGGGCCCCCGGCACACGGGACGCTCGACCCATGAACGCACATATGGACGAACCCGCGGTCGAGGTGCGCGGGTTGCTCAAGCGTTACGGGGAGAACACGGCGGTCGACGGTCTGGACCTGATGGTCCGGCGGGGGGAGGTCTGCGGACTGCTGGGGCCCAACGGAGCCGGCAAGACCACCACGGTGGAGATCCTTCAGGGCTACCGCGACCGCGACGCGGGCGAGGTGCGGGTCCTCGGCGAGGATCCCGCCCGCGCCCCGCGGTCCTGGCGGGCGAAGGTGGGGATCGTCTGGCAGGACGAATCCGCTCCCGCGGAGTTGACGGTGCGCGAGACCGTGCGCCACTTCGCCCACTACTACCCGCGCCCCGCCGATCCGGACGAGGTGATGGAGCTGGTGGGCCTCGCGGGAAAGGCCGGCGCCCGGGTCAAGTCGCTCTCCGGCGGCCAGCGGCGCCGGCTGGACGTCGCCCTGGGCATCGTCGGCGGGCCGGAGCTGCTGCTGCTGGACGAGCCCACCACCGGTTTCGACCCGGCCGCCCGGCGGCAGTTCTGGGACATGATCCGCGCCCTGGCCGCCACCGGCACGACCATCCTGCTGACCACGCACTACATGGAGGAGGCCGAGGCGCTGGCCGACCGCCTCGCGGTGGTGCACTCCGGCCAGGTCGTCGCCGCGGGCACCCCCGAGGGGCTGCGCGCCGAGTACGGCTCCCAGGCCCTCGTCTCCTGGACCGACCCCGACGGCACGCCGCGCTCCGAACGCACCGACACGCCGACCCGTACCGTCGCCGCCCTGCTGCCGCGCTTCGACGACGAGATACCCGGCCTGACGATCACCCGCCCCACCCTCGAGGACGTCTACCTGCGGCTGACCGGACAGGAGCACGCGCGATGACCACGACCACGACCGCCCGCGCCGCGCGGGACGCCGTGAAGGCGGCCACGCCGCTGCCGGGAGCCTGGCGCGTCGGCCTGTCCCGGGGCGGCCTGGAGATCAAGCAGTTCTTCCGCGACCGGACGCAGGTGGCCTTCACCCTCGCCTTCCCGGTCGTCTTCCTGATCCTGCTGTCGTCGATCTTCGGGGAGGAGATCGAGGAGGCGAACATCAGCGTCGCCCAGCTGTTCGTGCCGTCGATGATGGGCTCGGGCCTGCTGGCCTCCAGCTTCCAGTCGCTGGGGACGTCCATCGCGCACGAACGGGAGAACCGGTCGCTGCGGCGGCTGCGCGGCACGCCGATGCCGCCGGCCGCGTACTTCCTCGGCAAGGTGTGGCTGGTGCTGGTCACCGGCGTGGTGGAGACCGCGCTGCTGCTCGTGGTGGGCGTCGTGGGCTACGAGCTGGAGATCCCCACCGATCCGGTGCGGCTGTTCCACCTGCTGTGGATCATGCTGCTCGGGATGAGCGCGGGCGCGCTGCTGGGTGTGGCCATCAGTTCCGTGCCGCGGACCGGGGCGGGCGCGAGCGCCGTCGTCATCCTGCCGTTCACGATCCTTCAGTTCGTCTCGGGCGTCTACATCCCGATCAGCTCGCTGCCCGACTGGATGATCCAGGTGGGCTCCCTCTTCCCGCTGAAATGGATGTGCCAGGGGCTGCGCGGGGTGTTCCTGCCCGACGCCGCCAAGGTCCTGGAGCCCGCGGGCGACTGGGAGTTCGGGCGGGTGGTCCTGGTCCTGACCGCCTGGTGCGTGGGCGGACTGCTGCTCTGCCTGACCACCTTCCGGTGGAAGTCCAGGACCGACGGGTGAGCGACGCGCTGCCGGCGGTACGGGGCGGCGTGCCCTGGGTGGGCAGCTCCCGCTTCTGGCGGGTCTACCACGCGGTGGTGTGGGCGGTCACGCTCGCCCTGGTGCTGGTCGGCGGTCCGCTGACCGGGGTGGCCCGGCCGCTCGCGGCCGGGCTGCTGGCCCTCGCCCTGCCCTGGTACCTGCTGCTGGGCCACCGGGTGCTGGAGGACGAGGGCGCCGACCGGCGGCGGTCCCTGGTCTACTTCGTCGGCCTGCTGGCGCTGTTCCTGCCGGCCGCCACCCTCAACGGCGAGGCGCGCACCCTGGCCTTCGCGCTGATCCCGCAGTGCTTCACCGCCCTGCCGCTGCCCCGGGCGGCGGTGGCGGCGGCCGTGATCAGCCTGGTGCCGGTGACGGGCTGGGCGCTGGCCTCCCGGCCCACCCCGTCCACGCTCTACCACAGCGGCGGGGCCGCCCTGGCGACCCTGGTCTTCTCGATCACGTTCGGGGCGTGGATCGTGCGGATCGTCACGCAGAGCAGGGAGCGGGCCGAGCTGATCGCGGAGCTGGAGGCGAGCCGGAGCGAGGCGGCCCGGCTGTCCGCCGCGCACGGGGCCCTCGCGGAGCGGGAACGTTTCGCCCGGGAGATCCACGACACCCTCGCCCAGGGCTTCACCAGCCTGCTGATGCTCACCCAGGCGGTGGAGGCGGAACTGGAGGACGACCCGGCCCAGGCCCGCCGCCACCTGGAGCTGATGGCCCGCACCGCGCGGGAGAACCTGGCCGAGGCCCGGGCGCTGGTCGCCGGGGGCACGCCGGCCGGACTGGACGGGGCCTCCCTGGCGGACGCGCTGCGCAGGCTCGCGGAGCGGCACGGCGCGGTGCTCGAACTCTCCGGCGCGGTGCGCGCGCTGCCCGCCGGTGTCGAGGTGGTGGCGCTGCGGGCCTGCCAGGAGGCGCTGGCCAACGCGGCCAAGCACGGCGGAGAGGGCACGCGGTGCTCGGTCACCGTCGACTACCGGGACAAGGAGGTCGTCCTGCGGGTCACCGACGACGGCCGGGGCTTCGACCCGCGGGAGCCCACCACCGGGTACGGTCTGGCCGGCATGCGGGCGCGGGCCGCGGAGGTGGGCGGGACCGTGCGGGTCGTCAGCGGCACCGGGCGGGGCACGGACGTCACGGTCCTGCTGCCCGCGCCCGACGAGGAAGGGGAGGACTGCCGGTGATCCGGATACTGCTCGCCGACGACCACCCGGTGGTCCGCGAGGGGCTGCGCGCCATGCTGAACGCGGAGCCGGGCCTGGAGGTGGTGGGCGACGCCTCCAGCGGTCCCCGGGCCGAGGCGCTGGCCGCGGAACTGTCGCCGGACATCGTGCTGATGGACCTGCGGATGCCCGGCGGGGACGGCGTGGAGTCCATCGAGCGGATGGCGGCCGCGGGGCTGTCGTGCCGGGTGGTGGTGCTCACTACCTACGAGACGGACCGGGACATCCTGCGGGCGGTGGAGGCGGGCGCGGCCGGCTACCTCCTCAAGGACCTCCCCCGCGGGGAGCTGGCCGAGGCGATCCGCCGGGCGGCGCGCGGGGAGACGGTGCTCGCGCCCTCGGTCGCGGCGCGGCTGGTGGACCGGCTGCGCGGTCAGCCGGCCCGGCCCCGGCTGTCCGCCCGCGAGACGGCGGTGCTGGCGCTGGTGGCCGAGGGGTGCACCAACGCGGAGATCGGGCGGCGGCTGCACATCGGCGAGTCCACGGTGAAGACGCATCTGCTGCGGGCCTTCGCCAAGCTCGAGGTGGACGACCGCACGGCGGCGGTCACCACGGCCCGGCGGTGGGGTCTCCTCCCGGACTGACGCCGCGCCCGCCCGGTACCGGCCGGGGGCGGACACGGAACCGGGGGCCCGCACACGTCCGTGCGGGCCCCCGGTCTCCGTCGACGCGGTCCGTGCCGGGTCAGCCGAGCCGCGACTGGAGCTCGGCGATGATCTCGCCGACGCCGACCGCGGTCTGCTCGCCGGACTCCATGTCCTTCAGCTGGACGACGCCCTCGGCGAGGTCCCGCTCGCCGGCGACGATCGTGAAGCGCGCGCCGGAGCGGTGGGCGCTCTTCATGGCGCTCTTGAGCCCCTTGCCGCCGAAGCAGAAGTCCGCCGCGACGCCCACCTTGCGCAGCTCGGTGACCTTGGCGAACAGCAGGCGCCGGGCCTCCTCGCCCATCGGCACGGCGAAGACGCTGGTGGTGGCGGGCAGGTCCAGCTCCACGCCCTCGGCCTCCAGGGCGAGCACCGTGCGGTCGACGCCGAGCGCCCAGCCCACGGACGGCAGCGCCGGGCCGCCGATCATCTCGGAGAGGCCGTCGTAGCGGCCGCCGCCGCCCACTGCGGACTGCGAGCCGAGGCCGTCGTGGACGAACTCGAAGGTGGTGCGGGTGTAGTAGTCCAGGCCGCGCACCAGCTTGGGGTCGTCCTCGAAGACGACGCCCGCGGCGGTGATCAGCTCGCGGACCTCCTCGTGGTAGGCCTTGCAGGCCTCGCACAGGTGGTCCTTGAGCAGCGGCGCGTCGACGAGCTGCTTCTGCACGTCGGCCCGCTTGTCGTCCAGGACGCGCAGCGGGTTGATCTCGGCGCGGCGCAGCGTCTCCTCGTCGAGGTCCAGGCCGCGCAGGAAGTCCTGGAGGGCGGCCCGGTAGGCGGGGCGGCACTCCTTGTCGCCGAGGCTGTTGAGCAGGATGCGGAAGTTCCGCAGGCCCAGCGAGCGGTACGCCTGGTCGGCGAGGATGATCAGCTCGGCGTCCAGCGCGGGGTCCTCCGCGCCGATCGCCTCGGCGCCGACCTGCGAGAAGTGGCGGTAGCGGCCCTTCTGGGGGCGCTCGTAGCGGTAGTAGGAACCCGAGTACCAGAGCTTCACCGGGAGGTTGCCGGCCTTGTGGAGGTTGGCCTCCAGCGCGGCGCGCAGCACCGAGGCGGTGCCCTCGGGGCGCAGCGCGAGCTCGCTGCCGCCCTTGGTGGTGAGGGTGTACATCTCCTTGGTGACGATGTCGGTGGACTCGCCGACGCCGCGGGCGAACAGTTCGACGTCCTCGAAGCCGGGCGTCTCGATGTAGCCGTAGCCGGAGTTGCGCAGCGGGGCGGAGATCGCGTCGCGGACCGCCAGGAAGCGGGCGGAGTTCGGCGGGATCAGGTCGTAGGTGCCCTTGGGGGCCTTGAAAGTGCTCACGGGTGTTCTCTCGTCACATTCCTCGTCGGGGGGCCTGGAGGCCCTCCGGGCCGGCGGCCACCTGCCGCAGGTAGGGGTTGGTGGCGCGCTCCTGGCCGATGGTCGTCTGGGGGCCGTGGCCGGACAGGACGACGGTGGTGTCGTCCAGCGGCAGGCACACGCGGGCCAGCGACGCGAGCATGTCGTCCATGTCGCCGCCCGGCAGGTCGGTCCGTCCGACGGAGCCGGCGAACAGCAGATCCCCGGAGAAGAACACGGACGGCACGTCCGCGCTCTCGGGCATCCGGAAGGTCACCGACCCCTTGGTATGGCCGGGTGCGTGCGCGACGGAGAACTCGAGGCCGGCGAGTTCCAGCGCGGAGCCGTCGGTCAGTTCCTTGACGTCGTCGGGCTCCCCGACGGTCAGCTCACCCATGAGCGGCATGCCGATGGACCGGCCGAGCGCCTTCTCGGGGTCGCTCAGCATGTACCGGTCCGCCGGATGGATCCAGGCGGGCACGTCGTGCGCGCCGCACACCGGGACGACCGAGGCGACGTGGTCGATGTGTCCATGGGTGAGGACGACCGCGACGGGCTTGAGCCGATGCTTCCTGAGCGTCTCCTCGACTCCCTGGGCGGCCTGGTGGCCGGGGTCGATGATCACGCATTCCTCGCCGGCTCCGGGGGCGACGAGATAACAGTTCGTCCCCCAGGCACCGGCCGGGAACCCGGCAATGAGCACGATCGTCCCTCGTTGTGTCGATACGGGCGGCGGCTATCCGGCCAACCCTGGCACCGGCAGCCTACCGGCGCTGCCGAATCATCGGCGAACCCATATACGGTACGGGGCACACGTACGCGGTCGGCTCAGGAGGCTCACGCGGCCCGGTCGACGCACGATTCGCACGAGGAGTGAGACCCGGTGGTCAGCCAGGAACAGCGGCGGCGTCAGCTCGCCCGGGAGAAGTTCTTGCGCCAGCAGCAGCGGCGCACCGAGACCCGCCGCAAGGCGCGCATTCGGAACGCGGTGGTCGCGTCGGTCCTCGGCGTGGTCCTGGTCGGCAGCGTCGCGCTGTACACCACGGGCACCCTGCGCGAGGACGGCGAGAACACGGCGGCGAGCGCGGACGCCTCGCCGAGCGCCGAGCCGAGCAAGGCACCCGACCCCTGCGAGAAGCCCGCGGCGGGCAAGGTCGAGGAGATGACCTTCAAGGAGGAGCCGAAGCTCGACCTCGACAAGTCGGCGAAGTACACGATGACGCTGGACACCACGTGCGGCGACATCCCGGTCGCGCTGGACGCCGCGGGCGCGCCGCACACCGTGAACTCCTTCAAGTTCCTGGCCGGCAAGGGCTACTTCGACCACACGAAGTGCCACCGCCTGACGACCCAGGGCATCTACGTGCTGCAGTGCGGCGACCCGACGGCCTCCGGCTCCGGCGGCCCGGGCTACGAACTCAAGGACGAGAACCTGAAGTCGGACGCCCTGAAGAAGAACACGTACCCGACGGGCACGGTCGCCATGGCCAACGCCGGTCCCAACACCAACGGCAGCCAGTTCTTCCTGGTCTACAAGGACAGCCCGCTGCCGCCGAACTACACCCCCTTCGGCAAGCTCGACGCGAAGGGCCTGGCCGTCCTGGACAAGATCGCCAAGGCCGGTGAGAGCACCGGTGCGGGGGACGGCGCCCCCAACGCGACGGTGGTCATCGAGAAGGCGACCGTCACCGCGTCCTGATGTCAGCGGCCTGTCTGCCGTGACCGCCTTGACCACCGCGTGGGCCGATATTCGGTCGCGCGGAATGCGGACAGGCCACCCGCCGGTCGCCTATGTTGACCGGTGACGAAACTGTGGAGGATGCCCGGGGCCATGAAACACCCCGCGGCATCATGTGGAGGAGGCGCTGTGAGCAGCGACCCGTGGGGCCGCGTCGACGAGACGGGGACCGTGTACGTGCGTACGGCCGACGGCGAGAAGGTGGTCGGCTCCTGGCAGGCCGGCTCTCCCGACGAGGCGTTGGCCTACTTCGAGCGCAAGTACGAGGGCCTGGTTGTCGAGATCGGCCTCCTCGAGCGGAGGGTGAGGACCACCGACCTCGCCGCGAAGGACGCCCTGGCCGCCGTGGAGCACCTGCGCGAGCAGGTCGACGCCCATCACGCGGTGGGCGACCTGGACGCGCTGCGGGCGCGTCTGGACAAGCTCGTGGCGACGGTCGACTCGCGTCGGGAGGAGCGCAAGGCTCAGCGGGCCAAGCAGTCCGAGGAGGCGCGTCAGGCCAAGGAGGCGCTGGTCGCCGAGGCCGAGGAGCTGGCGCAGTCCGAGCAGTGGCGGTCGGCCGGCGAGCGGCTGCGCGCGCTGGTGGACACCTGGAAGGGGCTGCCGCGGCTGGACCGCAAGTCCGACGACGAGCTGTGGCACCGCTTCTCGCACGCCCGCAGCGCGTTCTCCAAGCGCCGCAAGGCCCACTTCGCGCAGCTGGACGCGCAGCGTGAGGACGCCCGCAAGGTCAAGGAGCGCCTGGTCGCCGAGGCCGAGTCGCTGTCCGGTTCGACCGACTGGGGTCCGACGGCGGCGCGTTACCGCGAGCTGATGACCGAGTGGAAGGCCGCGGGCCGCGCCCAGCGCGAGCACGAGGACGAGCTGTGGAACCGCTTCCGCGGCGCCCAGGACGTCTTCTTCGCCGCCCGCGGCTCGGTCTTCGCCGAGCGGGACGCCGAGCAGGCGGAGAACCTGAAGCTGAAGGAGGAGCTGGCCGAGGAGGCCGAGCGGATCCTCCCGGTCACCGACCTCAAGTCGGCGCGTGCCGCCTTCCGTTCGGTCAACGAGCGGTGGGAGGCCATCGGTCACGTCCCGCGGGACGCCCGGCCGAAGGTCGAGGGCCGGATGCACGCGGTGGAGCGGGCGATCCAGGAGGCCGAGGAGGCCGAGTGGCGCCGCACCAACCCGGAGGCGCGGGCGCGTGCCGCGGGTCTGACCGGTCAGCTGCAGGCCGCCGTGGACAAGCTGGAGGGCCAGATCGAGCAGGCGCGCGCGCAGGGCAACACCGCGCGGGCGGAGAAGCTCGAGCGTGAGCTGGAGGGCCGTCGGGCCCTGCTGGACCAGGCCCTGAAGGGTCTCCAGGAGTTCGGCGGCTGACCGTCGTCCGAGTACTCCGAAGCCCCCGGCCGCCGAGCGGCCGGGGGCTTCGTCGTGCGGGCCCTCGGAGGAGGGCCCGCGGTGGGGTCAGCGGGTCTGCCGAGCCGAGGTGACGCGGTAGACGTCGTAGACGCCCTCCACGCCCCGTACGGCCTTCAGGACGTGGCCCAGGTGCTTGGGGTCGCCCATCTCAAAGGTGAACCGCGAGGTGGCCACCCGGTCGCGCGAGGTCTGCACCGCGGCCGACAGGATGTTGACGTGCTGGTCGGACAGGACGCGGGTCACGTCGGACAGGAGCCGGGAGCGGTCCAGTGCCTCGACCTGGATGGCGACCAGGAACACCGAGGACTGGGTGGGCGCCCACTCCACCTCGAGCATCCGCTCGGGCTCGCGGGAGAGCGAGTCGACGTTGACGCAGTCGGTGCGGTGCACCGAGACCCCGCTGCCACGGGTCACGAAGCCGATGATCGGGTCGCCGGGCACCGGCGTGCAGCACCGGGCCAGCTTGACCCACACGTCGTCGACGCCCTTGACGACCACGCCCGGGTCGGCGCTGGAGCGCCGCTTGCGGGTACGGGCCGGCGGGATGCTCTCGTCGACCTCCTCGCTGGCCGCCTCCTCGCCGCCCATCGCCTGGACCAGCTTCTGCACGACGTTCTGCGCGGCCACGTGGCCCTCGCCGATCGCGGCGTACAGCGAGGAGATGTCCGGGTAGCGCATCTCGTGCGCGATGGTGACCAGGGAGTCGCCGGTGAGGATCCGCTGGATCGGCAGGTTCTGCTTGCGCATGGCCCGCGCGATGGCGTCCTTGCCGTGCTCGATCGCCTCGTCGCGGCGCTCCTTGGAGAACCAGGCGCGGATCTTGTTGCGGGCGCGCGGCGACTTGACGAAGCCGAGCCAGTCCCGGGAGGGGCCGGCGTTGTCGGCCTTGGAGGTGAAGACCTCCACCGTGTCGCCGTTGTCCAGGGTCGACTCCAGCGGCACCAGGCGGCCGTTGACGCGGGCGCCGATGGTACGGTCGCCGACCTCGGTGTGGACGGCGTAGGCGAAGTCGACCGGCGTCGCGCCGGCGGGCAGCGCTATCACGTCGCCCTTGGGGGTGAAGACGAAGACCTCGTTGCGGGAGAGGTCGAAGCGCAGCGAGTCGAGGAACTCGCCGGGGTCCTCGGTCTCCTTCTGCCAGTCGAGGAGCTGGCGCAGCCACGCCATG
The DNA here is from genome assembly GCF_040295685.1 of Streptomyces sp. NPDC002734. Classification (NCBI taxonomy): domain Bacteria; kingdom Bacillati; phylum Actinomycetota; class Actinomycetes; order Kitasatosporales; family Streptomycetaceae; genus Streptomyces; species Streptomyces sp. NPDC002734. The sequence goes on from NZ_JBEOVU010000004.1 coordinate 19,467, forward strand.
TCGTTGACCGCGTCCTTGTCCTTGCCGGACCCGCCGGAGCGCGGGGCGTCGGTGCGGACCTTGGAGGCGCCGGCCACGGCCTCCTGCTTGTACTTCCAGTGCGCGGCGATGCCGTACTCGGCGCGGCGGTGCATGTCGAAGGTGCGGATCTGCAGCTCGACCGGCTTGCCGCCGGGGCCGATGACCGTCGTGTGCAGCGACTGGTACATGTTGAACTTGGGCATCGCGATGTAGTCCTTGAACCGGCCGGGGACCGGGTTCCATCGCGCGTGCACCGTGCCGAGGGCCGCGTAGCAGTCGCGGACCGTGTCCACCAGGACGCGGATGCCCACCAGGTCGTAGATCTCCGCGAAGTCACGGCCGCGGACGATCATCTTCTGGTAGACGCTGTAGTAGTGCTTGGGGCGCCCGGTGACGGTCGCCTTGATGCGGGCGGCCCGCAGGTCGGCCTGGACCTCGTCGATGACCGTGGCGAGGTACTCGTCGCGCTTGGGGGCGCGCTCGGCGACCAGGCGGACGATCTCGTCGTACATCTTGGGGTAGAGGATCGCGAAGGCGAGGTCCTCCAGCTCCCACTTGATGGTGTTCATGCCCAGCCGGTGGGCCAGCGGTGCGTAGATCTCGAGGGTCTCGCGGGCCTTCTTCTCCTGCTTCTCCCGCTTGAGGTAGCGCATGGTGCGCATGTTGTGCAGGCGGTCCGCGAGCTTGATCACCAGGACCCGGGGGTCCTTGGCCATCGCGACGACCATCTTGCGCACCGTCTCGGCCTGCGCCGCCTCGCCGAACTTGACCTTGTCCAGCTTGGTCACGCCGTCGACCAGCAGGGCCACGGTGTCGCCGAAGTCCTGGCGCAGCTGCTCCAGCCCGTACTCGGTGTCCTCGACGGTGTCGTGGAGCAGCCCGGCCATCAGCGTCGCCGGGTCCATGCCGAGCTCGGCGAGGATGGTGGTGACCGCGAGCGGGTGGGTGATGTACGGGTCGCCGCTCTTGCGCTTCTGGCCGCGGTGCCAGCGCTCGGCGACCTGGTAGGCCTTCTCGATCTGGCGGAGCGTGGACGACTCGATCTTCGGGTCGTTGCCGCGCACTATCCGCAGCAGGGGCTCCAGGACCGGGTTGTACGCGCTGGAGCGCTGCACGCCGAGGCGGGCGAGGCGGGCCCGGACGCGGCTGGAGGAGCCGGACCGCGCGGCGGCACCGCTCGCAACAGCGCCGGCCGGTCCGGTGGTGCGGGTCGAGGGCCGGGGGCGCGCCTCCTCGGCCGGCGCGGCGGCCGTCCGTTCCTGGGCTCGGGCGGGCACCGCCGGGGCGGCGGGCTCCTCGCGGATGTCCTGCGCGTCCGTGTCCGGCGCTGGGGTCGCCGCGTCGTCCTTCGCCCGCTCGGGCTGGGCGGCGGTCAGTGACTGGGCCTCGTCTGGCAAGAGGACTCCTCGGGCGCGGTCCGGGTCACCCGGTCGGGCCCCGGAGATCCCATGGTAGCGAGCGTTCCCCCTCCGACGCCCGTCAGCCTGCCCGGCGGCCGGTTTCCCGGGCCGGGGCGGCTCCGGGGAGGGGAAGAGCCGGACCCCGGGCACGAGGGCCCGGGGTCCGGCTGTGTGGAGCTGTGTGGAGCTGTATGACCGGCTGGAGGCCGAGAGGTCAGACGACGAGCAGCGCCGCGAGCGGAGCGCCGTCCAGGGCCGGCTCCACGCGGGCACGCCCGCGCAGGAAGGCGAGCTCCATGAGGACCGCGAGACCCGCGACCTCGGCTCCCGCCCTGCGGACCAGCTGAAGGGATGCCTCCGCCGTACCGCCCGTGGCGAGCACGTCGTCGACGACCAGCACCCGGTCCTCGGGGGCCAGGTCCTCGGCGTGCACCTCGATCTCCGCCGATCCGTACTCCAGGTCGTACGCCTGGCTCAGCGTCGCGCCGGGCAGCTTGCCGGCCTTGCGGACCGGGATGAACCCGATCCCGGCCCGCACCGCCGCCGGCGCGCCGAGGATGAAGCCGCGGGCCTCCAGGCCCACGATCTTCGTCGCCCCGGTGCGCACCGCGATGTCCGCCAGCGCGTCGGTGAGCGCGCCGAAGGCGGCGGGGTCCGCGAGCAGCGGCGTGATGTCCTTGAACCTCACGCCGGGCTCGGGGTAGTCCTCGACCTCGCGGATGCGGCTGAGCAGCAGCGCCTGGATGTCGGTCACGGCGTCATCGCCTCCTTCCGGAGGCCCGGCCGCTGCGGCCGGCCCGCGGGCCCACCACGGCGGGGCCGGAGCCCTCCGGGTCGTCCGTGGTCCCGGCGCCCACGCCGGTCACCGCGGTGGCGCCCTCGCCGGCCTGCGCCCGCTTGGCGAGCACCCGGCGGCGCAGCGCCTTCATCTGCGGCTCGGTCTCCTTGAGGTCGGCGACCAGCGGCGTGGCGATGAAGATCGACGAGTAGGCGCCGGCCGCGAGACCGACGAAGAGCGACAGCGAGATGTCGTTCAGCATGCCGGCGCCCAGGACGCCGCCACCGATGAACAGCAGGCCCGCCACCGGCAGCAGCGCCACCACGGTGGTGTTGATGGAGCGGACCAGGGTGCCGTTGATCGAGCGGTTGGCCACGTCCCGGTACGTCCAGCGGGTCTGCTTGGTGAGGTCCTTGGTCTGCTCCTTGAGGCTGTCGAAGACGACGACCGTGTCGTAGAGCGAGTAACCGAGGATGGTCAGCAGACCGATCACGGTGCCCGGGGTGACCTCGAAGCCCACCAGGGCGTAGACGCCGACCGTGATGGTGATGTCGTGGATCAGGGCCACCAGCGCGGCCACCGCCATCCGCCACTCGAAGGCGATGGCGAGGTAGATGACCACCAGGACCATGAAGATCGCCAGGCCCTGCCAGGCCTTGGCGGCGATCTGCTCACCCCAGCTGGGGCCGACCAGCTCGGCGTTGATCTGCTCGGGGTCGACCTTCAGCTTGTCGGCGAGCTCGGTCTTGATGGCGTCGGACTTCTGGGTGTCGATGCCCGCGACCTGGATGCGCATGCCGCCGGTGCCCAGACCCTGGACGATCGCGTCGTGGCCGGAGGCGTCCTCGGCGTACGACTCGGCCTGGGAGACCGAGACGCTCGTCTTCGGGGTCGTGAAGACGGCGCCGCCCTGGAATTCGATGCCCATGTGCAGACCGGGCTTGAACAGGCCGAAGACGGCGAGGACGGTGATCAGGATCGAGACGCCGTACCAGATCTTGCGCTTGCCGACGAAGTCGTAGCCGACCTCGCCGCGGTGGAGCCGGGCGCCGAGGGTGCCGAGTTTCGACATCTCAGGCCTCCTTGGGTTCGACGAGGGCGGAGGAGGAGGGACGGCGCGTGCGGCGCAGCGGGGGCTGCACGCCCAGGCGCTTCGGGTCCAGGCCGGACCAGCTGTTGCCGCTGGAGAAGAACTTGGTGCGGGCGAGCAGCGTCATCAGCGGCTTGGTGAAGAGGAACACCACGACCACGTCGAGCAGGGTGGTCAGACCGAGGGTGAACGCGAAGCCCTGGACCTTGCCGACGGTGACCACGAAGAGGACCGCGGCGGCGAGGAACGACACGAAGTCGGAGACCAGGATGGTGCGCCGGGCGCGCGGCCAGGCGCGCTCCACGGCCGGGCGCAGCGTGCGTCCGTCGCGGATCTCGTCGCGGATGCGCTCGAAGTACACGATGAACGAGTCCGCGGTGATGCCGATGGCCACGATGGCGCCGCAGACGGCCGGCAGGTTCAGCGCGAAGCCGATGCCGGGGCCGAGCAGCGACATGATCGAGTAGGTCAGCGCGGCCGAGACCAGCAGGGAGACGATCGCGATCAGCGACAGGCCGCGGTAGTAGACCAGCAGGTAGATCACGACCAGGGCGAGGCCGATGGCGCCGGCGATCAGACCGGCATCCAGCTGCTCGCCGCCGAGGGCCGGGGTCACCGTGGTGACGCTGTCCTCCTCGAAGGTCAGCGGGAGGGCGCCGTAGGACAGCATGTTCGCCAGCGCCTGGGCCTCCTCCTGGCCGAAGCTGCCGGAGATCTCGGCGTTGCCGCCGGTCAGCGCCTCGCTGACGCGCGGGTCGGAGACGACCTCGCCGTCGAGCACGATGGCGAACTGGTTCATCGGCGGGGCCTGGGTGGCGAGCTGGCCGGTGATGTCGCCGAACTTCTTGCGGCCCTCGGAGGTGAACTCCATGGTGACGGTCCAGCCGGCGCCGGTCTGGGTGTTCAGGACGGCCTGGGCGTCGTCGACGTCGGTGCCGTCGACCTCGGCGGGGCCGAGGATGTACTTCTGCCAGGGGCCGTCGCCGTTGCGGCCGCAGGCGACCGTGGAGTCCTCGGGCTTGCTGTCCTTGCCGGCGGTGGCGCGCTGCTTGGGGTCGCTGCAGTCGAGCTTGGCGTAGGCGGCCTGCACCTTCGGGTCGACCGGAGCGGTGGTCTGCGCGGGCGCGGGGGTCTCCGCCGGGGCCTCGGTGGCGCCGGTGGCGTCCGGGGAGGGGGTGGCGGTGGCGGCCTTGAGGCCCTCGGTCAGCGCACGGCCCTGGGGCGAGGCGGAGGCCTTCGCGGACGGGTCGGACGCCTCGGGGGCGGAGGGCGACGCGCTCTTCTTGCCCGCGGGGTCGGGCGACGGGGAGGCCCCGTCGACGGCGCCCGGCGTCGGGACCGCGGCCTCGCCGCCGGAGACGTCGAGCTGCACCACGGGACGGAAGTACAGCTTGGCGGTGGTGCCGACCTGGTCCCGGGCCTGCTGCGAGTTGGTGCCCTTGGGGACGTTGACGATGATGTTCTTGTCGCCCTGGGTCTGGACCTCGGCCTCGGAGACGCCCAGGCCGTTGACCCGGCGCTCCATGATGTCGACCGCCGTGGCCATGTTCGTCGGGTTGATCGCCGATTCCTGGCCCTTCTCGGCGACCGCGCGCAGCGTGATGCTGGTGCCGCCGGCCAGGTCGATGCCGAGACGCGGGGTGGTGTGGCCGGAGACGAACATGCCTCCGGTGAGCGCCACCAGGGCGATCAGGATCAGGGCGAGGGCGCGTCCCGGCTTGCCCGGCGCGTTCGCGCTGCGGCCCTTCTTAGGTGCTGCCACCTTCTCGTACTCCCTCTCGGGCCGCCGCGCGCACCTGTGCGGTCGGCGGACGGCCATGACAAGTTCGGACCCCGTACGGAACGCTGGTGTTCCCCCCCGGGGTGCGCGGGGTGCGACCGGTCACCCCCCACGCCGGTGCGTGCCTACTTGGCGTCGGACTGGCCGTCGGTCTTCTTCGGCTCGTCCTCGTCCTTCTTGCCCAGGTCCACGACCTGGTCGTCGGCGACGGCACGGGTGTCCGCGTCGGCGTCCTCGTCGGTGAGGGAGGAGGCGTCGTCGGGGACGACGTCGTCCTTCAGCTCGGCCTCGATGCCGTGCACGATGCGGTTGTACTCCTCATCGGTCAGGACGGCGCCGATGGAGTTCTTCGCGAAGAGCAGCTCCACGCCGGGACCCGCGTCGAGCAGGACCGTCTCGTCGCTGACCTCCTTGACCGTGGCGTACATGCCCCCGATCGTCCGGACGCCGGTACCGGGCTGCATCTGATTCCGCATGTCGGCGGCCTGCTGCTGCTTCTTCTTGGCCGAGCGGGTCATCAGGAACATGGCCCCGATAAGAATGATGAACGGGAAAAGGGTCAAGATATCCACGGGACGGAGATTTCCTTCGCACGACCGCGATCGTGAGCGGCCTGTTGACGGGGGTGGGGTGGGCGCCGCCCACAGGGGCGGCATCGGCGGAGTCTAAGCGAGCCCGCGCGCATGGAACAACGCCCAGCATGTCACCGGGGTTCCTTCCGTAGCGAGCTTTACCTCCCGTCACACAGCCCTCACGCCCCGAACAGGTCGCCTTGTCCGTTCCCTGCCGACCTGCCGGCGGCGCCGGGCGCGGAGACGCCCGGCGGGGTGAGCCCCAGGTGGGCCCAGGCCGCGGGGGTGGCGATCCGGCCGCGGGGCGTGCGGGCCAGCAGGCCCTCCCGCACCAGGAACGGCTCGGCGACCTCCTCGACCGTCTCCCGCTCCTCCCCCACCGCGACGGCCAGCGTCGACAGGCCCACCGGGCCGCCGCCGAACAGCTTGAGCAGCGCCTCGAGGACGCCCCGGTCCAGCCGGTCCAGGCCGCGGGTGTCCACCTCGTACACCTGGAGCGCCGCGGAAGCCACCTCACGGGTGATGACGCCGTCCGCCTTGACCTGTGCGTAGTCCCGCACCCGGCGCAGCAGCCGGTTGGCGATGCGGGGGGTGCCGCGGGAGCGGCCGGCGATCTCGGCGGCGCCCTCGGCGTCGATCTCCACGTCGAGCAGCCGGGCCGAGCGGTGGATCACGCGCTCCAGCTCGTCGGGGGCGTAGAACTCCATGTGCGCGGTGAAGCCGAAGCGGTCCCGCAGCGGCGGGGGCAGCAGACCGGCCCGGGTGGTGGCCCCGACCAGGGTGAACGGGGGCAGCTCCAGCGGGATGGCGGTGGCGCCGGGGCCCTTGCCGACGACCACGTCGACCCGGAAGTCCTCCATGGCCATGTACAGCATCTCCTCGGCGGGCCGCGACATGCGGTGGATCTCGTCGAGGAAGAGGACCTCGCCCTCCTGGAGCGAGGAGAGGATCGCGGCGAGGTCGCCCGCGTGCTGGATGGCCGGGCCGCTGGTGATGCGGATCGGGGCGCCCATCTCGGCCGCGATGATCATGGAGAGGGTGGTCTTGCCCAGGCCGGGCGCGCCGGAGAGCAGCACGTGGTCGGCGGTGGCGCCGCGGGCCCGGGCGGCCCGCAGCACCAGATCGAGCTGCTCGCGGACCTTCTCCTGGCCGATGAACTCGCCCAGGTCCTTGGGGCGCAGCGCGGCCTCGACGGCCTGGTCCTCGCCGTCCGCGGAGGCGCCGACCAGCCGCTCGGGGGCGGTGAGGTCGTCGGTGGTGTCGTCCCAGTTCACCCAGGTCTCCTAGCGGGCTCGGTTGAGGGTCTGCAGCGCGGCCTTCAGCAGGCGCCCGACCTGCGGGTCGGTCTCCGCCTCGGCCTGCGGGGCGACGGCCTCGACGGCCTCGTCCGCCTCGCGGGCCGCGTAGCCGAGGCCGACCAGGGCGGCGTGCAGCTGGTCGCGCCAGCCGGCCGGGCCGGGGGCGAGGCCGGCGGCGGGGCGGGCGGGCGAGCCGACGGGCGCGCCGAGCCGGTCCTTCAGCTCGAGGAGGAGCTTCTGGGCTCCCTTCTTGCCGATGCCGGGGACCGCGGTCAGCGCCTTCTCGTCGCCCGAGGCCACCGCGCGCCGCAGCGCGTCGGGGCTGTGCACGGCGAGCATCGCCTGGGCGAGCCGGGGGCCGACGCCGCTGGCGGTCTGCAGCAGCTCGAAGACCTGCCGCTCGTCGTCGTCGGCGAAGCCGTAGAGCGTCAGGGAGTCCTCACGCACCACCAGCGAGGTCGCCAGGCGGGCGTTCTCGCCCTGGCGGAGCCGGGAGAGGGTGTCGGGGGTGCACTGCACGGCGATGCCGATGCCGCCCACCTCGACCACGGCGGAGTCCGGGGCGAGGGCGGCGACCGGGCCGCTCACGAAGGCGATCATGACGGGCGGCGGCCTTTCGGTTGCGGGGCGTCGGCCCGTGAGGGGTCGACCGGGGAGGACGTGCGGGCGGGACGGGCGGGTGCAGGCGCTGCCTCGCCGCCCGGCGAGGACCCGGCGCTGGGGGAAGGCTCCGGACCGGATGAGGTCTCGGGACCGGCCGAGGCCCCGGGCCCGGGTGAGGCCTCGGGGGGCCGGGCCCTGGCCGGGCGGGGGCGGCCGAGGGTGCGGGTGGTGTGCTGGTTGCGCAGCGCCTGGCGGTCCACCGCCATCTGGAGGCGGTTCTGCGCCGGGGCCCGCCAGATGTGGCAGATGGCCAGCGCCAGCGCGTCCGCCGCGTCGGCCGGCTTGGGCGGCGCGTCCAGCCGCAGCAGGCGCGTGACCATGGCCCCGACCTGCGCCTTGTCCGCGCGGCCACTGCCGGTGACGGCGGCCTTGACCTCGCTGGGGGTGTGCAGCGCGACGGGGATGCCCCGCCGGGCCGCGCAGACCATGGCGACGGCGCTGGCCTGGGCGGTGCCCATCACCGTGCTCACGTTGTGCTGGGCGAAGACCCGCTCCACGGCGACGAACTCGGGCCGGTACTCGTCCAGCCACCGCTCGAGCCCCTGCTCCAGGGCGACCAGCCGGAGCGCGGGCTCGGCGTCCACGGGCGTGCGGACCACGCCGACGCCGCGCATGGTCAGCGGCCGCCCGGCGACCCCTTCGACCACGCCGACGCCGCACCGGGTCAGTCCCGGGTCCACCCCCAGTACCCGCACAGCGTTCGCCTCCTGGCTCGTTCCCGCGTTCGTTCACCTGTTCCCGCAGGCAGGAAGGCTATCGCGCCGCACCGACAGGAGGGCCGAAGCGAACGGCGGGCCGGGGGAACGTGTCCGTCCCGCCGGCCCGCCGCAGCGCCGTGCACCGGTGACGCCTCTCAGGCGTCGACCTTCTCCATGACCTCGTCGGAGACGTCGAAGTTGGCGTAGACGTTCTGCACGTCGTCGCTGTCCTCGAGCGCGTCGATCAGCTTGAAGATCTTGCGCGCGCCGTCCTCGTCCAGCTCGACCTGCATGGTCGGGACGAAGTTGGCGTCGGCCGAGTCGTAGTCGATGCCGGCCTCCTGGAGGGCGGTGCGGACCGCGACCAGGTCGGTGGCCTCGCTGATGACCTCGAAGGTCTCGCCGAGGTCGTTGACCTCCTCGGCTCCCGCGTCCAGGACCGCGCCGAGGACGTCGTCCTCGGACAGCTCGCCCTTGGGGACGATCACCACGCCCTTGCGGTTGAACAGGTACGACACCGAGCCGGGGTCGGCCATCGAGCCGCCGTTACGGGTCATGGCGACCCGCACGTCGGACGCGGCGCGGTTGCGGTTGTCGGTGAGGCACTCGATGAGCACCGCGACGCCGTTCGGGCCGTAGCCCTCGTACATGATCGTCTCGTAGTCGGCGCCGCCGGCCTCGAGGCCCGCGCCGCGCTTGACCGCGGAGTCGATGTTCTTGTTCGGGACCGACGACTTCTTCGCCTTCTGGATGGCGTCGAACAGCGTCGGGTTGCCGTCCGGGTCGGCGCCGCCGGTCCGCGCAGCGACCTCGATGTTCTTGATCAGCTTCGCGAAGAGCTTGCCGCGCTTGGCGTCGATGACGGCCTTCTTGTGCTTCGTCGTGGCCCATTTAGAGTGGCCGGACATCTGCCTGTCTCCTTCGCGTAACCCATCACCTACGAACGGCAGAGATCCTACAAGGCTCCCGCTGTCCGCTTCGCCCGCACCATCTCGGTGAAAAGCGCGTGCACCCGGAAGTCGCCGGTCAGCTCCGGGTGGAACGCGGTGGCCAGGGCGTCGCCCTGACGCACGGCGACCACGGCGCCCTCGTGCCGGGCGAGGACCTCCACGTCCTGTCCGACCTTCTCGGCCAGGGGCGCGCGGATGAACACCCCCGTCACCGGGTCGCCCGCCACGCCGGCCATCTCGAGCGGCGCCTCGAAGGACTCGTTCTGCCGTCCGAAGGCGTTGCGGCGCACCGTCATGTCGATGCCGCCGACGCTCTGCTGGCCCGAGCGCGGGTCGGCGATCCGGTCGGCGAGGAGGATCATCCCGGCGCAGGTCCCGTACACCGGCATCCCGGCCCGGACCCGCTCGCGCAGCGGCTCGAGCAGCCCGAACATCTCGGCCAGCTTGGAGATCACGGTCGACTCCCCGCCCGGCAGGACCAGGCCGTCGACGGCGGCCAGCTCCCGCGGGCGGCGGACCGCGACCGGCGCGGCGCCGGCCTGTTCCAGCGCCGCGAGGTGTTCCCTGACGTCGCCCTGCAGGGCCAGGACGCCGATCACGGGACGGTCGTGCTCCGTCGTCATCTGCGGTGTCACCAGCCGCGGTTGGCGTAGCGCTCCGACTCGGGGAGCACGTCGCAGTTGATGCCGACCATGGCCTCGCCCAGGTCGCGGGAGGCGTCCGCGATCACCTTGGGGTCGTCGTAGAAGGTGGTGGCCTTGACGATGGCCGCGGCCCGCTTGGCCGGGTCGCCCGACTTGAAGATGCCGGAGCCGACGAACACGCCCTCGGCGCCGAGCTGGCGCATCAGCGCCGCGTCCGCCGGGGTGGCGACGCCGCCCGCCGAGAACAGCACCACCGGCAGCTTGCCCAGCTGGGCGACCTCGCGGACCAGCTCGTAGGGGGCGCGCAGCTCCTTGGCGGCGGCGTACAGCTCGTGCTCGTCCAGGCCGCGCAGGCGGGAGATGTCGCCCTTGATCTGGCGCAGGTGGCGGACCGCCTCGACGACGTTGCCGGTGCCGGCCTCGCCCTTGGAGCGGATCATCGCGGCGCCCTCGGAGATCCGGCGCAGCGCCTCGCCCAGGTTGGTCGCGCCGCAGACGAAGGGGGTGGTGAAGCCCCACTTGTCGGAGTGGTTGACCTCGTCGGCCGGGGTCAGCACCTCGGACTCGTCGATGTAGTCGACGCCGAGCGCCTGGAGCACCTGCGCCTCGACGAAGTGGCCGATGCGGGACTTGGCCATGACGGGGATCGAGACGGCGCCGATGATGCCCTCGATCATGTCCGGGTCGGACATCCGGGCCACGCCGCCGTCCTTGCGGATGTCGGCCGGAACCCGCTCCAGCGCCATCACGGCGACCGCGCCGGCGTCCTCGGCGATCTTCGCCTGCTCAGGGGTGACGACGTCCATGATGACGCCGCCCTTGAGCTGCTCGGCCATGCCGCGCTTGACGCGGGCGGTGCCGGTGACGGGGGCGGACTCGGTGCCGTTGAGGGTGGACATGGTCAGGCCTCACAGGGGTGCGGAGGGGTGTTGTCCTTGTGAGGAAACGCCGCGGGGCGGGGGCGGGACAAGAGCCAATGTTCAGGTCGTGGCCTGCCCCGGGCGCCGGTGGGGCGGGACCGGGTCAGCTCACCCGCTCGACGAGGGCGGCGGGGGCCTCGTCGTCCATCTCGAACGCCATCGGGAACGGGGCGTGCCCGGCCAGGCGGAACCAGCGCACCTTGCGGTGGCGGCGCAGGGCGCGGGCGGCGCGGACGGCGTCGTTGTGGAAGCGTCGGGCCATCGGCACGCGGCGCACCGCCTCGGCGAGTTCGCGGACCGTCTCCTCGCCGCCGGGGGCCTCGCGGACGCCCTCGACCTGCTGCGTCTCGGCGAACACCGCGCGCAGTGCCTGGCTGAGCTCGCTCTCGGCGATCTCGCGGTGCTCCTCCTCGGCCTGGCGGGCGGCGTGGGCCGCCTCGTACAGCACGATCGAGGCGGCGGGGTCGAGCACGCCGGCGGTCGCCAGCTCTTGGGCCACGGAGGCGCGGCGGAGCAACTGCGCGTCCAGGGCGGCGCGGGCGGCGTCGATCCGGGCGTGCAGGCGGTCGAGGCGGCCGGCGGTCCAGCTCAGGTACAGCCCGATCGCGACGAGGGCGACGAGGATCCAGATCAGCGTTGCGTTCACGCCGCGCAGCGTATCCGCCCGCCCCGAGCCTTCGGCGCGGGCCGCCTTGCACGGGGCCTGCCATGCGCGAACCGTCACGTACGAGGGCGCCGTCTGCCCGGGCACGGTGGAGGGAACCGCTCGCCGCGGAGGCTCGGGCCTGCGCCCGCCCTCCCCCACGCTCGGCTTCGCTCGCGCGGGGGGACCCCCATCGCCCCCTGGGCGGCCCAGCCGCCCGCAGGGGGAAGGCCCCGATCCCGAGCGCCGGCAGCGGTCGCGCGGACACGCGGGACACGCGCCGGGCAGAAGTCCGGTTCACCCTGCGGGCAATCGTGCCGCTGGGCGATGGGGGTACCCCCTGCTCGAGCAAAGCCGAGAGCTTGGGGGAGGGTGGGCGCAGGCCGGTGCGCCCGCGCGAGGGTCAGTCGCGGGCGAGACCCCAGCGGCGGGGCCGCAGCCCCGTGGTGGCCTCGTCCGCGCCGACCGCCGCCGCCCCCGCCGTCACCGTCTCGTAGACGGACATGATGTCCGCCCCCACCGTCGACCAGTCGAACCGCCGGACGTGCGCACTGCCCCGCTCCCGCAGCTCCTCCCGCCGCGCGGGATCGCCGAGCAGCCGCACCGCCGCGTCCGCCAGCGCGTCCGCGTCCTCGTTGGCGTACAGCTCCCCCGCCACCCCGTGGTCCAGCACCTGCGCGAACGCGTCCAGGTCGGAGGCCAGCACCGGTGCCCCCGCGGACAGCGCCTCGACCAGGATGATCCCGAAGCTCTCGCCCCCGGTGTTGGGCGCCACGTACAGGTCGACCGACCGCAGCAGCCGCGCCTTGTCCTCGTCGCTGACCATGCCGAGGAACTCCACCCGGGAGCGCAGCTCCGCGGGGAGCGAGGCCACCGCCTCCTCCTCGTCGCCGCGCCCCGCGACCAGCAGCCGCGTCTCCGGCCGGGCGGCGAGGATCTTCGGCAGCGCCCGCATCAGTACCGGCAGGCCCTTGCGCGGCTCGTCGATGCGTCCTATGAAGCCGATCGTGCCGCCCTGCCAGTCGGGGTTGGGCTCGGCCTTGGCGAAGAAGTCGACGTCGACGCCGTTGGGGATGACCACCGCGTCGCCGCCCAGGTGCTCCACCAGCGTGCGCCGGGCGTACTCGCTGACCGCGATCCGCGCGCTGATCTTCTCCAGCGCGGCCTGAAGGATCGCGTACGCGGCGATCATCGCCCGCGAGCGCGGGTTGGAGGTGTGGAAGGTCGCCACGATCGGACCCGAGGCCGCCCAGCAGGCGAGCAGCCCGAGCGAGGGCGAGGCCGGCTCGTGGATGTGGATGACGTCGAACGCCCCGTCGTGCAGCCAGCGCCGCACCCGCGCCGCGGACAGGAACCCGAAGTTGAGCCGCGCCACCGAGCCGTTGTACGGCACCGGCACCGCGCGCCCGGCGGACACGACGTAGGGCGGCAGCGGGGTGTCGTCGTCGGCGGGGGCCAGCACGGACACCTCGTGGCCCTGCCGCACGAAGTACTCGGCGAGGTCCCGGATGTGGAACTGGACGCCGCCGGGCACGTCCCAGGAGTACGGGCAGACGATGCCGATCCTCACGCGACCGCCTCCTTGGCGTCCCGGTCGTCCGGGTCTTCCCGGTCCTCGAGGTCCGCGATCCACAGCCGCTGCAGCATGTGCCAGTCCTCGGGGTGCTCGGCGATGCCGGAGGCGAAGGCGTCGGCGACCCGCTGGGTCATGATCGCGCTCTTCTCGGCGCGCGTCCCGGTCTCCGGCACCTCCACCGGCGGGTGGATCCGCGCCTTCATCACCGGGGTGTCGTCGAACCACAGGGTCACCGGCAGCAGCAGCGCCCCGGTCTGCTGGGCGAGTATCGCCGGTCCGGCCGGCATCCGGGCCTTCTCGCCGAAGAAGTCGACCTCCACGCCGGAGGCCGAGAGGTCACGGTCGGCGACCAGGCAGACCAACCCGCCCTTGCGCAGCCGCCGGGCCAGGGTGCCGAACGCCGAGCCGCCGGTGTGCGGCAGCACCTCCATGCCCAGGCCCTCGCGGTAGGCGACGAACCGGTCGTACAGCGTTTCGGGCTTCAGGCGTTCGGCGACGGTGGTGAAGGGGACGCCCAGGCCGGTGGTGGCCCAGGCTCCGGCCAGGTCCCAGTTGGCCATGTGCGGCAGCGCCACGACCACGCCGCGGTCGCCGGCCAGCGCGTCGGTGAGCAGGTGGAGGTCCTTCGCCTCGACCCCGGCGGCGACACGTTCCTTGCTCCACGCGGGCAGCCGGAAGGACTCCATCCAGTACCGCAGGTAGGAGCGCATGCCGGCCTTCGACAGCTCGGCGAGCCGCTCGGGCGTGGCGTCCGGCACGACCCGGGCCAGGTTGCGCTCCAGGCGCAGCACGCCCGCGCCCCGGCGGCGCCATGCGGTGTCGGCGATGACGCGCCCCAGCCGCACGGCGGCCGGCTCGGGCAGCCGCTTCACGGTCGCCCAGCCCAGCCCGTACAGCGAGTCGGCCAGCTTCTCCCGCGCGCTCACCCGGCCCGCGTGCTTCTCCCCCGCGCTCACGTGGCGGCCCCCGTGGTTCCCGGGGTCCCGGCGTCCGCCTCGGCGGCCTCGCGGCGCACCGTGACCACGCGCTGGACCAGGGTCACCAGGCTGCCCACGGCGACGATCCACAGCGCGATCGGCAGCAGCACCTCGACGCCCGGCACCCCGAAGGCGTGCAGGCCGGCCAGGCCGGCCGCCACCAGGGTGACCACCAGTCGCTCCGCGCGCTCGACCAGGCCGTTCACCGCGACCGGCAGGCCGATCGACTCGCCGCGCGCCTTGGTGTACGACACCACCTGGCCGCTGGCCAGGCAGAAGATCGCCACCGCGCACAGCAGCACGCTGTTCCCGCCGCCCGCGTACCACAGGGCGATGCCGCCGAAGATCGCTCCGTCGGCGACGCGGTCCAGCGTGGAGTCCAGGAAGGCGCCCCAGCGGCTGGAGCGGCCCAGCTGGCGGGCCATGTTGCCGTCCACCAGGTCGGAGAACACGAACAGCGTGATCACGATCGTGCCCCAGAAGAACTCGCCCACCGGGAAGAAGGCCAGTGCTCCGGCGACCACTCCGGCGGTCCCCAGCACGGTGACCACGTCGGGGCTGACGCCCAGGCGGATGAGAAACGCGGCGAACGGCGTGAGAACACGCGTGAAGAATGCACGCGCGTACTTGTTCAGCATGGCCTTCCCGAGGGTCGTTGCGGCCGGCGCCCCTGCTGGCCACCGGCCCGGCCCATCGTAGCCACGCGCCCTGTGCGCCGAGGGCGGGGCACCCTCGGGGCGAGGTCACGTCCTGGCCACGGCCCCGCCTCGCCCAGGTCACGCCGGGCGGCCGTTCCCTCGTATGGACGAGTCCTGACGGCGGTGCAAAGCTCGAAGGGAACCGCGGGCGCGCGCCGGGCGCCGCCGCTGCGGCCCTCGGGACCGGGCGTCCGCTCCGGCCGGTGGCGCTCACTGTCGCCGGCAGCCACTCACCGTGCACGGGAGGGCAGGATCATGGGCGACAGGAACAGCCACCACCCCGGGGCCGCCGGCAGGGCGACGACGGCCGACCGGCCCGCCTCCATCCGCAACGTGGTGCTGGTCGGCCCCACCGGATCGGGCAAGACCACGCTGGTGGAGGCCCTCGCCCAGACCGCGGGGGCGGTCAACCGGGCGGGCCGGGTCGAGGACGGCGGCACCGTCTCCGACCACGACGAGATCGAGCAGCGCCGGCACCGCTCGGTGCAGCTCTCCCTGGTCCCGCTCGAATGGGACGGGATCAAGATCAACCTGCTGGACACCCCCGGATACGCCGACTTCGTCGGGGAGCTCAGGGCCGGTCTGCGCGCGGCGGACGCGGCCCTCTTCGTGGTCTCCGCCTCGGACGGCGTGGACGGCGCCACCCGGGCGATGTGGGACGAGTGCGCGGCCGTCAACATGCCGCGCGCCATCGTCGTCACCCACCTCGAGTCGGCGCGCACCGGGGTGGAGGAGATGACCCGGCTGTGCGCCGAGGCCTTCGGCGGCGACGACCCCGACGCCGTGCTTCCCCTCTACCTCCCGCTGCGCGGCCCCGCGGGCCCCGACGGCCAGGCCCCGGTGACCGGACTGGTGGGACTGCTCACCAAGAAGCTCTTCGACTACTCCTCCGGCGAGCGCGTCGAGCACGAACCCGACGCCGACCGGATCCCGCTGATCGACGAGGCCCGTGACCGGCTGATCGAGGGCATCATCGCCGAGAGCGAGGACGAGAACCTCATGGACCGCTACGTCGGCGGCGAGGCCCTCGACCCCGCCGCCCTGATCGCGGACCTGGAGAAGGCCGTCTCGCGCGCCTCCTTCCACCCCGTCCTGTGCGCCGCGCCCGCCCCGCCCGGCGTCCGCCAGGGCCTGGGCACCGTGGAACTCCTCGACCTGATCACCCGCGGCTGCCCCACCCCGCCCGAACGTCACGCCCCCGTCGTGACCGCCCTCGACGGCACGCCCCGCGAGGTGCGGCTCGGCGACCCCGACGGGCCCCTGGTCGCCGAGGTCGTCAAGACCGCCTCCGACCCCTACGTCGGCCGCATGTCCCTGGTGCGGGTCTTCTCCGGCACCCTGCGCCCCGACACCGTCGTCCATGTCTCCGGACACGGTCTGACCGACCGCGGGCACCTGGACCACGACGTCGACGAACGGGTCTCCGCGCTCACCAGCCCCTTCGGCAAGCAGCAGCGCCCGGTCACCCACGCCGTCGCCGGGGACCTGGTGTGCGTCGCCAAGCTCGCCCGCGCGGAGACCGGCGACACCCTGTCGGCCAAGGACGACCCGCTGCTGATGCGGCCCTGGGCGCTGCCCGACCCGCTGCTGCCCCTGGCCGTCGAGGCACATTCCAAGGCCGACGAGGACCGCCTCTCCGAGGGCCTGTCCCGCCTCGCCGCCGAGGACCCCACGATGCGGCTCGAGCAGAACCGCGACACCCACCAGGTCGTGCTGTGGTGCCTGGGCGAGGCCCACGCCGAGGTCGCGCTGGAGCGGCTGCGGACCCGCTACGGCGTCCAGGTCGACGTCGTCGCGCACCGGGTGGCGTTGCGCGAGACCTTCGCCGCTCCGGCCGCCGGGCGCGGACGGCACGTCAAACAGTCGGGCGGGCACGGGCAGTTCGCGATCTGCGAGATACAGGTGGAGCCGCTGCCCGCGGGCTCCGGCATCGAGTTCGCCGACCGGGTGGTCGGCGGCGCGGTGCCCCGGCAGTTCGTGCCCTCCGTGGAGAAGGGCGTGCGCGCCCAGGCCGCCAAGGGGCTCGGCTCCGGCCACCCGCTCACCGACGTGCGGGTCACCCTCCTCGACGGAAAGGCCCACTCGGTGGACTCCTCCGACGCCGCCTTCCAGACGGCGGGCGCCCTCGCCCTGCGGGAGGCCGCCGCCGGAGCACGGCTGCACGTCCTGGAACCGGTGGCCGAGGTGGACGTGCTGATCGGCGACGAGTACGTCGGCTCCGTGATGAGCGACCTGTCCACCCGTCGCGGCAGGGTGCTGGGCACCGAACAGGCCGAGCCGGGACGGATGCTGGTCCGCGCCGAGATCCCCGAGCTGGAGATCGACCACTACGCGGTGGAACTGCGCTCGCTCTCCCACGGCACCGCCGGCTTCACCCGCCGGTACCTGCGCCACGAACCCGTCCCCGAGCACGTGGTGAAGCGGCTGGGGGAGAAGGAGGCTGCCCCCGCCTGACCTCCCGCTACCGGACGGCTCCGCAACAGTGCGCCCCGGAACAAGGGTTGACCGGGCCCCCGTCCTGGGCAGTCTGTGTAGTGCGCGACCGCGGCCGGTCCGGCCGTCGCCCGACGGACGATTCCGCCGGGGACCGCCGGGCGACCGGTGCGGCCGCTAGGCTGACGAACCGATGGTCCGGTCGCGCGGGCAGGCCAGGACACACCGCCGCGGAGGAACCGCGGCAGGGGGGCGGAGACAACCGTGTCGAGCGACGCATTCGGACCGATGGTGCCGGCGGCCGGCGGCGAGGGGCAGAAGGCCACCTTCGCGCTGGCCTCCGCGGCCTACCGGGACGACCCGGTCGAGAAGATCCTCGACGCCGACAACGAGTGGCACCACTCCACGGTCAACCCCGGCAGGTCCTGGGCCAGGATCTTCCGCCCCAACCTCGGCGAGGCGTTCTCCCGCGCGGTGGTCGACCGCCTCCTCACCCCCGGCCGCAAGCCCGTCGTCCAGTCCTTCGGCATGGACCCGCAGACCGTCGTCGAGCACTGCCTGGCCGCCAACGGCCTGCGCCGCACCCGGGACATCCGCCTCACCGCCGTGATGCTGCTGTGCGGCGTGCTCTTCCTGCCGGGCCTGCTGGCCTGGCTGCTGGTCTTCACCATCCGGGCCACCCTCGCCAAGGTCGAGAACCGCCGGACCTCCGGCATGGGCAACGTCCTGCTGACCGCCTTCGGTCTGCTCGCCGTCGTCTTCCTCGTCCAGATGCCCTTCGGCGGCATCTGGGCCTGGTACTCACGCGGCGCGGTGATCGCCCCGGTGATCGGCTGGGTGATCGCCAAGCGGATCTGCGAGAGCACCGCCCGGGACCTGCGCGACCGCTGGGCCAGCCTGCTCTCCGGCTCCAGCATCGGCGCCAAGGTTCCCGAGGCCGTACCCTCCAACCCGGGCGAGACCGCCGCCGAGCAGCTGCGCCAGTCCCTCACCCGGCTCGGCGCCGAGCAGCGGTCCAACGTCGTCTTCTACGCCGGCCCCAAGGGCATCCTCGGCATGGGCACCCGCTGGGGCAGCTGGCAGCTCGCCGAGGACCTCGAGCCCGCCGAGGAGGACAAGGAGATCTACGCCTTCCGCAGCTGGGACGTGGTCCGCGCCATCCACGGCAAGCTCTCCCTGATGGACCGCACCCCGGTCCCCACCGAGGGCATCTCCAAGCCCGCGATAGAGCACTGGATCGTCTCCCCCGTCGGCGAGGGCGCCGACGCCGTCGCGCGGCCCGAGGGCTCGGACGTCGACGGCTTCCGCTACAAGTCGCACGCCATACAGCAGATCTGCAACCGCCAGCAGTTCGGCAGCGGCGACCGTCACTACCTGGGCGTCCAGTGGGTCACCTGGGAGGGCCAGCTGGTCCTCAGCATGCTGATCACGGTGACGGTGCTCTACCAGACCCTGCGCATCGAGGTCACCGGCCACGCCCTGGGCCCGGTGCACGGCCTGTTCAACTCCAAGCCGGCGGCCAAGGAGCGGACCGTCGAGAAGGCGTTCAAGCCCTGGGAGAAGCGGACCATCACCCTCCCGCTGGTCGACAGCGACGAGGTGGTGCGCCTCGCCGCCCGCGCGCCGATGACCTGGTTCCCCAAGCAGCTCAACTGGCTCGGCGGCAGCCTCACCCTGCCGGAGCCGTTCGGCCTGCGGCACGCCTGGGCCGAGCAGCCCTGGCGGCACCGCTTCATGGCCGACGACGCCATGCGGGTGGCCACGCCGGTGCTGCGGGCCGTCCACCAGGCGGTGATCGGCATGCTGCGCGAGCACGGGGTGAACACCGAGAAGTTCGGCGCGCGGTCCTCCGTCGTCAGCGGCGCGGTGCAGGACCCCACACCGCGCAAGGCGGACACCTACGACGCGTAGGGCACCGGCCCGTCGGGCAGGGCGCCCGTCGGGCCCGAGGTGGGACCTCGGTCAGACCTCGGTCAGACCTCGGGCCAGGCCGCGGCGATCATCGCCCGGGTGTCGGCCAGCAGCTGCGGCAGCACCTTGGTGTGGCCCACGACCGGCATGAAGTTGGTGTCCCCGCCCCAGCGGGGCACCACGTGCTGGTGCAGGTGGGCGGCGATCCCGGCACCGGCGACCGTCCCCTGGTTCATCCCGATGTTGAACCCGTGCGCACCGGAGCAGACCCGCAGCGCCGTCATCGCCTGCTTGGTGAGCTCCCCCAGCTCCGCCGTCTCCTCGGCGGTCAGCCCGGTGTAGTCGGCGACGTGCCGGTAGGGCACCACCATCAGGTGGCCCCCGTTGTACGGGTACAGGTTCAGCACCCCGTACACGTGGGCCCCGCGCCGGACGACCAGCCCGTCCTCGTCCGACTTGGCCGGGATCGCGCAGAACGGGCACCCGTCGCCGGCCTCGGGTCCGGTGGGCTTGTTCTCGCCCTGGACGTAGGCCATGCGGTGGGGGGTCCACAGCCGCTGGAAGGCGTCCGGCGAACCCACCCCGATCTGCAGCTCCGGCTCACTCGTCATACCACGCAGCATATGGCGTCGCCCGTACGGAACGTGTCGCCGGGGGCGTACCGCCCGGGGCGCCGCCAGGCTGGCGGGATGGACAACCGTGACCCCCGCGAGGAACGCGCCGAGATCCCGCTCGCCGTGGCCTCGCTGCTGTTCCTCGCCGCCTACGCCCTCCTCGTCCTGAGCAGCGGGCTGCCCGACGTCTGGCACGGCCTCGCCCTCGCGGTGATCACCGCGGTGTGGCTGCTCTTCGCCCTCGACTACGCCGCCCGCTGGCGCCGCAGCGGCCAGGGCGCCCGCTTCGTGCGCACCCACTGGCTGGACACCCTGGTCCTGCTCCTCCCTCTGCTCCGCCCGCTGCGGATCGTCCGGCTCTACGAGGCGGTGACGCGCCGGCGCGGGCGGCCGCGGCTCTCGCTCCAGGCACGGGTGATGTTCTACGCCGGGGTGTCCGTGCTGCTGATCGGCTTCGCCGGGGCGCTGGCCGTCTACCAGCAGGAGCGGGACGCGGCCGGCGCCACCATCCGCACCTTCGGCGACTCCGTGTGGTGGACCTGCGCCACCCTGGCCACCGTCGGCTACGGCGACGTGACCCCGGTGACCTTCATGGGGCGCACCATCGCGGTGGCCATGATGGCCTGCGGCCTCGCCCTGCTCGGCGCGGTCACCGGCTCCTTCGCCTCGTGGCTGATGACGGTCTTCGCCACCGACGAGGAACGCGAGAGGCCCCCGGGGAACTGAGCTCCCCGGGGGCCTCACGTCAGCACGTCACACCTGGACGCGGCGCTCCACGACGTCGACGAGCTTGGCGATCGCCTCGTCCCGCGCGATGCCGTTCTCCTGCGAGCCGTCGCGGTAGCGGAAGGAGACCGTGCCGGCGTTCATGTCGTCGTCACCGACGATGATCATGAACGGCACCTTCTGCTTCTGCGCGTTGCGGATCTTCTTCTGCATGCGGTCGGAGGAGGCGTCGACCTCCACGCGCAGGCCCTTCTTCTTCGCCTCGGCGGCGAAGTCCTGCAGGTACTCCACGTGCGCGTCGCCGATCGGGATGCCGACCGCCTGCACCGGGGCCAGCCAGGCCGGGAACGCGCCCGCGTAGTGCTCCAGCAGCACCGCGAAGAACCGCTCGATGGACCCGAACAGCGCGCGGTGGATCATCACCGGACGCTGCTTGGTGCCGTCGGCCGAGGTGTATTCGAGGTTGAAGCGCTCCGGCAGGTTGAAGTCCAGCTGCACGGTGGACATCTGCCAGGTGCGGCCGATCGCGTCCTTGGCCTGGACGGAGATCTTCGGGCCGTAGAACGCGGCGCCGCCCGGGTCCGGGACCAGCGGGAGGCCCTGCTTCTCGGCCACCTGCCGCAGCGTCTCGGTGGCCTCCTCCCACACCTCGTCGGAGCCGACGAACTTCTCCGGGTCCTTGGTGGAGAGCTCCAGGTAGAAGTCGGTGAGGCCGTAGTCGCGCAGCAGGTTCAGGACGAAGGTGAGCGTCTTGTCGAGCTCCTCCGCCATCTGCTCCCTGGTGCAGTAGATGTGCGCGTCGTCCTGGGTGAAGCCGCGGGCACGGGTCAGGCCGTGCACCACGCCGGACTTCTCGTACCGGTACACCGTCCCGAACTCGAAGAGACGCAGCGGCAGTTCGCGGTAGGAGCGGCCGCGCGCGTCGAAGATCAGGTTGTGCATCGGGCAGTTCATGGGCTTGAGGTAGTAGTCCACGCCCTCGTCGAGCTGCATGGGCGGGTACATGCCGTCGGCGTACCAGTCCAGGTGGCCCGAGGTCTCGAAGAGCTTCCCCTTCGTCGCGTGCGGGGTGTAGACGAACTCGTAGCCCTCCTCCTCGTGGCGGCGGCGCGAGTAGTCCTCCATCACCCGGCGGACGATGCCGCCCTTGGGGTGGAAGACGGCGAGGCCGGAGCCGATCTGCTCGGGGATCGAGAACAGGTCGAGCTCGTTGCCCAGCTTGCGGTGGTCGCGCTTCTCCGCCTCGGCGAGGAACTCCAGGTGCTGCTTCAGCTCGTCCTTGGACGGCCATGCGGTGCCGTAGATGCGCTGCAGCATCGGGTTCTTCTCGCTGCCCCGCCAGTACGCGGCCGCGTTGCGCATCAGCTTGAACGCCGGGATGAGACGGGTCGAGGGCAGGTGGGGACCGCGGCAGAGGTCCTTCCAGCACAGCTCGCCGGTCTTGGCGTCCAGGTTTTCGTAGATGGTCAGCTCGCCGGCGCCCACCTCGACGTCCGCGCCGTCGTCGGAGGAGGCCGAGCCCTTGAGGCCGATCAGCTCGAGCTTGTACGGCTCGTCCGCGAGCTCCTCGCGGGCGGCGTCGTCGCTCACCACGCGGCGGGAGAACTTCTGGCCGCGCTTCTGGATCTCCTGCATCTTCTTCTCGACGGCCTTGAGGTCCTCGGGCGTGAACGGCTTCTCGACGTCGAAGTCGTAGTAGAAGCCGTCCTTGACCGGCGGACCGATGCCCAGCTTGGCCTCCGGGAAGAGCTCCTGGACGGCCTGCGCCATGACGTGCGCGGTCGAGTGGCGCAGGATGTCGAGACCGTCCTCGGAGGAGATCTCGACGCCCTCGACGGCCTCGCCGTCCTTCAGCTCGTACGCCAGGTCCCGCAGCTCGCCGTCGACGCGGGCGGCCACGACGGAGCGCTCACCGGCGAAGAGGTCGGCGGCCGTAGTGCCCGTCGTCACCACGCGCTCTTCCCGCTCGGAATCGCGTTGGATGATCACACGGACGTCTGACACCGGTCTCTCCTGACTGAAGGCCTGCTGAGGTGATGATCTCGCCACGTCGCGGTCGACGTGTACCGGAATCCTACCGAGCCGGAGGTGCCCCTCGCGAAGCGGTTAGTCACCGCAGTCGTCGCCGCAGGCCTCCTCGAAGTAGTCGAGGTTCTCCTGGAGGGACTTCATCAGCCGCTCCCGCTCGGCCTCGTCCACGGTGACCGGGACGACGCCGCAGGCGTCGGTGAGGCGGCGGAAGCCGGCCTTGCTGTCGAGCCGGCCGTCCACCCGGACCGGCAGCCCGACCAGGTGCGCCTGCCCGGCGACGCGGTACGACTCCTCGTCCAGGGTGACGCGCACGTGCGGGACCTCCGCCCCGGCGAGCACCCGCAGCCGCACGGTGCCGGTGCCGTCGGCGCGGCTGCGGCGCAGCCGTTCCACGGTGCCGGTGAGCCGCACCGTGACGGAGGGCTCGGCGCGCTGGTAGCGGGCGCCGGCCTCGCGCAGGGCGGGCAGGTCGCCGGGCGAGAACTCCACCGGTTCGGCGTCGGGGCCGCACCCCCCAGGGACCCCCGCGGCGGGCGCCCAGGCGATGGTGACGCCCGCTCCCTCGGTCCCCCGCACCAGGGCGATCAGCGCCTCGGTCAGCTCGCGGCTCACCCCGGCCCCGACGGCGGCGTCGAAGGCGTCCATCCCTCCGGTGGCCCGCCGGTGGTCGACGGCTTCCCGGGCGGCGCAGAGCGCCTGGTGCAGCCGGACCGCCAGCGGGCGGGCCGGGGCGACCGGCGCGAAGGCGGTGAGCACGCGTCCGCCGGACGAGGCCCCCAGCAGCAGCACGTCCTCCAGGGCGGCCGCGGCGGCCCTGCGGTGGCGTGCCCCGTGGTAGCCGGTGCGGGCCCGTCCGGCCAGCGCAGCGGCGAGCAGGGTGTGGCGGGCGGCCGAGCGCAGGCTCTCCTCGGCCGTCCAGGGCGCCGCCGGGCTCCCCGCCGCGCGGCCCTCGGGGACGTCGCGCCGCCAGCGGATCTCGTCGCTGGGGACGGCGAGGGCGAGCAGGATCTCGCGGGCGGCGGCCTCCTCGGTGCGCGCGAGCGCCTCCAGCGCCTCGCCGAGCAGGTCGGCGCTGTCGGGGAAGGCGCGGCTCTCCGGGACGAGCAGGCTGGTGCGCTCGCCGCGCGGCCCGGGCGGCGTCCACCTGCCGTACCGGCCGGGCGCCCCCCCGCGTCGCCGCCAGCCGTGGCGGGCGAGCAGCGCGGCGAGGACGGCGGGGTCGGCCTGCGCGGCGTCGGGCAGGACGTCGGGGGGCCTCGGTACGGATGCCCGCCGGAGCCCGCGCGCGCTCGGCAGCAGGGGGCGGACCGTCTCCCCCGCCGGGTCGGCGGGGTGGGCGCGGGCCGGGCGTCCGCGCCGGGGGCCGGGCCCTGGTTCGTCGATCGGTCGGTGCGTCACGGTATGCCTCCCCTGCCGACCCGGTTCATGATCTCGCAGAGCGCCCGGTCGTCGAAGATGCGCGAGGTCGGCACCCGCACGGTGGTGCGGGTGCGGCCGGTGACCGGGTGGCCGGCGAGGTTGACCCAGTAGCAGCAGTGCCTGAGGTCGAGCCGGTCGTGCCCCGCGGAGAGCCACTGGTCGCGCGAGCGGGGCACCAGCATCACCACGAGGATCTTGTGGACGGTGACGGGGGTGCGGGCCAGCTTGGCCAGGTGGCTGTTGTCCAGCGTGAAGGAGAAGTGCCGTCCCGGCGGGCGGGGCGGTATCTGGTAGGTGGCCTTCAACTGGACCTTGACGGTGACCTCGTCGTCCACGGTGTGTCCGGGCGAGCTGTGACTGACGTGCCAGTCGATGCCGTTGTCGGGGAACGGCTGGGACAGCGAGCAGCCGGCCGCGGCCGCGACGGCGTGCAGATATCCCACCTGGAGGGTCTCCATGCAGGCGGTGGTGGCGAGTGTGCCGCGCTGGTGCGCCACGCGGTCGGGCAGCAGCCCCCCGCGATCGGGCTGCGCCGTGGCCATGCCCAACAGCCTCTCCGGCCGGACGGGTCGAGGTACGGGGCCGCTGAACTGCGCGGACCCGTATCTCTGTTGTCTCCGCGCGGCGTACGCCGCAAACGGTCCGGGTATCACCGCTGCACGGCGGACGATCCGTCTGCCGCCTTGCGTGTGCGGGGAGTTGAGCGAGAGGTTGCGGAGACATGACGTGCTGGTACGAGGGCCCACTGGCCTCCTTCGACACGGAGACGACCGGTGTGGACGTGGAGAGCGACCGCGTGGTGTCGGCCGCCCTGGTGGTGCAGGACGCGCCGGGGACCCGGCCTCGCGTGACGCGCTGGCTGGTGAACCCGGGCGTGCCGGTGCCCGAGGAGGCGACGGCGGTGCACGGGCTGACGCAGGACCACCTGGAGCGCAACGGCCGCTGGCCGGCGCCGGTGATGTACGAGATAGGCCGGGCGCTGGGTGAGCAGGCCGCGGCGGGGCGGCCGCTGGTGGTGATGAACGCGCCGTTCGACCTGACGCTGCTGGACCGGGAGCTGCGCCGACACCGGGCGTCCTCGCTGGAGCGCTGGTTCCGTTCGGCGCCGCTGCGGGTCCTCGATCCGCGGGTGCTGGACAAGCACTTCGACCGGTACCGCAAGGGGCGCCGGACCCTGGTCGACCTGTGCGAGTACTACGGCGTGGAGCTGGCCGAGGCGCACGACGCGGGGGCGGACGCGCTGGCGGCGCTTGAGGTGACGCGCGCGGTGGGGCGGCGTTTCGCCTCCCGGCTGGAGCGGCTGACCCCGGCGGAGCTGCACACGCTCCAGCAGACCTGGCACGCGGCACAGGCGAAGGGGCTGGAGGCGTGGTTCGCGCGCAGCGGTGTGCCGGAGGTGGTGGACCGGTCCTGGCCGCTGCGCCCGGGCCTGACCGCGGCCGCCTGACCGCGGCTGCCTGCACCAGGACGTCGGGGACGGAGACCTCCGGCCGACGACGTCAGGACGAACGACGGAGGCGACCCGGCCGCAGTACTGCGGACTCGGATCGCCTCCGGTGTTGTGGGCGATACTGGGTTCGAACCAGTGACCTCTTCGGTGTGAACGAAGCGCTCTCCCGCTGAGCTAATCGCCCGGGAACGCACTGAACAATACAGGTCCGACGGCCCTTCGTTCAAACCGCTTCCCCGCCGCCCGCCAGGAACGCCGCCAGGCCGCGGCGGCCGCCGCGCATCATCAGGGCGTGGTTGGCCCGCAGCAGCGGGCGGCCGGGCACGCCGAGCAGACGCAGCAGGGGTTTGGCGAGGTCGGTGTCCTGCTCGTGGAGGACCAGGGTCCCGGCGCCGGCCGGGCGGACGGTCCAGCGCATCCAGCCCTCCAGGTCGCCGGAGAGCGCGGCCTCCAGCACGCCGTTCTCCGGTTCGTGACGGACGGCCCTGATGTCCATGCGCAGGTCGTACGGGAGGAGCGAGCGGACGAGCACCTGCCCGGACGCCTCCCCGGTCCGCTCCGCCCGCCGCACCTGCGGCCACCAGCGGGGGTAGTCGTCGACGCGTTCCAGGACGCCGTAGACCTCCGCGGGCGGCGCGGACAGGCGCCAGCGGCCCTCGAAGCGGTACCGGGTGAGCTCGCTCGGTCTCATGGGCCCAGTGTCCACGAGCCGTTCGGCGCCCCTGCGCGGGGCGGCCGGCGAACGGGCTGCGGCCCCCGTCGAGTTGCGGCCGCCCCCGGTGGAGGGCCTGCCCTCTTTTCCGCGCATTCGCTGCGGGCCGGTGAATTACCGGCCTTCGGAAGACACTTGACGGACCGCCGGATAAACGGAGGAAGAGGGTCCGCGAACACCGTGGGAATTACCCGGCGTTCCGTGAAAAAGAATCATCGAATTCCGGACCGAATTAATCGGCCCGGTCACGGCCCCGCGTCGCGGGGAGACAAAGCGAGGAGGGTCCGGTTCCGCGTTTCCACGGAACCGGACCCTCCTCGTCGGTGGGCGATACTGGGTTCGAACCAGTGACCTCTTCGGTGTGAACGAAGCGCTCTCCCGCTGAGCTAATCGCCCGGGTGCAGGAAGAACATTACCCCATGTCACGCGGTGCTCCGCACCACCCCGGTCAGTGCCGCCCGGCGTTCCAGGGCATGACGAGACCGAACTTCCAGAGGTACAGGCCCCCCAGGGTGCAGACGATCACCAGCGCGACGGCCGTGAGGATCAGGTTGCGGCGCCGCACCCTGGGGTCCAGCGCCTTCTGCGCGGCCTCGGTGACCTTGCGCTTCGTCCAGCGGAGCACCAGCTGGGCCCAGACGAACTCGGTGGCCCAGATCGCCATGCCGGCGAAGATGATCACCCAGCCGGGGCCGGGCAGGGGCAGCAGCAGGACGCCGCCGCCGACCACCGCGAGGCCGATCAGGAAGACGCCGACCTGCCAGCTCAGGTGGAGCGGCCTGCTCCGGCGGACGAACTGCGGGGCGCGCGAGCCCAGGCCCCGCCCGTGCCCGTGATCCGCCCCTTCGGAGCCCTCCGTGTCCGCCACCTCGCTCATGGTGGCGCCGGCGCCCGGCGCGCCGCCTTCCGTGCCGTCGGCCGGGGTTCCACGATCGTCCTGTGTCACGTCGGATTCCACCTCGCCCGCTGTCGTGCGCATCCCCCGCGTCCCCCCAGGTTCGTCACTCCCCGTATTCATCAGCGAAACCCTACCCGAGGGAAAGTGATCACCGGAATGGTCGCTTCAAAGGAAGTACCCTCGGCCAGAAGAGGTACATAAACGCACGCAAAACCCTCAGAGGGGTTTACAACGGCATCGTGTGTGGCATGTCGATTTCGCCGACGTGCGAATCCCCGAGCGCACACTGAGCGAAAGGCCCTGGCGCTTATGAACACCACGGTCAGCTGCGAGCTGCACCTGCGCCTCGTTGTATCGAGCGAGTCCTCACTGCCTGTCCCCGCAGGCCTGCGGTACGACACGGCCGATCCCTATGCCGTGCACGCCACCTTCCACACCGGAGCCGAGGAGACGGTCGAATGGGTGTTCGCCCGTGACCTCCTCGCCGAAGGGCTGCACCGGCCGACCGGCACGGGCGACGTCCGTGTCTGGCCGTCCCGCAGTCACGGTCAGGGGGTCGTCTGCATCGCCCTCAGCTCCCCCGAGGGCGAGGCCCTGCTCGAGGCCCCGGCGCGGGCCCTGGAGTCCTTCCTGAAGCGTACGGACGCCGCCGTGCCACCCGGCACGGAGCACCGGCACTTCGATCTCGACCAGGAACTCTCGCACATCCTGGCGGAGAGCTAGGGCGGGAGACCCCCGGGGCGCCTCCGGCCCCGGTCCCCACCACCACTCCAGCACCTCGGCCGTCCACTCGGGGAGACGGCCGGGGCCGGCGCAAGCACCACGCGAGCCGGCGCGACTCCACACATACCGGCGCCGTCGCCGCGGTCACCCTCCGCGGCGGCGGCGCCGGTGCGTCCGGGGGCGTGCGAGGTGGGCGACCGGGGTGGACGACCGGGGGCGGGCGGGGACGGACAGCCGGGGCGGGCGTTCGCTCCCGGCGTGCGGACCGGCCCTTCCCCCCGCCCGAAAAGCCATTACGATCGGCCACCATCGGCGGGCGGCCCACGCATGCCAGGCAGGGAGCGACACGTGCTGATCACCCACGACACCCGGTGCGCCCTCGACGCGGTGGTGGATCTGGTGAACACCGCGCCGGAGGACGGCGTGGCGGAGGGACTGCCGGACCTCGGCGCGCTCGAGCGGTTCGTGGCGGGGCACCGGATCAGCGACGTGGGAACCCTCTCCGAGCTGGACCTCTCCGCGGTGAAGCGGCTGCGGGCACGGTTCGCGGCGGTGTTCGCGGCCCCGGACGCCCGGATCGCCGCCGGGCTGATCAACGAACTGGTCGCCGCGGCGGGCACCACGCCCCGGCTGACCGACCACGACGGCTACGACTGGCACGTCCACTACTTCGCGCCCGGGGCCTCCGTCGCCGACCACCTGGCCGCGGACTGCGGGATGGCGCTGGCCTTCTTCGTGGTCGCCGGGGAGGAGGAGAGACTGCGGCGCTGCGAGGCGCCGGACTGCCGCCGCGCCTTCGTGGACCTCTCGCGCAACCGTTCGCGGCGCTACTGCGACAGCCGCACCTGCGGGAACCGGCTGCACGTCGCGGCCTACCGGGCCCGGCGCAAGGAAGCGGCGGGCTGAGCCGCCCCCTGGGGCCCGGTGGGGCGTGCGGGGGTCTGAGAACGCCGCCCCCGACGGGTGTCGCCGGGGACGCGCGCGGCCGGCTCACAGCAGCAGCAGGTCGTGCAGCGCTGCCATGAGGAACAGGCTCCCGATCACCGCCAGGAAGATCATCAGCGGTGGCTGGGAGAGGGCGAAGAGGCACCCGCGTGGCTCGTGCTCGTCTCCTTCCGGAGACGACGTGGCGGCCTCGCTCCGAGTCGTGTCCAGCATCTCGGGAGCATCATGGGCCGACGCGCGCCCCCCGGGCGAACGGGAGCCGCGTCGTGCCAGGTTCTGCGCCCGGCGGGCCTCCGCGAGGCCGGTTCGCGACCGGAACGGACCGCTCATGGGACGCAGCATGATCGCCGACCGAAAAGGTCAGATCATATGCCTCTCGAACTGTCCCTGGCTGTCCCCGACTGTCCCCGACCGTCCCCCGCTGTCTCGGATGCCGTGCTTCTTCAGATGCCGTGCTTCTTCAGGATCGCCTCGATGTCGCTGAAGTCGTCCTGGTCGCCGGACCCGGCCGCCGGTCCACGACGACCGCCCTCCGGGGCCGGAGGCACGGCACGGCGCGAGGCGGCCGGGCCGGCGGCGGGCCGTCCGCTCTCGCCCGGGGTCTCCGGCGTCGCCCTGCGCAGGCGGCGGCGCTCCACGGCGCGGCTCAGCAGGAAGAGCAGCCAGGCGGCGCCGAGCAGGCCGAAGCCGACCCAGGCCATGGGGTCGAAGGCGGTGTCGGCGGCCCAGGCGACCGCGCCGGTCAGCACCAGGCCGAGCGGGATCAGGGCGTACGCGGCGATCCGGGCGGCGGTCAGGAAACGGCGCCGGAAGGCGGTGATCGCGGCGATGCCCAGGCCTGCGGCGGACACCGCGCTGCAGATGGTCTCGGCGAGCATCGGGCCTCCTGACGGACGGGACGGACGGTGACGCTCCCTCCATCGTGCCCCCGCGGCACGCCGGGGCGCCACGGATCCGGGCCGAAATCAGGGACATCCCCCAGGCGGCCCCTGAGGAGCGGGGGGCGCGGCGCGGCTGGGAGACTGGTCCCATGAGCGACACCTCCTCCAGCACCCCCGCCCCCGCCCCCGTCGTGCTCGACGTCTGGTGCGAGCTGCAGTGCCCCGACTGCCGCACCGCCCTGGACGACGTCCGCGCCCTGCGCGCCCGTTACGGCGACCGGCTGGAGGTGCGGCTGCGCCACTTCCCGCTGGAGAGGCACAAGCACGCCTTCGCCGCGGCGCAGGCCGCCGAGGAGGCGCTGGAGCAGGGCAAGGGCTGGGAGTACGTGGAGGCGGTCCTCGGCCGGGTCGAGGAGCTGGACCGCCGGGGGGAGGCGCTGCTGGTCGACGTCGCGCGGGAGCTCGGGCTCGACGCGGAGGAGGTCGACACGGCGCTGGTCGACGGCCGGCACATCCTGATCGTCGACGCCGACCAGGCGGAGGGCAAGGCGATCGGCGTCACGGGGACACCGACGTACGTCATCGACGGCGAGCGCCTCGACGGCGGCAAGTCCCAGGAGGGCCTCCGCGCCCGCATCGAGGCCACCGCCGACCGCCTCCTGGCCTGAGCCTGGGACGCCCCTGCGCCGTCGAGCGCTGCCCCGTCGAGCGCTACAACAGAGGCTTGTGCAGGTGGTGGTGGGTGGGGCGGTAGCCGAGGGAGGCGTAGAGACGTTCGGCGGGCACGTTGCCGGCGAAGACGCTGAGCCCCACCGCCCGCCGCCCCGCCACCGCGGCCCGCTCCTCCGCGAGCCTCATCAGCGCCCGTCCGAACCCGCGCCCCCGCACCGCCTCCTCGGTCGCGACCTCGTAGACGTACACGGCCTCGGACTCCGACGCGCCCAGCCGAATCCACAGCAGCCCCGCCCGCGCCCCCTCGTGCTCCAGCACCCAGAACTCCATGCCCGGGGTGGCGAGTCCGTCCGGCAGGAGCCGCGACTGGTCCCGGCGGGCCTTGGCCGAGGCCTCCTCCCGGGGCACACCGCGGACGGCCCAGT
This sequence comes from Streptomyces sp. NPDC002734, assembly GCF_040295685.1. NCBI lineage: Bacteria > Bacillati > Actinomycetota > Actinomycetes > Kitasatosporales > Streptomycetaceae > Streptomyces > Streptomyces sp. NPDC002734. The sequence goes on from NZ_JBEOVU010000004.1 coordinate 50,015, forward strand.
CGCGGGCGTACTGCTCGACCCCGGTCGCACGCCAGGCCCGGAACTCCTCGGGCGTCATGGTCCGCACCCGGCTGCCGTCCGGCAGCGGGGCGGACGCGGGCGCCGCGTCCAGCCGCTTCTCCATGGTCCGGTTGCGCTCGGTGTACCCCAGCGCGACCGCCAGCCGCAGCCCGGCCTCGGCCTCCGCGGGCACCGTGACCTCGATCCGCCGGCAGCCCCAGATCCGGGCGACCTCCTCGGCGGCCAGCGCGGCCACCGTGGCCCGGCCGCGCCGGCGGTCCGCCTCGTCGATCCACAGGTCCGACACACGGGCGACCGTGTCGCCGAACACCGGCGAGGTGCCCAGGCGTAGGCCGCCGACGGGCCTGCTGTTCACGCACACCTGGAAGCGGCGCGAGCGGGTCCCGTCGGCCTCCTGCTGCAACGGCTCGGTGGGCCGCAGGGTGGTGGTCATGCCGTGTTCCTACCCCACGGGGAGCCCCGCGGCCACCTGGTTCACGGGCCGGTTCCCGCACCGGTTCACGGGTCGAGGTCGTCGCCCGACCGCTCCGCGAAGAGCCGCATCGCCTTCGCCGTCAACGGACCCTCGACGCCGGGCAGTTCACGGTCGTCCACGCGGTGCACCGCCTGCACGTCGCGGAGCGAGGAGGTCAGGAACACCTCGTCGGCGCGCTCCAGGACGTCCAGCGGCAGGTCGGTCTCCCGCGCGCCGGTCCACTCGGCCACCAGCTCGCGGGTGATGCCCGCCAGGCAGCCGGAGGCGAGCGGCGGGGTGAGGATCTCGCCGTCCAGGACGACGAAGACGTTGGAGCCGGTGCCCTCGCAGAGCTGCCCGACGGTGTTGCCGAACAGGGCTTCGGAGGCGCCCTGTTCGTGGGCGCGGGCGAGCGCGACGACGTTCTCCGCGTAGGAGGTGGTCTTCAGCCCGGTGAGGGCGCCGCGCTCGTTGCGGGTCCACGGCACGGTGATCACCGCGGTGGAGTCCGGGCGGGCCTTGGCCTCGCCGAGCGCCACCACCAGTGTGGTGCCCCGGTCGCCGCGGTCGGAGCCGAGCGGGCCGTGGCCACCGGTGTAGGTGATCCGCAGCCGGCCCAGCGGCAGGCCCGGGTTGGCGTCGATCACGGCCGCGCAGGCGCGGCGGACCTCGTCGGCGTCCGGGGCGGGCAGGCCGAGCCCCTGGGCGGACCGGGCGAGCCGGTCCAGGTGGCGGGTGAGGGCGAAGGGCTTCCCGTCGACCGTCTTCACCGTCTCGAAGATGCCGTCCCCCACGGTCAGTCCGTGGTCGAGGACGGAGACGCGGGCGGACTCGATGTCCTTGAGCCCGCCGTCGAGCCATATCTTCACGAAAGGGTCCCTCCACTGGTGTCGTACGTTCCCGACGCTACCGCGAGCAGCCGGGACGCCTTGAGCTCGGTCTCCGCCCACTCCCGCTCCGGGTCGGAGTCCCAGGTGATCCCGGCGCCGGTGCCGAAACGCAGCACGGCGGAGCCCGGACCGTCCCGGTCGATCCAGAAGGTGCGGATGCCGACGGCCAGCTCGGCGCGCCCACGGTCGGCGTCGACCCAGCCGATGCCCCCGCAGTAGGGGCCGCGCGGCCCCCGCTCGAGCGCGGCGAGGATCGCCAGGGCGCTCTCCTTGGGCGCGCCGGTCACCGAGCCGGGCGGGAAGGCGGCGGCCAGCAGCTCGGGCCAGCCGGCCCCGGGCAGCAGCTCGCCGCGCACCGTGGAGACCAGGTGGACCAGGCCGGGGTGCTTCTCCACCACGCACAGGTCGGGCACGGTGACGCTGCCGGTGCGGCAGACCCGGCCCAGGTCGTTGCGGACCAGGTCGACGATCATCACGTTCTCGGCCGTGTCCTTGGGCAGCAGGTCGGCCTCGGTCCGTCCGGTGCCCTTGATCGGGCCGGACTCCACGGTCCGCCCGTCGCGGCTGAGGAAGAGCTCCGGGGAGGCGGTGGCGATCTCCACCCCGTGCTCCGGCAGACGGATCGTTCCTGCATACGGCGCCGGGTTGCCGCGCGCCAGCAGCGCCGTCAGGTCGTCGACGTCGGCGTGCGGGGCGACGGGCGCGGCGAGGACGCGGCAGAGGTTGGCCTGGTAGACCTCGCCGGCCGCGATGTGCCGGTGGATGCGGCGCACGCCTTCGGTGTACGCGGCGCGGTCGAGCGAGGACGTCCAGTCGCCGGGGGCGGGCGCGGGCCACCGTCCGGGGACCGGCGCGGGAACCGGCTCGGCGCGGACGTCGGCGAAGCGGGCGCAGGTCAGACGGCCTTCGTAGTCGGCGGCGACAGCCCAGAAGCCGCTGGAGTCGAGCGCTGCCGGGTCGTCGGTGACGTCGAGCAGGCCGGTGGCGACGAGGCCGCCGAACCGGGCGAGGGGTGGGAGGTGCTGCACTCCGCCGAGTGTAGGTCGCAACGGGACGAAGCTTTCCGGGCCGGTCGGGCCGGGCGCCGCGGGCGCAGGCGGGTGGACCTGCCGGAACGCGCTCCGTCGAGGTCCGCCGCGGCATGCTGGGCAAACGCGTTTTTGTACTGGCCCGGGAATGGGCTAAAGTTCAACACGTCGCCGGGACGCGGAAGCGGACCGAAACGACAGGCGGACGTAGCTCAGTTGGTAGAGCGCAACCTTGCCAAGGTTGAGGTCGCGAGTTCGAGCCTCGTCGTCCGCTCGCATGAAGAGCAGGGGATCTTCCCGAAACCCTGTGCTCCTGGTGGAGTGGCCGAGAGGCGAGGCAACGGCCTGCAAAGCCGTCTACACGGGTTCAAATCCCGTCTCCACCTCCAAGGACGATTAGCTCAGCGGGAGAGCGCTTCCCTGACACGGAAGAGGTCACTGGTTCAATCCCAGTATCGTCCACCGGTCCGCAAGGACCTGATCCGCAAGGATCCCCGCGCGATTAGCTCAGCGGGAGAGCGCTTCCCTGACACGGAAGAGGTCACTGGTTCAATCCCAGTATCGCGCACGCGGTAGGCACGGCCCCTGGGCCGCGCACCTGTCCCGAGGACGATTAGCTCAGCGGGAGAGCGCTTCCCTGACACGGAAGAGGTCACTGGTTCAATCCCAGTATCGTCCACACCTGCGCGAAGCCCCCGTCCACCTCGGTGGACGGGGGCTTCCGCGTTTCCGCCGTCCCCGCGCGTGCCGGCGGCCCTGTGGCAGGGGCCGCCGGGGCGACGTCGGGACGAGAGACGTCAGGACGAGAAGAGCATCCGGCCGAAGCTGTTCGGGCGGTGGTGCCCGCCGTGGCCGTGGTGGCCGGCGTGCGGAGCGCCCCAGGCCGGGGCACCCGGGGCCGCGGGCGGGGCGGGCTGGGCCCACTGGGCCTCCAGCCGGGTCAGCGTCTCCAGCTCGCCGTAGTCGAGGAAGATCCCCCGGCAGCCCGAGCACTGCTCGATCTGGACCCCGTTGCGGTTGTAGGTGTGCATCGGCGCGTGACACTTCGGGCAGTGCATCGACGGATCAACTCCTCGTATCGCGGTGCGTGTTCTCCGGTACTACGGTTCTCGCCCTCACAGACTCTCCCCCGGACGCGGCCGGTTGCACCTCGGTCGGACGGATCCGTCACACCGGACCGACCGGACCGCCCCCGGAGGCCGCCATGCGCCCGCAGGCGTCGACCAGCGCCTCCTCCGCCTCGTCCAGCGCCCGTCCGGCGAGGGCGGCCTTGGTGACGGACCGGGCGGCGGTCTGCACGGTCAGGGCGCGGGCGGGCACGTCCAGCGCCGGCCAGGGGTCGCCCTCGGCGGGCACGGCGGGGCCGCGGGCGGCTCGGTAGGCGTGCAGGAAGCGCTGCCACGCCTCGGCGGGCAGCAGGCCGCAGGCGTACCAGGAGGCGGGCCGGGCGAGGTCCCAGGCGGGCACGCCGACGCCGAGGTCGTCGACGTCTATCAGCCGCCACGGCCCGTGGGGCGCGGGGTGGCGGACCAGCTGCCCCAGGTGCAGGTCTCCGTGGCAGAGCGTGCCCGCGGCGCCGGGCGGGGCGGGTTCCTCGTCGCGGGCCCAGGGCGGCAGGGCCCGCCAGGCGCGCGACAGCACCGGGACGGCCGGATGGCCCGGTGCGTCGGCGGCGAGGCCGGCGACCGCCAGGGCCGCCTTGGCGGGGCCGCGCATGGCGGGCAGGCCGGGCGGCGGCGGGATGCGGTGCAGGCGGGCGGTCAGGGCGGCGGCGTCCTCCCAGGGGGCCGCGTCCGGGTCGTCGGGGTCGACGGGCAGGCCCAGCGGCCAGCGGGTCACCAGACGCCCGTCCAGGGGGACGGGGGACGGGTCCAGGGGCGGCAGCAGGATCTCCGGCAGGGCGGCGGCCACCGCGACGCGGGCGCCCAGCGCGGCCGGGTCGGTGCCGGGGGCGTGGGCCTTGGCGACGGTGCGGTGGTGGCGGACGACGGTGGCGTCCGGGCGGTCGGCCAGGGTGCCGGTGACGCACCCCGGGCAGGGCTCGGCGGCGGGGTGGGCCGCGGCGCGGGCGTGTGCGTGGAGGTCTGCCGGCATGGCGGTGAGCGTACGCGGGCAGTGGATCACGGTGTGGACGAGGACGATGCGGCCCGAGGATGCCTGTGAAAACCCCACGCCGACGCGGCGAACGCGCCGCGCCGGCGTGGTGGTGCCGTCCGTCGTACCCCCGTCCCCACGGGGTTCGTTCGGGCCGATGTCCCCACCCGGACCGCTCTTCCGGGCCCGGGGCGCGCTCGGCGCCCCGGCACCACGCCCTCGGACGACGTCTGCGTGGCCACATGAGGAATCCTCGCGCGGATTCGGGTCCGCGGCGTCATGCCCCCGGATGAACCGGGCCGCTGCGGCTACTTCCCAGGGTGGAGAAGCGGAGGCCGGAGCTTCGCCCCGCGCGCGGCGGCGAGTGACGTGGCTCACGCGGCGGTACCGTCGCCAAACCCCGTACGGAGGCGGCATCTTGGCAGCCGCGAGCCCGCAAACGCGTTCGCGGAGGGGTGAGCGGGCGCGGCCTGAACGCGCGGCGCGGCCGGGAAACGTAAGCTGTTGGCTCGTCAGACGGACCGGGCAGCGGGGATGAACATGGCGATGATGCGCCTCAGGCGCGAGGACCCGCGCGTCGTCGGCTCGTTCAGGCTGCACCGGCGGCTCGGCGCGGGCGGGATGGGCGTGGTCTACCTGGGCTCCGACCGGCGGGGCCAGCGGGTCGCGCTCAAGGTGATCCGGCCTGACCTGGCCGAGGACCAGGAGTTCCGGTCGCGTTTCGCCCGCGAGGTGTCGGCGGCGCGGCGGATCCGGGGCGGCTGCACGGCGCGGCTGGTGGCGGCGGACCTGGAGGCCGAGCGGCCGTGGTTCGCCACGCAGTACGTGCCGGGGCCTTCGCTGCACGACCGGGTCGCCGAGGAGGGTCCGCTGCCGGCGGCGGAGGTCGCGGCGGTCGGCGCGGCGCTCTCCGAGGGGCTGGTCGCGGTGCACGAGGCGGGGGTGGTCCACCGGGACCTCAAGCCGTCCAACATCCTGCTGTCCCCCAAGGGCCCCCGGATCATCGACTTCGGCATCGCCTGGGCGACCGGGGCGTCCACGCTCACCCACGTCGGCACGGCGGTGGGCTCCCCCGGCTTCCTCGCTCCCGAGCAGGTGCGGGGGGCGGCGGTGACGCCGGCCACCGACGTGTTCGCGCTGGGCGCGACGCTGGCGTACGCGTCGACGGGTGACTCGCCGTTCGGCCACGGCAGCTCCGAGGTGATGCTGTACCGCGTGGTCCACGAGGAGCCGCAGCTGCGGGGTGTGCCGGGGGCGCTGGCCCCGCTGGTGCGGGCCTGTCTGGCCAAGGACCCCGAGCAGCGGCCGACGACGCTTCAGCTGTCGCTGCGGCTGAAGGAGATCGCGGCGCGGGAGGCGCAGGGGCTGGGACTGGGCGAGGCGCGGTCCGCCGGGCGGGACGACGGCGCGGGCGGCTCGGCCGCGGCCGCGACGGTGCGGACGCCGGTGCCGCGGGGGTCGGCGCCGTCCGCCCCTGGGGGACGGACGCCGGTGCGGTCCTCCGGGGGCGCGGCTTCGCCCTACCCGGCCGCGGCGCGGCGGTCCGCCTCCCCCACGCCGGCACGGCGGCGTCCTCCCTCCACCGGGGGGAGCCGGCCGGGCCGCAAGGGCGCCGCCCCCTCATCGCGGGGCGGCCGCACGGCGTCCGGGACGGGCACGGGCACGGCCGGCTCGCGCAGCGGTACGAAGCTGCGGCCGGCCAATCCACGCCTGCTGCGGCAGCGGCTGACCGTGTTCGTGGTGGTGACGCTGCTGGCGGCGCTGGGCATCGCGACGGTGCAGGGGTGCCAGGGGCCGTCGGACGACTCGGGCGCCGCCGCTCCGCCTTCCGCCACGGCCGCCCCGGCGACTCCCCCCGCGGACCCGCCGGCTCAGCGGACCGACCCCGCCCCCACGGGCTGACCGCCGGTCCGCAGGCCCGACCCGCGCCCCACGGACCCACGCGCTTCCCAGCTCCCGGTCCCGCCCCGCCGTCCCGCCGCCACATGGCCCCGGGCCCGGTCGTCCTGCTCCACGGGGGGGGAATGACGGCGGCCCTGCCAACCGGCCCCGCCCGTCGCGGACCGACACGCTCCCCGGAGCGCCCCAGCCCCACGGACCGCCCGGGGCCCCCAGACCGGGCATCGCCCGCATCAGCGGAGCGCCCGCGCCCGGCGGCCCCATGCTGGGCGGGCCCACGGACCGGGCAGGGCCCTCCGGCGACCCACCTCGCGGACCTGTCCGACGACGCGCGCCACCCGGCCGAACGAACCCGTCACGGTCTCGCCGACCGCCTGCGGCATGCTGTCCGGCCCGCTTCGACGAGTCGGCGGTCCCGACCGGCCCAGGGACCGATCCGGGCCCACGGGCCGGCCAGGGCCCTTCCATCAGCACCCCGCCCACCCCCGGTGCCGCCCCGCCGCCGTGCCGCAACGGCCCGCGCCCCTCCGTCAAGACCCACCGGCCCGCTCCCCTGGGCAGCACCCTGGTTGCGGTCGCGTGCGGTGCGGAACTCCGCCGGCCCCCGCCGCCCGCCCGGACGCGAAGCCGGACACCACCCCCGGGGGACGCGTTGACCTAGACCTCACTCGAGCACCTAGCGTCGCCGGCATGACGACACCGCAGCGCACAACCGGTTCCCGCTTCGGCGCCCGCAGTACCGCGGACGAGGTCCTGGACGGCATCGACCTCGCCGGCACCACCGCTCTCGTCACCGGCGGCTACTCGGGGCTCGGGCTGGAGACGACTCGCGCCCTGGCACGGGCCGGAGCCCGGGTGGTCGTGCCCGCGCGGCGGCGGGAGGCTGCCGAGAAGGCGGTCGGAGGCATCGACGGCGTGGAGACCGCCGACCTCGACCTGTCCGACCTCGACAGCGTCCGCCGGTTCGCCGAGCGGTTCCTGGACTCGGGGCGCGAGATCGGCATCGTGATCAACAGCGCGGGGATCATGGCCTGTCCCGAGACCCGGGTGGGTCCCGGCTGGGAGGCGCAGTTCGCCGTCAACCACCTCGGCCACTTCGCGCTGGTCAACCGTCTCTGGCCGGCGATCGCGAGGGGCGGCGGACGTGTGGTCTCCGTGTCCTCCGGGGCCCACGGCATGGGCATGCGCTGGGACGACGTGCAGTTCGAGCGCGGCTACGACCGGTGGCAGGCGTACGGCCAGGCGAAGGCGGCGAACGTGCTGTTCGCGGTGGGGCTCGACGCGCGGGGACGAGGCGCCGGTGTCAGGGCGTTCGCGGTGCACCCGGGCAGCATCCTCACCCCGCTGCAACGGCACCTCAGCACCACGGAGATGGTGGACGCGGGCTGGATCGACGAGAGCGGCGGTCTCGCCGATCCCACCTTCAAGACGCCCGCGCAGGGCGCCGCGACGCAGGTGTGGGCGGCGACCTCCCCCGGCCTGGCGGGCCTGGGCGGCGTGTACTGCGAGGACTGCGACATCGCAGGACCGGCCGCCGACGGGGTGGAGGGCGGGGTCCACCCGCACGCGACCGACCCCCGGGAGGCCACGCGCCTGTGGGAGCTGTCGGCCCGCCTCACCGGCGTCGACGCCTTCGCCGGCGTGGCCCGGTGACGCCCCGGTACGGTCCGCCGCCGCGCGGCTCAGGCCAGGCGGCTCGGGCCGGGCGCGGTTCAGGCCGGGCGGCGGGGCCGGGTGGCGTAGAAGGCGACCGCTGAGGCCGCGGCGACGTTGAGGGAGTCGACGCCCTCGGCCATGGGGATGGTGACGTGGACGTCCGCCTCGGCCAGGACGCGCGGGCTGAGGCCGTCGCCCTCGGTGCCGAAGACGAGGGCCAGGCGCTCGTCGTCGCGCGCGGCCAGCTCGTCCAGCGTGACGGCCTGCTCGCTCAGGCAGAACGCGGCCACCGTGAAGCCCGCGTCCCGCAGCCGCCCGACGTCCGCGGGCCAGGTCTCCAGCCGGGTCCACGGCACCTGGAACACCGTGCCCATCGACACCTTCACCGCCCGCCGGTACAACGGGTCCGCGCAGCGCGGGGTGAGCAGCACCGCGTCGACGCCCAGCGCGGCGGCGTTGCGGAACGCGGCGCCGATGTTGGCGTGGTCGACGATGTCCTCGAAGACGGCCACCCTCCGCGCCCCGGGCAGGAGTTCGGCGACGTCGCGCAGCGGCTCGCGCGCCATGGAGGCGAGCGCGCCGCGGTGCACGTGGTAGCCGGTGACCTGTTCGGCGACCTCGGGCGTCACCAGGAGGACGGGGGCGTCGGTCGCCTCGACGACGTCGGCCATCACCCACGCCCACTTGGGCGTGAGCATCATGGACCGCATGGCGTGGCCGCCGTCGACGGCCCGCCGGATCACCTTCTCGCCCTCGGCGATGAACAGGCCTTCGGCGGGTTCCCGGCGGCGGCGCAGTTCGACGTCGGTGAGGTCGGTGTAGTCGGCGAGCCGGGGGTCGGCGGGGTCGTCGACGAGGACGGGTTCGGCCATGGGGTGCGGTGCCTTACGTGAGCGTGGCGGCGCCGACGGAGACCACCGGGCCGATGACGATGACGGCGGGCGGCCGCACGTCCTCGGCGCGGACGACCTCGCCGACGGTGGCCAGGGTGGCGTCCACCCGCCGCTGGGCGCTGGTGGTGCCCTCCTGGACGAGGGCGACGGGGGTGTCGGGAGCCTTGCCGTGGGCGACCAGCGTCTCGGCGATGCGGCCGATCTTGTCGACGCCCATCAGGATGACGAGGGTGCCGGTGAGCTTGGCCATGGCCGCCCAGTCGACCAGGGAGCGCTCGTCGTCGGGGGCGACGTGGCCGCTGAGGACGGTGAACTCGTGGGCGACGCCCCGGTGGGTGACGGGGATGCCGGCGGCGGCCGGGACGGAGATGGACGAGGAGATGCCGGGGACGACGGTGCAGGCGATGCCGGCCTCGGCGAGCGCCTGGGCCTCCTCCATGCCGCGGCCGAAGACGAACGGGTCGCCGCCCTTGAGGCGGACCACGGCCTTGCCCTGCTTCGCGTGCTCGATCAGGGCGTTGTTGATGGCCTCCTGGGCCATGTAGCGCCCGTAGGGGATCTTCGCGGCGTCGATGACCTCGACGTGCGGGGGGAGTTCGTCGAGCAGGTCGCGCGGGCCGAGCCGGTCGGCGATGACGACGTCGGCCTCGGCGAGCAGCCGGCGGCCGCGCACGGTGATCAGGTCGGGGTCGCCGGGGCCGCCGCCGACCAGGGCGACGCCGGGGGTCTTGGTGCGGTGCTGCGGGGCGACCAGGGTGTTGTCGCGCAGGCCCTCGACGACGGCGTCACGGATGGCGGCGGTGTGGCGCGGGTCGCGGTCCTTGGCCTCGGTGGTGAGGACGGCGACGGTGACGCCTCCGGCGCGGCCGGTGGCGGGGGTCCAGGCGGTGGCGGCGTCGGCGTCGTCGGAGCGGACGCACCAGACGCGGCCGCGCTCGGCCTCGGCGGAGGCCGCGGTGTTGGCCTCGGGGTCGCTGGTGGCGACGACGGCGTACCAGGCGCCCACCAGGTCGCCGTCGGCGTAGCGGCGGCGTTCCCAGGCGATCTCGCCGGCGTCGGCCATCGCCTCGACGGACGGGGTGGCGGACGGGGAGACCAGGGTGACGTCGGCGCCGGCCGCGACCAGGGCGGGGAGGCGGCGCTGGGCGACCTGTCCGCCGCCGAGCACGACCACTCGGCGGCCGGTCAGGCGCAGGCCCACGGGGTAGGCGGGGTGTTCGGCCATGGGGCGGCTCCCTGGGAACGGGCTGCTGGGGACGCTGCCGGGCCGCTTCGGGCATGCCCGGCAGGGGTGGGAGCTGCGCCGTCGGAGCTGCCCTGACAGGGGGAGTTTATGGCGTGCGGTGGGCCCGGACCGGGGCAGGGCGGTGTGATCTTCGCACGATCTCCCGCCCCGCCCGGGTCCTGGCGGTACTACTTCTCGGTGACGCCGGCCGAGTCGAAGGTGGCCACCTCGTGCATGGCACGGGCGGTGGACTGCACCAGCGGCAGCGCGAGCAGCGCGCCGGTGCCCTCGCCGAGGCGGAGGTCCAGGTCGACCAGCGGGCGCAGGCCCAGCTTGTTGAGCGCGGCGACGTGTCCGGGCTCGGCGCTGCGGTGGCCGGCGATGCAGGCGGCCAGCACCTCGGGGGCGATGGCGCGGGCCACCAGGGCGGCGGCGCCGGCGCTGACGCCGTCCAGGATGACCGGCGTGCGCAGGCAGGCGCCGCCGAGCAGCAGGCCGACCATGGCGGCGTGCTCCAGGCCGCCGACGGCGGCGAGAACGCCGATCGGGTCGGCCGGGTCGGGCCGGTGCACCTCGAGGGCGCGGCGGACCACGTCGGTCTTGCGGGCCAGCGTCTCGTCGTCGATGCCGGTGCCCCGGCCGGTGACCTCGGCCGGGTCGGTGTCGGTGAAGACCGAGATGAGGGCGGCGGAGGCGGTGGTGTTGGCGATGCCCATCTCACCGGTGAGCAGCGCCTTGTTGCCGGCCGCGACCAGGTCGCGGGCGGTCTCGATGCCCACCTCGATGGCGGCCTTGACCTCCTCGCGGGTCATCGCGGGCCCCTGCGTCATGTCGGCGGTGCCGGGCCGCACCTTGCGGGGCAGCAGGCCCTGCTGGGGCGGCAGTTCGGCGGCCACGCCGACGTCCACCACGCACAGTTCGGCGCCGACCTGGGTGGCGAAGGCGTTGCTGACCGCGCCGCCGCCCAGCATGTTGGCCACCATCTGGGCGGTGACCTCCTGCGGCCACGGGGTCACGCCCTGGGCGTGGACGCCGTGGTCGCCGGCGAACACCGCGACGGCGGCGGGCTCGGGGATCGGCGGCGGGCACTGCCGGGACAGTCCGCACAGCTGGGCGGAGATGATCTCCAGCATGCCGAGCGCGCCGGCCGGCTTGGTCATCCGCTTCTGCCGCTCCCACGCCTCGCCGAGCGCCTTGGCGTCCAGCGGGCGGATCCCGGCGATGGTCTCGGCGAGCAGGTCGTGCGGCTCCTCGCCGGGCAGCGCGCGGCGGCCGTAGGCCTCCTCGTGCACCGCCCAGGACAGCGGGCGCCGCTTGGACCAGCCGGCCTGCACCAGTTCGGGCTCGTCCGGGAACTCGTCGACGTAGCCCACGCAGAGGTAGGCGACGACCTCGAGGTACTCGGGCAGGCCGAGGGCGCGGACCATCTCCCGCTCGTCGAAGAAGCTCACCCAGCCGACGCCGAGGCCCTCGGCGCGCGCGGCGAGCCAGAGGTTCTCGACGGCCAGGGCCGCGGAGTAGGGGGCCATCTGCGGCTGGGTGTACCGGCCGAGGGTGTGCTGTCCGCCGCGGGTCGGGTCGGCGGTGACGACGATGTTCACCGGAGTGTCGAGGATGGCCTCGATCTTCATCTCCTTGAACTTCTTCGCCCGGCCCTTGGGCAGCGACTTGGCGTACGCCTCGCGCTGGGCCATGGCCAGTTCGTGCATCTGCTGCCGGGTCTCCTCGGAGCGGATGACGACGAAGTCCCAGGGCTGGGAGTGCCCGACGGACGGCGCGTGGTGCGCGGCCTCCAGGACGCGGCGCAGCACCTCGTGCGGGATCGGGTCGGGGCGGAAGCCCTGGCGGATGTCGCGGCGCTCGCGCATCACCCGGAGCACGGCCTCGCGTTCGGCCTCGGCGTAGCCGGGGGCGGCGGGCTGGGGCTCGGTGTCCTGGCCGGCGGCGGCCGGCTCGGCGAGTTCCTCCACCACGGCGGGGGTGTCCTCGCCGACGGGGGCGGGCTCGACGGAGCCCGTGTCCACGGCCGGGGCCTCGGGGCGTGCCACCGGCTCCGCGGCCCGGGGCGCCTCCGCGTCCTCGACGGCGTCCGCCGCGGCGACGGGTGCGGCCTCGTCGGCGTCCGGCTGCGGGGTCACGAGGTCCTGGGGCTCGACGGGCGCCGGCTCGGGGGTGATGCTCTCGCCCTCGCGGGGGGCGGGGACGAGCGCGACGGGAACCTCGGGGGTCTGCGGGTGCTCGGCGGCCGCGGACTCGGCGGCCGCTTCCGCGGGCTGCTCGGGGGCGGGCTGCGCCTCGTGCTCGGCGGCGGCGTCGGCGACCGGGGCCACCTCGAACTGCCCGGACCGCTCGGCCTGTCCGTCCACATCCGCCTGCTCGGCGGCGGCCCGCTGCGCGGCAGCCTGCTCGGCGGCGATCTGCTCGGCCGCGGCCGTGGCAGCGGCGTGCTCGGCGGCAGCCTGCTCGGCAGCGGCCTGTTCGGCGGCGACCTGCTCGGCGTGGGCCGTGGCGGCAGCCTGCTCTGCGGCGGCGTGCTCTGCGGCGGCGTGCTCGGCGGCGGCGTGCTCGGCGGCAGCCTGCTCTGCGGCGGCGTGCTCGGCGGCAGCCTGCTCTGCGGCGGCGTGCTCGGCGGCAGCCTGGTCGGCGGAGGGCTGCTCGGCGACGGCCCGCTCCACCGCCTGGGCGGCGGCGTCGGCGGGGTCGGCGGTCTCCGCGCCCGGGGCCTGGGCGGCCCATGCCTCCCCCGCGGCAGCCGCGGGGTGGCCGGGGGCCGGGGCCAGGTGCGGCGGGGCGGGGACGGTGCCGGGGACCGGCACGAACTCGCCCAGCGGCTGCTCGGCGAGGGCGAACTGCCCGGAGGCGTCCTGCCCGTGGGCCGCGGCCTGCTGCGCGGCGGCGAGGTCGTGGGCCGCGATGCCCTGGCGGCCGCCGAGCGTGCCGTGCCCGGAGAGGGTGTCGTTGGGGAAGCTCTGCCGCAGGGCGGCGGCGTCCTGCCCGGCGTACGTGTCCTGCGCGCCGTGGTAGGTGTCCTGAGCGCCGTTGAGGGCGTTCTGCGGGGCGTCGAGGGCGTCCTGCGGGGCGGTGGCGAACGCCTCCTGCCCGCCGAACGTGTCCTGCGCGGCGGTCTCCTGACCGGCGTACGCCTGCTGCTGCGGGGCGACGGAGTACTGGCCGGTGGAGCCCTCGGCCGGGGTGGCGTAGGCCGTGCCCGCGCCGAGCGAGGCGTCGGCGGCCGGGTAGGCCTCCCCGGCCATGGCGTAGGCGTCACCGGCGGGGGCCTGCCCGTTGTGGGCGGCGGTCTGCTCGGGGTAACTCTGGGCCGCCTCCTGCCCGGTGGGCGTGCCGCCCCAGGGGGCGGGGTGCTGGGTGGCGGGGCCGACGCCCTGGGACTCGAGGTACTCCGGGGCCGCGCCCTGCTGCCCCAACTGGCGGACGACGGTGGCCGGTCCGCGGTCGGCGAGGGACCGCACGGGGCTCATCGAGGCGTCGGGGGTCGGCGGGCCGAGGTGTAGCGGGCGGCGCGGGCCGCCGCGTCCGGACGCCTGGGCGGCGGCGCCGAGGTCGTAACTTCCGCTGTCGTGGACGCCGGTGGCGTGGGACGTCGCTCCGGCGCCCTGCTGCTCCTGGCCGCCGCGCTCCGGCCCGCCCTGCGCCGCGGCGCCGGCCTGGTCCGCCCCCGCGGGCTGCTCGGCATAGGCCGGGTACCCGGCCGCGCCCTGCTGCTCCGCGTAGGCCTGCTGCTCGGGGTACGCCTGCTCCGCGTACGCCTGCTGACCGTGGGCCTGCTGCCCGTGACCGTGCTGACCGTGCTGGTCCCCGTAGGTGCCCTCCGGGTAGCCGCCTTCGGCGTAGCCGCCCTCCGGGTACGCGCCTTCCTGCCCCGGCGGCACCTCGTTGCCCCAGGCGCCCTGGGCGCCCGGGAGCAGGAGCTGGTCTTCCTCGGCGGTCGGCTCGGAGAGGTAGGTGTAGGAACCCGGCGCGGGGACGCCCGGCTGTTCCACCGTGCCTGCGCTCTCCGGCAGTCCCTCGCCCGGGACCTGGCCGGTGTCGGTCATGCGTACCCCTCGCCCATCGGTTGGTGCTTCTGACAACCTGCTCGTCCGGAGCGGCGCGCGGACCGCCCGTCCTGTTGAACGAGCGGGCCCGCCGAGCGGCACGAGAGACCCGCCCACTCGGACGAGGAGCCGACAACTCGCATTGTCGCCGTCCCCCGCCCTCCGACGCAGGCCGATCCGGCAAGGTCCGTGGTGGAACTCGCCCTCTCGTGCGCCTCCGGCGCCGTCGTACCGCACCCGTCCTTCCGGCCGGCGGTCTTGTCCGGACATGGTCCGACGAGAACCGAAATCCAGGCGTGGTACAACGATCGGCCAGCCTACCCCGCGCCCCGACACCGTTCGATCACGGGGCGCTACTGACGGCGGGCGGCGGCGTGCGCGCCGGGGGTCAGCGGGTCCGCTCGCGGGGACGTTCGCCGCAGAGGAGGAATCCGACGCTGCGGCCGTTCTCGGTCCACTGCTCGGCGTCGAGGGTGACGGACTGCAGGAGCGAGCAGTCGACCGCGAAACCGCGCTCGGCCAGGCGGCGGCCCGCGAGTTCGGCGACGTCCCGGGTGGGGACGTGGGCGACGATCCGCTCGGGCCGGCGGTCGGCGACGGCGGCGATCACCTCCGCTCCCCCGTCGGCGATCCGCACCACGTCGGGCTCGGGCAGGTCCTCCAGGACGTGCGGGGCAGCGCCCCGGACGGTCTGCAGCTGCACACCGGCCCGGCGGGCGGCGCGCTCGGTGCGGGCGCAGGCCTCCGGGTCGCGGTCGACGGCGATGACGGCGGCCCCGGCGCGGGCGGCCTCGACGGAGAACGCGCCGCTGCCGCAGCCGATGTCCCAGACCAGGTCGCCCAGGCGCGGGCCCAGCCGGGACAGTTGGGCGGCCCGCAGGGGTTCCGCCTCCGCCTCGCCCAGGGGCCCGTCGTAGCAGTCGGCGGGCAGGACCCAGCCGCGGGGACCGGTGGGCGCGCGTCCGGCGATCCAGGGTGCGGACTCGGCGAGGGTCGGGGCGCCGATGGCGATCACCACGTTCGGGTCGCGCCAGCTGTGGTCGGCGGCGCGGTCGGAGGTGACGATGCTCACCTGCTCGCGGTCGGTGCCGAGTTCCTCGCACACCACGAAGGTGCGGGGCGCGCCCTCGAGGAGCAGTCCGAGCTCGGCGGGTCCGGCGCCCGGGGCGGTGAGGACGGCGACCTTGGTGTGGGCGCGGCAGACGTTGACGGCGCGGCGCAGGGTGCGCGGCTGGGCGACGACGACCAGGGCGTCGTCCCAGGGCATTCCGGCGCGGGCGAAGGCGGCGGCGACCGAGGAGACGGCCGGGACCACCTCGACCTCGAGCCCGAACTCCGGTGCGCGCAGCGTGCGCACGACGCCGAAGAAGCCGGGGTCCCCGTCGGCGAGGACCACGGCGGTGCCGCGGTGGCCGGCGATCCGGCGGGCGGCGAGCGGGAGACTGCCGAGGGTGACGCGTTCGGCGGTGGGCGGCACCTCGGGCAGTGCCAGGTGGTGGGGGGCTCCGGCCACCAGGGTGGCGGCGCCGAGCGCGGAGAGTCCCGCGGCGGTCAGAGGCGAGCCGTCCCAGCCGATCACCGTGACGCGGTCGGCCATCGTCGTCAGTCTCCAGGGGGGTGGTGTGCGGTGCTGTCCGCGGGCGGTCGGGCGGGCCCGGTCGGGGGCGCGCTGTGAGGTTACCCCGCGGACGGCGGAGCAAGGGTCAGTCCCAGTCCGCGTACTCGCCGACGCCCTCGAAGTCCTCCGGGAGCAGGCTCCAGACGATGAGGTCGGTGCGCACGTCGCTCCACACGCCGGTGTCGTCCTTGGCCCGGGCTATGAAGGCGCCGCGCAGCACGCCCTCGCTGATGCAGCCGATCTTCTGCGCGACCTGCTGGGAGGCGGCGTTGTCGGCGGCGGTGCGCAGTTCCATGCGCTCGAACTTCTGGTCGCGGAAGAGCCACTGGGCGGCGGCCACGGTGGCCTCGGTGGCGTAGCCCTCGCCGCGGGCCCAGGGGGCGATCACGTAGGCGACCTCGGCGGAGCGGATCCGCCAGTCGGTGTGGTGCAGGCGCAGTGTGCCGACCAGGCGCTGGGTGAGGAACTCGGTGACGGCCAGGACGATGCCGCGGCCCTCGGTGCGCTCGGCGGGGGCGCCCTCGGCGATCCACCGGCGGGCGTGGTCCTCGGTGTAGGGGTGCGGGACGGAGGTCCAGGCGACGACCTGCTCGTCGTTCAGCATCTCGGTGTAGGCGGGGACGTCCGCCTCCTCGAGCGGACGCAGGACCAACCGCTCCGTGCTGATGGAGATGTCGGGGAAGGTGCCGTTCATGCGCCGCTCCGGGTGTCGGGGAACCGTTCGGACCTGCTGAACTCTTCAGCATGCAGCATGAAATCACCGATCAGGACGGCGGGGTCCACTCCGGCGGCCGGAGTGGACCCCGCTTGCCTGACGGGGCGTCGGTCAGGACGTGGCGTCGCCTCAGAAGGAGGCGATGACGGAGCCGGCGTACTTGTCCTCGATGAACTTCTTCACCTCGGGGGAGGTGAGCAGCTTGACGAGCTTCTTGACGCGCGGGTCGTTCTCGGAGCCCTCCTTGACGACGAGGAGGTTGCCGAAGGGGCTGTTCTCGGCGGACTCGAGCACCAGGGCGTCCTGGGCGGGCTTGAGGCCGGCCTCGATGGCGTAGTTGCCGTTGACCACGGCGGCGTCGACGTCGTCGAGGGCGCGCGGGGTCTGGGCCGCCTCGAGCTCCTTGAACTGGAGCTTCTTGGGGTTCTTGGTGATGTCGGCCGGGGTGGCCTCGCTCTCCGAACCCTTCTTCAGCTCGATCAGGCCCTTGTCGGCGAGGAGCTGGAGGGCGCGGGCCTCGTTGGCCGTGTCGTTCGGGACGGCGACGGTGGCGCCGCTCTTCAGCTCGTCGGCCTTCTCGAACTTGTTCGAGTAGAGGCCGAGGGGCTCGAGGTGGACCGCGACGACGGGCACGAGGTGGGTGCCGTTCTTCTTGTTGAAGTCGTCGAGGTACGGCTTGGTCTGGAAGTAGTTGGCGCCGACGGAGCCGTCCTCGGTGGCGGTGTTGGGAGTCACGTAGTCGGTGAACTCCTTGACCTGCAGGTCGAGTCCGGCCTTCTTCGCCAGGTTGTCCTTGACGTAGGTGAGGACCTCGGCGTGCGGCACGGGGGTCGCGGCGACGACGAGGGGGCCGTCGGTGGCGGCGGCCTTGTCGTCGGAGCCGCCGCAGGCGGTCAGGCCGAGGGAGAGGGCTCCGGCGGTCAGGAGGGCGGTGGCGACCTTGCCGTTGAGAAGCTTGGCGGTGTTACGCACGAAAAGTGCCTTTCCGTTGCGGCACGCGGGGCGTGCCTGGTGGTGCTCCCCCGCGTCGGGTGCGGGGAGGTCTGGGGGTGGGCCGCCGGGGGGCGGTCCGGAGGTGGGCGGACGGGGGCCTAGGCGGCCTTGCCGACCCCGGCGGCGTCGGAGGCGGCGGCGCCGTCGGCGGCGGCCTCGGGCTCCTTGGCCTTCAGCAGGCGCAGCCGGGGAGCGGGGCCGCCGCGTCCGCCGCGGCGGTGCAGGGCGCGGGCCCCGGCGTCGCCGGCGAACTGGATGAGGGCGATGACCACGGCGAGGACCGCCACGGTGACCCACATCAGCCCGGTCTCGAACCGCTGGTAGCCGTAGCGGATGGCGATGTCGCCGAGTCCGCCGGCGCCGACCGTGCCGGCCATCGCGGAGTAGCCGATGAGGGCGACGACGGTGGTGGTCGCGGAGGAGATCAGTGAGGGCAGCGCCTCGGGGACGAGGACCTTGCGGACGACCGTCCAGGTGTTGCCGCCCATCGCCTGCACGGCCTCGACCAGTCCGTGGTCGACCTCGCGGACGGCGGTCTCGACGAGGCGGGCGAAGAACGGGATGGCGCCGATGGCCAGCGGCACGATGGCGGCGTCGCGGCCGATGGTGGTGCCGGTGATCAGGCGGGTGAAGCTCATCAGCGCGACCATCAGGATGATGAACGGCAGCGAGCGGGCGATGTTGACGACCTGGCCGATCACCTTGTTGGCGACGACGTTCTGGAGCAGGCCGCCGCGGTCGGTGAGGACCAGCAGGACGCCCAGCGGCAGGCCGCCGACGATCGCGATGAGGGTGGACCAGCCGACCATGTACAGGGTGTCCCAGCTGGCCTGGCTGAGCAGCGGCTGCATTTCGGACCAGGTCACTTGGTCACTTCCTTCGCGTTGACGCCGGCCTTCGCGTTGACGCCGGCCTTCTCGTCGAGGGCGGCCTTCTCGTCGGAGGTGACGAGCTCCACCTGGAGGCCCTGCTCGCGCAGGAGGCCGACCGGGACGACGTTGTCGTCGTAGCGGCCGGGCAGTTCGATGCGCATCCGGCCGATCTGCGCGCCGCCGACGGTGTCGACCGCGGCGCCCAGGATGGAGACGTCCACGTTGTAGGTACGGGCGAGCTGGGAGATGACCGGGCGGCCGGTGGACTCGCCGTGGAAGGTGATGTCCAGGACGGTGCTGCCCGGGCCGGAGGCGCCGCCGCCGACCGGGAAGAGCGCGGCGGCGAGCTGGGAGCCGGGGGTGGCGAGCAGCTCGCCGACGGTGCCGGACTCGACGACGCGGCCGCGCTCCATCAGGGCGGCGGAGTCGCAGACCGTCTTGACGACGTCCATCTCGTGGGTGATCAGCAGCACGGTCAGGCCGAGCTGCTGGTTGAGGTCGCGCAACAGCTGGAGGATCGAGCGGGTGGTCTCCGGGTCGAGGGCACTGGTCGCCTCGTCGGACAGGAGGACCTTGGGGTCGCCGGCCAGGGCGCGGGCGATGCCGACGCGCTGCTTCTGGCCGCCGGAGAGCTGGGCCGGGTAGGCCTTGGCCTTGTCGGCGAGGCCGACCAGGTCGAGCAGTTCGAGGGCCTTGGCGGAGCGGTCGCGGCCGGAGCGGCCGAGGATCTCCAGGGGCAGCTCGACGTTCTCCTGCACGGTGCGCGAGGAGAGCAGGTTGAAGTGCTGGAAGACCATGCCGATGCGGCTGCGGGCCTGGCGCAGCGCCTTGGAGGCGCGCGGGCCGCGCCCCGCGAGGGCGGTGAGGTCCTGCCCGGCGACGGTGACCGTGCCGGAGGTGGGGCGCTCCAGGAGGTTGACGCAGCGGATGAGGGAGGACTTGCCGGCGCCGGACTGGCCGATGACGCCGAAGACCTCCCCCTCGCGGACGTGGAGGTCGACGCCGTCGATGGCGGTGACCTCACGGCCGCCGGAGCGGTAGATCTTGGTCAGACCCGAGGTGGTGATCACAGGGGTTTCCGTCACTGTCGAGTGCCGGGGGCGGGGTGGCGCCCCGGTCACGGGTGCATTCGGTCGGACCGCGGCACGGCGCGCCGCTCCGGCTCCGGCCACGGCGGTGCGGCGGAGGGAGGACGGGGGATCCGTGGTGCGCGGGCGGCACGGTGAGGCCGCGGGGCTCGCTTCGGGGCGCGAGGCCTAACGTCTTGCAGGGGCCCTCTAACAGGCGCGCATTCGACACATGCGACGAGCACCGGGCGTCGGGTTCGCCTCGGTCGCAGGGGTGGTGCGGCTCGTCGTGGTCATGGGCGTAAGTAAATCAGACGATCACAGGCAAGAGGGACAGGGTGTCCGGCATGCGGACACCCTGTCCGGTCAGCGGCTGGTTCGGCGTCCGGTTCGACCTGGTTCAGGCGAGGCGGGAGACCGCGATGCCGTCCGGAGTGACCTGCGCCGACAGGGCGGACAGGTCCGGGACCACCAGGTCGGCCTCCAGCTCGTGCGCCGGGTGGGTTGTGGCCAACGCCACCGTGCGCATGCCGGCCGCGCGGCCGGAGCGCAGGCCGGCGGGGGCGTCCTCGAACACGAGGCAGCGGGAGGGGTCGACGCCGAGCGCCTTGGCGGCCAGCAGGTAGGGCTCCGGGTCCGGCTTGCCGCAGGTGATGTCGTCGGCGGCGACCAGGGTCGTGGTGGTGAGGCCGACCCAGGCGAGGCGCGCCTCGGCGAGCCGACGGGAGGCGGAGGTGACGACGGCCCACCGGTCGGCGGGCAGGCCGTGCAGGAACTCCCGGGTGCCGGGGAGCGCGGTCACTCCTCCGTACGGCACGTCCTCCACCTCGATCTCCTCGATGCGGGCGACGGCGGCGGGCACCCGGTCCGCGGGCAGCAGGTCGGCGACTATCTCGGCCGCGGGGCGGCCGTGGAGCTCGATCGCGCCGAACTGCTCGCGGGTGACGCCGTGCTCGTGGGCCCAGGCCGTCCAGGACCGGGTGACCGAGTCCAGGGAGGACAGGAGCGTGCCGTCGTTGTCGAACAGCAGGGCGTCGGCGTGGAGGATCGTCATACTTCGACCCTAACCAAGGCCCCGGTCGAAGCCCCGGCCGAGGCTTCGACCCTGGCCGAGGCTCCGTCCCAGGCCCCCGGGGGCGGTCGCGGCCCCTCGCGCGCGGGCCCGGAGGGCGGGGGCGGCCGACGGGGGGACAATCCCCCCGTAATACAGTCTCCGCATGCTCGTAGCCCTGACCGTGGCGACCGCCGTGGCCGCACTCCTCCTCGCCGCCTGGTGCGGCTGGGCCGCCTGGCGCGACCAGCCGACCAAGGACTGGCACTTCATCGGCATGGCCGTGGTCGCGCTGCTGGCCACGGTGCAGCTGGTGGTAGGTGTGGTGCAGCTGGCCCGTGGCGAGAAGCCCGAGCAGGGCACGGTGATCTTCGTGTCCTACCTGCTCGGCGCCTTCGCCTGCGTGCCGGCGGCGGGGTTCATGTCGCTGGCCGAGCGCACCCGCTGGGGTTCGCTCACGGTCGCCGCGGGCGGTTTCGTCCTGGCCGTGCTGCAGGTGCGGCTCTACGACATCTGGGGAGCCTGAGATGACGCCGGAGCAGACGACGCCGCCCCGCCGGAGGCTGATCTCCGGGCCGGGCATCCTCCTGGTGTGGCTGTACGGCGTGATGGTGGTCGGCGCGGTCTCCCGCTCGGCCTACCAGATCTCCACCGAGTTCGACCGGGCTCCGCTGGCGTACTCGCTGTCGGCGCTGGCCGGGGTGGTCTACGGCTTCATCACCTACACGCTGGTGCGCGGAGGTGAGCGGGCCCGGCGGGCGGCGGTGGTGTGCTGCGCCGCCGAGCTGCTCGGCGTCCTGGTGGTCGGCGCCTGGACGCTGGCCGACCCCGGGGCCTTCCCGGACGCGACGGTCTGGTCGGACTTCGGGATGGGCTACCTCTTCATCCCGGTGCTCCTGCCGGTGACCGCCCTGTACTGGCTGGTCCGGGGCTCCGCCGGGGACCGTCGGGCCGTGGCCGCGTAGGACGGCGCCGGGGACCGTCGGGCCGTGGCCGCGTAGGCCGCCGCCGGACCGTCCCCGCGTAGGCCCGCCGTCAGGCCGTGGCCGCGTAGACCGCCGTCCCGGCGTCCGGTTCCTGGCCGACCGCCGTCGTCCGCTCGAGGACGATCCGCGGGATGCCGTCCGGCCCCTCGGCGCGGCCGGTGGCCCGGTACCCGAGGCGGCGGTAGAGCCGCAGTCCGGGCTCGCTGCGGTTGCCGGCGCTCAGCCGGAAGGCCGCCACCTGGGAGCTCTCGGTCACCGCGGCCTCGGCGGCGCGCAGCAGCCGGGCTCCGATGCCGTGCCCCTGCAGGCGGGGGTGGACGCACAGTCCGTCGATCTCGCCCGCGTCGTCGGCGGTCACCCGGCCGTAGACGGCGCCGATCACCTCCTCGCCCAGGCGGGCCACGCAGACGATGCCGGAGGCGATCTCCGCGCGGACGTCGGCGAGGGACTCCGTCAGCGGGCCCAGGCGGTGGTCGCCGTAGATCACGGCCTCGCTCTGGAAGCACAGATACCTGAGCCGGAAGATCTGCTCGGCGTCCTGCTCGGTCGCCCTGGAGATGGTCACGCTCATGCCCATGTGTGCATGCCTCCCGCTCACTTGCTCACCAGTGGTCCTTCACACCTATCCCCGCCCCGGACGCGGCGCAACCTCCGGACCGAGCAGCCGCCGCAGACATCCCAGACATCGGGAGCGTTCCGGGCCGAGACTGCCCTGTGAGATACCCAACTCCCGGGCGATCTCCCGGTAGGTGAGGTCGTGCGGCGAGAAGAGCGCGGTGAGCAGCCGGGGGCAGCGGCCGGGCAGCCGCCGGACGGCTTCCTGGAGGGCGCGGCGGCGGGCCGAGGCCAGGGCCAGCTGTTCGGGGCCGGGCCAGGTCTCGTCGGCCGGGTCGCGGCGCAGGGCGCGTTCCCGGCGGGCGGCGCGACGCGCGGCGCGGGCCTCGGCGCGCACCGCCCCGCGCAGCCAGCGGGCCGGGTCGCCCGGCGGGTCGGCCCGCTGGAGGCGCTCCAGGAGCCGGAGCCACACGGCCTGCTCCAGGTCCCCTGCCTCGGCTCCGGCGGCGACGGCCTCGGCCGCCGCCTCGGCGGCCAGCAGGGGGCGCAGCCGGTCCACCATGTCGTGCGGCTTCATACGCTCACAGGACGGCGGTCCGGAGCCGGCGGTTGCCTCCCTCGGGCCGATGTCACCCTGACGAAGGCCCCCGCGTGCGCCCGGTTGACGCCGGTCGCACGCAGGGGCCTCCTGCTCCGTGGGCCGGAGCCCGACGGGGACCGGCCGGGCGGATCAGCGTGCCGCGCGCCAGAGCTCGCGGGCCAGCAGCCCGGTGTCGGGCTGGTCGGTGAAGACGCCGTCGATGCCGGTGTCGAAGTAGGCGCTGAACGCCGCGAACGCGTCGCCGTAGGCGTCGGGCTCGGCGCCGCGGCGGAAGTTCGCCGGCAGGAACGGGTTCTCGTTGCGCATGGTGTACGGGTGGAGGATCAGTCCCGCCTTGTGCGCGTCGGCGACCAGGGTGGTCGGCGAGGTCAGGTTCCCGGCCGCGTCGCGCGGGACGATCAGGTCGAGGGTGGGCCCGATGCCGTCCGCGAAGGAGGCGATCCAGGCGAGGCCCTGCGGGGTGATCAGGTCGGAGACCTTGCGGGGGTCTCCCTGCTGCTGGAGGTCCCAGGGGCGGGTTCCCGCCGAGGAGAGCAGCACGGCGAGCGGGTTGTCGACCAGTTCGCGCATCCTGCGGATGCTGGTCGGCTCGAAGGACTGAAGGAGCACGGGCGAGGTGCGGCGGTGTTTGCCGTGCCGGCGCAGCACCTTGGCGAGACGTTCCTCCAGCGGCAGGCCCTGCTCGCGGAAGTAGCTGGGGTGCTTGAGCTCGGGGTAGATGAAGACCTGCTTGCCGCGCCTGCGGGCCTGCTCGTCCTGCCAGCGCAGTACCTCCTCGAAGGTGGGGATCTCCCAGACGCCGTCGTAGAGGGTGTTGTGCGGGCGGTTGGCCGGCACCCGCTCCTTGGCGCGGAGGGTCTTCAGCTCGGCCAGCGTGAAGTCCTCGGCGAACCAGCCGGTGGTGGCGACGCCGTCCAGCGACTTGGTGGTGCGGCGGCCGGCGAACTCGGGGTGGGCGGCGACGTCGGTGGTGCCGCCGATCTCGGGCTCGTGACGGCAGACCAGGTGGCCGTCCTTGGTGATCACCAGGTCGCCGGCCTCGACGATGTCCGCGCCCATGTCCAGGGCGAGCTGGTACGCGCCGAGGGTGTGCTCGGGGCGGTGGCCGCTGGCGCCGCGGTGGGCGATCACCGCTGGTTTGGGAAGCCCGGCGAGACCCCGGCCGCGTCCCGCGTCACCCTCGGCGGCCACGGCCGCGCCGCCCGTCCCCAGCGCGGCCGCGGAGGCGCCCAGCAGTGCGGCTCCCAGCACGGCCCGCCGTCCGGCGCCCCGGGCGCCTTCCCCCAAGGCCGCTGGGCCCTCGGCCCGCGCCGGTCCTGCGGGTCCTGCGGTTCCTTCGCTTCTCGCCATCGGTGCTCCCTCGTGAGATCACGACAACAGGTCGGCCGGATCGTAGGTGCGCGTCCATGACGGTTGAAGGTCCCCGGAACGACGGGGCGGAAAACAGCGGGTGTCCGCTCGGACTCGTGCCGTGTTCCACCCGTGTGACGTACCGATGTCGTTGCGGGCCGGGCAGGTGACACGAGGTCAACAGTGTGCAACGGGTCCGTCAACCGGATGTGCGTCCTGGGCATCCGCGCGAGTATCGTCCTCACCTGCACGGACTCGTCCGTTTCCGTCGGACCCCTTGACATGGGAGGGCTCGTTGTCCCGCTTCGCGCTCATCAAGGCAGTGCTCGGACCGATCATGCGCCTGATGTTCCGCCCACGCGTCGAAGGCGCGGAGAACATTCCCGGGACGGGGGCGGTGATCCTGGCCGGAAACCACCTGACCTTCATCGACTCCATCGTGCTGCCCCTGGTCACCGACCGGCAGGTCCTCTTCATCGGCAAGGACGAGTACGTCACCGGCACGGGGATCAAGGGCCGCCTGATGGCCTGGTTCTTCACCGGCGTCGGCATGATCCCGGTCGACCGTGACGGCGCGAACGGCGGTGTGGCGGCGCTGATGACGGGGCGGCGGGTGCTGGAGGAGGGCAAGGTCTTCGGCATCTACCCGGAGGGCACCCGCTCCCCCGACGGCCGTCTCTACCGGGGCCGCACCGGCATCGCGCGGCTGACCCTGATGACCGGGGCGCCGGTGGTGCCGTTCGCCATGATCGGCACGGACAAGCTGCAGCCCGGCGGCAACGGCATGCCGCGGCCCGGCCGGGTCACGGTGCGGTTCGGCGAGCCGATGGAGTTCTCCCGCTACGAGGGCATGGACCGCGACCGGTACGTGCTGCGGGCGGTCACCGACTCGGTCATGACCGAGGTCATGCGGCTCTCGGGCCAGGAGTACGTCGACATGTACGCCACCAAGGCCAAGGCGGCCTGACCTCGGGGGCGGCACGCCGCGGGTCCGCCCGCCCCCGGCGCGGGGCGGACGTCAGGCCGGCGGCGGGGCGAGCTTGGCGGCCACCGCGTCGAGGACCCAGTCCAGGCCGGTCGCGAAGGACGTCTCGGCGTCCACGTCCGTGCCGTCGTACACGGCCTTGGCCAGCGCGGGAAAGCGGCCCGTGTCCAGCATCCGGGTCAGCCGCGGCCCGGAGGCGCGCTGCCAGTCGTGCTTCGACATGCCGGTGGCGCGCTCGGCCCGCACGTGGGCGATCTCGCGTCTGATCGCGCCGGTGACGTAGGCGTTGACCGTCTCCACCGCGCGCAGTGCGGTGTCGATGCCGGCCCGCCCGTCCAGGGCGGCCAGCGAGGCCTCGCCCACCGCGAGGGCGTTCGGGCCGAGAGTCGCCCGGCCGCCCAGCAGGTCGGCCGGCCATTCGTGCCGGAGGGCGGCGGCCCTGGTGCGGTGGGCGAGGATGCTCAGCGCCTCACGCCAGTCACCGGACTGTTCCTCGGGCAGGATCTCGGCGTACACCTCGTCCAGCATGAGGTCGAGCAGTTCCTGCTTGGTGGAGATGAAGCCGTAGAGCCGCATCGGGCCCGCGCCGAGCCGGGCGGCGACCTTGCGCAACGACACCTCGCCCAGACCGCCCTCGTCGGCCAGCGCGACGGCGGCGGCGACGATCCGCTCCCGGTCGAGCGGTACGGGGCGGTTCGGCGGCTCCGGCCGGTCCCACACACTCATGAAGTCCACCGCTTCCCTGTGATACACCGTATCGAGGCAATACAGTGTATCGCCATGAGACATCGTATCGCTGTTGTGGGCAGTGGCCCGGGAGGCCTCACCTTCGCCCGTGTCCTGCACCGC
Organism: Streptomyces sp. NPDC002734; assembly: GCF_040295685.1. Lineage (NCBI taxonomy): Bacteria > Bacillati > Actinomycetota > Actinomycetes > Kitasatosporales > Streptomycetaceae > Streptomyces > Streptomyces sp. NPDC002734. The sequence continues at coordinate 75,872 of NZ_JBEOVU010000004.1, forward strand.
CACGGCTGCCGCGTCACCGTCCTGGAGCGCGATCCCGCCCCCGACGCCCGCCCGCCGGGCGGCGCACTGGACCTTCACGAGGGGCTGGGCCAGACCGCGCTGGACAAGGCGGGCCTGCTGAAGGAGTTCCAGGCGCTGTCCCGTCCGGAGGGACAGGCCATGCGCATCCTCGCCCCGGACGGCACCGTCCTGCGCGACTGGCGACCCGGTCCGGACGACCGGGCCAACCCGGAGATCGACCGCGGGCAGCTCCGCGACCTGCTGCTCGGACCTCTCGACGTCCGGTGGGGGCGGAAGGTGACGCGGGTGGAGCCGGGGACGCCGGAGGGCGCCGTGATCCATTTCGCGGACGGGCGGCAGGAGGCGTTCGACCTCGTGGTCGGCGCGGACGGCGCCTGGTCCCGGACGCGCGCGGCCCTCTCGCCGGTGACGCCCCACTACACCGGCGTCACGTACGTCGAATCCTCCGTCGACGACGTGGACACCCGCCACCCCGAACTCGCCCGGCTGATCGGCGACGGTTCGGTGGCCGTCTACGGGGTGAACCGGGGTCTGGTGGCGCAGCGCAACAGCGGCGGCCACGTCAAGGTGTACGCCCAGTTCCGGGCGCCGCTGGACCGGTACGCGGATCTGGACCCGGCCGACGTGGAGGCGGTGCGGTCGAGCCTGCTGGCCCTGTTCGACGGCTGGGCCGCCTCTGTCCTCGACCTGCTCGCCCCCGCCACCGCCTTCGTCCACCGCCCCCTGTACGTCCTGCCGGCGGCCCACACCTGGCCGCACGTCCCCGGGGTGACGCTCCTGGGCGACGCCGCCCATCTGATGCCCCCGCTGGGGGTGGGCGCGAACCTCGCGATGCTGGAGGGCGCCGAACTCGCCGAGGCCCTGGCCGGCGGCTCCGATCCGGACGAGGCCGTCCGCGCCTTCGAGGAACGGATGTGGGCGCGGGCGGGCAGGTGGGCGGAGATGACGGCGGCCGGACTGGAACGCCTGGTGAGCCCGGACCCGGCCGGAGCCCTCGCGCTCTTCGACGAGGTCCAGCCGTCGTAGCCGTCCTGACCGGCGGACGGCGGAGCCGGGGCACACGGTGTCGGCCCCGCCCCGCGCGAACGGGACGGGGCCGAAACCGCGTGTCAGGGCCGTGCGGCCGGAGCGGGGCTCAGGCGCGGGCGGTGGACCAGGCGTGCTGGGCGGCGACGTCCTGCTTGACCTCGGCGAGCTGGACGGCGACCGCGCTCGGGGCGGTGCCGCCGCGGCCGTCGCGCGAAGCCAGGGCGCCGGGAACGTTCAGCACGCTCCGCACCTCCGGCGTGAGGTGCTCGCTGATCTTCGCGAACTGCTCGTCCGTCAGCTCGTCCAGTTCCTTGCCCTCCGCCTCCGCGGCCTTCACGCACTCGCCGGCCACCTCGTGCGCCACCCGGAACGGCACGCCCTGCTTGACCAGCCACTCCGCGATGTCGGTGGCCAGCGAGAACCCGGCCGGGGCCAGCTCCTCCATGCGCTCGCGGTGCACCGTGAGGGTGGCCATCATGCCCGTGAAGGCGGGGAGCAGGACCTCGAGCTGGTCGATGGAGTCGAAGACCGGCTCCTTGTCCTCCTGCAGGTCGCGGTTGTACGCGAGCGGGAGGGCCTTGAGGGTGGCCATCAGTCCGGTGAGGTTGCCGATCAGACGCCCGGACTTGCCGCGCGCCAGCTCGGCGATGTCCGGGTTCTTCTTCTGCGGCATGATCGAGGAGCCGGTGGAGAAGGCGTCGTGCAGGGTGACGAAGGAGAACTCCTTCGTGTTCCAGATGATGATCTCCTCGGCGATCCGGGAGAGGTTGACGCCGATCATCGCGGTGATGAACGCGAACTCCGCGACGAAGTCGCGCGACGCGGTGCCGTCGATGGAGTTGGCGGCCGAGCCGTGCTCGAAGCCGAGGTCCTTGGCGACCGCCTCCGGGTCGAGGCCGAGCGAGGAGCCGGCCAGCGCCCCCGAGCCGTAGGGGGAGACGGCGGTGCGCTCGTCCCACTGCCGCAGTCGCTCGGCGTCCCGGGTGAACGCCTGGACGTGGGCCAGGACGTGGTGGGCGAAGAGCACCGGCTGGGCGTGCTGGAGGTGGGTGCGGCCGGGCATGGCGACGTCCGGGTGCGCCTCGGCGAGGCCGATCAGCGCGTCCTGGAGGTCGGCGATGAGCCCGCCGACGATTCGCGCGTGGTCGCGCAGGTACATCCGGAACAGCGTGGCGACCTGGTCGTTGCGGGACCGGCCGGCGCGCAGCTTGCCGCCGAGGTCCGGGCCGAGCCGCTCCAGCAGTCCGCGCTCGAGGGCGGTGTGGACGTCCTCGTCGGCGATGGTGCCCACGAAGGAGCCGGAGGCGACGTCCTGCTCCAGCTGGTCAAGGCCGGCGATCATGCGCTCGAGCTCGTCGGCGGTGAGCAGACCTGCCTGGTGGAGCACCCGGGCGTGGGCGCGGGAACCCGCGATGTCGTAGGGCGCCAGCCGCCAGTCGAAGTGGACCGACGCCGACAGCTTCGCCAGCGCCTCGGCGGGGCCGTCCGCGAACCGGCCGCCCCAGAGGCGGACGTCACCGCTGTTGCTGCTCACTTGCTGTGCTCCTCGTTGCCGAAGGCCGATGGGGTGCGACCGGGTGGTGCGCCGTCGCCGCTATGCATGATTATGCAGTGCTCCGCATGAATCGTCAATTCACTCCCGGCCGGTCCGGCGCGGCAGCCGCCCGGCTACATTGAACATGTTCAAATAACTCGGGGGTGGGTCATGACGGTTGTACAGGACGGGAGCGCGGACCTGGGCGTGCACCGGCGCCAGCGTGTCCTGCTGGCGGGAGCGTGGGCCTGCGTGGTGTTGGGGACGGCGTGCGCGACCTACCTGGCCGCGGGCCTCGTCCCCGTGTTCGTGGTGGTGGCCGCGCCCCTGGGCGTCACGCTCCGGCGCGGCCTGACCCACCGGTCGTTCGCGCGCCGCTGCGCGATCCTGAGCGGCTACCTGACCGTGATGTCGGTGCTCGGCGCCTTCTTCGCCCTCTTCCTGTTCCTCCCGGCCGCGCTCCTGCTCGCGGCGGCGGCCGCGGCGGGCCCACGCCGGGGCAGGATCGGCGCGGCGGCCCTGACCGGCCTCGGCAGGCTGGTCGTGACGGCCGCCGTCGCCGGCGTGCTCTGGGGCGCGTGGGAGCTGGAGATCGGCCCCCGGCTGGCCGAGCCGCACACCTTCCGGGCGACGATCACCGCCACCGACGACGAGCTCGAGGAGATGGAGCCCCCGGCCGGTCAGCTGGAACACCTCGGGGCCACCGACGTGTTCATGCTGGGCAACGACTCGGGCTGGACTCTCCAGGTCCGCTTCCCGGACGACCTCCCCGAGGACCGCCGGGACCAGCTGCGCGCGGCGATCGTCTCCCTGGAGGACGTGTCGGACGACGTCGAGCTCTGCCCGGTCCGCGAGTGCGGCTGAGTCCACTCCTCGGAATTGCCGCACGCCTCAGGCGAGTTCGCAGGAGGATTGCCGCATGGGTAAGTCATACGACCGGATCGACGACCGGCTCCGCGCGTTCATCGAGGCTCAGCCCGTCTTCTTCACCGCCACCGCTCCCCTCGCCGCCGACGGCACGGTGAACCTCTCCCCCAAGGGCCTCAAGGGCTCCCTGGCGGTCCTGGACGACCACACCGTCGCGTACCTGGACTTCGCCGGCTCGAACGCCGAGACCGTGGCGCACCTGCGCGAGAACGGGCGGATCACCCTGATGTGGTGCGCCTGGCAGGGCCCGCCGACGGTGCTGCGGGTGCACGGCACCGGTGAGGCCGTCTTCCGCGACGACCCGCGCTTCCCGGAACTGTTCGCGCACTTCCCGGACATCGAGTCCGGGAACCACGGGCTGCGGGCGATCGTGGTCGTCACGGCCCGGCTGATCCGCGACGCCTGCGGGTTCGCGGTGCCGCACATGACGTACGAGGAGGACCGCGACCTGCACGCGAAGCGGTTCGCCCGCGAGGACGACGAGTCGCTGAGCGCGTACTTCGCCAAGAAGGACCACATCGCCACCAGCATCGACGGCCTGCCCGGCGTGCCGCTCCCGCTGCCTCCGGTGGCTCCCTGACGATGGGCGCATGCGCCTGCGCCCCGGTGTCGCCATCGCCCTGTGCCTGCCCCTGCTCGCCGCCTGGACCGCCCCGGACGCTCCCCCGCCGCCGCTGCCGCTGCCCGCGCGGATGGCGGACACCGGCGGCGGCTCGCAGCTGATCACCGCGGAGGCGGCGGCCACCGGCAGCACGACCGGCACGGTCACCTGGTGGGACCGCACCCCGGCCGGCTGGGCGCGGGCCGGGTCGGCGCCCGCCTGGTTCGGGGCGAACGGGCCGGCCGACGGCGCGACCCGCCGGCAGGGCACCTCCACGACGCCCACCGGCCTGTACGACCTGCCGTTCGCCTTCGGTGTCGAGCCGGCGCCCGCGGACGTCCGCGTCCGGTACCGGCGGGTGGGGCCGGACTCCTGGTGGTGCCAGGACAACGACAGCCGCGCCTACAACCGCTGGAGCGAGCCGCTGGCCGCGGACTGCCGGCCCGGCGAGGCCGAGCACCTGGTCGCCTACCGCGCGCAGTACGCGCACGCGCTGGTGATCGGCTTCAACTACCGCAGGCCGGTGCGCGAACGTGGCGCGGGCATCTTCCTGCACGTCGACGGCCGTGGCGCGACGGCCGGCTGCGTGTCCGTACCGGCCGGAGCGATGCGCCGCGTCCTGCGCTGGGCCGACCCGGCCCGCGCCCCGCACACGCGATCGGCACGGCGGACGGGCCGACGGCGATCACGCGTTACTGACCGGCCGTCGGGCGCGCCCGACGGCCGGTCAGGGGGTGGTCCGCCGGCTGTTCTGCGCCAGCGACAGCAGGTGGTCGGCGAGCGCCTGGCCGCCGGACGGGTCCCGGCTGATCAGCAGCAGGGTGTCGTCACCGGCGATGGTGCCCAGGATGTCCTGAAGCTCCGCCTGGTCGATGGCGGAGGCGAGGAACTGGGCGGCCCCGGGCGGGGTGCGCAGGACCACGAGGTTGGCGGAAGCCTCCGCGGAGATCAGCAGCTCCCCGGAGAGCCGCCGCATCCGCTCCTCCTTGGCGGACTCCCCCAGCGGCGCACGCGGGGTGCGGAAGCCGCCCTCGCTGGGCACCGCGTAGATCAGCTCGCCGTCGGTGTTGCGGATCTTCACCGCGTTCAGCTCGTCGAGGTCCCGGGAGAGCGTCGCCTGGGTGACGCTCAGCCCGTCGTCGGCGAGCAGCTTGGCCAGCTGGCTCTGCGACCGCACCGGCTGCCGGTTGAGGATGTCGACGATCCGGCGGTGCCGGGCGGTGCGGGTCTGCGGCACGGCGGGCCCGCCGTGCTGCTCGTGGTCCTGCGCCTGACTCATCGTGTGTTTCGTCTCCGGATCCGGTTCGTCCGTCCTCGGCGGTTCTTCCGCCTAGCGGGTCGTGGCGTCGGCCGTCGCCGTGACCGTGTCGGCGGCCGTGGCGAGGATGCCGGGGAACGCCTGGAGGAAGGCGTCCGTCTCCGCGTCGGTCAGGGTCAGCGGGGGCATCAGCCGGACCACGTCGGGGGCGGGCGCGTTCACCAGGAACCCGGCCTCCTGGGCCGCCTGTTGCACGCGGGGTGCGAGCGGCCCGGTGAGCACGATACCCAGCAGCAGTCCCTCGCCCCTGACGTGGGAGATCGTATCGGCGCCCAGGGCCTCGATTCCGGTGACGAGGCGCTCGCTCTGCCGCTTGACGTTGTCGAGCAGTCCGTCGGCGGCGATGGTGTCCAGGACGGCGAGGCCGGCCGCGCAGGCGACCGGGTTGCCGCCGAACGTGGTGCCGTGGTGACCAGGCTGGAACAGCTCGGCCGCCCGCCCGAAGGCGACGACGGCGCCGAGCGGGAGACCGCCGCCGATGCCCTTGGCCAGGGTGACCACGTCGGGCAGCACACCCTCGTGGGCCTGGTAGGCGAACCAGTGGCCGGTGCGGCCGATGCCGGTCTGCACCTCGTCGAGGACCAGCAGCGCGCCGCTCGCGGCGGTGATGGCCCGGGCGGCCTTGAGGTAGCCGGCCGGGGGCACGACCACGCCGTTCTCGCCCTGCACCGGCTCGATGATCACCATGGCGGTGTCCTCGGTGACGGCGGCCGCCAGGGCCTGCGCGTCGCCGTAGGGGACGTGGGTGACGTCGCCGGGCAGCGGGCGGAAGGGTTCCTGCTTGCCGGGCTGGCCGGTGAGGGCCAGCGCGCCCATGGTGCGGCCGTGGAAGCCGCCCTGGGTGGCCACCACGTGGCCGCGGCCGGTGAGCCGGCCGAGCTTGAAGGCGGCCTCGTTGGCCTCGGTGCCGGAGTTGCAGAAGAAGACCCGGCCGCTCCGCCCGAACAGCTCGATCAGCCGCTCGGCGAGCGCCACGGTGGGTTCGGCGGCGAAGAAGTTGGAGATGTGGCCCAGCGAGGCGATCTGCCGGGACACCGCCTCGACGATCGCCGGGTGGGCGTGGCCGAGGGCGTTGACGGCGATGCCTCCGACGAAGTCGAGGTACTCCTTGCCGTCGGCGTCCCAGACCTTGGCGCCCTCGCCGCGGGCGAGCGCCAGCCGGGGGGTGCCGTAGTTGTTCATCAGGGCGCCGCTCCAGCGCTCCTTCAGTTCGGTGTCGCTCACGACTGCCCCTCCTCGTCGGCGACGACGGGCCCGTCCGGCACGACCATCGTGCCGATGCCCTCGTCGGTGAAGATCTCCAGCAGGATCGAGTGCTGGACCCGGCCGTCGATGACACGGGCGTTGCCGACGCCGTTGCGCACGGCGTGCAGGCAGCCCTCCATCTTCGGCACCATGCCGGCGGAAAGCTCCGGCAGGAGTTTCTCGAGCTCGCTCGCGGTGAGGCGGCTGATCACCTCGTCGCTGTTCGGCCAGTCCTCGTAGAGGCCCTCGACGTCGGTGAGGACCATGAGGGTTTCCGCGTCGAGCGCCGCAGCGAGTGCCGCAGCCGCCGTATCAGCATTGACGTTGTAGACATGTCCGTCGTCCTGGGAACGGGCGATCGAGGAGACGACCGGGATCCGGCCGTCCGCCAGCAGCGCCTCGACGGCGCCGGTGTCGATCGCGGTGATCTCTCCGACCCGGCCGATGTCGACGAGCTCGCCGTCGATCTCGGCCAGGTGCTTGGTCGCGGTCAGGGTGTGGGCGTCCTCGCCGGTGAGGCCGACGGCGAGCGGGCCGTGCTGGTTGAGCAGCCCGACCAGTTCGCGCTGGACCTGCCCGGCGAGCACCATCCGGACCACGTCCATGGCCTCCTCGGTGGTGACCCGCAGCCCGGCCTTGAACTCGCTGACGATGCCGTGCCGGTCGAGCGCGGCGCTGATCTGCGGGCCGCCGCCGTGCACCACGACCGGCTTGAGGCCGGCGTGGTGGAGGAAGACGACGTCCTGGGCGAAGGCGGCCTTGAGCTGCTCGTCGACCATGGCGTTGCCGCCGAACTTGATGACGACGGTCTTCCCGCGGTGGCGGGTCAGCCAGGGCAGCGCCTCGATGAGGATCTGCGCCTTGGGCAGGGCGGTGTGCCGGCGGGTGGGGCCGCTGCTGTTCTTGCTGCTCTTGTTCCCGGCTGTCGTCATGAGGAGTACGCGCTGTTCTCGTGGACGTAGTCGGCGGTGAGGTCGTTGGTCCAGATGGTGGCGGTCTCGTCGCCGGCCGCGAGGTCGGCGACGATGTGCACCTCGCGGTAGCGCATGTCGACCAGTTCGCGGTCCTCGCCGACGCCGCCGCTTTTGCAGACCCAGACGCCGTTGATGGCGACGTTGAGCCGGTCGGGCTCGAAGGCGGCGCCCGTGGTGCCGATGGCGGAGAGCACGCGGCCCCAGTTGGGGTCCTCGCCGTGGATGGCGCACTTGAGGAGGTTGTTGCGGGCGATGGAGCGCCCGACCTCGACGGCGTCGGCCTCGGTGGCGGCGTTGACGACCTCCACCTTGATGTCCTTGCTGGCGCCCTCGGCGTCGCGGATCAGCTGCTGGCCGAGGTCGTCGCAGACGGCGCGGACGGCGGCCGCGAACTCCTGCTCGCCGGGCGTGATCCCGGAGGCGCCGGAGGCGAGCAGCAGCACGGTGTCGTTGGTGGACATGCAGCCGTCGGAGTCGACGCGGTCGAAGGTGACGCGGGTGGCGTCGCGCAGCGCCTTGTCCAGGACGGCGGAGTCCAGGTCGGCGTCGGTGGTGATCACCACGAGCATGGTGGCCAGGCCCGGGGCGAGCATGCCCGCGCCCTTGGCCATGCCGCCGACCGTCCAGCCGTCGCCGCCGGCCACCGCGGTCTTGTGCACCGTGTCGGTGGTCTTGATGGCGATGGCGGCCTTCTCGCCGCCGTGCTCCGAGAGCTGCGCCGCGGCCGCGGGGATGCCGGGCAGCAGCTTGTCCATCGGGAGCAGCACGCCGATCAGTCCGGTCGAGGCGACCGCGACCTGGGCGGCGTTCAGTCCGAGGACCTCGGCGGCCTTCTCCGCGGTGGCGTGCGTGTCCTGGAAGCCCTTCGGACCCGTACAGGCGTTGGCGCCACCGGAGTTGAGGACCACGGCGGACACCTCGCCGCCCTTGAGGACCTGCTCGGACCACAGCACCGGCGCGGCCTTGACGCGGTTGGAGGTGAAGACGCCCGCGGCGGCCAGACGGGGGCCGTTGTTGACGACCAGGGCGAGGTCGGGGTTGCCGTTCTCCTTGATGCCGGCGGCGATGCCCGCCGCCGTGAATCCCTTGGCTGCCGTGACGCTCACGGTGCGACTCCGATCGTGGAAAGTCCGGTGGTCTCGTCCAGACCCAGTGCGATGTTCATGCTCTGCACGGCGCCGCCGGCGGTGCCCTTGGTGAGGTTGTCGACGGCGGCGACGGCGATCACGCGGCCGGTGGCCTCGTCGTACGCGACCTGCACCTGGACCGCGTTGGAGCCGACGACCGAGCCGGTGGCCGGCCACTGCCCTTCGGGGAGCAGGTGGACGAACGGCTCGTCCGCGTACGCCTTCGCGTAGGCGTCGCGCACGGTCCCGGGGGTGACGCCGGGCTTGGCCTTGGCGCTGCAGGTGGCGAGGATGCCCCGCGGCATGGGCGCGAGCATCGGCGTGAACGACACGCTCACCCGCTCCCCGGCGGCGGCGCTGAGGTTCTGGATCATCTCCGGCGTGTGCCGGTGGCCGCCGCCGACGCCGTAGGGCGACATGGAGCCCATGACCTCGCTGCCCAGCAGGTGCGGCTTGGCGGCCTTGCCGGCGCCGGAGGTGCCGGAGGCGGCGACGATCACGGCCTCCGGCTCGGCCAGGTCGGCGGCGTAGGCCGGGAACATGGCCAGCGACACGGCGGTCGGGTAGCAACCGGGCACCGCGACACGCTTGGACCCCTCCAGCGCGGCGCGGGCGCCCGGCAGTTCGGGCAGGCCGTAGGGCCAGGTACCGGCGTGGGCGCTGCCGTAGAACTTCTCCCAGTCGGCGGCGTCCTTCAGCCGGAAGTCCGCTCCGACATCGATCACCAGCACGTCGGGGCCGAGCTGTTCGGCGACGGGGGCGGACTGGCCGTGCGGCAGCGCGAGGAAGACCACATCGTGCCGTCGGCCCTGCCCGGCGAGCACCTCGGGGGTGGTCGCCTCCAGCACCCGGTCCGCCAGCGGCAGCAGGTGCGGCTGCAGCGCGCCGAGCCGCTGCCCCGCGTTGGAGTTCCCGGTCAGTGCGCCGATCTCCACCTCGGGGTGCGCGATCAGCAGCCGCAGCAGCTCTCCGCCCGCGTATCCACTCGCTCCGGCAACCGCCGCTCGTACCGTCATGGGTCCTCCCTATCGATGGCACGACTATACGGTGGCGCGCATTTTTATGCAATGAGGTGATCAGGGAGCGGACACGGACCCTGCGCGGGCCGGAGCGACGGCCGAGCTGACCGACCCGGGGCACCAGCCGTACGAGGCGCTCGGGCGGCTCGACGGCCATGCCGCCGCCGCTGTCGGCTGGGATCCGGAGCGGCGAACGGATCTTGCCGAGCTCCGGGCGGAATGGTCACGGGACCTCGCCGACGACAGCCTGAGCGGGGTCGTGCTGCGGGAAGGTCTGCGCGACGAGCTGCGCCTGGGCGACGCATAAGCCCCGTTTGAGCCCCGTTCCGGCCCGGCCACCTCTGGGTTCTCCACCGCGGGGAGACTCACGGGAAGCACCCCTGACCGGTCGGGTTCACCCGTGCAGGTCCTCCGGGCGGAGGGGGATGCCGCGCAGGTGGCGGCCGCGTTCGCGCATGGTGACGAGGAGGCGGTGGCCCTCGGCGGCGGGGACGAGGCCGCGGGCGACGGCCTCACGCATCACGCCGACGGTGTCGAGCACCCGGATGCCGCGACGGTGGGCGTAGCGGCCCGCGTCGGCGTCGTCGGTGATCCACACGGCGGTGCGGAACTCGCGCCGGGTCTCGATGACGGCCAGCGTCTCGGCCTCGCCGAGGTGCTGCAGCGGCCGGTGGGCGAGGCCGCCGAAGACGACGCGCCGCAGCCGCTCGACGAGGGCCTGTTCGACCTCGCCGTCGACCTCGATCGGCTCGCCCAGCCAGCCCGCCCCGTCGGCCAGTCCGCCGAGGGCAGGGAGGTGGACGGCCGACCGCTGCGCCTCGTAGGCGACCGCCTGGGTCCAGCGGCCCCGGTCGTCCAGGACCTTCTCCAGTAACGCGAGCCGGTCCACCGCCGCGAAGCTGCACAGGACCGTGTTGTCGGGGAACCACCAAGGTCTGCTCATGGCTGGAAGACGAGGTCGCCCTTCTCCTCGGCGGGCAGGGCCGCGGCCGACGCCTCGGGGGCCAGCTGCTCACGCAGGACGTCGGCCTCCCGGTCCAGGTAGGCGGCGAGCGGTCGCAGCGTGGTCTCGGCCGCCTCGTACGCGTCGTAGAGGCCACGGGCCGGGCCGGACGGGACGCGCTCGGCGACGGCGGAGGCCGTGCGGTCCTGCAGCCGGCCGGCCTCGCCGACGAGCAGGTGACACTGCTCGGTCGTCATGCCGCGCAGGGTCTTCCTCGCCTCGCCGGAGATCACGCCGAGCTGGTGGAGGCGGGCGGCCAGCGCGCTGGGCGAGACCTGGAACCGTACGACCAGCGCGGCCTGGGTCGCCTCGGGGAGATCGGCGAGGTCGGCGAGGTCGGCCGTGCCGGCGGCCCTGGGCAGGTGCCCCGCCTTCTCCACCGCGAGCGCCACCTCCCGTTCCGGCATCAGGAACCCGGCCGCGAAGACGTTGGCGCGGACCTCGTCGTAGTTCTTCTGGTGGCCCGGCGCCAGGTGCCGCTCGGCCAGCGGCTGTTGGGCGTCGCGGGCGAGCACGTGGCCCAGCTCGTGGGCGAGGGTGAAGCGCTGGCGCGTCCACCGGTCGGTGCGGGCCAGGAGGACGAGGCGGAACGCGTCGGTGTGCCAGGCGACGCCGTCCACCCCCGCGGGCAGGCCGACCTGGGCGACGTCGACCCCGAAGACCTGGTCGACGACGTCGACCAACTGGGGGGTGTCCAGCTCTGCCACCGAGGCCACCCCGTGGGACTCCAGCAGCGCCAGGGCTTCCCGGGCCAGCGCCTCGCCCTGGTCGACGAACCTTTCCACGCCCTCCGGCGGAGCGGGCAGTTCGGGGAGAGGGCGAGCGCGCCCGAGGGCTTCGAGCACCTCGTACGCGCCGGTGAAGCGCCGCAGCAAGGACTCGAGCGAGGCGTCCGAGGGACCTCCGGCTCCCGGCGCCCCGCCGGTCCGCACGTCCGGGGGTGCGGCTGGGCTGTTCCTCCCCGCCCCCGCCGTCCTCGCGGCGAAGCTCGGCCGGAGCGGTTCGCGGCCGCTGAGCAGCCAGTCGACCGTCGTGTCGCCGAACTCCGCGACGCGGGCGAGGTCCAGCGAGGTGAAGCGGCGGACGCCGTTGAGGGACTTGGACAGCTTGTCCGCGGTCAGCCCGACCCGCTCCGCGAACGCCGCCTGGCTGAGGGACGCCGCGTCCATGACCTTGCGTACCCGGTCGTGCACAGACTCGTCCATACAGTGACGTTAGCCCCGCGTTGCGAAAATCGCAATGCCCCGTCCGGGTGGCCTTCCGCTCCGAGTCGTCTGCGGTCAGGATGGGGGCGTGATCGCTGCGCCTCCCGAGGAACCCGTCGAACTCCCGCCCGCCGTCGCCGCGCTGGCCGCCGGACGGCCGGTCCGGGCGGTGTGGCGCAACCTGCTCGGCGGCCTCACCTTCCGCATCGGCGACGAGGCCGGTACGGACCCCGACGACCCTCCGCACTTCGCCAAGTGGGCGCCCGCGGGGAGCGGGTCGGACCTCCCGGCCGAGGCCGTCCGGCTGCGCTGGGCCGCCTCGTACACGGCCGTGCCGCCCGTACTGGCAGAGGGCGGCGACGCGACGGGAACCTGGCTCGTCACCCGGGGCCTGCCGGGCGCCTCCGCCGTGGACGAGCGGTGGAAGGCGGACCCGGCGACCGCGGTCCGCGCCGTCGGCGCCGGGCTGCGCGCCCTGCACGACGCCCTCCCGGTCGCGGACTGCCCGTTCGACTGGTCGGTGGAACGGCGGCTGGCCAAGGCCCGGTCGCGGGTCGCGTCGGGCGCCGTCGACCCCGCCGCATGGCCGCCGGAACTGCGCCCGCTGGGCACTGTGGAGCGCGCGATGCGCCTGCTGGATGACCCGCCCCCGGTCGACCGCCTGGTCGTCTGCCACGGCGACGCCTGTGCCCCCAACACCCTGGTGGGCGACGACGGCGAACCCACCGGCCACGTCGACCTCGGCACCCTGGGCGTGGCGGACCGTTGGGCCGACCTGGCCGTCGCCACGTGGAGCACCCACTGGAACTACGGCCCGGGGTGGGAGGAAGCCCTGCTCGACGCCTACGGCGTCGAGGCGGACCCGGCGCGGATCACCTACTACCGGGTGCTGTGGGAGCTCACCGGCTGACGACGGAGCCGCCCCGCCCACCCGAGCCGTCCCACAACCGCCGCGACCGGGCCTCCGCCAGGCCGCCCCCTGCCCGGTGCGAGCACGCCGGCAGGAGTCGAGCCATGAGCGGGCGGGGCGGCCGACCAGGGATCGAAAGGCGGCCCGCTCGTGGCCGACCACGGCTCCTTCCACCTGTACTACGGAGCCGCGCCGGACCAGGCCACGGCGCTGGAGGCGCTCACCGCGGTGAACGCCCCCGTGTACGCCCTCGCCAAACCCGACGGCGGCGGTCCTGGCAGCGGGGCCGCCAACATGTTCGTCCTCGGCTACCGCCCGGTCAGCTACGTCGCGGGGCCCCGGCCCGACGGCACCCGCCGCCCCGCCCTGGTTCTCCGGGGCGGGGCGGCGGGGACGCAGCCTTCGCCCGCATGGTCGTGGGCGTAGCGCGAATCACCGGACGACGGGTCGATCGTGAACATCTCGCCGAGCAGGCCCTGCCGGAGACGGAGACCGGTTCAGAACCGCCGGAGCCAGGCCGCCGCCCCGTGCCCGACGAGGAGGTACACCCCGGCCGGCAGCGCGTAGTTGAGGAAGGTCCGGAAGACCTCGGCGTCCATGCTGAAGATGTCCTGCGACCACCAGGCGAGGCCGTCGGCGGCGCCCTTCACGAAGTCGACGAACACGTTGCCCTGGTTGGCGTCGAACAGGTACAGCACGATCCACAGGCCGAGGAAGGCGGCCGCGATGTCGGCGATCGTGTGGATGACCAGGGCGGCACGCAGCTGCCCGGTGTCGTCACCGCGCGGCCTGACCACCGGAGCCGGGGCCGGAGCGGGCGGGACCGCCAGGTGAGCGGGCTCGGCAGGCACGTGTCGCGGGGTGGTCCGGCGCAGGTCGCGGCCGTATCCGTGCCGCTCCGGCGGCAGTTGCCCGTAGTCACTCATGGCGGTCCCCATCCGGCGCGGTCACGGCGCCTGCGTCTTGGTCCTGCTCTTCGTCTGCCTCGAACCGATTTCTCGGCTCCGCATCGTTCAGCAGAAGCCGGACGCGCTGGCCGAGACCGGGTCGAGGAACGGGAAGGATCCGGTGCAGGGCCTGTGACCGTCGGAAGGAAACGCGCGGCCGCGCAGGCTAGGCGAGGGGGATGGCCACCCCGTGCTCCGCCTCGGGACGGGGGCCGTGGATGCGCCGGTCGGCCTCCGTGATGGCGACGTCGTTGATGCTCGCCTCGCGCCGCCGCATGAGGCCGCGCTCGTCGAACTCCCAGAGCTCGTTGCCGTAACTGCGCCACCACCGGCCCTCCTCGTCGTGCCACTCGTACTGGAAGCGCACCGCGATCCGGTCGCCGTCGAAGGCCCACAGGCTCTTGCGCAGCGCGTAGTCCAGCTCGCGCTCCCACTTGCACGTCAGGAACGCGACGATCTCTGCCCTGCCGTGGACGAAAACGTCGCGGTTGCGCCAGACCGAGTCGGGTGTGTACGCCGACGCCACGCGCCGCGGATCACGGGTGTTCCACGCGTCCTCGGCGGCCTGGACCTTCCGCCGGGCGGTCTCCCGGGTGAACGGCGGGTAGGGCGGTCGGTCGTCGGTCACGTCAGCCTCCTCAAAGTGGAGAACGCGCGTTCTCCACGCTTCGTCGACTAAGGTAGAGAACGATCGTTCTCAACGCAAGGAGCCCCGATGCCCGCCCCGCTCACCGAGGAGCAGAATCGTCGCGCCCGCGAGGACCTGCTGGACGCTGCGGAGAAGTTGTTCTACGAGCGGGGCGTCCAGACCGTGGGCATGGACCAGGTCCGGGCGGCATCCGATCTCCCCCTGAAGCGGATCTACCGCCTCTTCCCCACCAAGGAGGACCTGGTGGTGGCGATGCTGCGGCGTCGCGACCTGCGCTGGCGCGCGAGCCTGGCCGCCCGCGTGGAGCAGGTCACCGACCCCCGGGAACGCGTCCTGACGGTCTTCGACTGGCTGGCCGACTGGTTCGCCGAGCCCGGCTTCCGGGGCTGCGCCTGGATCAACGCCCATGGCGAGCTCGGTTCCTCCTCCCCCGCCGTACTGGCCGAAGTCCTGTCCCACAAGCGGGCGTTCCGGGCGCAGCTCGCCGAGTGGGTGCGCGCCGCGGGGGCGCCGGACGCCGCCGACGCGGTCTTCCTGCTGGCCGAGGGCGCCGTCGTCACCGCGGGCATCACCGGGGATCCGGCGTCGGCCCGGCAGGCGCGGTCGGCCGTGGCGGCGCTGCTGGCTCAGCAGGGCGGCGAGACGACGGACCCGTCCGGTTCCGCTCCAGCCTCGATCTCGTAGAGCTGCCCCGACGGGATGTCGGGCCCCAGGTCACGGCCGTACGTGCGGCGGAGTTCCTCCGCGCTGGTGAAGTACAGCGTGACGACCCGCGCGCTCCCGTCGCCGCCCTTGGTGAAGCACACGTCCTGATGCCGGCCGGCGAAGCCGGGCGGGGGCGACGGAGGTTTCATCGGTGGCGGGGCGTCGGACGGTTCGGGATGCGCGAAGTACCTCCACCCGTCCGCGCGCGCCACCCGGCGATAGTGGGCGGTCACCTCTTCCGCCGTACCGGGGTGGACGAGCAGCCGCCGCGCCGAGAGCCACGCGTCACCGCTGTCGTCCGAGCACGAGGAGGACGCCGCGGCCTCTCCCCCGACCGCCTTCGCGCCGGGTGGCGGGGAGGCCAGCAGGGGCGTGTCCTCCAGTTCCCGCATCAGGCTTTCCGTCCCCTCGCATCCCTCGAACGGGGACAGTGCGGAACACCCGACCGGTCCGCCGGCGAGCAGGACCACGGACAGCAGCAGGCCGGCGACACGGCCGGCCCCTGCGGGAGGTCGGCGCCAGCGCCGCACGTCGTCGGCGGTGCGGACGAGGAGATGCGCATGCGCGGAGTCACACCCGGGCGTCCTTGCCTCGCCCTCGCTGCGAACGGTCGTGACGAGGCCCATGCTTCGTGACTCCCTTGCTCACCTGATCACCGGGGACAGGTCGGCGCACGGAATCCGGACCTCGGTCGTCGAGCAACTGGCCGACCTATGCGGGCCCTTCAGGTCAGGTCGAGAAGTCAGGGGACCCCCGGGGATCATCGGACGCCCCGCCGGTCGCTCCAGACCGCCGCTGCTTCTTGCTGTTATCACTGACGAAATGGTCAGACTCCACCGTCGCGAACGCTCGGCGACTCGTCATGCCGGAGAGGTCGTGAAGTCGCTGAACGGCGCCCCGAGAGGTGCGGCAGTTCCGTCTCCCGTCGTACCCGCGGTGCGCTTCCTCCCGGGCACGGCCGGCGAGGACGAGCCCCGGTTCGCCCTGCGTCCCGCCCTCGGTGGGGGGACCTCCTCGACCGTCGGGTGTCACACGCACCAACTCGTTTAACATGAGACCACGTCATATGCGGCCCGACGGGCTTCCGGTCCATGAATACGGACCAACGGACATGCCCCCACCCGCACGAGTCTTCTTCGTGCTGCCTGGGGGCATTTCTTGTTGTTCCGCGAGTCCGCCGCGTCCGTGGCCGCCCGCATCATGGACGGATCGCTGCCTCTGCAACTGACGGACAACTTCGTGCACCAGCACAACCGTCGCCCCGGCACCTCGGAGGTCCGGTCGTGGGAACGCAGCCTCCCCGCCCTTACGAACGCCCTGCTCGAGGCGGGGCTCGGCGACGTCGAGATGATCATTGAGTACAGCCTGCCGCTGACCAGTCGGCGGATTGACGCGATACTCGCCGGCCACCATCCGAGGACGGGTGAGCCCTCCTACGTCGTCGTCGAGTTGAAGCAGTGGAGCAGCGCGTACCCGGAGGAGGACGAACCGCTCCTCTGCCGCATCGACGCCTACCCGCGTCCCGTGCTCAACCCGATCGAGCAGGTCCGCGGATACTGCGAGTACCTCCTCGCCTTCAACGGCGCCCTGGAGAAGACGCCCGAGGCGCTGGTCGGCGTGGCCTACCTGCACAACGCCACCGAGTTCGGCGTGGCGGGACTCCGGGACGTGCCCGAGGGGCCGCACGGCCGCCTGTACACCGGTGAGCAGCGGGGCGCCTTCCTCGACCTGCTGCGCAGCCGACTCGCACCCACCCCTGGGGCCGACGCCGCCGACGCACTGCTGAGCGGCAGGATCCGCCCGTCGAAGCAGTTGCTGTCCGTCGCGGCGGCCGAGATCCGTGACCGCGAGCAGTTCGTCCTGGTCGCCGAGCAACGGTTGGCCTATGAGCTGGTGATGAAGGCCGTCCGCACGGCGCAGCGATCGAACCACAAGGAGGTGGTGGTGGTCGCCGGCGGTCCCGGCTCCGGCAAGAGCGTGATCGCCCTGTCCCTCCTGGGTGAGCTGTACCGACGCGGCGACGCGGCCCTGCACGCCACCGGCTCGCAGTCGTTCACCAAAACCATGCGCAAGGTGGCGGGTACTCGCAAGCCCGAGGTGCAGGGGCTGTTCAAGTACTTCAACAGCTTCATGGAAGCGGAACCCAACGACCTCGACGTGCTGATCTGCGACGAGGCACACCGCCTCCGACGGACGTCCGCCAACCGCTACACCAGGGCGTCGCTGCGCACCAATCGCCCTCAGATCGACGAACTGATCGACGCGGCCCGGGTGCCGGTGTTCCTGCTCGACCAGCATCAGGTCGTCCGTCCCGGCGAGATGGGCACCGTTGACGAGATCAAGGCCGCGGCCGCCGCGCAGGGGTTGCAGTGCACGGTGGTCGAGTTGGACAGCCAGTCCGTTGCGGCGGCAGCGACGCCTATGTGGCGTGGGTCGCCTCGCTCCTCGGCCTGGACGGCGACGGCCCGGTCGCCTGGGAACCGGACGGCAAGGTGGAACTGCTCACCGCGGAGACGCCCCAGGAGATGGAGGCGTTCCTCTCCTCCCGTCGGGAGGGCGGCTACACGGCCCGGATGACCGCCGGTTACTGCTGGCCGTGGACGAAGAAGGTCGCCCCCGATATGACGGCGCTGCCCGCGGACGTCGTCATCGGCGACTGGGCCCGGCCCTGGAACGTCTACGGTGACCGCTCCGTCCTGGGCGCCCCGCCCGCCGCGCTCTGGGCCACGGACCCGGCCGGCTTCGGCCAGGTGGGCTGCGTCTACACCGCTCAGGGCTTCGAGTACGACTGGTCGGGCGTCGTCATCGGCCCCGACCTGGTCTGGCGTACGGATCGCTGGGTCGTCGACCGCTCCGCGTCCAAGGACCCTGTCTTCACCAAGGCGACCTCGGACGACGACTTCGGACGCCTTGTCCGCAACACCTACAAGGTGCTCCTGACCCGCGGAATGATCGGCACGGTTGTGTACTCGACGGACCCCGAGACCAGGGAGAAGCTCAGGTCCCTCGTCCCCGTGTCCGTCGGTACCGACTGCTCTCTGCGCGTCTAGGCCTCCCGCCCGCCGACGGAGCCTCGGGCTACCGCCCTGGGATTACTCGGGGCGGTTGGCGACGACCAACCACGAGGTGCTGAGCAGCCGCACTGTGCCGTCCTCCGCCTCGTGGCCCCGCAGATGGTCCGCCAGGACCTCGTGAGCCCGCGCCTTTCCGGCCCGGTCGGTCTGCGCCAGCAGGTGACGGCCGGGCCCCGATCCCAGCATGAACCCCGCAGCGTCCTCCGCGCCGTGCCCCCATCTGCCGTACGCCTGGGTCCGCTCGACCGCGACGTCGGTGAACCCGGCCGCGCCGAGGACGTCGCGGACGCGATCCGGGGCGGCCAGGGAGAACATCCCGGGGAGGCCCGGCCTGCCGAGGTCGCCGACCGGCAGGACGTCACGCAGCGAGGCGAGGGCCGTCAACCACTCGTTGAGCGGCGGGTCGGCCGGGCAGACGAAGGCCATCCTCCCGCCGGGGCGCAGGGCACGGGCGACATTGCCGAAGGCCGCCACGGGATCGGCGAAGAACATCACCCCGTACCGGCTGATCGCCGTGTCGAAGGCGCCGGGCTCGAAAGCGTGCACCTGGGCGTCGCCCTGGATGAACGAGGTGTTGGCGACGCCCTCCCGTTCCGCCCGGTACCGGGCCTCCGCCAGCATGGCGGCGGAGAGGTCCAGTCCCAGCGCGTTCCCCGCGGACGCCCGGAGGGCGGCGAGGCGGGTGGTCTGCCCCGAGCCGCAGCCGAGGTCCAGCACCCGATGGCTCGCCGAAATGTCCGCCAAGTCGAGCAGCGGCTCGTTGAAGCCCTCGTTCACGGCGTTCCAGCGGTCCTGGTGGCGGGCCCAGTGGTCACCCTCCGGACCGTTCCATGCCTGCGCCTGTTCGGTGTTGACGACTTCTAACACGAGTCCCCCCTGATATCGGAAAGGCAGAGCGTGAGGTTTGGGCGCTCGCCCATACAGTATGGGCGAGCGCCCATACTCACAACCCCGATTAGAATCGGCCCTGTTGAGGTCAGCAAGCGACAGAGAACCCGGGAGGTCGATCCATGGCACCGCGCGGAGTGGCCACGCCGAACGTGCGCGAGAGGCTGTTCACGGCCGCCGAGCGCGTCGTCGGGAGGGACGGCCCGGGCGCGCTCACCAGCCGGGCGGTCACCACCGAGGCCGGCTGCGCCAAGGGCCTGCTGCATACGCACTTCGCGGGGCTCGACGAATTCGTCGCCGAGCTCTGCCTTGACCGCCTGGCGCGGACGGCGGCGAAGGCGCGGGAGCTGTCCGGCCTCGTGGGCCGGAACACGGTCGAGGAGAACCTCGGCACCGTCGTCTTCGTCATGTTCGACTCGGGAGGACCCGCCCTGGCGAGCCTCGCCATGGTCCGCCCCGCGGCCGCACAGCGCTTCCGTGAGGCCCTGGCGGCAGGGGCCCCCGGCTTCACCGCGATCGAGGGGGCCGTCGTCCGCTACCTGGATGAGGAACGGGAGCTCGGGCGGGTACCGCAGCGCCTCCACCCGCACACCGCCGCCCTGGCCGTTGTCGGGGCGGCCCACCATCTGCTGATGACCGCCTGGCCGGGCAGCCCTGATCCCCGGCCACGGATGGAGCGCCTGGTGGCGGAACTGATGAAGGGGTAGCCAAGCCGGAGACCTTCCGCGCAGTCACCCGGACGGACGGCCGGAGGACGCGTCCGACTCGGCCGGCGGTTCTCGCCGCGGGCCTCCCATGCTTCGGGACGAGACCGGCGACGCCCCGGACCCGTCAGGCCAAGTTGCCGAAGAGGTCGTTGAACGCCTCGGTCATCGACGGGTGGGTGTAGATCCCGTCGCGCAGCACGCTCCCGGTGGCACCGAGTCGGAGCGCGACCGCGAGCGTGTTCACCGTCTCGTGCGCGTCGTGGGCGAGCAGCGCCACGCCCAGCACCTCGTCGGTCTCGGCGTCCACGATCGCCTTCATCACGCCGCGCGCATCACCGACGATCTTGGCGCGCGGCACGGTCGCCATCTCGGCGACCTTCCGTACCGCGGTCTTCAGCGGCCGACCGGTGGCACGGGCCTCCGCCTCGGTCATGCCCACCCGCGCGAGCGGCGGGGTCGTGAACACGACGTGAGGCACGAAGGCGCGATCCGCGATCGACCGCTCACCGGCTCCGGTGAGCTGGTCGCGCACGATGCGGAAGTCGTCCAACGAGACGTAGGTGAACTGTGGCCCGCCGTTGACGTCGCCGACGGCGTACACGTGGGGCAGTGTCGTGCGCAGGTGCTCGTCGACCACGACCTCGCCTCGCCGGCCGACCTCGATGCCGACCTCCGCCAGCCCCAGCCCGTCGGTCATCGGACGCCGGCCCAACGCGGCGAGCACGAGTTCCCCCGCCGCCGTGCGGCTCGCCCCGTCGGCCGCGCGGTAGGTCACCACGGCCCGGTCACCGTCGTCGGTGACCGCCTCGGCGGTCGCGTCGGTGCGGACCGTGACGCCCGCCGCCGTCAGCAGTGCCTGCACCTCGGCGGCGATGTCGGGGTCCTCGGCGGGCAGCAACTGCGCGCCACGCTGAATCACGGTGACCTTGGCGCCGAAGGCGGCGTACATCGAGGCGAATTCCACTCCGACGTAACCGCCACCGAGGATGACCAGTTCACGCGGCCGCTCGGTCAGCGCCAGCAGCCCGGTACTGGTCACCACCCGCTTCGAGTCGGCGAGGCCGGGGATGGGCGGCAGTCGCGAGACCGAGCCGGTGTTGATCACGATGGTGGCGGCCTTGACCGTCAGTTGGTCCCCGCCCGCGGCGACGACGAGGGTGTACGGGTCGACGAAACGGGCCCGGCCGGTGATCACGGTCGATGTCTCGGGTGAGTCGAAGAGCTGGAAGTTCTTCGCCCGCATCGCCTCGACGAGGGTCGTCTTCTTCTCGGCCGCCTGCTGGAACCAGGTCGCCGCGTCGACCCGAGGGTCGGGGTGCTCGGTCTGGAAGATCATGGCCTTGGTCGGGACACAGCCGGTGTTGATGCAGGTCCCGCCGTACATCTGATCGGACTGTTCGATCAGCATCACCCGCTTGCCCGCCTTGGCCAGCGCCCCGACGAGCGTCTTGCCGCCCTTGCCGAAACCGATGACAGCAAGATCCACCTCGATGGCGCCCATGGGGCTCAGGCTAAACGGGGCCCTCCTCGAGCCCGGGCATTGAACCCCGCGTGAACGGGTCCCATGTCGCGTCAACCGGTCACCGCCTCCCCCGGCGAACGGATTGCCCGATGAGGAGGACGCGGAGGAGTTCGCCCGGTATCTGTTCCGCCGGGCGAGCCGCGCGGCTGGAGACCAGCACGGTGCCCCGGCCCGCGTCAGTGCGCCCAGGGCAGGCGCACCGCCTCGAGGTCGGGGTCGTTCAGCACCGCCTCGACGAGGCCGGGCGGACCGGCGACCTTGGTGCCCCAGAGGTCGTAGTCGGTGCACAGGACCCAGGAGCGGTCGGCCGCCCAGAGGTTGGACGGGCTGAAGTCGGCCTCTGAGCAGTCGTACAGGGCCTCGGCGTCGCCGAGTCGGCCGACGCGGACGTCAAGGGCGTCGACGTCGTCGAAGGAGCCGAGCGTCGGAGGGCTGTAGTAGGCGAGGCACCGGGTGTCCGGGCCGGCGGAGCCGTGGTCGGTGAGGACGGCGATCAGCCGGGTCCAGGTCTCGCGGTCCAGGCTCCCCTCGGTGGGCGGGACGACGCCGAGGGGCCAACTGCCGTCCCTCTTGGCCGAGGGGAAGCAGCGGAAGCACGGCAGCAGCCCGTCGGGCACGACCGGGTCGCCGGTCCGCCGCGCGAGTTCGGTCCAGCGCAGCCGTCGCCAGCCGGGGCCCGGGTGCTGGGCGCGGCCCAGGCCTCCGCCCGTGGCGACGCCCACGGCGTCGAGGTCGATGTCCCCGACGACGTGCCGCTGCAGGGTCCCGTCCGCCACGCTCGCCCGGTGGTGATCGTGGTACGAGACCTCGCCAGGCCCGCTCTCGTGCTCGTACATGGCGTTGAGCACCCACACCGCGTCAGGCATAGCCGGGGGCATGAAGCCGGTGATCCCGTCGCCGCACAGTTCGCGCAGCCAGTCGGCGGCCCCGGACGGCGCGGGCGGCCACCGGCCCGACCTGGGGCTCGCTTCGTCGGACATGCGGATCATCGTCGCAGGTCACTCCCCCTCTGGAACAGGCATAAACCGTGGGCGTCCGCTCGTCAGCGTCTCGTGCGGTGGTCGGGTGAGGGGAACGTGCCGAAGGGCGTAGCGTCCGGGCGGGTGGTCATGGTCGGTTGGGGCTCCGCGGGTTGCGGTCTCCACACCGCCGGGCCGGTCCCCCTCCGCACGGCAGGCCGCACGGCAGCGGGAGTCGCGCAGCAGCCGCAGGTGTCCGCCCGGTTCAAGCGGTGCCATTCGAGGAGGTCCCGCACCCGGGCACGCACGCCCTCGTGCCGGTTGTGGAGTTGGCCGCGCAGGAGTGGGGCGCTGTCCCGCATGCCGGTGAGGGCGGTCGCGCGCACGCGGGGGTCGGGGTCGCCGGCGAACGGTTGCAGCGCCTCGTCGGGGAGGGCGCGGAGCAGCCGCAGCGCCGACAGGGCCCGGGCACGGATCGCGGCGTCCGAGTGGCGGGTGAAGGTGCGCAGCAGGACCGCGTCCTCCGCGTGCCCCTGCTCGGCGAGGCCGATCACCGCGGCGGGGCACACGGCGTCGAGGTCGGTGCACAGGGCCAGGTAGTGGGTGCGGGGGTCCTCGCCCAGGGCGCGGAGGCCGCGGCACGCCGCCGCGCGGACGCCGCCGGAGGGGTCGGTCAGGTACCGCGACAGCTCGCCGCCCCGGTCCGCCCGGCCGTCGTCGCTCAGCCGCGTCACAGCGGCGGACCGCACGTAGGTGTCCTGTGCGGACAGCAGTTGACCGAGGACGGTGTCCGCCTCGGGGTGGGCGAGGACGGCGTCGCACGCGTGCCGTCGGATCTTCCGGTACCCGTGTGCGACGGCGAGTCCGGCCAGGTCCTGGGCGCCGAGCAGCTCTGCTTCCACCGCCGAGGCGAGCACGTCGAGGTGTGGGCCGTACGCGCGGTCGGCGTTCAGACGGGCGAGGACCCGGGTGCGGGCGTCGACGACGTCGGCAGGGCTGCCGGACGCGAGGGCGAGGCGTATCGCGGTGCGAACGGCGTGTACCCGCACGCTCTCCACGGGATCGTTCGCCGCCACCTCCCAGGCCCGTGCCAGGCCGAGCCGTCCGTGAGCGGCACCCGCGTTCAGGCCGGCCAGGCGGGTCTCCTGTGCACTGCCGGTCAGGAGTTGGGTCAGCGCCTGTCCGGGCAGCCCGCCCGGACGGCCCAGCACCGCGTCCCGCACCCAGGCGCCGTGGCGCCACTGCCCCACCAGCACCGCCAGGGCGGCCAGGGTGGCAGGTTGCCGTCGGGCGACGAGGTCCACGGCGGTGAGGGCTTGGCGGGCGACGCCGCGGGCGAGCCCCCGAACCTGCGGATGGGTGTCCGCGGTGTGGATCAGGACGAGCGGCAGGAGGGACTCGGGCAGCGTCCCGGACGCGGCAAGGCCGAGCGCCGCCATCCGGACGCGCGGATCGACGTGGCTGAGGCACAGGGTGATCTCCGACGAGGTGGGCGGCGAACTCCAGGAGGGAGCGCCGGCAGCACCTGGGCCGTCCTGCCAGTACGGTGCCCGGCTCCAGTCCGCGATCTCCCGTTCGTCGAACCACCCGAAGCCGATCCGTCGCCTTCCCTCACATCTCCAGGGGCCGAACTCCCCCGCGGTGCTCACGTGCACGCTCCTGTCGAGGTCGACCCACTCCTCCGCGGTCCATGCCTCGGCCGACGACGTCACGCCCTTGCCGTGCAACAGCCGTTCGGCCGGGGTGCAGAGCTGGGTGGGGCCGAGTCCGTACGCCGTCATGGGCGGACTGTAACGCGGGCTACCGTCCTCTCCACCAGCGGTTTTCCGTGCGGCGGACGCACGCGGGGCGCCACCGGGCCCGCCGCCCCCGCTTGGTAGATTCGGCACCCGGGTGGCCTGGAGATCTGTGGCCCTTGCGCTCGGGGAGGGCGGGATGTCGGTGCAGTTGGCGTACCGGAACCTGGGCATGCCGGACCTGTACCGCCGTGGACTCCGACCCTGGACGGCAGGTTCTGAGGTGCTCCTCGTGGACATCGAGGCCGACCTGTTCGTCCAGGACGGCAGCCGGGTCGTGTGCGGGGACGTGTGTTTTCCCGTGGCCGAGTTGGCGCGAGAGCTGGTGCACTGGCTTCGCCGGCCGGACGGTGAGCGGGGTGACTTCGCCTTCGACTCGCAGTCCTACCCGGACGTGGGCGAAGTTCTGATCACGGCGTCTGCCGAGGGATGGCGGATCGGGTCGGTCTCCGAACCGGACGTCTGGACCTCGCCGGTCGCCTGGGAAGTTCTCGCGACGGAGGTCGGCCGGTTCGTGACGGCCGTGCGCGACGACGTGACAGGGATGGGCGTGCGGCCCGGGCTGATTCCCGACCTGTGACGATCAGGCCGCCCAGCGCGGTCCAGCCGGGTGGGCTGTAGGGACGGGACCGGTGCTAGGCCGTGTATCGAAAATGGATTTCGGGGTGTGGATGATCACGTCTCATGGGTCGGGGAGATCTCACGGATGAGCAGTGGGCGGTCTTGGAGCCGTTGTTGCCGAAGGGAGCCAGGGCGGGGCGGCCGCCCGTCTGGCCGCGGCGGCGACTGATCGATGGCATACGGTTCCGGGTCCGTACCGGTGTGCCGTGGCGGGACCTGCCCATCGAGTACGGGCCATGGGGCCGGGTTTACGATCTGTTCCGTCGATGGCAGCGGAACGGCACGTGGCATCGGATCCTCACCCATCTCCAGTCTCTGGCCGACGTGAAGGGTTCGATCACATGGGAGTTGAGCGTCGACTCCACGATCTGCCGCGCCCATCAGCGTGCGGCTGGCGCCCGGAAGCGGGGCGACCTGCAGAAGGAACCGCCAGGTGGGGTGTTCGCCGAGCCTCGTGACCACGGACTGGGAAGATCGCGTTGCGGGTTCACCACCAAGCTGCACCTGGCTGTTGAGCATGGCCAGAAGTCCATGTCGATTGTGGTGACGGCAGGACAGCGTGGAGACTCTCCGCAGTTCGAACCCGTGCTGGAGAAAGTCCGCGTGCCTCGTATGGGTCCGGGCCGTCCACGAGTCCGTCCTGATCGTGTGCGGGCCGACAAGGCGTACGCTTCCCGGAGAAACCGCGCTTACCTGCGCAGACGTGGAATCCGCTGCACCATCCCCGACAAGGTCGACCAGGCCCGCAACCGAAGAAAGCTCGGCTCCCGCGGTGGCCGTCCACCGAAGTTCGACCCGGAGGACTACAAAGCCCGGCACGCCGTCGAGTGCAGCATCAACAGGCTGAAGCGGCACCGAGCCGTCGCCACTCGATACGACAAACTTGCTGTCCGCTACGAAGCGACAGTGCTGGTCGCCACCATTAACGAATGGCTGTGACCAGCACGCGACGACACCTCAAGCCCATTTCTTGACCACGGCATGGCCTGCCGCAGCCGCCCGTCCGTAGAACCCCTGAAGGTCCCTGTGATATCCGAGGAACTCCTGCCTGACCTGTTCCCCGTCCCCGCGGGACCAGCTGATCTCGGCACCGGCGACCTTCCACAGCTCGTCGAACGAAACACGTGCGAGGAAACCTGCGGCCTGCGACACACCAGCCGGCTCCAGAATCCCTAGGGGCGGGTCATTGGGATCGGCATCGGCGCTGAGCGCCGGCGACCGCCCGCCGTAGATCGGCAGCTCCCACGAGTCGTCGGCGTCCGCATCGAGAACACGGACAGCGGCATACAGGTCGTTGAGGCAGTACCAGGCCTTGTTGATCGCCTCGGCGATGCCCGCAGCGCACTCGTCGGGGAGGTTCTCCCATGACTCAAACATGAAGCCTGCAAGCCAGGTGTGGTCGTCCCGGATCTCAGATTCCGCGACGGCGCGCATGTGCAGGTAGATGCTCACGGCGACGAGTCCTTCCAGCCCGTTCGATCCGCCCGTCGGGTCGAACGGAGAGAACCTAGTCGGCGGCACCGACAGCGCGCTGCCCGGTTGTGTCAGAACGCACTTCCGCGACAGGCCCTAGACGCGCTCCAGCG
The DNA here is from genome assembly GCF_040295685.1 of Streptomyces sp. NPDC002734. Taxonomy (NCBI): domain Bacteria; kingdom Bacillati; phylum Actinomycetota; class Actinomycetes; order Kitasatosporales; family Streptomycetaceae; genus Streptomyces; species Streptomyces sp. NPDC002734. The sequence goes on from NZ_JBEOVU010000004.1 coordinate 102,239, forward strand.
GACGGTGCGGGAACGGTGGGAGCTCCACCTGCACGGCGTCGCCCGGGCGGACGGTTCCGGTCTGTCGCACAACGGCCATGACACCCGCCTTGAAGGTGAAGTCACCGGAGGACGGGTCGATCGTGAACATCTCGCCCAGCAGCCCCTGACGGAAGTCGTTGATCTTCGCGCACGGGTTGCGCAGGCCGGTGACCTCGATCACCGCGTCCTGTCCGAGGTGGAGCAGGGTGCCCGTCGGAAGGCCGAGAAGGTCCACGTCGCGGGTGGTGATGTTCTCGCCGAGCTGGCCGGCGGAGACGTCGAAGCCCTTCAGGGCGAGCTCCGCGAAGAGTTCCTCGTGCATCAGGTGGACCTGGCGGAGGTTGGGCACCTCGGGCTCGTACGTCATGCGGAACTGGTGCCGGATGGTCCTCCCCGCGTGGACGTCGCCCTCCACGCCGAGGCCTTCCAGCAGCGTGACGGACGACTGGTTGGGCTTGCTGAACGAGTACTCCGCGTTGCGGCTCACCGCGGTGATCCTGCCGTCGGCCATCGTGTGCTCCCCCGTCTCTCGTCCGTCTGCGGCGGCCGATCCTAGAGGGCGTTCGAGGAGGGCGTTCGTCGGGGGCGTTCGTAGAGGGTGTCGCGATCACGTCCGTCCGGGGGGACTGCGGGGCACGGCGGTGGCATGATGACCGGCGGGCGGACGGGGGCCGTCGACGTGTCGCGTCTCAGCGGCCCCGGCAGTGGCGGCAGTGCCGGGCAGTGCCGGCAGGCCGATCCGCGTCCATCAGGAGGGACCGCAGTCATGGCCGAAGCAGTCACGGAGCAGGGCCGGGACGGCCGCGCCGTCGTGCGAGGCGCCGGCACGCGGCACCGCCGTCTGCTGCTCGCGACGGGCGTCTTGACGGCCCTGACGACGCTCATGGGCTGCGCGGACTCCGGGGACGACGTCATGTGCACGAAGAGGGGCATGGACTCCGGTGTCTCCGTGGTGTGGCGTCCCGCCGATTTCACCGAGGGCGACACGACCCTACGGGTGTGTGTGAACGGCAAGTGCAGGGAGAGGCCGTCCGGTGACAGGGACGATCCCGTCCTGCGCGTCTCGACGCCGCTCCGGCAGGACATCGGCGCGGCGACGGTCACCGTGCGGTTGACGGTGACCGTGGGGAAGGACAAGCGTGTCGTCACGACGGACACGCGGCGGGTGAAGCTCAGGGAGCAGCACCCCAACGGCGCCTCCTGCCCGCCCACGGCGTGGACGGCCACCCTTCGCGCCCACCCGTCGAAGGGGCTCATCTCCGCCAAGGGCCTCTCATTGCGGTGACGTTGGGAGGGGCGTGGCCGGAGGTCCAGCGGGGATCGGCAGCACCTACGGCGAACTCCCGTCCGGACGCTACCCGTCGACGACGTCGAGGGCGGTGCCGTAGAGCCGGTCCGCCTTCAGCCGGATCACCACGCGCCGCTCGGCGACGAGTTGCTCGAAGAACCCGCGCTCGTCCTCCGGCTTCCCGCTCTCCGGGACCATCGCGAGGAGTTCGCGACCGACTTCGTCACCCGGTTCCGTCGTGACATCGGAGACCTCTGCCTCGCCCTCCGCCACGGCGAACGACCAGACGTCGCCGCCCTGGACGTGGAGCGACGCCCGCGGGTCGTGCCGCAGGTGACGGAGCTTGACCCGGTCGGCGGTGGTCGAGAAGCGGGCGACGCGGGTCTCGGGATCCCAGTGGTACAGCATGGTGGTGAGGTGGGGGTGACCGCTGCGCTTGACGGTGGCCAGCGTGCCGAACCGCTGACCGCCGAGCAGATCGGAGAGAGCGTCGTCGGACAGTGCGCGGGGTGCGGGTCCTTGAGTCATGACGGCACCAACTTCCGGCTTCTGCCTGCTATTTCCATCAGTCGGCATGGACCCTCGGACCTACGCGGATCCGCGCGGTCAGGGTCAGCGCCCGTCGAGTGCCCAGAGGTGGAGCGCCGACCGGTCCTCGGACACCGTGCACCACTGGCCGGGCCCCGCGCCGAGCGGGCTTCCGTGAACGGGGAACGGGTAGGAGACCGGGCCGCGCACCGTCATGGCGGAAGGGTCGAGGAGCCAGTGCCGCGGGGCCGTCGCCTCTCCGTGCACCTCGCTGCCCACCACCGCCACGTCCTCGTGGGGGAAGGCCGCTTCGAAGCCCCACCAGACCTGATCCTCACCCGGCACCGGCGGCACAGGCGGCACAGGCGCCACAGGCGATACGGCACCGGCACCACCGGCATCGGCATCGGCACCGCCCAGGCGCCGCAGATCCCCGCCGTCCTCCGCCCGGAGGAGGGAGAGGGACCACTGTCCCGGGTCGGTGGCCAGGACGTGCCGGCCGTCGGGGCTCGCGGCGAGCAGCACCGTCTCGTCCAGTCGGCGGAAGGTGAGGGTCCGGCCGTCCCAGTGCCCCCACAGCGCGGGTGACTCCTCGTCGCCCTCGCCGACGGTCAGGCCCATGCGCGCGGGGTCGGGGTGCGGTGTGTGGAAGCTGGAGCCGACGGTGCCGGTCCGCGCGCTCCCCAGGAGGGTGCCGTCGGCTGCGTCCAGGACGACCCACTCCTCTTCGTGGTCCGCGTCCGGTCCGCGGCAGACGTGGGCCCACACCAGCTTGCCGTCGGACGAGAACGCGGCGGAGGCCCGGCTCGCGTGGGCGTGGTACCAGTCGTTCGCGTACTCGTCGAAGGAGAGGTGCGCCGCCTCGCACACTCTTTCCGACCAACAGCCGTGCCGCAGCTCCCAGCGCACGGCGCCCGTGGGGTCGACGGCGCGGACGGCGTGCACGCCGGAGAAGACGGCCAGGTCCCCCATGGGGGACACGGTCACGGTGCCGTAGCCGCTGGGCCAAGGGGCCGGTATGCGGATCTCCGGAGCGCCCTGGGCGTCGAGTTCCACGACGGCGACCTCCGCGTCGCCCCGCTGCACCAGCAGCCTCCGCCCGCCACCGGGCGGACACAGCACCCTCAGGTGCTCGAGCCGGTCCGAACTGCCCAACGGGGCGGGGACGGTGGCGAGGTGCCGGGCGCTGACTGTCATGGGCGGGGCCCCCACGGACGTTACGGACGATGCGTGTGGGATCGTGCCACAGCCGTCAAGGCGCTTCGCGGGGAGGGGATTTCGGGATGACGGACGGACAGGGCGAGGACGGGTACACACCCGGGTGGCTGCGGGCCGCCCACTGGGGCGCGGAGGGTCTGCGTGGCCTTCCTCCGACGGACACGGCGGAGGTGGCCGCCTGGCCGGCACCGGTGCGCCGGGCGCTGGAGGTGGCGCACCGGTACGGGCTGCCGACCGAGGCGGATCACTGCTGGCCGGGGACGGCGGACCATCCTCCCTTCTCCCGGGTGGACGACCGCTTCTGGCGACTGGCCGTGGACGAGGCGCTGCACACCCCCGAGTTCGTCCTCGACGGGCACGGCCGTGTGTGGGCGCTCGCCCCGGGCGTCGATCCGGCGGAGCGCTTCGTCAACTCCTCACTGCTCGCCTATCTGGACGCTCTCGCGGCCTGGGAGCACCGCTGCGAGCATCTCGACGACTTCGACGACCTGGAACCGGACGACCCCGACTCGGACGACGACCCCGCCGGGGAGGCGCGGGTCGCCTTCGGCCTCGCCGTGCGGGACCGCCTGCGCGAGCTGGACCCGCCGGCGTTCGATCCGGACACCTGGTGGGACCGGGTGGACGAGGAGGTGGAGTTCGACGCCATCTGACGACGGCACCGGGGCTCGGAGCGGCTGGGCGGCCCCGCACGGATCGTGAGCCGTGATCCGCGCCAGACCCAGCACACGAGCGCAGGCGGACCAGGGCAGCCGACGGCGGACGCCGTCGGCTGCCCTGGTCCGGTTCCACAGGGTCGGTCCCGACCGGTCGGCTACTCGGTGTGCAGCACCGAGGCGATGGTCGTCCGGGCCGCCGACCGGGCCGGGACCAGGGCGCCGAGGACGGCGATCGCCACACCTGCCAGGAACATCGCGGCCAGCTGCGGCGTGTGCCACACGTCCTTCATGTACGCGGGGAAGTCGACCACCCCGACGTTGTCCACGACGAGACGGTGCGCCACGATCCCGAGCGGGATGCCGAGCAGCCCGCCGACCGCACCGAGTCCGGTGACCGAGGTCACCGTCATCACGACCACCTGTCGGGGGGTCATCCCGATCGACTTGAGCATGCCCAGGTCACGCCGCCGCTCACGGGTGTTCAGGAGGACGGTGTTGAAGACGCCGAGCGAGGCGACGAGGGACAGCACCACCGTGAACACCACCGAGAAGGTCACGACGGTGGCGGTGCCGGCGTTGCCGGAGTCCGTCACCGACGCGCGCAGGTCCGGGTCGAGCGCCGCGACCGCCTCGGTGTAGGCGCGCGCGTCGGCGCCCGGGGTGAGCCGCACCGTGTACTCGGTGGCGTGGGCGTCCGGTGCGAGTCGGGTGAGGCTGGCCCAGTCGGCCTCCAGGGCCCGGGCATCGCCCTCCATGAGCCGGCCCACGACGGTGGCGGTGATCTTCCTGCCGTTCAGCCCCAGGGTGACCCGGTCGCCGAGCGTCAGACCACGCTGGGACAGGAAAGCGGGCCCGGCCACGATCTCGCCCGCCGCGGCCGGCGCCCGGCCTTCGACGATGGTGTGCTCGTACAAGGAATCGTCGCCGCGGTAGAAGTCGGCGAACACGGGCTCGGTCTGCCCGGTCATGTTCGCCTGGGACAACGCGCGGGCCCGTACGCCCTCGGCGCCCGGCAGGGACCGCAGGTGCTCCTCGATCTCCAGGTCGCTGAGCCCGGACGGAGTCCGGTCTCTGCCCGGGGCCTCGGTCGTCACGTGGATCCGGGCGCCTCCGTCCTCCCTTCCGACGTTGCCGTACGCCACCATGGTGCTGGTCAGTCCGGTCGACAGGGTCACCGTGGTGACCCCGAGGACGATGGCCGCCATGGTCAGCAGGGTGCGGCCGGGACGGGCGAACGGCTGGCCCAGGCCCAGACTGACCGGGCGCGGCAGCCGGGTGGCGCCGAGCATCCGCTGGACGCGCAGCCCGTGCCCGGTGCGCGGCGCGCCGCCCGCGCTGATCGCCCGTGCCGCGGGCAGGCGGTGGGCCCGCAGGGCGGGGACCAGCGCGGCCAGCAGGACGAGGGCGGGCATGCCCACGAGGCAGGCCACGGACGGCCACGGGCTGACGTCGCCGATCGCGGCGCGGCCCACCTCGATGCCGGAGAACGCGACCTTAAGGATCGGCCCGGCGAGCGCGTTGCCGGCCAGCGTACCCAGCACACAGCCCACCACGGCCGGTACGGAGAGCATCGTCAGGTAGACGGCGACGACCTGGTTCGGTGTGAAGCCCAGGGCCTTGAGCACTCCGATGTGCCGGTACCCGGAGACGACCGCGCCGCTGACCACGTTGCCGACGATCAGGGTGGAGACGAGCAGGCCGAGTACGCCGAAGAACGTCATGAACGGGAGGTAGGAGTCGGCCAGTGCGGAGAACGCCTGCTTGAGGGTGAGGTACGTCTGCGCGCCGGTCAGCGCCTCCTCGGGCAGTCCCGCGGTGGCCCGCGTCAGCCCGGTGCTCAGCTGTGTCTCCGTCGAGTGTTTCGTGAAGCGGTAGAGCATCTGGGCGGAGGCCGGGTGCAGCGCCGTCATCTGCTCGGGCGAAACCCAGGCGCTCGCCGACCTGCTCATGCTGGTGGCGAATCCGACGACGGTCAGCGTCGCTCTGCCGGGGATCTCCAGCTCGGTGCCGAGGAGGTCCGTGCCGGGGGAGCCCTGGGCGGGCCAGTTGACGACGATCTCGCCGGGCGCGGTGGCCCAGTGGCCCTCGAGGACCTCGATCCGGTCCACGGGGCCCGCCGGATCGGGCCGGCCCACCACGGTGAGGGTGCCGCCCGCCATCCACAGCCAGTCCTTGGGGATGTCGACGACGGTCTGTCCGAACGGTCCGGCCGCAGCCGCCACCCCGGGCTGTCGGGCGGTCCGCGCCAGCTGCCCCGGGGAGACCTGCGTGGCGTCGAAGGCCGCCACCGTGTGGGCGCCCCGCTGTGCGGCGTAGGCCTTGTCGAAGGGGCTCGAGGCGGCGCTCAGCAGCGCCAGGGCGAGCAGGAGCGTCGTGGTGGAGCAGAGCACGACGAGTCCGATGACGTAGGTCTGGAGCCGACGGCGCTTCACGGCCGCGCGGGAGGCTGTCCACACGGCGCTCACGCGGTCGCCTCCAGCCTGCTCTCGCGGGCGACCCTGCCGTCGCCGACCTCGATCAGCCGACTGGCGCAGCGGGTGGCCAGCTGCGGGTCGTGGGTGACGATCAAGAGGGTCTGGCCTATTTGGTTGAGATCGATCAGCAGGTCCATCACCTGCTCGCCCGACCGGCTGTCGAGGGCGCCGGTCGGCTCGTCGGCCAGGAGCAGGGCCGGGCGGTTCATCAAGGCCCGTGCGACGGCGACGCGTTGGCGCTCCCCACCGCTGAGCGTCACCGGATGGTTGTTCCGGCGCTCGGCGACGCCGAGTTCGTCGAGGAGCTCCAGCGCCCGGCGGCGCGCCTGCCTGACGGTCGTGCCGGTCAGCTGGGCGGCCAGCGCCACGTTGTCCAGGACGGGGAGATCGTCGATGAGGTTGAAGAACTGGAAGATCATGCCGACGTTCCGCCGTCGGAACAGGGCCAGTCCCGTCTCGTTCAGCTTCCCGAGGTCGTGTCCCTGTACCTCGACGGTGCCCGAGGTCGGCCGGTCGAGGCCGGCCACCATGTTGAGCAGGGTGGACTTGCCGGAGCCGGAGGGGCCCATCACGGCGACCGCGTCGCCCGCCCGGATCTCCAACGACAGGCCGTCCAGGGCCTTCGCGTCGCCGTACTCCTTGTGCACGCCGTCCAGCCGCACCACCGTGCGCCGGGCACTGTCGTGATCAGTTGTCATGGCTCGAACTTAGGGCGGCGTCCCCTGACGGAGCGTCGGCTCCCGGATGTATCCGTCCGGACAGGTCATCCTGGGGATGTACGGAGCTGCATCCCCGGGCCGATGTGGGGCGCGTCGTACGGCTGCGAAGATGGGCCGGTGTGGGGATCCGGGATGCTCGTACTGGTCGTCGCCCTTGCCGCGGCAGTGGGCGCCGCCGGGTATCTGTACGGGGCGGTGGCCAGGGCGCGGCGACTGCACCGGGCGGCCGTCGAGGAGCGCGGCTGGCTGCTGGAGCGGGAGCGGGAGAGCGCGACGCGTGTCGCGGTCGACGCCGAGCGGGCCAGGATCGCCACCGAGCTCCACGACATCGTCAGCCACAACGTGAGCCTCATGGTGGTCCAGGCGGCGGCCGCCCGCGAGGTGCTGGCCACCATGCCGGACGAGGCCGCGACGGCCTTGAGCGCCGTCGAGACCGCCGGGCGGAACACGATGACCGAACTGCGGCACCTGCTCGGCCTGCTCGCACCCGCGCAGAACGGCGAGGACGAGCCGCACGGAACGGACCTGTCACCGCAGCCGAGCTTGACCCGTCTCAGTCCGCTGATCGACCGGATCGCCTTCGCCGGCCTGCCCGTGGAGATGCGGATCTCCGGCGAGCCCCGCCCACTGCCCACCGGGATCGACGTCACCGCCTACCGGATCGTCCAGGAGGCCCTGGTCAATGCCCTCAAACACGGAGACGGAGCATCAGCCGAGGTGACGGTGCGATACGCGGACCACTACCTGCGGGTCGAGGTGCTGAACAGCGGACCGAGCGCCCTGTCGGGCAGCCGGCCCACGCCGAGTGGGCCGCGCCCGGTCCGGCCGGACGGGACGGGACGGGGGCTGATCGGTCTGCGGGAGCGGGTCGCCCTCTACGGCGGCGACCTGGACGCCCGCCGCCGTCTCGGCGGCGGCTACCGCGTCCGCGCACGGATCCCGCTGGACCGGCCATGACGACCGGACCGGCCAGGACGACGCGTCCCGGATCCACCCCTCGCGTCGTGATCGCCGACGACCAAGAGCTGGTCCGCACCGGCTTCCGCCTGATCCTGACCGCCCGCGGCATCGACGTGGTGGGCGAAGCAGGCGACGGAGCCGAGGCCGTGGCCGCCGTGCGGAGGCTGCGGCCCGACGTCGTGCTGATGGACATCCGCATGCCCACCATGAACGGCCTGGAGGCCGCCCGCCGGATACTCGCGCAGTCTCCGGACTGCCGGGTGATCATGCTGACCACCTTCGACCTCGACCACTACGTCTACGCCGCCCTCGCCGCCGGAGCCAGTGGTTTCCTGCTCAAGGACGTCACCCCCGCGCATCTGGCCGCCGCCGTGCGCCTGGTCGACACCGGTGACGCGCTGCTCGCGCCCTCGATCACCCGCCGCCTGGTGGAGCGCTTCGCCTCCGGCGCCCGCGGAGCCGAAGCGGATCTCGCGGCACCGGCCGTCCACCGGGACCTGGCCGCGCTGACACCGCGCGAGCTCGAGGTGCTGACGCTCATGGGGCGGGGGCTGTCCAATGCCGAGCTGGCGCGGCGGCTGACGCTCAGTGAGGCGACGGTGAAGACCCATGTGGCCCGGATCTTCGCCAAGCTGACCCTGCGCGACCGGGCCCAGGCCGTCGTCCTCGCCTACGAGACAGGACTCGTCTCGCCAGGAGAGTTCGCCGACACCTCCACCGAGGAGTCCGGCCCGACCGAGCCATGAGTCCACGCAGCCGCCACCGGCGACGACTCGCCACCGGGATGCACAGGGCGGCCGACCGGGGAGAGCTCGCCCGCCGTGACGCGGAGGCCCGTGACGCGGTGGAGGCGTTCGTCGCCCGGGCCGCCGGTGCCGCGCCCTCTCCGGTTACCCGGGGATCGGTCCCCGGGCGACCATCCCGGTGACGCCCGCCCCCGGCCCGGCGCGGCTGAGCGTCCACCGGGTCGGGCGGTCCTCATCGTGGAGGGACGGCCGACGGCGGCGCCCGAGGGCCGCACGACGCCGAGGAAGCCTGAACCTGGAGGGTGGGACACCGCATGACGAACCCGAACGCCGAGGACGCGGCCACGGCGGACCACGCGCTGAAGGCCAAGCACCGGGCGATGTGGGCGCAGGGCGACTACCCCTCGATCGCCGCCGACCTGATCGCCCGCCTGGGCCCCCTGCTGGTGCAGCAGAGCGGGGTGGGCCCCGGGCAGCGGGTGCTGGACGTCGCGGCGGGTACCGGCAACGCCTCGATCCCGGCCGCGCTGACCGGCGCGCAGGTCGTCGCGAGCGACCTGACGCCCGAGCTGCTGGAGGTCGGGCGCGCCCTGGCGGCCGAGCGCGGCGTGGAGATCGAGTGGCGCGAGGCGGACGCGGAGCGACTGCCGTTCGGGGACGCCGAGTTCGACGTCGTGCTCTCCGTGGTGGGCATCATGTTCGCACCGCACCACCAGGCCGCCGCCGACGAACTGCTCCGCGTCTGCCGCCCGGGCGGCACGATCGGGCTGATCGCCTGGACCCCGGAGGGCTTCCTGGGCAAGATGCTGGCGGTGATGAAGCCGTTCATGCCGCCGCTGCCGCCCGGTGCTCAGCCGCCCCCGCTCTGGGGTAAGGAGGAGCACGTCCGCGAGCTCATCGGCGACCGGGTCGGCGGGCTGAGCGCCGAACGCCGCGAGCTGGTGGTGGACGCGTTCGCGTCCCCCGAGGAGTTCCGGGACTACTTCAAGCAGCGGTACGGCCCGACCATCGCCGCCTACCGCGCCATCGGCGACGACCCGGACCGCATCGCCCAGCTGGACCGCGGCCTGGCCGACCTCGCCCGGGAGCACGACCGGGGTGGGGGCGACGGCCTCGTCATGGAGTGGGAGTTCCTGCTGGTCACCGCGACCCGCGGCACGGACGGCACGGGCGGCACGGACGCCTGAGCGCGGGCCGGGGAGCGCTGGATCCACTGCCCCCGGCCCGTGGCCTTCAGCCCTCGACGACCAGGTTGCTCGCCCTCAGCGCCTCCACCATCTCGGGCGGGGCGTCGGCCGTCGAGCCGGTCGCGTAGGGCGGCTCGGGCGCGTACTCCATGACCAGCTGGATCGACTCGGCGACCCGCGAGCCCGCGGTCACGCCGGCCAGGTGGAGCGCCAGGTCGATCCCGGCCGAGACCCCGGCCGACGTGGCGTACTTGCCGTCGACGACGATCCGCTCGTCACCGACGGGGGTCGCGCCGAACGCCTCCAGCATCTCGAGACAGATCCAGTGCGAGGTGGCCCGGCGGCCGGTGAGCAGGCCGGCCGCGGCGAGCAGCAGGGAGCCGGAGCAGACGGACGTGGTCCAGGTGGCGCCCGCGTCGATCTGACGGATCCAGTCCAGCGTGGGTCCGTCGTCGAGCAGCTCCGCGCAGCCGGGGCCGCCGGACACGAGGAGCACGTCCGCGTCGGTCACGTCGGAGTACCCGGCGTCCGCGGTGAGGGCGAGGCTGCCCATGTCGGTGCGCACGGGGCCAGGTCTGGCGGCGGTGAAGACGACCTCCGCGCCGGGGATGCGGGAGAGGACCTCGTAGGGCCCGACCGCGTCCAGCGCGGTGAAGTTGTCGTACAGCAGGACGGCGATCTTCATGCTCATCGGTTGCCTCCGTGAGGTGTGTTGGGCGAGTGCGACGGCCCGTCGGCCGGGGATGCGTCGGCTGGGGATGCGTAGGTGCCGGGTGCGTGGGCGGTGGACGTGCCCGTGGCGGGCGTCTCGGCCGTGGACGTCCCGACGGCAGGTGGCCGAACGGCAGGCGGCCCAGCGGCGGCTGCCGCGGTGGCCGGTGCGGCGCCTGTGGACGTGGACGTGACGGTGGCGGTGGCGTCTGCGGGCCCGCCGCCCGCCGGCTCCCGCACGGTGCGCGCGGCGGACGACGACGGCGTGCGCGCGGCGGACGACGGCCGGAAGCGGCGCCGGTACTCGGCGGGCGGCACGGACAGCGCGCGGACGAAGGCCCGCCGCATCGCCTCGGGGGTGCCGTATCCGCAGGTCCGGGCTATCCGCTCCACGCCGTCCTCCGTGTCCTCCAGCCGGCGGCGCGCGGTCTCCAGCCGGGCGGCGTCCACGTACCGTCCGGGTGTCACGCCGACCTCGGCGGCGAAGGCCCGCGCGAAGTGGCGCGGCGACAGGGCCGCGCGGCGGGCCAGCGCCTCGACGCTCAGGTCGTCGTCGGGGTGGTCGGCGATCCAGTTCTGCACCTCTCGCAGCGGTTGCCGCTCCGCGAGCTGCGCGGCGAGCTGGGTGCTGAACTGGGCCTGGTCGCCCGGCCGTCGGAGGAACACCACCAGGTGGCGGGCCAGCAGCAGCGCGACGTCCCGGCCGAGGTCCTCCTCGACCAGCGCGAGGGCGAGGTCGATGCCGGCGGTGACTCCGGCCGAGGTGGCGACGTTCCCGTCCCGTACGAAGATCGGCTCCGTGGCCACCTCGGTGTCCGGGAAGCGGCGCGCGAGGGCGTCGCAGTACGCCCAATGGGTGGTGGCCCGCCGCCCGGCCAGCAGGCCGGCCTCGGCCAGCAGGAACGCGCCGGTGCAGACGGACACGATCCGCTCCGCTCCGGCCGCCAGGTCCCGGATCCGGCGAACCACCGCCGGGTCCGGTGCGGCGGTCCCCGCGCCGCCGGGCACCACCAGCGTGTGCGGGGGCTCGACGCCGTCCAGGTCGGCGTCCGGCAGCAGGCGCAGCCCGCTCGACGTCCGCACCGGTCCGCCGCCGGGCCCGGCGGTGGACACCCGGTAGGCGTCCGGCCGCCCGGCGGCCTCACCGGCCCCGGCGAAGACCTCCAGGGGCCCGGTGACGTCCAGACTCTGGACTCCGTCGTAGAGCACGACGAGCACGCTGCGCTGTCTCATGCCTCCGAGCGTGGCAGTGGCCCGTCATGGCGGCAACGACGGGTTTCCCACCTTTCCTGCCACGCGACGCAGCACCGTGCCGCACCGTGCCGCGCGCTCCCCCGGGCGGGACTCACACCCCCGCGAGCAGCGCGACCGCGGGAGCCCCGGGCAGGACCTGCTGGTCAGCGCCAGCCGAGGGCCGGGGCGACGTGGGTGAGGACGGCGTCCAGGACGTGGGCGTTGTAGTCGACGCCCAGCTGGTTCGGGACGGTCAGCAGCAGCGTGTCGGCGGCGGCGATCGCCTCGTCCTTCGCCAGCTGTTCGGCCAGGACGTCCGGCTCGGCGGCGTAGGAGCGGCCGAAGACGGCCCGCGTCGTGGGGTCGATGTTGCCGAAGTGGTCCTCGGAGTCGGTCTCCCTGCCGAAGTAGGCCCGGTCGCGGTCGTCGACCAGCGGGAAGACCGAGCGGCTCACCGAGACGCGCGGCTCACGCGCGTGCCCGGCCTCCTTCCACGCCTCGCGGTACGCCTCGATCTGCTTGCGCTGCTGGACGTGCAGCGGCTCGCCGCTCTCGTCGTCCTTGAGCGTGGAGCTCTGGAGGTTCATGCCCAGCTCGGCGGCCCACACGGCGGTGGCGTTGGATCCGGAGCCCCACCAGATGCGCTCCCGCAGGCCCTCGGAGTGCGGCTCCAGGCGCAGCAGGCCGGGCGGGTTGGGGAACATGGGGCGCGGGTTCGGGCGGGCGAAGCCCTTGCCCTTGAGCACCTCGAGCAGGACCTCGGTGTGGTTGCGCGCCATGTCGGCGTCGTTGCCGTCCTCCGGCGGCTGATATCCGAAGTAGCGCCAGCCGTCGATCACCTGTTCCGGTGAACCGCGGCTGAGGCCGAGCTGGAGTCGGCCGCCGGATATCAGGTCGGCGGCGCCGGCGTCCTCGGCCATGTACATGGGGTTCTCGTAGCGCATGTCGATCACGCCGGTGCCGATCTCGATCCGGCTGGTGCGCGCACCGATCGCCGCGAGCAGCGGGAACGGGGAGGCGTACTGCTGGGCGAAGTGGTGCACGCGGAAGTACGCGCCGTCCACGCCCACCTCCTCGGCGGCCACGGCGAGATCGATCGCCTGGAGCAGTGCGTCGGAGGCGGTCCGGGTCCGCGAGTGCGGAGTGTCCGACCAGTGACCGAAGGAGAGGAAGCCGATCTTCTTCATATGTTCTTCAACGCCTCCGGGCCGGGTTCATTCCGTCCCGGAGCAGCGGCGATGATGGCGGGGCCGGGGCGGGAGCGGACCGCCCCGAGGAGTCGAGGGCGGGAAGGGGAGGCGGGGAGCCATGCCGGAGGAGTTCCACCCGGTGCCGGACCTGTGGGCGTATCTGCCCGGGACCTGGCGCACCGGGCGCACCGTGCGCGACCTGGCCACCGGGGACGAGGGGCGGTTCCGTGGGACGACCGTGTTCGAGCCGTCGCCCGGGCCGGAGGGCGGGCTGGTGCAGCGGGAGGACGGCGACTTCGTGTGGCAGGGCGTCTCCCGTCCGGCCGGTCGCACGCTGCGGCTGCTGCCCGGGAGGCTGCTGCCCGGGAGCGGGGCCGCCTCGGCGGACGTGCGGTTCGCCGACGGGCGGGAGTTCCACGCGCTGGACCTGTCGACGGGACGGTTCGTCGCCCCGCACCCCTGTGCCGCCGACCTGTACGAGGGCGAGTTCACGGTGCTGGACGAGGACCGGTGGCGCACGGTGTGGCGGGTGCGCGGGCCGGCCAAGGACCTGGTTCTCACCACCGAGTACGCGCGTGAGGCGGCGGGGGCCCCGCACACCCCGGAAACGGCGGAACGCCGCGAGGGCGTCGCCGGTCAGGCACGCACCGGCGGGGCGTAGGGGACGTCCAGGCGGAGGGTCCAGCGGCCGGGGCGGCCCAGGACGGTGATCGCGGAGAGCGGGCGGACGTCGACGTTCCAGTAGACGGACGGCGGCGCCTTCAGGGCGTAGATCAGCGCCGCCCGGATCACCCCGGGTTCCGCGACGGCGATGATGGCGGCCCCGTCGTCCGCGGGCCGGGTGTCGAGCCAGCCGCCGACCCGGGTGATGAAGGCGTGCAACGACTCCCCGCCGTGCGGCGCGGAGCGCGGGTCGGCCAGCCAGGCGTCGACGGCCTGCGGCTCGCGGGCCATCGCCTCGGCGAGCGTCATGCCGCGCCACCGCCCCATGTCGCAGTCGCGAAGTGCGGGCTGCACCAGCGGGACGTAGCCCAGCAGGTCTCCGGTGGCCCGGCTGCGCGGGGTGGGCGAGCAGTAGCGCAGGTCGGCGGCGGCCAGCGGCGCCAGGCCGGGGACGACGCGCTGGATCCCCTCCCAGCCCTCCCGGTCCAGTGGGCTGTCGTCGTCGAATCGCTCGGCGATCGGGCGGGTGCTGCTCGCGGCTGCAACGAAGGTGACCCGAACATGCATGCGGTGATGGTCGACCCGCGGGGAGGGCGGGTCAAGAGGGCCGACACCGGCGGGTAACACGCCCGGTAACCCCTGCGTGCGCCCAAGTGCTCAGTGGAGCTGCAGCGCCATCCAGTCGTCCGGCCGTGCGAGAGGCTCGAAGCCGAGGCGGGCGTAGACGTCGTGGGCGTCGTGGGTGGCGAGCATGATGCGGCGCAGCCCGAGGCCGCTCAGCTCCTCGCGCACCCTGGCCACCAGGGCACTGCCCAGGCCCTTGCCCCGCACCTGAGGGTCGACGTAGACGTCGCAGAGCCAGGCGAAGGTGGCCCGGTCGGTGACCGCGCGGGCGTAGGCGGCCTGCGCCCCGGTGACGACGTCGTACATCCCGAAGTTCATCGAGCCGGCCATCGCCGCGTCCTGCTTCTCCCGGGAGCGCCCGAGCGCCCAGTAGGCGTCGGTGGACAGCCAGTGGTGCACGCGGTCGGCGTCCACACGCGCCGGGTCGGCGGAGAACTCGTATCCCTGCGGCAGGGGCGGGAGGGACGGCTGGGCCGGCGGAAGCGTCATGACGGGAGGCTTCCACGGGCCGTCGCGACGCCGCAACGCGATATGCGGCGCGGGGCGCGCGGGCCCGAGGTCCGGCCCTCGCGCCCGGAACCCGCGCCCGGCCCCCGCGCCCGGAACCCGCACGCCGCTCCCGCCCGGCCCGCTGCCCCTGCCGGACGGGCGTGCCGCTCGTAGACTCGGACGAGGGGGCTCCCGGAAACGTATCGCTGGACGAGACGACGACTGGACGAGGAGGCCCGCCGATGTACGCACGTGTGGGAGACCGGCTGCTGACGCACGGCAGGGTGGTCGGAGCGGCCGACCGGACGGCAGAGGTGATCGAGGTGCTCGGCCCGGGCGGTTCCCCGCCCTACCGGGTGCGGTTCGACGACGGCAACGAGGCGATGGTCTGGCCCGGCCCGGACACCGAGGTGAAGCACCTGACCACCGGTCCGGGCGTCACCACCAGCGGCAGTCACCGCCTGTAGCGGGGCGCGAACGCGGCGGCGGGAACACCCGGCCGCCGCGACGTGCCCGCGCGCTCAGCCGCCGTAGTGGTCCTTGACCACCCGGGCCATGGCGCCGCTCGGGTCGGCCGCGACCTCCTTGGCGGAGAAGAAGACGTGTCCCCCCACCTCGGGCAGCGCCGCCGCGAGCTCGAGGTGCCGGGACAGCTCGCGCACGTTCTGCCAGGCGGCGGCCTGCTTCGGGTCGCCCGCCTTGTAGAGCGCCTCACCGAGGTACAGGGCGGTGCCGGTGCCGCGTGCGGTGTCCGCCCACCACTCGGCGAGCACCGCGTAGTCCGCGGCGCTCTGTCCGATGTGCCAGTACAGCTGCGGCACCACGTAGTCGATCCAGCCGCCGCGCACCCACTTGCGGGTGTCCGCGTACAGGTCGTCGTACGTCTGCACGCCGCCGCGGGTGTCGGAGCCGCGCCGGTCGGTGGAGGCGTTGCGCCAGACGCCGAACGGGCTGATCCCGAACCGCGTTCCCGGGCGGGCGGCGCGGATCCGCTGGGCGGTCTCCTTCACCAGCAGGTCGACGTTGTTGCGCCGCCAGGCGGCCCGGGAGGAGAACGCGGCCCCGTGCGCCTTGTAGGCGGCCGCGTCGCCGAAGGTCTGTCCCGCCACCGGGTACGGGTAGAAGTAGTCGTCGAAGTGCACGGCGTCGACCGGGTACCGCTCCACCGCGTCGAGGACGGCGTCCTGCACGAAGGCGCGAACCTCCGGCAGCCCCGGGTTGTAGTACAGCTTGCCGCCGTACGGCACCACCCAGCCCGGGTGCTTTCGCGCGGGGTGCCCGGCCACCAGGCGGGACGGCTGGGTGTGCGCGGCCACCCGGTACGGGTTGAACCAGGCGTGCAGTTCCAGCCCCCGGGCGTGCGCCTCCGTCACGGCGGTGCCCAGCGGGTCCCAGCCGGGGTTCTTGCCCTGGGTGCCGGTGAGGTAGGCGGACCAGGGCTCGTGCCGGGACGGCCAGAGGGCGTCCGCGGTGGGCCTGACCTGGAAGATCACGGTGTTCAGCCGCCGTCGCACCGCGGCATCGAGGTGGCGCAGCAGTTCGTCGCGCTGGCGGGCGGCGCTCAGCCCGGGGCGTGAGGGCCAGTCCCTGTTCCCCACGGTGGCCAGCCACATCCCGCGCATCGCCCCGGCCGGCGCCCCGCCGCCGCCACCCGCGCCCGCCGGGGCCGTCACGGCCGAGCCGCCGGCCGTCGGCGCCGCGGCGCCCGTGGCCAGCAGGGCGGGCAGCGCCGTGACGGCGGCGGTGGCGAACGTCCTGCGGGAGAGTCCTGCCATCGGATGAGACCCCTCACGTTTCGCGGCCGCCCGGCCACGGGCAGTACCGCTGGGACAGCGGTCACCCAGCATGCCCCACCCGAACGATCGATCGTCGGAGCCGCGAAGGTAACGTGCTCGATCGGAGCAGGCGCCGACCGACGGCAACCTGTCCGACCCGATGATCACGAAAGGGACGATGTGAGCGACATCGAACGCGTGGGAGTGGTGGGCTCCGGCCAGATGGGAGCCGGTATCGCCGAGGTCTGCGCCCGCGCCGGTCTGGACGTGAAGGTCGCCGAGGCCACCGGTGAGGCCCTGGAGTTCGGACGCACCCGGGTGCTCACCTCTCTCCAGCGGGCGGTGGAGCGCGGCAAGCTCACCGAGGAGGAGCGCGCGGCCACCGAGGCGCGCCTGGACTTCACCACGGACCTCGGCGAGTTCCACGACCGTGACCTCGTCATCGAGGCCGTTGTGGAGAACGAGCAGGTCAAGACGGAGATCTTCCAGGTCCTCGACCAGGTGGTCACCCGCCCGGACGCTATCCTGGCCTCCAACACCTCCTCCATCCCGGTGGTGAAGCTCGCGGTCGCCACCTCTCGGCCCGACCAGGTGGTGGGCATCCACTTCTTCAACCCGGCGCCGGTGCAGCAGCTCGTCGAGCTGATCCCCGCGCTGACCACCTCCGAGGGCACTCTCGGCCGCGCGCAGCTGTTCGCCGAGAAGGCGCTCGGCAAGCACTCCATCCGCGCCCAGGACCGCTCCGGTTTCGTGGTCAACGCGCTGCTGATCCCCTACCTCCTGTCGGCGATCCGGATGTTCGAGTCCGGCATCGCCAGCCGTGAGGACATCGACAACGGCATGGAGATGGGCTGCGCCCACCCGATGGGCCCCCTCAAGCTGGCCGACCTGATCGGCCTGGACACGGTGGCCTCGGTCGCCTACTCCATGTACGAGGAGTACAAGGAGCCCCTGTACGCCGCTCCCCCGCTGCTCCAGCGGATGGTCGACGCGGGGCGCCTGGGCCGCAAGACGGGCTCGGGCTTCTACACGTACGGCTGATCACGCAACCACGGGCCCTGAGCTGGGAGTTCAGCTCAGGGCCCATGGTCGTGCCCATCACGCGGGCGACGATCGGAGCACGGGTTCGCCAATGCCCCCGCGCTCCTCCCTGTCGACGGAGCCGCGGCGGCGGTTCAGGAGCGCGGGCCGTTCGGCGTTCCGGGAACGGGTGGAGAGCTGCTCGGACCGCTGCTTGAGGTTGTGCAGCCAGTGGTCCAGCGAGGCGTCGAGAGCCCCCTGCAGGTACTCGACGTCGGCGTCGACGGGCTCGCCGGTCCAGGATTCCTCGGTGTGGACGTGGACTCCGTCCGCGGCCTGGGTGAAGGTCCACACGTGGACCGCGGTGATGCCCTGCGCCGGCCCTCCCCAGACGATGCGGCGCTGGGGCTGCACCTGCTTCACCGTCGAGGTGATGCCTTCCAGCCCTTCGGTCGACCAGACCCACGAGGAGCCCGGGCGCAGCGCTCCGGGGGTCTGCTTGACCGAGGAGCTGACATTCGGCTGCCAGTCCGGCCAGTTCTCGACGTCGGTCTGGATGCGCCACACCTTCTCCAGCGGAGCGTGGATGACGATGTCGTCCCGGGTGATGACGGGGGCCGTCTCATCGATGCCGATCGGCGCGGGCCCTGCGTTGGCGAAGGCCAGGGGCAGCGCGGCGAGAAGTGCGGTGGTGGTGGTGAGCATGACGATTCCTTCGAGTGGCTCGGAAGATGAACACGGACAGGGCTAATGAGTGTGATTGTTCACTCACTTGCGCCGCAGCATCAGCGAATACGCACTGCACCTCTGCGGCACGCCTGGACAGGGGCGAGGGTTGAGCGCTCCACTCCGCCTGTCCGGCGATATGTGAGTAGTCAACCACTCTTACGTTGGGTCGTCAATCGCAGGGCCACTCCGGCCACTCGCCCAGGGGCAGCACGTGGCCACGTGACGCAGGTCTCGGGAACTCCGCCCGGCAGATCGACAGCTGAGGGAGGTGACCACAACCTTGCGCGCGCGCATTCGAGCGGGGGACCCACAAGCCTTCGCCGAACTCTTCGACACCTATGCGAAGACCGTCTACAACCACGCTTACCGGCTGACTGCCGACTGGGGTTCGGCCGGGACATCGTGTCGGCGACGTTCATGGAGGCATGGCGCGGCCGTCTGCGCCTCGACGCGGAGGGCGGCAGTGTGCGCCCGTGGCTGCTCGGCATCGCCACCAACCTCGTTCGCGCCGAGTCACGGAGCAACCGCCGGTACAGGGCCGCTGCCGCAGCCACCGCAGCGGCCCACGCCGCCGGCCCTGAGGGCGTGGCGGTGGTGTCCGATCACGCGGACGAAGTCGCGGGTCGCATGGACGACCGCCGGCGCCTGGCCGCCACCGCGGCCGCGCTCGCCGGCCTGCGGCGCCCCGAGCGTGAGGTGCTCAGCCTGTGCCTGTGGCAGGGCCTGGACTACGTCGCCGCGGCGAAGGCCCTGGGCGTCCCCGTCGGCACGGTCCGGTCCCGGCTCTCCCGGGCCCGCAAGAAGCTCAAGAAGCTCGCCGACGCACAACTCCTGCAAGAAATCCGGGAACCCCGGCCGGCGAACCGTCAGACAAGAGGGGACCGCACGATCGCGGCCCGGTCCGCACAGGAAGGAAACCGGTGAACATGCGCCAGCCACGTCCGGGAACGGCCCGCCACACGCCTGACGAATGGCCCGGAGGGGAACACCTGCTCTCCCGCGACGAAGCCGACCTCCCCGCAGGCCGTCATGCCTTTCACAAGGAAGCGCTCATGACCTTCATCCAGCAGGAGACCCAGGAAGCGGCGGCCCCCACGCCCGCTCCCCCTGTCACCGCACCCGCCCGCCGCCGGGTCCTGCGGCCCCTGTTCGTCCTGCCCGCCGCCGCGTGCTCGCTCGCCCTCCTGGCCGCGGGCGTCCTCACGCTCGGCAGCGGGGACACCGACGAGGCGGTGGCCGGGCCCCCGCTCACCACGGCGGTCGGCACCGGGACCAGCTCCGGCGTTCCCCAGCTCCTGGACAGGATCTCCCTGGCCGCGAACGAGGCGCCGCAGCCGAAGGTCGGCGCGGGCCAGTACGTGTACATCGAGAGCAAGGTCGGCACCACCTACGAGAAGACGGTCGGCGACAGGACGACCCTCGCCAGCGACGGCATCCACCGCCGTCAGGTCTGGAACTCCACCGACGGCGCCGAGGGCTGGCTCATCGACCCGGCCGTCACCCCGTCCGGCGGCGAGAGGCTCGACCGCACCAACGAGAAGGGGACTCAGGAACCCGCCTACCTCAACGCGCCCACCTACGACTATCTCGCCACCCTTCCGACCGACCCCGACGCCCTCCTGGAGAAGATCTACAAGGAGACGAAGGGCATGGGCAACAGCCCCGATCAGCAGGCCTTCACCACCATCGGCGACCTGCTGCACGAGTCCCTGCCCCCGGCCCGGCTGAACACCGCCCTGTACAAGGCCGCCGCGGACATCCCCGGCGTGGTGCAGGTCAAGGACGCCGTCGACGCGGCCGGCCGTCACGGCATCGCCGTCGCCCGCCTCGACGAGACCTCCGGCACCCGCACGGAATGGGTCTTCGACCCCGACACGTACACCTACCTGGGCGAGCGCACCGTTCAGGTCCGCCCCGACGGCGGCGACTCCGGTCTGATCGAGCCCGGCACGGTTCTGTACACCCAGGCCGTCATCGTCCGCCAGGCCGTCGACGCGCTGAAGGAAGTTCCCTCCTCGGGCGCGTGAGAACGGCAGAGGTGCCTCGTGACGCCCTTGGGTGTCACGAGGCACCTCCGCGACGGCCTTCGCGTCGCCCGGTACCGCTGCGGAGAGGGTGGCGTGGCGCTCCAGCACCTCACCCTGCGACGGTTCAGTGACTGTCGTCGTCCGCGGAGGGGGAGATCACGACCTTGCCCACGACGGTGCCGGACTCCGCGTGCCGCATCGCGGCGGCTGCCTGCCGCAGCGGGTAGACGCTGTCGATCCGCGCCTGGATCGTCCCGTCCCGCAGCAGTCCGAACACCTCCGTGAGGTCCTCCTCGAGGTCGGCCCGGTACTTCTGCGGGTTCCGCGCCTTGCCGGCCCACAGGTTGAAGAAGTGGGCGTTGCGCCCGTTGGGCAGGACGTTCCAGAGCGCCAGCCTGGCCACGAGCCTGAGCACCGTGAGCGTGCCGTCGCCCGACGCGTCGCGGGTGGAGGCGCTGCCGTACGAGACGAGCGTGCCGCCGCGCGCGAGCATGCGCCAGGAGTCCTTGATGCCCTTGCCTCCGACGTGGTCGAAGACCGCCGCGACCCCCTGCGGGGCCAGTTCGCGGACCCGGGCGGGCACGTCGTCCCGGTAGTCGACGGGGAGCGCCCCCAGCGCGGCGACGGCCCCCTGGTTGCGTGCCGACGCGGTGCCGATGACCCGCACTCCCCTGGCCCGGGCGAGCTGCACCAGGACGCTGCCGACGCCGCCGTTGGCGCCGTGGACGACGACGGTGTCGCCCGCACGGACCCGCGCCACGCGGAACAGCATCCGCCAGGCAGTCGCGCCGTTCGTCACCAGCGTCTCCGCCTCCGCGGCGTCGACGCCGTCCGGCACCGGTACGAGATCGGCGGCGTCCAGCAGGACGTGGTCCGCCCAGCCGCCCGTCTTGGTGAGGGCGGCGACCCGCTGCCCCACAGCCGGCCCCGGCTTCCCACTTCCGGCCGGCGCGCCGAGCTCCTCCACCACGCCGACGAGGTCGTAACCAGGGACGAAGGGAAACGCCGGCATGTCGTAGTACTTGCCCCGCCTCATCTGCTGCTCGGCGAAGCTCACACCACTGGCCTCCACGCGGACCAGGGCCTGTCCGGGCCCCGGCTGGGGACGCTCACGCAGGCGGACTTCGAGACTCTCGGGCTCTCCGACGGTAGGGAGAACGATTTCAGTGATCTGCACGGTTGCTCCGGAGGATTGTGTAGGTGCGGTTGATTGGTGGTGCGGTATGCGGCCCGTGAAAGATTGGTCAATCACTCACTCCGCGGGCCAGGGGCTCCAGACCGGAGGGCGGCGAGCGCTCGGTTCGCCCCACACCCGCGCCAGGAAGAATGGTCCATCACTCACTTATCGACTCGAACGAACACCCCCAAGGGGCACACGCTCGTGGAAGCGGTGGAGTGAAGGACCTCGCAGGTCAGTAGTGGACGATGCCCGCGGTCAGGGTGCGCGTCCAGGGGGCGTCGATGGACGAGGCGTCGAGGGAGACGATCAGGTGACACAGCATGCCGGCGGCGAAGAACCGCTGGACCTGCTCCTCGTCGCCGCCCGACGCACTGCGGACGTACTCGACCGTGCGGGCGTACCCGGTGCGTACCGCCTCTTTGATCGCGGGCTCGGAAACAGCCGCCGCCTGGGCGTGCAGCTGCACCAGGAGAAGGTCGTTGTCGCTGATCAGCTGGGCGTAGGCATCCCCCATGGAGTCGAGCACCGCCTGCGGCTCACTGCTGGTCACCTTGACCGCCCCTGCCTCCAGAGCCGCACGGACCCGGGTGAAGCAGTGCTCGACGACCGCGGTGAACAGCACCTCCTTGTTGGGGAAGAGCCGGTAGACGTACGCCTGCGAGATGCCGGCCGCCTTGGCGACCTCCGAGGTCGTCGTGCCGAAGTATCCGCGCGCCGCGAACGCTCCGATGGCGGTGCGCAGCACCGTTTCCCGGCGCTCCTCGGCGGAGGACAGCCGACGTGGTTGCTTCTGCATGTGAGTACTCAATCACTCACTAATGCTCTCGTCAAGGCGCGCCCTCGAGGGGCCCTCCATGGGTCCGGTCCGGTCCGGTCCGGTGAGAAAACGGGCGGGACGACGGGTGAATCTCGCGAGGGGGTGGGATCGGCCGTGCGAACACGGCATACATCCCCTCAGCCCCGCCCACCCGTGGGCGAGCCGCCGTGGCCCCGCCAGGGAACCGGCTGCGCACCTGGGTACCTCGCCCCTGCTGACAACAAGGACCTCCATGCAAGCCATCACTGTGCAGGACCGTGACGCGGGTCCCGCGGGGATGTCCCTGACGGACATCCCCTACCCCCACGCGGCGGAGAACGACGTCATCGTGCGGGTGCACGCCGCGGGCTTCACCCCCGGCGAGCTGGACTGGCCCGCGACGTGGACCGATCGCGCCGGCCGCGACCGGACGCCCAGCGTGCCCGGGCACGAGCTGTCCGGAGTGGTCGCGGAGCTGGGGTACGGGACCACCGGCCTGAGCATCGGGCAGCGGGTGTTCGGCCTGGCCGACTGGACCCGCGACGGCACGCTCGCCGAGTACACGGCAGTCGAGGCCCGCAATCTCGCGCCGTTGCCGGCGGACGTCGACCACACCGTGGCCGCCGCGCTCCCGATCTCCGGGCTGACCGCCTGGCAGGCCCTGTTCGACCACGGCCGCCTCACCACCGGCCAGACCGTCCTGATCCACGGAGCCGCGGGCAGCGTCGGGTCGATCGCGGTCCAGCTCGCCCGCGAGGCCGGCGCCCGCGTCGTCGGCACCGGTCGAGCCTCCCACCGGGACAGGGCACTCGCCCTCGGCGTCGACGTCTTCCTGGACCTGGAGGCCGAGAAGCTGGAGGACGCGGGCGAGGCCGACGTCGTGTTCGACGTCATCGGCGGCGACGTCCTCGACCGCTCGGCCGCCCTGGTACGCCCCGGCGGCACGCTCGTCTCCATCGCCATGCCGCCCAGGGTCCAGCCGGAAGGCGGGCGGGCGGTCTTCTTCGTCGTCGAATCCGACCGCGCCCGGCTCACCGATCTCGCCCAGCGGGTGAGGGACGGCCGGCTCGACGTGGCCGTCGGCGCCGTCAGGCCCCTCGCCGAGGCGGCCGCCGCCTTCGCGCCGGGCGGCGCGCCGTCCGGCGGCAGGACGATCATCCGCGTCACGGAGGGATGAGCAGGCGCCCTCGCGAACCGGGTCACGGGGCCTCCGAGGAGGGCACGCTGAGCGCCTTGTCGGAAGCTTGCCCCCGGGGGGCCGGGGTCACGGATCGACGAGGACTGCCAGGCAGCGGAAGTCGCCGCCGGGGCCGCCGAGTTGCGCGTACGAGCGCCAGGTGAGCGGATGGACGCCTCGCAGGACGCGGGTGTTGGGGGCGTAGCCGCCCTCGGCCCAGCGGAGGGTGCCGGCCAGTGTCCGCCCGTCGTGGAGTCTGAACTCGTGGTCCCTGGTGCGGGGGCGGCCCTCAGGCTGGGGAAGCCACAGGGCCGGCTCGTTGGTGATGAGCAGGGCGAGGCCGTTCTGATCCTCGCGGCGGCAGAAGCGTTCCAGCCGCTCGATGTCGAAAACGAAATCGCGCCGGGCCAGGTCCGGCGCCCCCTGGTGGCGGAGGTCGAACTCCTCGGGCGGGGAGCCCGCCTCACCGGCCCACCGGCGGGTGACGTACTTGAACTCCACAGCGGTCCGGGCCGTAGGTCCCAGGCACAGCAGGTCCAGGTACTCCGCCCGGAGCCCGGGGCGGCGTACCGGCACCTCCAGGCGTGCCCGCACGTCCGGAGCGACGGCGGTCAACGCCTGGGCGAAGGCGTGCTGGAGGTCGGCCTCGGAGTGGAAGACGGGCCGTGCCGCCCGTAGCTCCGCGAGGACGTCGTCCAACCGGGCCGCGCCGGCGATCACCCACTGCGGCGGAGGTGTCGGTGTGGTCAGGTGGCTCATGGAAGCCGGGTCCTCTCGTCGGGACGCACTAGGTGTCGTCTTCAGCTCGCGGAGGCCGCGGAGGCTCCTCGGCGGCGAGGTTCCAGATGCGTTCCGTGGGCACCGGCATGGCGGCAGGAACGTGGCCGGTGTCGAGGCAGGCCTCGGGGATCACGCGGTGGGCGCGGAAGAGGGCGCCCCAGAGGTGCTGTTCGTGCCAGAGCAGGGCGTGGTTCCCGTTGTCCCGGGGCTGCTCGGCCGCGCGCATCGCCTCCTTCCAGGCGGCCCACAGGGCGGCATGTTCCTCCGCGGCTCCGGGGTGGCAGGGCCAGCACGGCGGGATGCCGTACTCGCCCACCGGCTGGTACCGGGCCCGTAACCAGTCGACCCAGTCGGCGAGTTCCGACCACTGCGACAGGGTGGCACGGGCGGTCCAGGGCTCGGGCGGCGGCTTCTCCCCCGCCCCGGACACCTTGCGGGAGACGTATCCCACGACGCCGTCCTGGAGGTCCGTGAGCGCCTGCTCCAGTACCTCCATCCTGTGGTCGTGCTTGTCCGACAGCACGATGACGAGATCGGCCAGCTCGTCGAGCTGCGCCGCGAGGCCCTCGACCGTCACCTCGTCCACGCGTCCTCCCCGGATGATCGCGGGCCCCTTCCGCGTCGGCGGGCCGTCGGTGCGGCGCCGCACTGGAGTTCTAGCGAAGCGATGAGAGACAGGGGGCGTCTGTTACCCACCGGGGCACAAGGCGTGACGGACGGGACACCGGTGTGACGCGACGGAGATCGACGGCAGGCCCACCGGCGGCAGCCCGCCTCCAGCGCGAAGCCGGACCCTGCCGTTCGAGTGGTCGGGGCCGGGGGCGGCGGGCATGGCGATGAGTTCCGCGGGGACCGCGGGTCGAAGGTGGGACGACGGTTCGACGGAGGATCCCACCTGGGCGGTCCCCGCGTCCGGCCGCATCCGAGGAGGACGACATGACCGCCACCTACACCTTCGACGTCTTCGTGAGCCTGGACGGCTTCGGGGCCGCCGGCGGCGACTGGACCGGCTACTGGGGCAAGCAGGGGCCTGAGCTGCTGGAACACCGTCTCGGGCTGTACGGGGCGGAGCAGCGGATGGTGCTGGGGGCGAACACCTACCGGCTGTTCGCCCGGATGCTGGCGGAGAGCACGGAGGACTCCGACGTGCGCGACCCGTGGGTGACGAGGATGCGGAACCTGCCCCTGACGGTGGTGTCGACGACGCTGGAAGCGCCCCTCGACTGGCCGGACGCCACCGTGGCGAGCGGCGACGCGGTCGAGGTGGTGGGCCGGCTGAAGGAGGAGTCGGACGTGCCCCTGCGCTCGCACGGCAGCCTGTCGATGAACCGGTCGCTGATGGCGGCCGGGCTGGTGGACCGGCTCCAGGTGACGCTCTTCCCCGTCGTCACGGGCCGGACGGGGCTGGACCCGGTCTTCGCGGGCGCCGAGGACTTCGACCTGGAGCTGCTGGAGAGCCGGACCCTGGACGGGCGCGTCCAGGAGCTGGTCTACCGGCCCACCCTGCACTGACCTGCCCGGCTGCCGGCGTACGAGGACGGTGCCCCTTCTCGCTCCGAGCTGCGGCGGGGTCTTCCCGTGGGACGCGGACGGCCACGTCCGATTCCGCTCGACCTGGCGTGTTTCTGCCCAACTCGGTTCATCTTCTTGCGACTTGTACCGAGCCTGCGTAAAACGGACGTCTTTCGATGCTCGCCGGCGTCATGATGTGAGCCCTCGTAGGGGGAGATCACGGGGAGATCGTGGGGGGACGCATGGGGTTCACGGAGGAGCTCGGGGCGGGGGATCCGGAGCGGGTCGGGCCGTACCGGCTGGTGCGACGGCTCGGGGCCGGCGGGATGGGGCGGGTGTACCTGGCACGGTCCAAGGGCGGCAGAGCGGTGGCCGTGAAGGTGGTGCGCCCCGAGCTGGCCGAGGACCGTGAGTTCCGGCAGCGGTTCGCCCGCGAGGTCGCGGCCGCGAGGCGTGTGAACGGGGTGTTCACCGCAGGCATGGTGGACGCGGATCCGGATGCGGACCCGCCGTGGCTGGCGACCGCCTACGTGCCGGGCGTCTCGCTGGACACCGCCGTCGCCCTGCACGGGGCGTGGGAGGCCTCCCGGGTGACGACTCTGGCGGTCGGGCTGGCCGAGGCGCTGGAGGCGATCCACGCCTCGGGTCTCGTCCACCGTGATCTCAAGCCGTCGAACGTGCTGCTGGCCGCCGACGGCCCCCGGGTCATCGACTTCGGCATCTCCACGGCGGCCGAGGCGAGCGTGATCACCCGGACCGGGGTGGTGATCGGGACACCCGGATTCATGTCCCCGGAACAGCTGACCGGCGAACCCGTCACGGCCGCCGGCGATGTCTTCGCGCTGGGCGCCGTCCTCGCGTTCGCGGCCTCCGGCGCCGGGCCCTTCGGCACGGGTTCGGCGCAGGGGCTGATGTACCGGGTCGTGCACGCCGAACCGGATCTGACCGCGGTGCCGGACGCGGTGCGCGGGCTGGTCGGCAGGTGCCTGGCCAAGCAGCCGCAGGACCGGCCGGGCGTCGGCGAGCTGCTCGCCGAGCTGACGGATGCGACGGACGCGGCGGGCGAGGCGCGGACGGAGCTGTTGTTCACCGACGCGGCGTGGCTTCCGCCGGCGGTGGCCGCGACGGTGCGGCAGGTGCGGGACGGGACCGCCGCGGCCGCGGGAGCCGCCGGGCAGCACGACGCGGGGGACGCGCCGTCGCCGCCGACCCGGCAGGCGCCCACCGTCACCGCGCCGGCCCGGCCCACTCCCCCGCCCGCGTACCCGCCCACCGCGCCGCCCACCGATCCGCCCGCGTCCAGCACGCCCACCGCGCCGCCCGCGTACACGCCCACCGCCGTCGAGCCAGGGGCGGCGGACGGCGGCGCGGGCGCCGTGGGGTCCGGGGGCGGCGCGGGCGCCGTGGGGTCCGGGGGGATGCCTCCGGGGAGGCCGCCGGGCTCCTCCGGCAGGCGTCGTGCCGCGGTGATCGTCCCGCTCGTCGTGGCGGTCCTGGCGGCGGGACTGGTGGCCTGGAAGGCGGACGCCCTCTTCGGCGGGGCCTTCGGGACGGACTCCGGCGCCTCCGCCCCGCCCTCCGACACCTGGGACGACGGGCGGCCCGAGGCCGGGCCGACCCCTTCGGACACCCCGTCACCGTCCCCGTCCGACACCGCGTACGACGCCTCCTCCAGCACCGGCCCTCCCGCGGACGCCCCTTCCGATCCGTCGCCGTCGCCGTCCGAGGCGGTGACGGACCTGTCGGGGCGGTGGAACGGCAGTTACGTCTGCAACCAGGGCGTCACCGGCCTGGTCCTCACCGTCGAGCAGTACCAGGACGGCAGCGTCACGGGGGTGTTCGCGTTCTACCCGGCGCCTTCCAACCCCACGGTGCCGCGCGGGTCGTTCGCCGTGGCGGGGACCTTCGAGAGCGGGGTGCTCACACTGCGGGCGACCAACTGGATCGAGCAGCCGCCGGGTTACCTCACGGTCGAACTCCAGGCCGCGTACGACCCGTCGACCCCCGGCCATCTGGACGGGCGGGTCTACGGGGCGAACTGCACGACCTTCTCGGCGGACCGCTCCTGATCACCGATCCCGCGCGGCCGCCACCCTCACTTCCGGGGCCCGGCGCCACCCTGCTCGGCCGCCGCGACGGTGTCGCGGATGCGGCCCAGGAGGGTGCGCAGGGCGGTGCGGTCCTCGGGGGAGAGGGCGCCGGTGGCGGTGCGCAGGGCCTCGCGGTCCATCGCCTCGGCCTCCTGGTGGCAGGCGCGGCCCGCGTCGGTGAGCGCGAGCAGGTGGGCGCGGCGGTCGGTGGGGTGCGGGAGGCGGACGACCAGGCCGTCGCGTTCCAGGGCGTCGACCAGGCTGGTGGCCGTGCGGGCGGCGACGCCGAGCATGTCGCTGAGGTCGCGCATGCGCATCGGCTCGGCGGCGTGGGCGAGGAAACGCAGAGCGCGCAACTGGGCGACGGTGGTGCCCTTCTCGGACAGCCTGCTGTCGACGAAGAGCCGCAGACGGTGGGTCGTCGCGAACAGCTCGTCGATCAGCGGGTCACTGCTGCCCGGGACGTTCCTCACCTTGGTGCTCCTGTGCTCGTTGCGGTCGGCGGCTCTCGCCCCCGTTCCTATCGCACCCGCGGGGCGGGAACGTGCGCGGTGGCCCGGATCGGTCCGTGCCGACCGGAACGGGGGTGCTGAGCCTACACATACTGAGTATACTCAGCACATGCCCGTTCGCCCGCTGCGCCTCGACCAGCGCATAGTCGTCCCTGTCGTCTGTGTGGTCACCGCGTTCATGTCCATCGTGGACGGAGCCGGCACCACCGTCGCCCTGCCCTCCATCGGCCGTGACTTCGGACTCGCCACCGCGGGTCTCGACGCCGTCGTCGTGGTCTACCCCGTCTGCGTCGGCCTCGCCGTGCCCCTGTCGGCCTGGCTCGGTGACCGCTTCGGCGGGCGCCGCACCGTCCTGACGGCCTTCGCCGTCTTCACCGTCGCCTCCGGACTCTGCGGCGTGGCCGGGTCACTGGGCGAACTCGTCCTGTGGCGCGCCCTCCAGGGTTTCGCCGCCGGCATCCTGCTGCCGGTCACCGCGGCCCTGCTGTACCGCACCTTCAGCCTGTCCGAGCAGGTGAAGGTCTCCCGCTACATGATCATCCCGCAGCAGGTGGCGCCCGCCCTGGCCCCGATGGGCGCGGGCTGGCTGGTGGACAACATGACCTGGCGCTGGGTGTTCTACGCCAACCTGCCGATCGGCATCGCCGTCCTCGTCTTCGGCCTCCTCTTCCTCGAGGAGCACCGCGACCACGTCCCCGGGCGGCTGGACGTGCCCGGTCTGGTGCTGACCGCCTTCGGCACCGCCGGGCTGATGTTCGGCGTCAGCGAGGGCGCCGAGATGGGCTGGAGCAGCGTGCCGGTCGTGGCCGGCCTGGTCGGCGGCGCGGTGCTGCTGGCGGCGGCCGTGGCGGTGGAGCTGCGGGTGCCCGAACCCGCGCTGCGGGTGCGGCTGTTCACCGACCGCCTGTTCCGGGACACCAACGTGATCGCGTTCCTCGGCTTCACCGCGTTCATGGGCGCGATGTTCGTCGGACCGCTGTTCCTTCAGCAGGGTCTGGGCCTGAGTGCCTGGGAGTCCGGTTCCAGCACCTTCGCCGAGGCGTTCGGCGTACTGCTCACCATGCAGCTCGTCACGCCGCTCTACGCCCGGATCGGTCCGCGCAAGCTCGTCGGGTTCGGGCTGCTCGGCGTCGCGCTGGTGCTGGTGGCCTTCTCCCGGCTGGACGCGGACTCCTCGCTGTGGACGTTCCGCGGGCTGATGTTCCTGCTGGGCGCGGCGATGGGCGGGGTGTTCATGCCCACCACGGTGGCCTCGTTCACCGGCATCGGGAAGGCGGACGTCTCCCACGCGGCGACCCTGAACACGGTGGTCCGGCAGGCCGCCGGCGCGACCGCCCCGGCGGTGGCGACCGTGGTGCTGGCCTCGGCCGCGGTGGTCGGCACAGGGGCCGACGCCCATCCGCCGGTCTCCGCGTTCCAGCAGGCGTACCTGGTGCTGGCGGTGGTCTCCGCGCTCGCCGCCGTCTTCGCCTTCACGATGCCGGACCGTGCCGCGCGGATCGCCGCCTCGGACCGGACCGTCGCCGCGCGGCGGGAGACCGTGGACGCCTGAGCGGGCCGCCGCGGCCTCCGCCGCGGTACCCCGTGCCGCCGTGCCGCCGCGGAGCAACCGACCGGAGCCGCCCAGGACACCGTCACCGCCCCCACCTCCGCGACCGGGCACCCGACCGAAGTCACCGAGCAACCGGCCGGAGCCGCCGAGGGCCCGCGACCGCCGATGCGGTCGCGGGCCCTCGGCGCACGTTCCGGGAGGTCATCACCGTGCGGCCCCGGGGCCGGGCGCCGCTCACAGCTTGCGCACCCGCAGCACCCCGGTCAGCAGCGGGAGGATGAACTCGCCGTGGGCGGTCTCCGGGCGGCCGGTGAGGAAGGCGTGGATGCGGTCGAGGAGCGCCTGCCGTTCCTCGACCGGCATGACGAGGACTCCGGCGCGGGTCCCGAGGGTCGCGACGAGGGAGTCCGCGGTGCGGGTCTGTCCGTGCGGGAAGAGGTCCTGTTCCGGCGAGCCGAAGCGGGCGGGGCCGCCGTCGGCGGGCAGGTGCATGGAGGCGGTCCGGGCACGCCAGCTGTCGGGGGTGTCGCGCGGGCCGATGGCCGCGGGGCCGCTGACGCGGGCGAGCTCGGCGACCCAGTCGACCGCGTCGTCCATGGTGTTCCACAGGCCGGCCAGCACTCCGCCGGGGGCGAGGACCCGGGTGATCTCGGGGCCGGCGACGGCCATGTCGAACCAGTGCATGGCGTTGCCGGCCACCACGGCGTCCACCGAGCCGTCCGGCAGCGGGATCGACTCGGCGCTGCCGGACAGCGCCCGAACGCCCGGCAGGGCGCGGCGCAGTTCGGCCAGCATCTTCGGGTCGGGCTCGACCGCGACCACGTCGGCGCCCAGCGCGGACAGGGTGGCGGTGAGCTTGCCGGTGCCGGCTCCGAGATCGAGTACCCGCGCTCCGGGCGCGGCGTCGAGGGCCCAGCGGACGGCGGCGTGGGCGTAGTCCGGGCGGTGCTCGGCGTAGGCGGTGGCGGCGGCGCCGAAGGAGGTGGCGTGCGGTGACGTCCGGTCATGGCTCATCCGGGCACGCTATCGACGGACCGGTCGGTTGACCACACCGCCGCACCGGGGCCGTCGGGGGCCTGAACGACCGGGCGAGGCACAGGAGTTCGAGGGTCTCTCCCCTGGCGGCCCGTGGACGGTCGCGTCAGTCGGCGAGCCTGGCCAGGGTCCACAGGACCATCAGGTCCAGGACCATCACGGCGAGGCACCAGACCGGGTAATAGGGGATGAACATGAACTGGGTCACCAGGCTGATACCGGCCAGCGCCAGTCCGGCGGAGCGTCCCCAGGGGACCCGGCGGAGCAGGGCGATGCCGACGACCAGCAGGGCGACGCCGACGACCAGGTGGATCCATCCCCAGGACGTGAGGTCGAAGCGGTACTCGTACGCGCGGGGTGAGCCGAAGAGGCGGTCCCGGGCGATGCCGGTGATGCCCTGGAGGATGCTCAGCACACCGCTGAGCACCAGGCCGATGCCGGCGAACTGCCCCGGGGTGGACGGCCGGATGCCGTCGTCGGGCGCTGCCCTGTGGTGTCGCTCCTCGCCGGGGATGCCCGCCATGGCTGTCACCTTTCGTCGGGGTGCGGAGGCGGAGTCGTCGTCCGCCACCTTCACAGCCTGGGCCCGGCGCGGACGGGGGGCGAACGCACCGGCCCGTCCGGGTGACGGCCCGTCGGCCGCGCGGGGCGTCCCTGCCGCGCGGGGCGTCCCTGCCGCCACCGACGGTCCGGTCACCGCGCGGCCCGCGGCTCAGATCGCCTCGGCCTCGGTGACCGCCTCGGCGGCCCGGCGGGCGATCTCCTCCGGTGGCGGCGAGGCGTCCAGGGTGGCGCCGCGCTCGTCGGGCTGGAGCGGTTCGAGGACGGCGAGCTGGGAGTCGAGCAGGGTCTCCGGCATGAAGTGCCCGGTGCGGCCGTGGAGCCGGGACGCGAGGAGCCCGGGCTCGGCGGTGAGGTGGAGGAAGAGGGCGGACGGGCAGGAGGAGCGCAGCGCGTCGCGGTAGCGCCGGCGCAGGGCCGAGCAGGCCACCACTCCCCCGCTGCCGTCGGCGTCGTGG
The DNA here is from genome assembly GCF_040295685.1 of Streptomyces sp. NPDC002734. NCBI lineage: Bacteria > Bacillati > Actinomycetota > Actinomycetes > Kitasatosporales > Streptomycetaceae > Streptomyces > Streptomyces sp. NPDC002734. The sequence continues at coordinate 134,153 of NZ_JBEOVU010000004.1, forward strand.
TCGTCCAGCCAGCGCCCCACCGTCTCCAGCCAGGAGCGGCGGTCGTGATCGTCGAGGGGGACGCCGGAGGACATCTTGCGGATGTTGGCGGGCGGGTGGAAGTCGTCCGCCTCGGCGAAGGGCAGTCCGAGCCGCTCGGCGAGCAGCCGGGCGACCGTTGACTTGCCCGCCCCGGAGACCCCGATGACCACCACGCACGGGCGCCGGTCGCCGGGGCGGGGGCGCTCCTCGCCGGGCGGGGTCACCGCGGGAGCACCGCGTCCTGGTGGAGGAGGTCCTCCCGTCGCTCGGGGGTGTGGCGGCGCGGCGGCCCGTCGGAGCCGGCCGGGTACTCCTCCAGCGGCACCAGTCCCCGCTCCCAGGCGGACAGCACCGGCTCGACGACCCGCCAGGACTCCTCGGCCTCGTCGCCGCGGATGGAGAGCGCGGGGTCGCCGCGCAGCACGTCCAGCAGCAGCTGGCCGTAGGCGGGCAGGGCGGGCGGGTCCATCCGGGCGCTGAGCGAGACCTGGGTCAGCTTCTCCACCTGGGAGCCGACGACGTTGAGGTCCAGGCTCAGGCTCTCCGGGTCGAGACCGAAGCGCAGGACGTTGGGCCGGACGTCCTCGTCCTGCCCGAACGGCAGGTGCGGGACGGGCCGGAAGCGCACCGCGACCTCCATCCGGTCGCGGCCCAGGCCCTTGCCGGTGCGCAACCGGAACCTGGTCCCGGCCCAGCGCCAGCTGTCGAGTTCCAGCTCGACCTCGGCGAAGGTCTCGGTGCGGCGTCCGGCGTCCACCCCGTCCTCGTCGGTGTAGGCGGGCACGTCGTGGTCGGCGATGCGCCCGGCGGCGTAGCGGGCCCGGCGGGTGCGGTGGACGACGTCGGCGTCGGTCAGGCGGCGCACCGAGCGCAGCACGTCGACCTTCCGGTCGCGCAGGTCCCGTTCGCCGAGGGTCAGCGGCGGTTCCATGGCGACCAGGCAGAGGATCTGCAGCAGGTGGTTCTGGATCATGTCCTTGAGCGCGCCGACGTGGTCGTAGTAGCCGGCCCGGCCCTCCAGGGCGAGGGTCTCGTCCCAGACGATGTCCACCTCGGCGATGTGGGTGCTGTTCCAGATCGGTTCCATGACCCGGTTGGCGAGCCGGCTGCCGAGCAGGTTCTGCACGGTGGTCATGGCCAGGAAGTGGTCGACGCGGAACACCGCCTGCTCGGGCAGCACGTCGGCGAGCAGCCGGTTGAGCTCCTCGGCGTCCCCCAGGCTCTCGCCGAACGGCTTCTCCGTCACGATGCGGCTGCCCCGGGGCAGTCCGGCCTCGTGCAGGGCGGTCACGGTGGCGGCGAAGAGTCCGGGCGGCAGGGCCAGGTAGACGGCCACCGGGTCGCTCCCGGCGACGAGGGCGGCCACCTCGGCGGGGTCGGTGACGTCGGCCTTGCGGTAGTCGCAGGCGGCCGTGACGGCGCGCACGGCGTCGTCGGGCAGGCCGGCGCCGTGGCGTTCGAACTGGGCGGCGGCCCATTGCCGGTACCGTTCGCCGTCCCAGTCCTCCCGGCTTCCGGCGGTCAGGGTGAACCGGTCGTCGATGTGTCCGGCGGCGTACAGGGCGGCCAGGGCCGGCAGGAGGTAACGCCCGGTCAGGTCGCCGGTGCCGCCGAAGACGACGAGTCGTCGGATGTTCATCGCGTGCCGCCCTTCCCGCGTGCCGTGCGCCGTACGGAGTCGGCGCCGGTGGCGCGGACACCGGTGCGGCCGATCGCCTGGGGGAAGTTGCCCATGATTGCTCCGGTCCTCGGGTCGGCCGCGCGGGCGCCCCTCCAGGTCCCCGCCCGGGCTTGTGCTCCTCACCCTCACCGAGGCCGCGACGGGCCGCAATCGGGCTCCGCGGTGATTGGTGCGTTCAGGGCATCTCGCGGGGTGGATCCTGCGCGCGGTGCGCCGGGTCGGCTCCTAGGCTGATCATCATGACGACCACAGGCGCGCAGAGAGCTTTCATCGGTTCGTTCACGACGAGCGGCGGGCGGGGGATCGTGCAGGTCACCGTCGATCCCGGCACCGGGGCGCTGACCCCGACGGACGCCGTCGCCACCGTGCCCAACCCGTCGTACCTGGCCCTCGGGCGGGGATCGGGCGGGCCGGTCCTGTACTGCGTGTCGGAGACGGCCGAGGGGGCGGTGGCCGCCTACGACGTCTCCGGGCCCGCGCCGGAGCCGATCGGCCGTCCGGTGCCGGTGGGAGGGGCCGATCCGACGCACCTGGCCGTGGCCGGCGGCCACCTGGTGACGGCCAACTACAGTTCCGGCAGCGTCACGGCGCTCCCGCTGGCCGCGGACGGCGCCCCGGGCGCCCCGAGCGGGCTGCTGGGCAACAAGGGGTCCGGCCCGGACGCCGACCGGCAGGAAGGTCCGCACGCCCACCAGGTGGTGGTGCCCGAGGCGTCGGGCCGCTGGGTGCTGAGCGTGGACCTGGGCACCGACGAGGTGCGGGTGTGCGAGCTGGACGCGGCCTCCGGGGAGCTGCGGCTGCACGGGGCGCTGGAGCTGCCGCCCGGGACCGGCCCGCGCCATCTGGTCGTCCACCCGCGCGGCACGCACGTGTACGTGCTCGGCGAGCTGCGCCCGGTGGTCACCGTCTGCCGGTGGGACGCCGCGGCCGGGGAGCTGCGGGCGGTCGGCGAGTACCCGCTCTTCCCGGACGGCACGGACGCGCACGTCCAGCCCTCCGCCCCGGTGATCTCCCTCGACGGGCGGCGGCTGTGGGCCGCGGTGCGCGGCACGGACACCGTCGTGGTCCTCTCGGTGTCGCAGGACGGGGAGCGCCTGGAGGTCCTCACCTCCGTCCCGTGCGGCGGGAGCTGGCCGCGCGACCTGGTGCTGCACCCGTCCGGCGACCGGCTGTACGCGGCCAACGAGCGGTCGGGGGACGTGACCTGGTTCGACCTCGACGAGGACGGCGTGCCGCGGCGGGCCGGCTCGCTCGAGGTGCCCGCGGCCTCCAGCGTCCTGTTCGTCTGAGCACACTCCGCCCGCGAGGAGGCGCCCGGACGGCCGCAACCCGGCGGCCTCACCCCGGGCGCCGTCACTCCGGCCGGCCCACACCAGGGCGGCGCCACCTCGGCAGGGTCGTCCCGGCGGCGTCACTCCGGCGGGCGCGCCCGAACGGCGCACACCCGAACGGCGCAGGACCCGGCCCCGGGCGGAGACGGTCCGCCCGGGGCCGGGTGCGTGCGGCACCGGGTGCGTGCGGCGTCCGATGGGCCCGGCCGCTCAGTAGCGCAGCAGGGCCGCCACGCCGTCCGTGGCGGAGACAGGGGGCAGCAGCTCGGTGAAGTTCGCGCCGCTCAGCGCGGCCGCGCGCAGCAGCAGCGTGCCGGCGGGAGCGCTGAACAGGGCGGAGGCGTCGCCGAGTTCGGCGGGGTCGGTGCCCAGGAGCTGGGGGTCGGTCCGGGAGGCGTAGAGGTCCGGGTCGCCCGAGCGGTCGGCGGAGAGCAGCAGGGTCTCCACCCGCCCCTCGGACAGCGCCTGCTGGACGGCGGGGATGCCCTGGAGGGCGCGTCCGCCCGCCGTCTCGGCCTCCAGCCGGTCCAGCACCTCGCGGTGGGCGGCTTCCATGGCCTCGCGGATCGCCTCGTCGGCGCTCGCCCGCAGGCCCTCCCGGGCGGAGTCGTCGGTGCGGCCTCCCTCGACGTAGACGATCCTCCCGTGCGGCGGCTGGTCGGTCAGGTGCTCGCGCAGCAGCCCGATCGCCTTGGGGTCGCCGGCGACCAGCACGACGGCGGCGTTCACGTCGGCGGCCGCCTCGCGGACGCCGTCCGCGGCCTGCGCGGTGTTCTCCGACCACACCTGGACCGATCGCCGGTGGTAGGACTTCTGGGCCTCCTTGCCCGCCTTGACGCGGGTGATGTGGAGGGTGCTGCCGTTGAAGGTGCGCCGGTAGGACTCCTCGTGCGCGGCGGCCGGGTAGGCGTACACGTCGCCGCCCTCGCGGTCCACGGCGACCACCACGTGGGGCAGCTGGTGGTCGCGGTCGACGGCGAGGCCCAGCGGGTCGGCGACGGGGAGCACCAGGGCGCTGTCGGAGGCGGGGGGTTCGGCCAGGGTGAAGGCGCCCAGGACCCTGCCGCCCGAGGCGAAAAGGGCCTCCCCCTGTGGACCCGGCACGTCGGCGACGCCGCCGACCACCTCGTCGAGGGCGGCGAGCGTCTCCTCGTCCGCGCCCTGCTCGGCCAGTGACCGGCGCGCCGCGCGCCAGCGCAGTTCGATCTGTTTCTCGGCGTCGTGGGACGAACGGGTGGTGTCCAGGTGCACGGAGGCCACCGGGCCGTCCGCCTCGTACAGGGGCTGAAGAAACTCGAGGTCCATGGCGTTCAGGCCGGGCGGCCTACCCCTTTCACTGGTGCGCGACGATCAGCGTTGTGGTGCCTGTCGAATGTACTGTTTGTCACGATATGGCGCGCCTTCAGTGGCGCCCGGCGCCGACGGAGGAGGAACCATGACCGACCAGCGGGAGCAGGGGGAGCCGGGCCGCGTGGTGGTCGGGGTGGACGGGTCGGACCCGTCCAGGGCCGCGTTGCGGTGGGCGGTCCGGTACGCGGAGCGCACCGGGGGGACGATGGAGGCGCTGAACGCCTGGGACTTCCCGCATTTCCACGGCAGCCTGGGGTGGCTGCCCCCGCCCAGCAGCGACGAGGCGGCCCTGCGGACGCGCGCGCTCGAGGAACTCGAGGAGGCGGTGCGGGAGACGGTGGGCGCGCGGCCGCCGGTGGGCATCCTCAGCGAGGTGCGGTACGGCACGGCCGCGGGCGTGCTGATCGACGCGTCCAGGGGGGCCGAACTGCTGGTGGTGGGGGCGCGCGGACTCGGCGGCTTCTCCGGGCTGCTGCTGGGGTCGGTGTCCCAGCACTGCGTGCAGCACGCCGCCTGCCCGGTGCTGGTCATCCGCCACACCGACGCCGATGGCGACGCCGCCGGCCACAATGCGTGACGGCGTTTCACACTCCGTGTGAGCGAGGGGTGTGCATATGCCAGACGCACACTCTCCCGGGCTTCCCGTCGGCGTTGTTGACTGCTGGTACGACCATCGGCCGGCCGAGGCCGGGGGTCGGTGAGGGAAGGAGCGAACGGTGAACGCCACCCCCGAACAGCCGGTGGTGCCCAAGGAGGTCGCCGAGCTGCGCCGCCGTTGCGACGTGGCGCAGGCACGCGTCGACGGCGGGCTGGCCCTGCTCGGCCACCGCGCCGAGGAGACGGCGAAGGAACTGGACGCCCTCGCCGAGCGGGTGACCGCGCTGGAACGCAACCGCTGGCCCCTGCGGGCGGTGGCCACGCTCGCCTCCGTGGGGGCGCTGGCCGTGACCGTCTGGCAGGCCATGGGCAACTGAGCCCCTTGCGGAGAACCGAGCCCCCACGGGCGGCTCGACCGTGCGCACCACTCGCACGGTCGCACGTCGCACCGCGTCCCCCGGGCCGCACGCACGCATGATGGTGCGGGTGATCAGCGTCCTCTTCGCCGTGCTCACCGCGCTCAGCAACGGCACGTCAACGGTGCTCCAGCGCCAGGCCGCCCGGCGGATCCCCGACGACCAGACGATGCGGCTGTCCCTCTTCGGGCGGCTGCTGCGGCAGAAGGTGTGGCTGGCCGGCATCGCCATGGTGATCGTGGCCGCGGTCTGCCAGGCGGTGGCCCTGGCCACCGGGCCGATCGCCCTGGTCCAGCCGATCTTCGTGATCGAGCTCCCGGCGACCCTGCTGATCGCGGGCCTGATCACCCGCACCCGGGTGCGGGGCCGCCTGTGGGCCGGGGTGGCCGCGGTGACGGGCGGGCTGGCGCTCGCCCTCGCCTCCGCCGACCCGGTCGGCGGCCACGACGGGGTCGACGGGGAGACCTGGGTGCTCGCGCTGCTGGCGACGGCAGCCTTCGAGACCGCGCTGATCGTCGCCGCGCGGGCCACCCGCGGCGACGCCCGCGGCGCGCTGCTGGGCCTGGCGGCGGCCTGCGCGTACTCGCTGACCGCGGCGCTGATGAAGGACGCGATGGCACGGCTTGACGCCGGCGGCGTGGGCGCGCTGCTGACGGCGTGGCAGCTCTACGCCACGGCCGCCGTGGGTGTGGGCGCGCTGTTCCTGCTGCAGAACGCCCTCCAGGCCGGCTCGCTGGTCGCGGTGCAGCCGCAGCTCACCCTCGGCGACGCGCTGATCAGCGTCTGCTTCGGGGTGACGCTGTTCGGCGAGCACGTGCGCACCGGCTGGTGGCTGCTGCCGCAGCTGGCCGGACTGACCCTGATCGCCCTCGGCTGCGTCGTCCTGGCCCGCTCGCCGCTGGCCGCGGGAGAAGGGGCGGGGGAAGGCGCGGGAGAGGGCGCGGAGGGCGCCCCCTCCCCCGCCCCCTAGGCCTGAGGTCGGCCCGTCGCCGGGTCAGGCCGCCGGGTCCTGTCCCAGCCGCAGGTGGTGCAGGAGCAGCAGCGCGGCCGCCATGCCGGAGGCCGGCACCTCGCCCCGCGCGATCAGGTCGGGGACGACCTTCAGCGGCACCCACTCCCGCCGCTCCGACTCGAAGTCGTCCACCGGATGCCCGGCGAACTCCCCGCGGTCCGCCCAGTACACGTGGTGCCGCGCGTCCGTGAGCCCGTTGCTCGGCTCGACGCTCATCAGGTGCCGTAGCGGCCCCGGCCGCCAGCCGGTCTCCTCCTCCAGCTCGCGCGCCGCCGCCGCCGCGAGGTCCTCCCCGTCCTCCACCACCCCGGCGGCCAGCTCCCACCCCCAGCTGTCGGTGATGAACCGGTGACGCCACAGCAGCAGCGCCTCGTCGGCCTCGTTGACGATCGTGGCCACGGCGACGGGCCGCATGCGGATCAGGTAGTGGTCCAGGCGCCGCCCGTCGGGCAGCCGCACGTCGGCCAGGTTGACGTCGAACCAGCGGTTTCCGTACACCGGTTGCTCATTCAGTTTCACCCACTGCATGTTTCTGCCACCTTTCGACGGTTCTCGACGAATGAGTGGCAATATCGCAGCCGTACGGGGGCCGGCAGCAGGGCCCATGGGGAGCGGAACGGCTCGCGGAACGGCTCGTGCGGGCCTACTGGAGCGGCACGCGCAGCGCCGCGTCGATGAGTTCGGCCGCCTCGCGGGTGCTCGCGCAGTCGCTGCGCAGCAGGTGTTCGCGCACCGTGCGCAGCCGGTCCCGCAGCCGCTGGGACTCCACGCCGCGGGCCAGCCGGGCCATCTCCGCGGCGGTGACGGCCGCCTTGTCCACGTCCCCGCGGCGCAGTTCGACCTGGCTGAGCATGGCCAGCCGGTGCACCCGGCCGCGGTCGTGCGCCGGAGTGCCGACGGCGGCCTCGGCGTGCGCGCCGGCGGCGGTCAGGTCGCCGAGGCTCAGCAGGGCTTCCGCCACCTGCACGTTGACCAGGCCTGGCTGGACGTAACCCGTCTCGTCGGGTTCGTGGCCGCGGTGGATGCGCTCGGCGGCCTCCTCGGCCCGCCGGATGCGGGCGAGCGACTCCGCGCCGTCGCCGAGGTGCGCGTACGCCTTGGCCTGCATGGCGTACAGGTCGGAGGCGAGGGCCGGGGTGATGTCCCGCCCGGCCGTGCGTAACGCCGCCTCCGCGAACGCGACGGCCTGGCGGAACTCCCGCATGAACAGCGCCTGGTTGACGAGCAGGGCGATGACGTAGGCGCCCAGCCCCCGGTCCCCGCTGGCCTTCGCCAGTCGCAGCGCCTGGTGGAAGTACCGCTGGGCGAGGCCCTGGACGTCGGAGTCGTAGGCGCAGATCCCGGCCACGGCCACCAACGCGCCGGTGGCCCGGTGCAGTTGGCGTCCGGTGGAGTCGGGGTAGCTGCCCCGCAGCAGCGGCGCCGCCTCGTTGTTGAGGAAGCCGACCACCCGGGCGCGGGTCGCCACCCCGCCGGCCTTGCGGTACATGTGCTCGTAGTGGGTCCGCGCCGCCCGCAGCGTCTCGATGTCGTCCGGGGACACCCGGAGGCTGCCGCCGCGGGAGACGTCGGCGTCCTCCGGCGGGTTCTCCCACTCCCACACCGGCATCACGGCCGGCGTCCCGGTGACGGCGGGCGCGCCGAGGACGTGCGGCCGCTGGAGTTCGTCGGAGCGCCACAGCGCGGTGGCGCGGTCCACGAAGCCGGACAGCGAACCGGCGTGCGGCGAGGCGGGCGCGCCGGGGACGCCGAGGCCGATGTCGTCCAGGGTGACCGGGCGGCGCAGCCGGGCGGAGAGCACCTCGCAGATCAGGTCGGGCACCTGGCCGCGGGGCCGCTGCCCCTTCAGCCACCGGGCCACGGCGGTGTGTTCGTAGCGCAGGGGCAGACCGCGGGCCTGCCCCGCGGCGTTCACCCGGGCGGCCAGACCGGCGTGCGAGACGCCCGCCTCGTCGAGGAGCGCGTCCAGCAGGGTGTTGGGCTGTCTCGGGGTCATGTGGGGTCCCCTCCGGTGCCTCGGTTCCGTCAGGGTAGTGGGTCCCGGTTCACACGGGGTGCGAACGGAACGCCACATGAGGGCCGGTACGCGTGCTTACGCCACGCCGGGCCGGCACGGTTGCCTGGTCGCTCGGCGGGCCGCCGTCTCCCCCCTCACGCCACCGACGCCGGCCCGCCGTCCACCCTTCCCCGGCACGCGGGCGGGCCCGCCCTCCTTCCCCCGTACGGGAGCGGGCCCGCCCTCCGGTGAGGAGGACGGGCCCGCGTCCGGGTGGAGACCCGGTACCTCTGGGGGTCACGCCCCGCGCAGCACCGCGCCGAAACGCTCGGCGGCCGTGGCGACCGCGGCGTCGCGCGCGGCCGAGGCCTCGTCCGCGGTCAGCGTCCGGTCGGCGGCGCGGAAGCGCAGCGCGTAGGCGAGGGACTTGCGTCCGTCGCCCAGCTGCTCCTCGTTGCGGTAGACGTCGAACAGCCGGATGTCCTCCAGCAGTTCGCCCGCCCCCTCGCGCAGCGCGGTCTCGACCTCGGCGGCCGGGACGGCCTGGTCGACGACGAGCGCCACGTCCTGGGTGGCGACCGGCATGGCGGAGATCCGCGGCGCGTGCAGCAGACCGGCCGAGGCGCGCTCCAGCGCGTCCAGGTCGATCTCCATGGCCGAGGTCCGGGCCGGCAGGCCCAGCGTCTTGAGCACGCCGGGGTGCAGCTCGCCGGCGTGGCCGATCACCCGCTCCTCGCCGTCGAGCACGACCAGCAGCTCGGCGCAGCGGCCCGGGTGCCACGGCTCGTACTGGCCCTTGCGGACGATCAGCTCGGTCCCCGCCTCACGGGCGAGGATCCGGGCCGCCTCGACGGCGTCGGCCCAGTCGGACGGGCGTCCCTTGCCCCACCAGCCGGCCTGCTCGCGGGCGCCGGCCAGGACGACCGCGGCGTGCTTGGGCTGGTCGGGCAGCGCGGCCTGGAGGGTCGCGAGGTCCTCGTCGGCGGGACGGCCGTGCACCGGCAGGATGCCGGCGACGCTCCGCTCGGCCTTCGGGTGGAAGACCAGGCCCGCCTCGAAGAGCGCGAGGTCGTGCGATCCGCGGCCGTCGTTGCGCCGCAGCGCGCCGAGCAGGCCCGGCAGCAGCGTGGTGCGCAGCGCCGGCTCCTCGTCGGAGAGCGGGTTGGCGAGGGTCACCAGGGTGCGCCGCGGGTCGTCGGCGGGGATGTTCAGCTGGTCGAGGACCGCGGTGCCCATGAACGGGTAGTTGAGCGCCTCGACGTAGCCGGCGGCGGCCAGCGCGCGGCCGATCCGGCGGTGCAGCCGCTGGCGGGGGGTGAGCCCGCGTCCGGCCGGGGGCCGGGGCAGCGTGGAGGGCAGGTTCTCGTAGCCCTCGAGCCGGATGACCTCCTCGGCGAGGTCGTTCGGGTCGGTCAGGTCGGGCCGCCAGGACGGCACGGACACGACCAGCTCGTCCTGCCCGTAGACGTCGCAGCCGATCTCCTGGAGGCGGCGCACCACCGTCTCGCGGCCGTACGCCATGCCCGCCACCTTGTCGGGGTGGTCGGCGGGGATGGTGATGGTGGCCGGCGCGGAGGGCGCGGCGACCTCGGTGACGCCGGCGTCGGCGGTGCCGCCGGCCAGCAGCACCAGCAGGTCGACGGTGCGCTGCGCGGCGGCGGCCGCGGCCAGCGGGTCGACGCCCCGCTCGAAGCGGCGGGAGGCCTCGCTGGACAGCTTGTGCCGGCGCGCTGTGCGGGCGATGGCGATCGGGTCGAAGTGCGCGGCCTCGATGACCACCTCGGTGGTGTGGCTCTCCAGGCCGTCGCCGATCTCGGTGTGGGCGCCGCCCATGACGCCGGCCAGGCCGATCGGCCCGCGGTCGTCGACGATGACCAGGTCCTCGGGGTCGAGGGTGCGGGTCACGTCGTCGAGCGTGGTGAGCTTCTCGCCCTTCTCGGCGCGGCGCACGCCGATCGCGCCCTGGACGCGGGTGCGGTCGTAGGCGTGCAGCGGCTGGCCGAGTTCCAGCATCACGTAGTTGGTGATGTCGACGGCCAGCGAGATCGGGCGCATGCCGGCCTTCTGGAGGCGGCGCTTGAGCCAGATCGGGGACCGGGTCTCCGGCTCGATGCCGGTGACGGTGCGGGCGGTGAACCGGTCGCAGCCGCGCGGGTCGGTGATCTGGACGGGGTAGCCGAACGCGTTGGGCGCGGGCACGTCGAGCAGCGCCGGGTCGCGCAGCGGCAGACCGTAGGCGGTGGCGGTCTCGCGGGCGACGCCGCGCATCGACAGGCAGTAGCCCCGGTCGGGGGTGACGGCGATGTCGAGGACCTCGTCGACCAGCTCGAGCAGCTCGATCGCGTCGGTGCCCACCTCGTGCTCCGGCGGCAGCACGATGATGCCGTGCGTGCCGTCGTCGCCCATGCCGAGCTCGTCGGTGGAGCAGATCATGCCGTGGGAGGTCTTGCCGTAGGTCTTGCGGGCGGCGATGTGGAAGCCGCCGGGCAGGGTGGCGCCGGGCAGGACCACGACGACCTTGTCGCCCACGGAGAAGTTCCGGGCGCCGCAGACGATCTCCTGCGGCTCACCGGTGCCGTTGGCCTGGCCGACGTCGACGGTGCAGAAGCGGATGGGCTTCTTGAAGCCCTCCAGCTCCTCGATGGTCAGCACCTGGCCGACGACGAGAGGGCCCTTGAGGTCGGCGCCGAGCTGCTCGACGGTCTCGACCTCCAGACCGGCCGAAATGAGCTTGGCCTGGACGTCGCGCCCGGTCTCCGTCGCCGGCAGGTCGACGTACTCCCGCAGCCAAGAAAGCGGGACCCGCATCAGATCTCCATCCCGAACGGCCGGGTGAACCGGACGTCACCCTCGACCATGTCTCGCATGTCTTCGACGTTGTGGCGGAACATCAGCATCCGCTCGATGCCGAACCCGAAGGCGAAGCCGCTGTACTTCTCCGGGTCGACGCCGCAGGCGGTGAGCACCCGCGGGTTGACCATGCCGCAGCCGCCGAGCTCGATCCAGCCCTCGCTGGAGCAGGTGCGGCAGGGCCGGTCGGGGTTGCCGATGGACTCGCCCTTGCAGACGTAGCAGAGCATGTCCATCTCGGCGGACGGCTCGGTGAACGGGAAGAAGTTCGGCCGCAGCCGGGTCTTCATGTCCGCGCCGAACAGCGCCTGCACCATGTGGTCCAGGGTGCCCTTGAGGTCGGCCATGGTCAGGCCCTCGTCGACGGCGAGGAGCTCGATCTGGTGGAAGACCGGGGTGTGCGTGGCGTCCAGCTCGTCGGTCCGGTAGACGCGGCCGGGGCAGACCACGTAGACCGGCGCCTCACGCTCGAGCAGGGTGCGCGCCTGCACCGGCGAGGTGTGGGTGCGCAGCACGACACCGCTGTCGGAGCCGGTCTCGGGGCCGTCGACGAAGAAGGTGTCCTGCATCTGCCGGGCCGGGTGGTCCGGGCCGAAGTTCAGGGCGTCGAAGTTGAACCACTCCGCCTCGACCTCGGGGCCCTCGGCGATCTCGTAGCCCATCGAGACGAAGACGTCCGCGACGCGCTCCATCATGGTGGTCAGCGGGTGGCGGGCGCCGGCCGGGACGCGGTCGTAGGGGAGGGTGACGTCCACCGACTCCTCGACCAGCACACGGGCGTCGCGCTCGGCCTCCAGCTCCGTCTGACGGACGGCGAGGGCCTTGTTGACGGCGCCGCGGGCCTGGCCCACGCGCTTGCCCGCCTCGGCCTTGGCCTGCGGGGGCAGGGCGCCGATCTCGCGGTTGGCGAGCGCCAGCGGCGAGGCGCCGCCGGCGTGGGCGGTCTTCGCCTCCTGGAGGGCCTCGAGCGAGTCGGCGGCGGCGAAGGCGGCGAGCGCCTCGTCCCGCATGCGCTCGATGTTTTCCGGTTTCAACGCCTCGACCTCTACCGGGTCGTACGACTTATTCGGTGCCGACATCTCTTCCCGTGCTCTTCCGATTGGCTGGCTGGAGTGGCCCCGCCGGGACGGCCTGTCCTGGGCCGCCGTCCGGGTGGTGGGACGACGTGTCCCGGGAACGGGGACACAAAGGTGCCAGGGGCCGAGTCTAACGGGGCGGGTATGCGCTGATGCGCCCGTGGGCCGCGGTCCGGCGTCGGTGACCTCAGGAGGTGGTCCCTCAGAGGAGGTACGCCGGGGTGCCCACGGGCAGGGTAAATCGGAACTGGGCGCCGCCGGAGGCGGCCCGCCCGACCGTGATGACCCCGGAGTGGGCCTCGACGATGCCCTTGACGATGTAGAGCCCGAGGCCGGTGCCGCCGCGCTTGCTGCCCCGCCAGAAGCGGGTGAAGACGCGGTTCATGGACTCCTCCGGGATACCGGGGCCCTCGTCGCTCACCGTGACCGACGTGACGGCCTCCTCCCCTTCACGGGGCGAGGCCTGGGCCGTGACGTCGATGGTGACAGTCCCGCCGCCGTGGCGCACGGCGTTTTCCAGCAGGTTGCCGAGCACCTGGTCGATCTTGTCGGGGTCGGCCCACAGGCCGGGCAGCGGCCGCTCGACGCGCAGCAGGAACCGGTCGGGGCTCTGGCCTGCGGCGACGTAGGCCTGGATGTGGCGGTCGACGGCGGCGGCGATGTCGACGGGCTGGCGGCGCAGCTCGAGGCGGCCGGAGTCGATGCGGGAGATGTCGAGGAGCTCGGCGATCAGCCGGGTGACGCGGTCGGCGTCCGCGTCGACGGTCTCCAGCATCAGCCGCTTCTGGTCGTCGGTGAAGCGCTCCCACTTGGCCAGCAGGGTGGCCGTGAACCCCTTGACGGAGGTGAGCGGCGAGCGCAGCTCGTGGGCGACGGTGGCGATCAGCTCGGCGTGGCTGCGCTCGGTGCGGCGGCGGGCCTCGGTGTCGCGCAGGCACACCACCACCCGGCGGACCGGGCCGGTGGGGCGCTCACGGACGTAGCGGGCGGAGACCAGGACCTCGCGGCCGCCGGGCAGCAGCAGGTTGCGCTCGGGCTGGCGGGTGCGGATGGTCAGTCCGTCGTAGGGGTCGGTCAGCCGCCACCAGCGGCGGCCTTCCAGGTCCTCCAGCGGGAGGGCCCGCTCCAGGGACAGTCCGAGGGCCTCGTCGGCCGGGGTGGCGGTGATGCGCTCGGCGGCCGCGTTGAAGCAGACCACCCGGCCGCGTTCGTCGGCGACCACCAGACCGTCGGGGAGCTCGTCGGGGCCCACCGCGGGCGGGTCCGGCGCGTCCTCGCGCGGGGGCCGCGCGCCCGGCGCGGTGCCGGACGGCGTGCCCGTTGGTGTCCTGGTGCCGACGCTCATCCCCGTACCCGCCTCTGTCTGTTGGGAGGGCCCCCGAGGCAGTCACCCTACTAGCTGTCGGTGACGGAGCGGCACCCTCCGGAGGCGCGCTGTGCACGGGCGGACGCGTAGAGGCACACCGCGGCGGCCGTGGCGAGGTTGAGGCTCTCGGCCTTCCCGTGGATCGGGACGCGCACCACGGCGTCCGCGAGGGCGCGGGTCTCCTCGGGCAGGCCCCATGCCTCGTTGCCGAAGACCCAGGCGGTGGGCCCGCCCATGGAGCCGGTGTCCAGCTCGTGGTCGAGGTCGTGGGTGCCGGCGCCGTCGGCGGCCAGCACGCCCACCCCGGCCTCCTTGAGCCCGGCGACGGCCCGCTCCACGGGCACGCCCACCGCCACCGGCAGGTGGAAGTGGGAGCCGACGGAGGCGCGGACGGCCTTCGGGTTGTAGAGGTCCACGGAGGCGTCGGTGAGCACCACGGCCTCGGCGCCCGCCGCGTCGGCGCAGCGCAGCACGGTGCCCGCGTTGCCGGGGTCGCGGACGTTGGCGAGGACGGCGACCAGCTTCGGGCGGGCGCGGAGGATCTCCTCGAACGGGGTGTCCAGGAAACGGCAGACGCCGACCAGGCCCTGCGGGGTGACGGTGGTCGAGATGTCGGCGATCACCTGCTCGTCCGCCAGGTGGACCCGGGCGCCGGCCGCGCGGGCCTCGCCGACGATGCCCGGGTAGCGGTCGGCCGCCTCGGGCGTGGTGAACAGCTCCACCAGGGTGGCAGCGCCGTCCTCCCCGCGGTGCGCCGCCGCCTCGCGGACCGCCTGCGGCCCCTCGGCGAGGAAGAGCCGCTCCTTGCTCCGGAAGTTCCGCTTCGCCAGCCGCCGGGCTGCGGCGACACGAGGGGAACGCGGGGAGATCAGCTCGGGGGCTGCGGAGGGCATGGGCTCACCTTCGGAAGAAGCGGGAACGGAGGGACCTCGGGGCCGGCCGCCTGTCCCCGGACGGGGCGGAGCGGGGCGGGGACGCGCGGGCGCGGCGTCAAGGCCCACGGCGCGAGGCCGGGTGGTCCGGGGCCGGGCTCGACGGGATCGGTGACCGCCGGAGCCGTTGGTTGCCGGGGACCCGGTGGAGCCGCTGTCGCCAGGACCGGTGGTCGCCGGAGCCAGGTGTCGCGGAGGCCGGCGGTCACCGGAGCCGGTGTCGCTGCGGCCAGGTGTCACGGAGGCCGGGTGCGCTGGTGGGGCCGGACGAGGCGCGCGGCCGGACGGCGGGATCCGCCGGGGGCGGAAGCCGTCCGGGAGGCCGGGCCGGGGGCCGGGGCCCACACACGTCCGGACCCGCAGGCCGTCAGGCCTGCGGGTCCGGGGTGTCACAGCCGGTGTCCACCGGCAGACGTCACGCGGCCTTCGGCGCGTTCACGTCCGCGGGGAGCGCCTTCTGGGCGACCTCGATCAGGGCCGCGAAGGCGGTGGCGTCGTTGACGGCGAGCTCCGCGAGGATCTTGCGGTCCACCTCGACGTTGGCGGCCTTCAGACCCTGGATGAAGCGGTTGTAGGTCATGCCGTTGGCGCGGGCAGCGGCGTTGATGCGCTGGATCCACAGCTGACGGAAGTCACCCTTGCGCTTCTTGCGGTCGTTGTAGTTGTAGACCAGCGAGTGGGTGACCTGCTCCTTGGCCTTGCGGTACAGGCGCGAACGCTGACCGCGGTAGCCGGAGGCCTGCTCGAGGATCGCCCGGCGCTTCTTGTGGGCGTTGACTGCCCGCTTGACGCGTGCCACTTTTTAACTCCTTGTAGCGGGGCCGCGGTGGTTGGTCACACGGCCCGGAAACGACTTGGGTCCCGGTCTGACTGACGTCCGGCGGCCGGGCCGCCGGGGCGTCACTTGCCGAGAAGCTTCTTGATCTTCTTGGCGTCGCCCGGGGCCATCTCGGCGTTGCCGGTCAGGCGACGCGTCAGACGGGACGACTTGTGCTCGAGCAGGTGGCGCTTGCCGGCGCGCTCGCGGAGCACCTTGCCGGAGCCGGTGATCTTGAAGCGCTTGCTGGCACCGCTGTGCGACTTGTTCTTCGGCATAGCGCCGTTCTCTCCTCGTCGGTGGCGCTCCGGTGCCCGGTTCGGCTGCCTGTCGGCGGCCAGGCCGGGCACTGTACGGAGCGTCGCTCTGTTGTGCTGGACAATCCCGGACGTGCGTCCAGGAGGATCAGGCGTCGGTCGAGGCCTCTGCCTGGTCGTCGGCGGGAGCCTCGGCCTGGTCGTCGGCGGAAGCCTCGGCCTCGGCGGCGTTCTGCGACTTGCCGGGGTTGGCCTTCGCGTCCGCCTTGCGGGCCGCCTGGGCCTCGCGGGCCTCGGCCATCGCCTCGGTCTTCTTCTTGTGCGGACCGAGGACCATGATCATGTTGCGGCCGTCCTGCTTCGGGTTCGACTCGACGAACCCGAGGTCGGCCACATCCTCCGCCAGACGCTGCAGCAGTCGGTAGCCCAGCTCGGGGCGGGACTGCTCACGACCGCGGAACATGATCGTGATCTTGACCTTGTCACCCTGCTTGAGGAACCGGACGACGTGACCCTTTTTGGTGTCGTAGTCGTGCGGGTCGATCTTCGGCCGGAGCTTCATCTCCTTGATGACCGTGTGCGCCTGGTTCTTGCGCGCCTCACGGGCCTTCATGGCCGACTCGTACTTGAACTTCCCGTAGTCCATGAGCTTGCACACGGGCGGACGGGCGTTCGCCGCGACCTCGACCAGGTCCAGGTCGTACTCCTGCGCAAGCTCCAGGGCCTTGGCAAGCGGGACAATCCCGACCTGCTCGCCGCTGGGACCGACAAGTCGCACCTCGGGAACGCGAATCCGGTCGTTGATGCGGGGCTCGGCGCTGATGGATCCTCCTCGGTAGCACCTCGCGGCAGCCTGGTGTGACAGCCGCGGACGTCTGTGTCTTCGTGGGACCTAACCGCGCCGGGACACGAAAAATGCCCCGCACGGTCTCACAGGCGGGGCTCCTCGAACTGCTACCGGAGCACCGCCGCGATCGTCGCGGGGCGCGCATTCGGCGAAACGACGTCCTGGAAGGACGGCTCTCGCTGACCGGTGACCCGCCGCCCCGTGGGCAGCCAGGTGGGAGTTCGAAGGACTCCACTTGTGGGCCGGGTCCGTGGTCTCACGACACACGTGTCCGGCCGGTCGTGGACACAAGATTAGCAGGTCGCCGGGCGCGCCGCCAACGCGGTGCCGCACGCGCGGCGGCGGTGGTCCCGCGCGAGGACGGGGCCGGGCCTGCGCCTATCGTGTGGGGCATGAGTGAGAGTTCTGAGACGCCCGACTTCGACGCCATGACCCGTGACATCGCGGAGGTCCCCGCCGTCGAGGTCATCGTGACGGTCGCCGTGAACCTGATGAGCGCCGCCGCGGTCAACCTCGGCCTCACCGACGAGGGTGACAAGTACAAGGACCTCGACGAGGCCCGCAAGCTGATCCACGCGCTGGCCGGCCTGCTGGACGCGAGCGCCACCGAGATCAGCTCCTTCCACGCCGCCCCGCTGAAGGACGGCCTGAAGTCGCTTCAGCTCGCCTTCCGCGAGGCGTCCACCGTCGCGGACGAGCCGGGGCAGGGCCCGGGCGAGAAGTACACGGGCCCCGTCTGGGGCTGACGCCGACACCGGCGCGGCGCGCCCGGCGCGGCGCGCCCGGGCACGTACAGCTCAGCGCACGTACAGGGGCTCGCCCGGCAGCGAGGTCCCGGCCGGCACCACCGCCAGGTCGAGACCGCGCAGCAGGCGGGCCCTCAGCGTCTCGTCCTCCGCGAGCCGTCCCGCCAGCGAGCGGACCACGGCCGGGGCGGCCTCCGGGTCGTCCAGCACCAGCGCGAGCATCCCGTCCCGCTCCCCCGGCAGCAGGTAGGCCAGCCCCACCGCGGGCTCGGCGGCGACCGTCGCGCGGACCGCGTCCGCGACGGCCGGGTCGGCCGACGGGTCGAGGGCGGTGCGGCCCTCGGCCAGCGCCAGCAGCGCCGGGCGGTTCAGCTCGTAGGCCACCGGTCCGGCCAGGTCCAGCACGATGGTGTCCGCCTTCTCGTGCGCGGCGGCGCGCAGCGCCTGTCCCAGCGGGACGGCGACGGGGCGGGCGGCCGGGTCCCACAGGGCCAGCGCCTCGGTGGAGGTGAAGGCGGGCAGCGCGGTGCGGTCGCCGGCCTTCAGGGTCGGCACGGCCATGTCGCTGGTCTTCTCCCGGCGCAGGCCGTTCTCGTCCACCTCGACCTCGCCGAGGACGGCGACCACGGGGACGAGGAGGCGGGCGTCCTTCAGCGCCTCCAGCACGGGGCCGTGCGCGGTGCGGTCCTTCGACCAGGCCTCCAGGGCGGCGGCGAGGCGGGGGTCCGCGGAGCCGTCGTCGTCGGCGAACCCGGGGTCGGGGATGTTCTTGTTCACGCCCCGACCCTATCGCCGCGGCCGGGAGCGCCCTGCGGCGAGGCACGGGGCCGGGCCGGGCACGGGATCGGCGGCGGCCGGGGGCCTGGGGCCTGGTGGCGTCGGCGGCGGACGCGGGGCCTCGTGGCGTCGGCGTCGGACGCGGGACCTGGTCGCGTCAGCGGCGGACGCGGGGGCGGACCAGGAGGGCGGCGGCCAGGAGCAGGACGATGCCCGCGCCCGCGGCGGGGAACGCCCAGTCCGGGCCGTCGGACTCGCCGACCGCGTCGCCCGGCCCGTCCCCGAAGTACCGGTCGGCGTACTGGGCGGCCACCCGCCGCTCCTCCGGCTCGCTCTTCTCCGCCGCCTGGAGCGCGCCGACGGGGTTCACCAGGCCGTGGCCCCGGGAGTCGTCGCGTCCGCCCTTCGGGGAGTCCTGGGCGGTGTCCTCGATCAGCCGCTTGACCTGGGCGGGCGTGAGCTCGGGGTGCTCCGACTTCAGCAGCGCCGCCGCCCCCGACACCCACGCGGCCGCCGCGCTGGTGCCCCAGCCCTCGTAGTACTGCCCGTCCGGGTCGGCCGTCACCACGTCCACGCCGGGCGCGCTGACCGTGGCGTACCACCGCCGGGTGGAGAAGTCGGCCCGCCTGCCGTCGCGGTCCACCGCCGTCACCGCGATGACGCCGGGGTAGGCCGCCGGGTAGGACACCCGGTTGCCGGACTCGCCGCCGTTGCCGGCCGAGGCCACCACGACGACCCCCTTGGCCAGCGCGTACTGCACGGCCTCGTCCTGCTCGGGTTCGGGGTGGGCGGACTTGGAGTCGTCGCCCAGCGAGAGGTTGATGACGTCCGCGCCGTGGTCGACGGCCCACCGGATGCCCTCGGCCAGCGCGTTCGCGCGGGTCCGCCGGGCCTTGGACAGCTGCGGGTCGCTCTCCTCGAGGATGACCCGCACCGGCATGATCCGGGCCTCCGGGGCGAGACCCATCACGCCGTCGCCGTGGTTCCAGCCGTGGCCGTGACCGGCGATGATGCCCGCCATGGCGGTGCCGTGGCCCGCCCAGGCGTCGTCACCCGGCCCGGCGCCGAAGCCGACCAGGTCCTTGCCGGTCAGTACGTTGCCCGCCAGGTCCTCGTGGTCCGCGTCGACCCCGGTGTCCAGCACGGCGACGGTGACGCCCGCACCGCGCGTGGTCCGCCAGGCCTGCTCCGCGCGCAGCTCGCGCAGCGCCCACTGCCCGTCCCGGATCAGGTCGGCGTGCGCCACGGTCGCCGGCTGCAGCACCAGGACCGCGCCCAGCACGGCGCCCAGGCCGGCCACCCGTCGGCCGGGACCGGCCGCGCGGCGGCGCGGGGCGGCCCGGCGCGGATCCGGGGCGTCCTCAAAGGCCGGCGCCCGGCCGCCGGTCGTGCCGGGGCCGTGCGGGGTGCGGGGGGTGTGGGTCACGACGGGGTCTCCCGGGGCGGGGCGACGGCCTTGCGGAGGTCCCGGGCGAACAGGCCGGCCAGCCGGCCCGCGTCGTGGCCGAGCCCGGCCTGCGCGGGGGCCGCGTCCACGGAGCCCTGAAGCGCGTCCGGGGCCGGCACCGGCTCGCTCACCTCACGGCCGTCGGCCCAGCCGGAGACGGCGTAGACCACGACAGGCGCCTCGGTGAGCACGTCGATCGCCCACGAGGCCCGCTGCTCGTCGCCGAACCCCTCGGCGAGGGTGCCCTCGGCCGCGTACGGGCGGGGCAGCCGGTCGGCGCTGCGGTCCAGCCGGCCCTTGGCCACCTTGGTGCGCAGCGCGCGCATCCGGTCGGCGTCGCCCTCGGTGAAGAGCAGGCCGACGGTGACCAGGTGGCTTCGGGTGGCGTCGGTGTAGGTGGCGCGCAGCAGGCGCTCGCAGCCGACCGCGGCCAGTGTCCTGCGCAGCGCGGGGTCGAAGGCGCCGGAGCAGTCGCCGTCGGGGGCGACCGCGACGCGCTTCCAGGTGCGGTCGGCGCCGCCGGGGCCGAGGTCCCGGCCCTTGACGGAGGGCGGGAAGAGCTCGTCCACCGGGGTGGTGCGCCACATCTCGCGGGCCTCGGCGTAGGAGTCCGCGCCGCCGTCGGCCCCGCCGGTGATCCCCGCGGTGACGCCGGCGGCCAGCAGCCCGGTGCCCAGCAGCCCGCAGGCCAGCGCCGCGCCCAGCCGCCCGCGCGGGCGTGCCGGAGGAGCGGGGGCGGGGGCGGCGCCGGGCGCCGGGGAGCCGAAGGGCGCGGCCGAGGAGGCGGAGTCGGTGACCGGGCCGGCGTTCGGCGGTCCCCACGGCGGCCGCTCGGGCGTCGCGCGCCGGACCGGGCCGGACGGCACGGGGCGCAGGCGGACGGTGGTCTCCTGGGCGGTCTGCCGTGACCCCACGGCCGGGGGCGTGTCGGGGAACCGCGCGGTCGCCGGGGGCGGAGGCGGCGTCCCGGACCCGGTGGCCTGCTCGGTCTCGCCGTGCTGCGGGGAGCGGGGCGTGGCGGAGGGCGGCGGGTCGTGCGGCGGCCGGACCGGCGGCGCCGGACGGCGCGCTTCCGTGCTCATCTCCACCCCCGCCTCGTGCCTGGTGTGCGCGTCACTCTACGGCCAGACGCCGCGGGCACGGGAACCGGTTCTCGCGGTCGCGGCATCTGCCCGGATCGTCCCCCTACCCTGGCGTGCCCATGCCTGGCACGCTGCGACCATGACTGCCCGAGCCGCCGACCGGGCCCGGTACGACCGGGCCACCGCCCATCTCGACGCGCCGCTGGCCGTCGTCGACCTGGAGGCCTTCGACGCCAACGCCGACGACCTGGTCCGCCGGGCCGGCGGCAAACCCGTGCGGGTGGCCAGCAAGTCGGTCCGCTGCCGGCCGCTGCTGGAGCGTGTGCTGGCGCGGCCGGGGTTCGCCGGGATCATGTCGTTCACCCTGCCGGAGTCCCTGTGGCTGGCCCGCGGCGGCTTCGGCGACGTGCTCTGCGCCTATCCGTCCGCGGACCGCTCGGCCTTCGCCGAGCTGTGCGCCGACCCCAAGCTCGCCGCCGCGGTGACGGTCATGGTCGACGATCCGGCGCAGCTGCGGCTGATCGAGGAGGCGCGCGGGGAGGGCCGGGAGACGGTCCGGGTCTGTGTGGAGCTGGACACCTCGCTGCGGCTGCTGGGCGGGCGGATCCGGGTGGGCGCCCGCCGCTCTCCGCTGCACGCCCCGGAGCAGGTGGCCGAGATGGCGCGCGCGGTGGCCGCCCGGCCGGGGTTCCGGCTGGTCGGCGTGATGGCGTACGAGGGTCACGTCGCCGGGGTGGGCGACGCGGTGGCCGGCAAGCCGCTGAAGTCGCGCGCGGTGCGGCTGATGCAGGCGGCCGCGCGGCGCGAGCTGGCGGCGCGGCGGGCGGCGGCGGTCCGGGCGGTGCGTGAGGTCGCGCCGCACCTGGAGTTCGTCAACGGCGGCGGCACGGGGAGCGTGCAGCACACGGTGGCGGAGGAGGCGGTCACCGAGGTGGCCGCGGGCTCGGGGCTGTTCGTGCCGCGGCTCTTCGACCACTACACGTCCTTCCACGCCCGCCCGGCCGCGCTGTTCGCCCAGCCGGTGGTGCGGCGGCCGGGCGTGGGCGCGGTGACGGTGCTGGGCGGCGGCTACCCGGCGTCCGGCGCGCCCGGCCCGGACCGGCTCCCGCAGCCGTACCTGCCGGAGGGGCTGCGGTACGACGCGATGGAGGGCGCCGGCGAGGTGCAGACGCCGTTGCTGGGGGCGGCCGCGGACGACCTGCTGGTCGGCGACCGGGTGTGGTTCCGTCACGCCAAGGCGGGCGAGCTGTGCGAACGCTTCGACACCCTGCACCTGGTGGAGGGCGACCGGGTCGTCGCCGCGGCCCCCACCTACCGGGGCGAGGGCATGACCTTCCTCTGAGGTGAGGCATCATGCGAGGTGAGCCCCGAATTCGCTGCTCCAGCAGCGAATTCGGGGCTCACCTCCGAGCAACACGGACGGTACTCAGTGGGGCTGGTCGGGGATGACGGTGCCGTCGTCGCGGCGGACCGGGGCTTCGCCGCCGTCGGGCAGGGTGAAGGCCGTGGTGGAGCAGGGGTAGGGGGCGCGCGGCGGGGCGAGCGGCTGGAGGAACATCGGCTGGACCAGCCACCTGCCGTCGGCGTCGTCGAGCGCCCGGCACATGATCTCCGGCTTGTGCCGGTCGAGCACCACCCGCAGCCCGGTGGCGTCGCCCACGAAGGTGACGTCGGTGTCCGCGTCGCCCGCGCCGAGCGCGGGACGGCGCGCGGGCCGCTGCCGTTCCCAGGCGGCCGCGCCCCGCACCCCGTAGATCCGCTCGTTGATCCAGCAGCGTTTGCCCTCGATGTACGGGATCGCCTCGCCCCGGTTGACGCCCACCCCCCCACAGCCCGCGGCGTCCATGGTGATCCGCCCCCGCGCGTCCGTGACGGCGCGGATGGCGGCGGTGTGCCTGGCGTCCACGCCGAGGGCCCCTGACCAGACCTCGGTGACGGGCTCGAACCCGGCGGAGACCACGTGGACCGCGAACCCGGCCTGCCGCAGGGCGGCCACGAGTTCGCGCTGCTGGTCGTAGTAGCGGACCCAGCCGGGAACGGAGCGGGTGCCCAGCCGGACCGTGGAGCCGACGGGCGCGGCCAGCGCCTCCTTCCGTGCCGCCGCGGCCACCTCGCGGACCTCCTGCTCGGTGAGTCCGGCGAACAGCCGGGGCACCCAGGCGTACTGGGGGACGGTGCGGCGGTGGTTCCAGGACCCGGCGAAGGCGGGCTCGCCGGCGGCGGTGCGCCCGGTCTCGCGGATCAGGGAGATCTCGTCGGCGCAGGCAGGCATCGCGGAGGTGGGCATCGCGCCGCCGGCCGGCTTGCGTCCGCAGGCCGCCCGCAGGGCGCCTTCGGCGGCGGGGGTGAGCCACGGGCTGGTGTCGGACCAGTCGGCGGGCCGCCGCAGCCGGTCGTGGCGCAGTGCCCAGGAGAGGGTGGCGTCGGTGACGTCGTTCTTGACGAGGGTGTTGTCCCAGTCGAAGACGGCGACCGGGCGCGCCCCGCGCCGGCCGGTGGCGCACGGCCCCACGGTGTCGATCAGCCGTTGCAGCCGCTCCCGGTTGCCGCCGGCCCAGTCCCCGGCGAGGCGGGGGCAGTCGGCGGCCGGGGCCGTCCGCGGGGCGGCGGCCGGCGCCGGGGCCGCCGCGGCCACCAGGGCGATGGCCGCGGCGAGGGTCCGGGCGGCACGGAGGAACGGGCGTCGTCGCTTCAGGTGTCCCATATGCCCGGGACCGTACACCTCCGTCCGCTACAGCGGCGTGACGTACGCGCCCGAAATGCCGCCGTCGACGAGGAAGTCGGTGGCGTTGACGAAGGAGGAGTCGTCGCTGGCGAGGAAGGCCACGGCGGCGGCGATCTCCTCGGCCTCCGCGAACCGGCCGGCCGGGATGTGCACGAGCCGGCGCGCGGCCCGCTCGGGGTCCTTGGCGAACAGCTCCCGCAGCAGCGGGGTGTTGACGGGGCCGGGGCACAGGGCGTTGACGCGGATGCCCTCGCGGGCGAACTGCACACCGAGCTCACGGGACATGGCGAGCACGCCGCCCTTGGAGGCGGTGTAGGAGATCTGCGAGGTGGCCGCGCCCATCCGGGCCACGAAGGACGCCGTGTTGATGATCGAGCCCTTGCCCTGCCGCCGCATGTACGGGATGGCGGCCTTGCAGCACAGGAACACCGAGGTCAGGTTGACCTCCTGGACCCGCTTCCACGCCTCCAGTCCGGTGTCCAGGATGGAGTCGTCGTCGGGCGGCGAGATGCCGGCGTTGTTGAAGGCCACGTCCACCGACCCGTAGGTCTCGAAGGCGGTGCGGAACAGCGCCTCCACCTGCTCCGGGTCGGTGACGTCCACCTGCACGAACAGCCCTCCCACCTCGTCCGCGGCGGCCTTGCCGGTGGTCTCGTCGACGTCGCCGCACACCACGTGCGCGCCCTCCGCGGCGAGACGGCGGACGGTCGCCAGGCCGATGCCGCTGCCCGCCCCGGTGACGACGGCGGTACGGCCCACGAGGCGGCGGCAGACGGGCTGCTCAAGGGTGTCGGTCATCGGTCGGACCCTTCCGTGCTGATGAAGACGTTCTTGGTCTCGGTGAAGGCGGCCAGGGCGTCCGGGCCGAGCTCCCGGCCGATCCCGGAGGAGCCGAAGCCGCCGAACGGCGTCCAGTACCGCACGCTGGAATGCGAGTTGACCGACAGGTTGCCGGCCCGCACGGCCCGGGAGACCCGCAGGGCGCGGCCCACGTCGCGGGTCCACAGGGAGCCCGAGAGCCCGTACTCGGTGTCGTTGGCGAGCCGGACGGCGTCCGCCTCGTCCTCGAAGGGCAGCACCACGGCCACCGGCCCGAAGATCTCCTCGCGGGCCGCCGGGGCGTGCGGTGCGACGCCGGTGAGCACGGTCGGCGGGAACCAGAAACCGGGGCCGTCGGGGGCCTCGCCGCGGACCGCGGGCGCGGCGCCCCGGTCCACGGCGTCGTCCACCAGGGTGCGCACCCTCTCCAGCTGGGTGCGGGAGATCAGCGGTCCCATCTGCGTCCCCTCGTCCGCGGGGTCGCCCACCCGGACGGACGCGACGGCGGGCTCCAGCAGCTCCAGGAAGCGGTCGTACACCGGGCGCTGCACCAGGATCCGGGTGCGGGCGCAGCAGTCCTGCCCCGCGTTGTCGAGGAACGACATCGGGGCGGCGGCCGCGGCGGCCTCCAGGTCGGCGTCGGCGAAGACGATGTTGGGGCTCTTGCCGCCGAGTTCCAGGGTGACCCGCTTCACCTGGTCGGAGCAGAGGGTCATCACGCGTTTGCCGACACGGGTGGAGCCGGTGAAGACGATCTTGGCGACGCCGGGGTGGCGGACCAGCGCCTCGCCCGCGACGTCGCCGCGCCCCGGGAGCACCTGGAGCAGGTGCTCGGGAAGCCCTGCCTCCAGAGCCAGTTCGGCCAGCCGCAGCGCGGTGAGCGGGGTGGTCTCGGCGGGCTTGAGGACCACCGCGTTGCCCGCCGCGAGCGCCGGGGCGAACCCCCAGGCGGCGATGGGCATCGGGAAGTTCCACGGCACGATCACGCCCACCACGCCGAGCGGTTCGAGGAAGGTGACGTCGACGCCGCCGGCCACCGGGATCTGGCGGCCGTTCAGCCGTTCCACGCCGCCGGCCGCGTAGTCCAGCAGGTCACGGACGTTGCCGGCCTCCCAGCGCGCGTTGCCGGCGGTGTGCCCGGCCTGGCGGATCTCCGTGCGGGCCAGTTCCTCGACGTGCTCGTCGACGACGGCGGCGAACCGCCGCAGCAGGCGGGCGCGTTCGCCGGGGGCCAGGGCCGCCCACGCGGTCTGCGCGCGGGCGGCCCGGCGGACGGCCGTGTCGACGTCCTCCTCGGTGGCTCCCGGGACGGTGGCGATCACCTTGGCCGTGGCCGGGTCGAGCACGTCGAGGTCGTACGGGTTGCTCATGCCGTTCCGTTCTCCACGGTGGGTCTCAGAGCCGTTCGAAGGAGCGGCGCAGCTCCCAGTCGGTGACCGCGGCGTCGTAGGCGGCGACCTCGACGCGGGCCATGTTCAGGTAGTGGTCGACCACCTCGTCGCCGAAGGCGGTGCGGGCGATGTCGCTGTGCTCCCACAGGTCGGCGGCGTCCCGCAGGGTTCCGGGCACCCGGTCGTAGCCGGCCGCGTAGGCGTTCCCGGCGCAGGCGTCGGGGAGTTCGAGCTTCTGGTCGATGCCGTGCAGGCCGGCAGCGATCAGGCCGGCCAGGGCGAGGTAGGGGTTGACGTCGCCGCCGGGCAGCCGGTTCTCGAACCGCAGGGACTGCCCGTGGCCCACGACGCGCAGCGCGCAGGTGCGGTTGTCGTGGCCCCAGGCGACGGCGGTCGGCGCGAACGAGCCGGGCTGGAACCGCTTGTAGGAGTTGATGTTCGGCGCGTACAGCAGGGTGAACTCCCGCAGCGCGGCGAGCTGTCCGGCCAGGAAGTACCGCATGGTCTCCGACATGCCGTCCTCGCCGTCGCCGGACATCACGCTGCGGCCGTCGGTGTCCCACAGCGAGAGGTGGACGTGGCAGGAGTTGCCCTCGCGTTCGTTGTACTTGGCCATGAAGGTCAGCGAGAGGCCCTCCTGCGCGGCGATCTCCTTGGCCCCGGTCTTGTACAGGGCGTGCTGGTCGCAGGTGGTGAGCGCCTCGTCGTAGCGGAACGCGATCTCGTGCTGTCCGGGGTTGCACTCGCCCTTGGCGGACTCCACGACCATCCCGGCGGCGGCCATCTCGTTGCGGATGCGGCGCAGCAGCGGTTCCATCCGGCCGGTGCCGAGCACCGAGTAGTCGACGTTGTACTGGTTGGCCGGGGTGAGGCCGCGGTAACCGGCGTCCCAGGCCTGCTCGTAGGTGTCCTTGAAGACGATGAACTCCAGCTCGGTGCCCGCCTTGGCGGTCAGCCCGTGGGCGGCCAGCCGGTCCAGCTGGCGGCGCAGGATCTGCCGGGGCGACTCGGCGACGGGGCTGCCGTCGGACCAGGCGAGGTCGGCGGTGAGCAGGGCGGTGCCGGGGTGCCAGGGGATCCGCCGCAGGGTGCTGACGTCGGGGTACATGGCGAAGTCGCCGTAGCCCTGCTCCCAGGAGGACATCGCGTAGCCGTCGACGGTGTTCATCTCGGTGTCGACGGCCAGCAGGTAGTTGCAGCCCTCGGTGCCGTGGTCGAGCACCTCGTCGAGGAAGAAGCGGGCGGCGAACCGCTTGCCCTGAAGCCTTCCCTGCATGTCGGTGAAGGCGAGCACGACGGTGTCGATCTCTCCGGCGGTCACCAGGGCCTTGAGTTCGTCGACGCCGAGGTGGGGTGTGCGGTCGGCCATGGGACGGTCCTCCTTCAGGCTCACGCACAGGCTGTTCGGCCTGCCGGAGCCTTAACGTACGGTTCGGGGCGTTCACCGGGGAAGAGGGCGCGACGGGGGTTCCCGGGGCGTCCCCCACCCCCTGGGGCTCCGTTTCCCTCGGGTTGAAAACCTGAACGGTACCCACAAGGGTGTGCGGCAGGACCGTGGGAGGAGTGCCGCATGACCGGACGTCCGCTGATCGGGGTCAGCACCTACCTGGAGGCGGGGGTGCGGTGGGGTGCGTGGGAACTGGACGCGGCCCTGCTGCCGTCCGGCTACCACCGGCTGGTGCAGCGGGCCGGGGGCATCGCGGCGCTGTTGCCGCCGGACGCGCCCGAGCGGGCGGCGGAGACGGTGGCCCGGCTCGACGGCCTGCTGATCGCGGGCGGCCCGGACGTCGACCCCGCGCGCTACGGCGCGCAGCGCGACCCCCGCACGGGACCGCCGGCGCCGGAGCGTGACGCGTGGGAGCTGGCGCTGATCCGGGCGGCGCTGGAGGCGCGGGTGCCGCTGCTGGGGGTCTGCCGCGGCATGCAGCTGCTGAACGTCGCGCTCGGGGGCACGTTGGTGCAGCACCTGGACGGGCACGCGGGGGCGCCTGGTGTGTTCGGGCGGCACGCGGTGGCTCCCGTCCCGGGCACCCGGTACGCGGAACTGGTCCCCGAGGTCACCTCGGTGCCCTCCTTCCACCACCAGGCGGTGGACCGGCTGGGGGCGGGGCTGGTGGTGGCGGCGCGGGCGGTGTCCGACGGGACGGTCGAGGCGGTCGAGCGGCCCGGGCCCGACCTGGTCCTCGGCGTCCAGTGGCACCCCGAGATGGCCACCGACCTCCGCCTCCTCCACGCCCTCACCCGCACCACCGCCCCGGCCCGCGCGTAACCGTCCCCGTGCGTGCGTCCAGGGGGCGATGGGGGTCCTCCCCCAGGGCCTCACATGGAGCAGCAGGCCCGCGAGGCAGGGGGTCAGACGCGGGTGAGGGCGAGGAGCTCGCGGGCGGGGCCCACGGGGCGGTGGCCGGTGGGCCAGACGGCGCGCAGGTCGCGCCCGAGCCGCAGGGACGCGTCGAGCCGCACCGGCACCAGCCGCCGCGCCGCCACCTCCTCCGCGACCGCCAGCTCGCTGACCACCGCCGGCCCCGCCCCGCCGACCGCCGCCGTCTTCACCGCCGTCGTCGAGGACAGCTCGATCAGCGGCCGGGTGAGCCCGCCGAGCGCGACCTCCAGCACCTGCCGCGTCCCCGACCCCTCCTCGCGGAGGATCAGCGGTGTGCGGGCGAGCTCCTCGGCCGTCACCGGCTGCCGCCGCCGCGCCCACGGGTGCCCGGGCGCGACGACCACCAGCAGCAGGTCGTGCGCGACCACCGCC
This sequence comes from Streptomyces sp. NPDC002734, assembly GCF_040295685.1. NCBI lineage: Bacteria > Bacillati > Actinomycetota > Actinomycetes > Kitasatosporales > Streptomycetaceae > Streptomyces > Streptomyces sp. NPDC002734. The sequence goes on from NZ_JBEOVU010000004.1 coordinate 162,444, forward strand.
GAGTCCAGCCCCTCCGGCACGGTGAGCCCTTCCACGAACCCCAGGTCGGCCTCGTCGGACCGCACCCGCCGCGCCACCTCCGCAGAGTTGCCGGCGTGCAGCGACACCGCCGTGCCGGGCCGCCGCTCGCTCAGCGCGATCAGCCACCCCGGCAGGAGGTACTCGGCGATCGTCATGCTGGCCGCGACCCGCAGCCGCGAGTCCCGCCGGTCCTTGAGCGCCTGTGTGCCCGCGTCGAACGCCGCCGCCGCCTCGACCACCTTGCGGGCCCAGTCCGCCACCAGTTGCCCGGTGTCGGTGAGCCGGGAGCCCCGCGGCGAGCGGTCCACCAGGGCCAGCCCGAGGTGGCGCTCCATCGACCGCACCCGGCTGCTGGCCGCCGGCTGCGAGACGCCCAGCTCGCGGGCCGCCCGGCCCAGGCTCCCCAGCCGCGCCACCGCCAGCAGCAGCTCCAGCGCCCCGAGGTCCGGCACCCGGTGGGCGAGGGACCCGGCCACGTGGGAGGCGTCGTGCCGGGTGTCGTGCTGGTCGTCGGGGCGGCTGCTCATAACCTCAGCTTATGTCCTCATAGGAACGAGCCCTCTGCCCGCCCCGGGGCCCGCGCCGGACGCTGGGGAACATGATCCGCGCAGTACGTCATCTCGGCCCCAACTGGTACGCAGCCGTCATGGGCACGGCCGTCCTCGGCACCGCCGGCGCGGGGCTTCCCGCACCGCTCGGCGGGCTGCGCGGGCTCTGGGCCGGCCTGTGGGCGCTCTCCTCGCTGATGCTGGCGGCGCTGCTGACCGCCCGCGCCCTGCACTGGCGGCATCACGGCGACCAGGCCCGCCGCCACCTGCTGGACGCCTCCGTGGCCCCGTTCTACGGGTGCCTGTCGATGGCGCTGCTGGCCGTGGGCGGCGGCGCGGTGACGGTCGGCCGGGACTGGATCGGACTGCCCGCCGCCGTCGCCCTGGACGCCGCGCTGTTCACCGCGGGCACGTTGACGGGCCTGGCGGCGGCCGTCGCCGTCCCGTACCTGATGGTGGTGCGCCACCGCCCCTCCCTCGCCGACGCCGCGCCCGCCTGGCTGCTGCCGCTGGTCGCGCCGATGGTCTCGGCGGCGCTGGGCCCGTTGCTGGTCCCCCACCTGCCGGAGGGCGCCGCCCGGCGGACGATGCTGGCGCTGTGCCTGGCGCTCTTCGGCCTGAGCCTGCTGGCGGTGCTGGTGACGCTGCCCGTGGTGTTCGCCCGGCTCCTCACCGGTGGGCCGCCGCCCCTGGCCCTCACCCCGACCCTGTTCCTGGTGCTGGGCCCGCTGGGGCAGTCGAGCACCGCCGCGGGGAACCTCGCTGCCGTCGCACCGGGCACGGTCCCCGCCCCGTACGCCGAGGTGGCGGGCGTGACGGCGGTGCTCTACGGCGTCCCGGTGACCGGCTTCGCCCTGCTGTGGCTGGCCCTCGCGGCCGCCCTGGTGGTGCGCGCGGTCCGCGCGGGCATGGGCTTCGCGATGACCTGGTGGGCGTTCACCTTCCCGGTGGGGACCTGCGTGACCGGCGCGACCGCGCTGGGTCACCGGACGGGCCTCGCCGTGTTCGACGCCCTGGCTGTGGCCCTGCTCGCGCTGCTGCTCGCCGCGTGGACCGCTGCGGCGTTCGGCACCGCGCGGGGCCTGCGCCGCGGCGACCTCCTGGCCGGCCCGGCGGCCGCCGGGCCGCTGCCCGCCAAGCCGCTGCCGGTCGCACCCGTCACCACTCCGGCGGAAGCCGCCACCACCGAAGCCGTCCCCACCGAAGCCGGCCCGTCGAAAGCCGCCGCCCCGTCGGCGACCGCCCCCGGGCGCACCCCGGCGACGGTCTGACCCCCGCCGCGGGACGAGGCACGGGCGGCGCGGATTCCGCCACCGCCCTCGGTCGTACCGCCCGCGGTCCTACCGCGCCCGGTCCTGCGTCGCCTCGATGTGCTCGGCCACCGCGACCACCACCACCCGCGTCCCCGGCTCGGTGGCCCGCCACCGGTGCCGGACCCCGCCGGTGAGGTAGAGCGTGTCGCCGCGCCCCAGCCGGTAGGCGCGGCCCTCGGCCTCGACCTCCACGGCGCCGTCGGCGACGTACATCAGCTCGTCGTTGCGGTGCTGGAACTCGCGCCCCGCGTCGTACTCCCCGCTGATCTCGGTGGCGTGCATCTGGTGGTGCCCGCGTACCAGCGTGCGGGTCCGCGTCTCCCCCACCGCCGGCACCGCGCTCTCGTCTCCGAAGCCCTCACCGCGCACCAGGTCGACGCTGCAGGCCGGGTCGGCGGCCGCCAGCAGTTCCACCGCAGTGGTCCGCAAAGCGTCGGCGACCTTGTCCAGGGACCGCCGGCTGGGCCGCGCCCGCTCGTTCTCGATCTGGCTGAGGAACGGCACGGACAGGCCGCTGCGTTCGGCCACCGCGGCGAGGGTGAGTTCGAGCGCGCGTCGGCGCCGCCGGACGGCCGCCCCCACCCGAAGGGGCTGTTCCTTGTGGTCGCCCATCGCTCCGGCTCCCTCCCTCGCTGCTGTCGGCGCGCGCCCGAGAAGACCCGCGCGTACTCCATGGTGCGGGAAGTCCTGTCGAAGACTTCCTTGACCCCCGGCCCTGCGGCCAAACAGAACTCGACGAACCGTCACCATCCGCGTCCGTCGCACGACGGACCGTACGAACGGGTCCGACCCCGGCTGCGAGGGCAGCCGGGGTCGGAGCGTAGCACTACGTGGCCGTCCGGATCCTCCCCGTGCACGAGGTGACGTCCGGACCGCCGGCCGTCACCCGCCGGAGGTCATCCGGCCGGGCACGTCCGGGTGTTCCTCGAGCCACGCCTCGACGGCCTGCGGCTCCTTCCCCTTGCCCCGGCGGACGATCTCCGCCTCCAGCGAGGCGAGCTCCTTCTCGGACATCCGGAAGCCCTTGATCCAGCCGGCGAGCCGCGGGTACCGCTCGGTGAAGTCCCCGGCGGCGATGGTGTGGATCTTGTTGCCCGCGCCCCACGCCTTCTTCGGGTCGGCGAGCTTGGTGAGCTCGTACTCGTCGTAGGCCCAGTGCGGCGACCACAGGGTGACCGCCACCGGCTTCTTCTCCGCGTACGCCCGCTTGAGTTCGGCGAGCATGGCGGGGGTGGAGCCGTCGACGACCTTGTACTCGTCCTCGAGCCCGTAGGCCGGCAGGACGTCCTTCTTCAGTAGGTTCATCTCGCCGGTGCCCGGCTCGATGCCGATGATCCGGCCGTCGAACTCCTCGGCGCGGCCGCGGAGGTCCGCCATGGAGTCGACGCCCTTGACGTAGGAGGGCACGGCGATCTCCAGGGAGGTCGGTTCGTACCAGCTGCCGAGGTCCGTCAGGTCGTCCTTGGTCTTCTCCCAGAAGTTGCTCTGGGCGTGCGGCAGCCAGGCGTCGAAGTTGAGGTCGACGTCCCCGCTCGCGAGGCCGGTGTAGACCGGGCCGACGTCCATCTGCTTGAGGTTCATCCGGTAGCCGCGCTCCTCCAGGACGTGCTTCCAGAGGTAGGTGACGGCGACGTCCTCCTCCCACGGGAACCAGGCGACCTCCAGCGGCTGCCGGGTCTCCGCGTCGCCCTTGCCGCCCTTCGCGCCCTTGGGGAGCGGGGCCCACTTGTCGACCAGCTCGGGGTGCTTCTTCAGCCACGCCTTGACGGCCTTGTCCTGGTTGCCCTTGCCCGCGGCGTTGATCTCCGCCTCGAGCCCGGTGAGCTGCTTCTCGGACATCGAGAAGTCGCGCAGCCAGCCGGCGACGACCGGGTTCTCCTGCGAGTACCCGTCCCGCGCCAGCGTGTGGATCTTGTCGCCGGAGCCCCAGGCGCCCTCGGGGTCCTTCAGCTTCTTCAGCTCGAAGTCGTTGTAGGCCCAGTGCGGCGACCAGAGGGTGACCGCGATCGGCTTCTTCGCCGCGTAGGCACGCTTGAGTTCGGCGAGCATGGCCGGGGTCGAGCTGTCGACCACCTTGTACTCGTCCTTCAGCCCGTAGGCGGGCAGCACCTTGTTCTTCAGCAGTTCCATCTCGCCCGCGCTGGGCTCGATGCCGGTGATCCTCCCGCCGAACTCGTCGGCGCGGCCCTTGAGATCGGCCATCGAGTCGATGCCGTCCATGTACGCGGGGACGGCCAGCTCCAGCGAGGTGGGCCCGTACCAGGCGCCCAGGTTCTCCACCTTGCCGCCGTGCTTCTTCAGGAAGGGGCCGGAGGTGGTGGGCAGCCAGGCGTCGGTCTGGAAGTCGATGTCGCCGTTCGCGAGCGCGGTGTACAGCGGCGCCACCTCGTACTGCTGCACCTCGACGTCGAAGCCGCGCTGCTCCAGCACGTTCTTCCAGACGAAGGTGGAGGCGACGGCCTCCTCCCAGGTGACGTAGCCGATGGTGACCTTCTTGCCCTTGCCGACGTCCGCGGCGTCGCCGACGGCGGTGGCGGGCGCGGTGCCCGTCCCGCCGACCGCGCCGAGCAGGCCCGCGGTGAGCGCCAGCGCGACCACGCCGGCGCCCGCGACGACCGGCCGGGGCCGGTAGGACAGCACCCGCGACAGCCCGGTGGCGCGCACGGCCGCGGCCGCGCGGCGGCCCAGCGGCGACAGCTCACGGCCCAGCGCGGAGGTCATCCGGTCGAGGTACACGGCGAGGATCACGATCGACAGGCCGGCCTCCGCGCCGAGCCCGACGTCGAGCTGCCCGATGGCCTCGTTGACCGCGCCGCCGAGGCCGCCGGTGCCGACCATGCCGGCGATGGCCGCCATGGACAGGCCCAGCATGATGACCTGGTTGACGCCCGCCATGACGGTGGGCAGCGCCAGCGGCAGCTGGACGCGCAGCAGCGTGTTGCGGCGGGTGGTGCCGAACGCCTCGGCCGCCTCGACCAGTTCGGGGTCGACCTGGCGGATGCCCAGCTCGGTGAGGCGGACGGCGGGGGCCACCGCGAAGATGAGGGTGGCGACGATGCCCGCGGGGGCGCCGGTGCCGAAGAAGATGATGGCCGGGATCAGGTAGACCATGGCCGGCAGGGTCTGCATGAAGTCCAGCACCGGGCGCACCGCGGCGCTCACCCGGTCCGAGCGGGCCGCCCAGATGCCGACCGGCACGCCCACGGCGAGCGCGATGACGGTCGCCACCAGCAGCAGCGCGAGCGTGGACATGGAGTCGGACCACAGGCCGAGCGCGTCCACGAACGCGAAGCCGAGGAAGCTGAGCAGGCCGGCCGACAGGCCGCGCAGCCGCCAGGCGACGACCGCCAGGATGCCGGTCATCAGCAGCGGCTCCGGCGCCTGCAGGACGGCGTCCAGCCCGTCCCAGGCGCCTTCGAAGACGGTCTTGCAGAGGTCGAAGAACCAGGCGAGGTGGGCGCGGAGCCATTCGACCCCGCTGTTGACCCACTCGCCGAAGGTGATGCGGGGCATCAGGCCGCCACCTCCCCGGCGCCGGCGGCCGGCCGGCCGCAGTCGGCGCTCCGCCGGGTTCCCTCGGCGTCGTCGGGGTCGACGTCGCCGATCACCGCGACCAGCCGCTCCTGCGAGACGGTGCCGACCAGGTCGCCCGCGGCGTCCACGACGGCGACGGGGTGGCCGGTGCGTGCGCCCAAGGCGCACAGCTCGTCGAACGGCGTGTCCGGGCCGGCGGCGGGGCAGTCGCAGGCGGGCTTGCCGCCGCCGGTGGCGGGGTCCATCACGGAGGCCGCGGTCAGCACCTTGGAGCGGTCGACGTCCCGGATGAAGGAGGCGACGTACTCGCCCTCGGGGCGGACCAGGATGTCCTCCGCGGTGCCGATCTGCACGATCTCGCCGTCGCGCATGACGGCGATGCGGTCGCCGAGGCGCATGGCCTCGTTGAGGTCGTGGGTGATGAAGACGATGGTCTTGTGCAGGGTCTTCTGCAGTTCGAGCAGCTGGTCCTGCATCTCGCGGCGGATCAGCGGGTCGAGGGCGCTGAAGGACTCGTCCATCAGCAGCAGGTCGGCGTCGGTGGCCAGGGCGCGGGCGAGGCCGACGCGTTGGCGCATGCCGCCGGACAGCTCGTCGGGCCAGGACTTCTCCCAGCCCTCCAGGCCGCACAGGGCGAGCGACTCGGTGGCGCGCTTCTCCCGTTCGGCGCGCGGGACGCCCTGGACCTCGAGGCCGTAGGCGGCGTTCTGCAGCACGGTGCGGTGCGGGAAGAGCGCGAAGTGCTGGAAGACCATGCTGATGCGCCGTGAGCGCAGGGTGCGCAGCTCGGCGGCGGAGAGCGCGGACAGGTCCTGCCCGTCGAAGCTGACGCTGCCGGCGGTGGGCTCGAGCAGCCCGTTGAGCATGCGCAGCAGCGTGGACTTGCCGGACCCGGACAGGCCCATGACCACGAAGATCTCGCCCGGCTCCACCGTGAAGGAGGCGTCGACGACGGCGGCGGTGATGCCGTCGGCCCTCAGTTCCTCGCGGTCGGCGCCCGCACGCAGCCGCTCCACCGCCTGCTCGGGTCTTCTTCCGAACACCTTGTAGACGTTCTCGGCCCGCAACCTGGATGACACCGTTCAGCCTCTCGTCCTGCCGTCCGTACCTCCGGGCCGTTGGCAACTGCAACGGCCCGGACAAGACCCGTGCCTGCCCGGACCCCACGGGGGCAAACACCTGTTCAGGCCGCCTACACGGCACGCTCACATTCGTGTCCCGTCCGAGACACGCCTCAACCACCGGTACGGCAAGATGGCGAACCGTGACCGGACGACTGATGCTTCTCGACACCGCCTCCCTCTACTTCCGCGCGTACTTCGGCGTGCCCGAATCGGTGAAGGCGCCGGACGGCATGCCGGTGAACGCGGTGCGCGGGCTGCTGGACTTCATCGACCGGCTGGTCAAGGACCACCGGCCCGACGCGCTGGTGGCCTGCATGGACGCGGACTGGCGGCCGGCCTGGCGGGTGGAGCTGATCCCCTCCTACAAGGCGCACCGGGTGGCCGAGGAGCGCGAGGGCGGCCCGGACGCCGAGGAGGTGCCGGACACCCTCTCCCCGCAGGTCCCGGTGATCGAGGCCGTGCTGGACGCCCTCGGCATCGCCCGGGTGGGGGTGGCGGGGTACGAGGCGGACGACGTGATCGGCACCTTCACGGCGCGCGCGAGCGGGCCGGTGGACATCGTCACCGGCGACCGCGACCTGTTCCAGCTCGTCGACGACGCGCGCGGGGTGCGGGTGCTCTATCCGGTGAAGGGCGTCGGCAACCCGCAGATCATGGACGAGGCGGCCCTGCGCGAGAAGTACGGGGTGGACGGCCGCGGCTACGTGGACCTGGCGCTGCTGCGCGGCGACCCGAGCGACGGCCTGCCCGGCGTTCCCGGCGTCGGCGAGAAGACCGCCGCCAAGCTGCTGGACCGGTTCGGGGACCTGGCGGGGATCATGGCCGCGGTGGACGACCCGGCCTCCGGCCTCACCCCGGCGCAGCGCCGTCGCCTGGACGAGTCGCGGCCGTACGTGGCGGTGGCGCCGAAGGTGGTGCGGGTGGCCTCCGACGTGCCGCTGCCCGAGGTCGACCCGACGCTGCCGAAGGGCCCGCGGGATCCGGAGATGGTCGAGGCGCTGGGCGCACGATGGAACCTGGGCGGCTCGCTCCAGCGGCTGCTGCTCACCCTGGAGGCGTGAGGGGCGCGGTCGGGGGCGGCGGGAGCGCCGTGCTCGAAGAACGCCAGCGACTTTCTCGCCACATCGGACCGTGACCACTGATTCGGTGTTAGCTTAGGGGAGCCTAAGCTAACTCGCAGGGAGGCCAGTCATGGCAGCGCGCCCCGTCCGCAAGTCTCCGCCCAAGCCGCATCTCGGGCGGGTGATCCGCACCCAGCGGCTCACGCCGCACATGCAGCGGGTGGTCTTCGGCGGCGAGGGGCTGTCCGCCTTCGAGGCGGGGACGCGTACGGACCACTACGTGAAGCTGGTGTTCCCGGCCGACGGCGTCGAGTACCCCGAGCCGTTCAGCATGGCCCAGGTCCGCGAGGAGTTCCTCCGGGAGCAGTGGCCGGTCACCCGCACCTACACGGTCCGCGCCTGGGACCCGGAACTGCGCGAGCTGACCGTCGACTTCGTGGTCCACGGCGACGAGGGCCTGGCCGGTCCCTGGGCCCTGGCCGCCCGTCCGGGCGACACGATGCTGATGCTGGGCCCCGGTGGCGCCTACGCCCCCGATCCCACGGCGGACTGGCACCTGCTGGTCGGCGACGAGAGTGCCCTGCCGGCCGTCGCGGCGGCCCTGGAGTCGCTGCCCGAGGGGGCGGAGGTCCGCGCGTTCCTCGAGGTCTCCGGACCGGAGGACGAGCAGAAGATCGACACCGACGCGGAGATCGTCTGGCTGCACCGGGGTGACGCCCCGGTGGGCTCGCTGCTGGTCGCGGCCGTGGCGTCCATGGAGTGGCCGGAGGGCCGCCCGCACGCCTTCGTGCACGGCGAGGCGGCCTTCGTGCGCGACCTGCGGCGGATGCTGCGCGTCGAGCGGCAGATCCCCCGTGAGGACCTCTCGGTGTCCGGCTACTGGCGGATCGGGCACACCGAGGACCGCTGGCAGGCCGCCAAGCCCGAGTGGAACGCCGCGGTCGAGGCCGAGCAGGAGGGTGACGCCCCCGCGGGCACGCCCGCCGCCCGCGCAGCAGCCGAGCCCGCCGACGCCGCCTCCGGGCAGGCCTCCGCCCGGGTCCTCTCCCCCGCCGCAGCCTGACGGCCCCGATCACCGTGACCGGCCCGGCCACCGCTCGACCGGTGCCGGGCCGGCGCACGATCGCCGCCTGACGGCCGGCCCCGCACCGGACGGCACCTCACCCATGGCCCGCAGAAGCTCCGCCCCGCCCTCCCCGCTGCCGCAGCGCGACGGGGTCGATCCGGTGCGCGTCCGCCTGCCCGCGGGCGGCCCCGGCTCCACGGTGGGCGAGCACCTGCGGCTACGGCTGGCGGCGGGGCCCGGGGTGATCGACGCGATGTTCGCCGAGGGGGCGATCGTCGGCGCGGACGGGCGTCCGGTGGATCCGTCCACCCCCTACCGGGCCGGTCTGCACGTCTGGTTCCACCGGGAGCCGCCGCCCGAGGAACCGGTGCCGTTCCCGGTAAAGGTGGTCTACCGCGACGAGCACGTCGTGGTCGCCGACAAGCCGCACTTCCTGGCGACGACGCCGCGCGGCGCCCATGTCGCCGAGACCGCGCTGGCCCGGCTGCGGCGCGACCTGGGCATCCCCACGCTGACCGCTGCGCACCGGCTGGACCGGCTGACCGCGGGCCTGGTGCTCTTCACCGTGCGGCCCGGGGAACGCGGCGCCTACCAGGCGCTGTTCCGCGACCGGCGGATCGCCAAGGAGTACGAGGCGATCGCTCCGTTTGATCCCTCGCTGGAGCTGCCCCGGGTGGTGCGCAGCCGTCTGGTGAAGGAGCGCGGCTCGCTGACCGCCCGGGAGGTCGAGGGCGAGCCGAACGCGGTGAGCCGGGTGGAGCTGGTGGAGCGGCGCGGGAGCCTGGGCCGGTACCGGCTGCTGCCGGAGACGGGGCAGACCCACCAGCTGCGCGTCCACCTGTGCGCGCTGGGGGTGCCGATCCTCTGGGACCCGCTGTACCCCGTGGTGGCTCCGGAGGCCGCCCGCGGCGACTTCTCCCGGCCGCTGCAGCTGCTGGCCCGCGAGCTGCGCTTCACCGACCCGGTGACAGGGCTGCGCCACGTGTTCCGCAGCGGGCGCGAGCTGGAGGGCCTGCCCTCGCAGCCCGCGCCCCCGGGGCGGGGCGGTCAGCCCACCGAGGAGTAGGCGACCACGCCGCGCAGCAGCGCGTCGACGGCTCTGCGGGCCGTCCTCGGCACGGTCGACCCCTCGGAGGGGGCCGCCGCGGCGATCTGGCCGAGCACGTCGATGACCTGCTTGCACCAGCGCACGAAGTCGCCGGCCGGCATCTCCGCCTCGCGCAGCACCTCGTCCAGCCCCTTGTCGGAGGCCCACATGTAGGCCGCCCAGGCGAAGCCGAGGTCCGGCTGGCGCTGGCCCACGCCCTCGGTCTGCCGGATGCGGAAGTCCTCCTCCAGGGCGTCGAGCCGGCCCCAGATGCGGACCGTCTCGTCCAGCGCGGCCTTGGCCTTGCCGCTGGGCACCTTGGGCGCCATGGCGTCGTCACCGGCGCGGGACTCGTAGACCAGCGCGGAGACGCAGGCCGCGAGCTCGGCCGGCTGGAGCCCCTCCCAGACGCCGGCCCGCAGGCACTCGCTGGAGAGCAGGTCCAGCTCGCCGTACAGGCGCGCCAGCCTCCTGCCGTGCTCGGTGACCTCGTTGCCGCGCAGGTAGTCCAGCTCGGTCAGCAGGGCGACGATCCGGTCGAAGGTGCGGGCGATGGTGTTGGTCCGGCCCTCGATCCGCCGCTCGAGCTGGGAGGTGTCGCGCATCAGCCGGTGGTACCGCTCGGCCCACCGGGCGTGGTCCTCGCGGTCGTCACAGCCGTGGCAGGGGTGCGCCCGCAGGGCGGTGCGCAGCCGCTTGATCTCGCGGTCGTCGGCGGCCTCGGCGCGGCGCTTGCGGTGCCGCTCGGGCGCGATGTGGCCGGCCTTGGTGCGCAGCGCGGAGGCCAGGTCACGGCGCGACTGCGGGGAGCGGGCGTTGAACGACCGGGGGATGCGCATCCGGTCCAGCGCCTCCACCGGGACCGGGAAGTCCATCTCCGCCAGCCGCTTGACCTGGCGTTCGGCGGTGAGCACCAGCGGGCGCGGCCCGTCGTGCCGGTCGATCCCGCGGTGGCCGTCGGTCCGCCCGGCGGGCAGGCCCGGGTCGAGGACGAGGGCGAGTCCGGCGTACTTGCCGGTGGGCACGTGGATGATGTCGCCGGGCTTCAGCTTCTCCAGGGAGGCGGCCGCCTCGGCGCGGCGCACGTGGGCGCCCTGCCGGGCCAGCTCGTTCTCCCGGTCCTTCAGCTCGCGGCGCAGCCGGGCGTACTCGTCGAAGTCGCCCAGGTGGCAGGTCATGGCCTCCTTGTAGCCGGAGAGGCCCTCCTCGTTCTTCTGCACCTGCCGGGAGATCCCGACCACCGACTTGTCGGCCTGGAACTGGGCGAAGGAGGTCTCCAGCAGCTCGCGCGAGCGGTGCCGCCCGAACTGCTCGACCAGGTTGACGGCCATGTTGTACGAGGGCTTGAAGCTGGAGCGCAGCGGATAGGTGCGGGTGCCCGCGAGACCGGCCAGGTGCTCGGGGTTCATCGCGCGCTGCCACAGGACCACGGCGTGGCCCTCGACGTCGATGCCGCGACGGCCGGCCCGGCCGGTGAGCTGGGTGTACTCGCCGGGGGTGATGTCGGCGTGGGTCTCGCCGTTCCACTTGACCAGCTTCTCCAGCACCACGGAACGGGCGGGCATGTTGATGCCCAGCGCCAGCGTCTCGGTGGCGAAGACCGCCTTGACCAGGCCGCGGACGAAGAGCTCCTCGACGACCTCCTTGAAGCTCGGCAGCATGCCGGCGTGGTGGGCGGCGATGCCGCGCTCGAGGCCTTCCAGCCACTCGTAGTAGCCGAGGACGTGCAGGTCCTCGGCCGGGATGGAGGCGGTGCGCTCCTCGACCAGGTCGCGGACCTTCTGGCGGGCCTCGTCGTCGTTGAGCCGCAGCCCGGCGTAGAGGCACTGCTGGACGGCGGCCTCGCAGCCGGCCCGGCTGAAGATGAAGGTGATCGCGGGGAGCAGGCCTTCGGCGTCCAGGCGCTCGATGACCTCCGCCCGGCTGGGCGTCCAGACGCGGGAGCGTGAACGCCGCTCGCGCTCCCGGTCGGCCTCGCGCATCATCTTGCCGCGGCGGCGCTCCTGGTAGGACGGGCGGGCGGCCTCCAGCCGGGCCATCCGGGTCAGGTCCGGGTTGACGGCCTTGCGGCTGCCCTCGGCCTCCTCGAACAGGTCGTACATCCGGCGGCCGGCCAGCACGTGCTGGAACAGCGGCACGGGGCGGTGCTCGGAGACGATCACCTGGGTGTCGCCGCGCACGGTGTCCAGCCAGTCGCCGAACTCCTCGGCGTTGGAGACGGTCGCGGAGAGGGAGACCAGGGTGACGGACTCCGGGAGGTGGATGATCACTTCCTCCCAGACCGCGCCGCGGAAGCGGTCGGAGAGGTAGTGCACCTCGTCCATCACCACGTAGCCGAGGCCGAGCAGGGTCTGCGACCCGGCGTACAGCATGTTCCGCAGCACCTCGGTGGTCATCACGACCACCGGGGCGTCGGAGTTCACGCTGTTGTCACCGGTGAGCAGGCCGACCTTGTCGGCGCCGTAGCGGCGGCACAGGTCGGAGTACTTCTGGTTGGAGAGCGCCTTGATGGGCGTGGTGTAGAAACACTTCTTGCCCTGTTCCAGGGCGAGGTGGACGGCGAACTCGCCGACGATCGTCTTGCCGGAGCCGGTGGGGGCCGCGACCAGCACGCCCTTGCCGGCCTCCAGCGCCGTGCAGGCCTCTATCTGGAACGGGTCGAGGCCGAAGTCGTACATCTCGCGGAACGCGCCGAGTGCCGTGGCTTGCTCCGAGGCGCGCCTGCGGGCTGCCGCGTACCGCTCGGCGGGAGAGAGATCCTCTGTCATCGTACGTTCGAGCGTACCCGTCGGCGCCGACAACCGAACGATCTTTTGCGGGGCCCTTCGGCGACCCGGCGCGCGCGGCGCGTCATGTCCGGCCTTCGGCGGCCGCCGCCCGCACGGCCGCCGCCCGCCTCGGGCAGGCGTCAGGCGGCTCCCGCCACCCGCACCGCGCCGGGGACGCACTCCGCGGTGATCGGCAGCGGGCCGAGCCGCTCGCCGTCGACGTAGGCGGTCAGCCCCGGCGCCGTCAACTCGACCCGCGAGGCGCGGTAGGTGGTGACGACGGGGTGGTCGACGTGCGTCCCCTTGTAGACGCGGGGGAAGACCTTGAGCAGTGTGGTGCGGCTGCAGCCGCCGACGACGGTGACGTCGAAGAGCCCGTCGCGCAGGTCGGCGCCGGGGCAGATGCGCATGCCGCCGCCGTAGGAGGAGCCGTTGCCGACGGCGACCAGGGTCGCCTCGACGTCGCGCGTCGCGCCCCCGTCAAGGGTGAGCCGGTAGGGCAGCGGCTTGAAGGCGGCGAGTTCGGCGACGATCGCCAGGTCGTAGCGGAAACGGCCGACCGGAAGCCTCATCCGGTTGCCGCGGTCGTTGACCCGCGAGTCGAACCCGGTGGCGATCACGGTGCCGAACCAGCGTCCGTTCACCCGGCCCAGGTCGACCGCGGTGAACCGGGACTCCTTCAGCGCGCCGGCGATCCGCCGCGCCGCTGCCGCCGGGTCGCGCAGCGGGAGGCCGAGGGCGCCCGCGAAGTCGTTGCCGGTGCCGACCGCCACCACGCCGAGGGGGGTGTCGGTGCCGGCCACGGCCTGCAGGGCGAGGTGGACCAGCCCGTCGCCGCCGACGGCCACCAGGGCGCCCGTGCCGCCGGCCACGGCCTCGCGGGCCCGGGCCAGCGCGTCGTCGGCGTCGAGGCCGACGATGGTGCGGACGGAGAATCCCGCGTCCCGGAACGCCGACGCGGCCGGCTGCGCCGCGTGGGCGCCCCGGCCGCGTCCCGCGGTGGGGTTGACGAAGAGCACTATCTCGCTGGTCACGGCGGCACCTTACGAGGTCCGCGTACCGGAGGGGAGCCCGGTCAGGTCACGTCGTCGTAACCGTTGATCCGGTCGGGCCGGTCCGTGCGCCCGCCGTCGGCCTGCTCGGGGAGCATCGGCGCCGCGGCGACCGGTTCCACCGCCTCGACCGGCTCGGGCGTCAGGTCCAGCTCGGAGGCCTCGTCGTCCGCCGGTCCCAGCGCGTCGCGGCGCGTGCGGCGCCGGTCGTTGACCAGGGCGATCCCGGACGCGGCGAAGTACAGGACCCAGATGGGACCCGCGAGCGCCAGCATGGAGATCGGGTCGGTGCTGGGCGTGGCGATCGCCGCGAAGAGCGTGATGCCGAGGATCATGCCCCGCCACCAGCCGGCGATCTTCTTGCCGGAGAGCACCCCGCCGAAGTTGAGCATCACCAGCAGGAGCGGCAGCTCGAAGGAGAGGCCGAACACGATGACCATGCGCATGATCAGCTGGAGGAGGTCGTCCAGCGGCAGCTGGTTGTCGCTGCCGATGATCGAGAACTCCAGCATGACCGACGCCATCTTGGGCAGCGACCAGTAGGCGAAGTAGCCGCCCATGGTGAAGAGCGGGAACCCGGCCGCCACGAAGGCGTACGCGTACCGCTTCTCGTGGCGGTGCAGGCCCGGGGCGAGGAAGCCCCAGAGCTGGTACAGCCACACCGGCGAGGCGAGCACCACACCGGACGTCAGGGCGACCGTGAGGGCGAGCGTGAACGGGCTCAGCAGACCGTTCTGCACGATCCGCGCGCACGTCGTCTCGTTGGTGTTCTCCGCGAGCTCCGCGAAGCTGTAGTCGCAGCCGACCGCGTCGAGGACAGGATCCGTGAAGAACTGGATGATGTCCTTGTAGAAGAAGGCGGCGACGACCGTGGCGACGACGATGGCCAGCAGGGACTTGACGAGCCGGTTGCGCAGCTCACGGAGGTGTTCCGCGAGGGGCATCCGCCCCTCGGGGTCCCTCTCCTGTTTGCGGGCAGACTTGAGCAACCCACGTCCTCATCTCGTGCGGCGGACCGGAGCCTCGGGCTCCGGTCCGGACGTCAGCGCTTGGTCGTGTCGGTCGGCTCGGCCACCGGACGCGAGCTGGTCACGTCACCGGGGGCGGCCTGGATGACACGCGGCGCCGGCTCCTCGGAGGCGGGCGGACCTGCGGGGGCCGCCTCGTCCTTCTTGCCCTCTTCCTTCATCGCCTTGGCCTCGCTCTTGAGGATGCGGGCGGACTTGCCGAGGGACCGAGCCATGTCCGGCAGCTTCTTGGCGCCGAACAGCAGCAGGATGACGACGAGGATCAGAATGATCTCGGTAGGTCCGAGCCGTCCCATAAGTCTTTACCTTCTCACCGAGGCCAGTGGGGGTGTGTGGCTTTCGGGGCGGACGCGCGTCCTGCCTCCGTAAGCGATCGTAACGTCCGGGCATGAACGACAGGCGTCCCGCGGACGTACTCCCGGTCACACGAGCCGATGCCTCGTTCCCCGGCCCGCGAAGATGCAGCGTACCTGGCGCCGCCCCCGCTCGAACAGGGTCGGTCAGGTCGGTCACACCGGGTTTCCGGACCGTCGGCGCTCACCGGGACGGGGGTTCCCACAGGTGAGCGCCGCGACCGGTTCACAGGTTCCCGGCCGCCCGGGCGGTGCGTTCCGCGGCCTGTTCGAGGTCCGCCGAGGCCAGGGCGATCCGGCGGGCCGAGGCCTCGACCTGCGTCCCCAGCCGCCGGGCCTCGACGAACACCCGTACGGCCAGCACGCCGAGCACGGCGGTGCCGAGGAAACCGAGGGCGACGGCGAGCATCGCCCAGAACATCGCACCGGACATGGCAGGAGCCTACGCGCCCGCCGGCGCGGCGCCCGCACCGGCGGGGTCGGCCGGTGCGGCAGGACCACCGGCAACGGCGGAACCGGCCGCGCCCAGCGCCTGCGCGGCGTCGAACAGGCCCTCGCCGCCGCCCTCGCCGTAGGCGGCCAGCGCCTCGCCGGCCGCGCGACGCGCGCTCTCCGCGAGCTCCACCGGGGCGACGATCCGCCCGTCGGGGCCCAGCCGCAGCGCCAGGCGGCGCAGCGACTCGGGCGCGGGGGTGCGGATGGTGACCCGCAGCCCGCCGTCGGGCAGCTCCTCGGCGGCCTCGTGCGGGTAGTACTCGGCGACCCAGCGGCCGGCCGGGCCGACCTCGACCACGACCTCCGGGTCGTCGGCGGAGGGCTGGACCAGTCCGGCGGACAGGTCGCGCGGCTCGATCCGCGGCGGCTCGGAGGGCTCGTCGAGGATGCGGATCTCGGCGACCCGGTCCAGCCGGAAGGTGCGGCGCGCCTCGGAGCGGCGGCACCACGCCTCGACGTAGGTGTGGCCGACGCTGACCAGGCGGATCGGGTCGATCTCCCGCTCGCTGACCTCGTCGCGGGCGGGCGACCAGTAGCGGATCCACAGCCGGCGGCCCTCGGAGATGGCCCGGTCGACGTCGGCGAAGACGCCGCCCTCGGACTCGAAGGTCACCGACAGGCGGGAGCTGGCCTCAGCGCTCTCGCCGGCGGCTGCCTCCACCTTGGCGGTGGCGCGCAGCAGTGCCTGCCGGTCGCCCTCCCGCAGACCGGGCAGGGTGGCGACGGCGCGCGCGGCGACCAGCAGGGCGGTGGCCTCGTCGGAGGCGAGCCGCAGGGGCTGCGCGGCCTCGGCGCCCAGCGCGGCCGGGTTGTGCCACCAGATGCGCTCGCCGTCGGTGTCGATGTCGAGCAGGTCGCCGCCGCGGAAGCTGGTGCCGCACATGGGCAGCAGCTCGAGGTCGGCGATCAGCTCGTCCCCGCTGACGCCGAAGGCGCGGGCCACGTCGGCGACCCGGGCGCCGGGGCGCTCGCGCAGGTAGGTGACCAGGGAGAGCATCCGGCGGGTCTGGTCGATGGCGTTGGCGGGACGGTTCCCCCGGCTGGTCGTCATGCTCGCCTTCCCCTCGTCGATACGGCCCGCGTCGATGTCGTCGATGTCTGCGTCTCGCTCATCGCCGGCGCCCCTCAGCCCTTGGCCACGGCGCGCAGCCGGTCGATCACGTCGGCCCGCAGCTCGGCCGGCTCCAGGGCCACCACGTCGGGCCCGAACTCGACCAGCAGGGCGTCGAGGCCGTGACCGTACGGGATCTCGACCTCGTCCCAGTCGCCGTCGAGCGGGCGGACGGCGGTGGCGCGGGCGCGCAGCGGGTAGCCGCAGCCGGCCCGGAGCCGGATCAGCGCGGAGCGCTCGGCGCTCTCCCCCGCCCAGCGGGCCACCGTCTCGCGGACGCGGACGACGTCGGGGACCTCGGCGGTGAACGCTCCGGCGCGGGTGCGGACCTTGCCGGTGATGCGGGAGAGGCGGAAGACCCGCTCGGCGCCGCGGTCGCGGTCCCAGCCGGCCAGGTACCAGTGGCCGCGCCAGCATTCGAGCGCCCAGGGCTCGACCTGACGTGGCTCGGGGGCCGCGGCGGTGGCCTTGCGGTAGTCGAAGACGACCGGGCGGCGGTCGCGGCAGGCCAGCATCAGCGGCTCGAAGGCGGCCTCGTGGACGGGGATGCGCGGCTCGAGGGCGCCGTGGGCGGCGTACGGGTCGACGTCCTCGGGCAGTCCGGCGGCGCGCAGCTTCTGCAGGGCGCCGCTGGCCGCGCCGGCGAGCCGGGCCTGCTGCCAGACGCTGGCGGCCAGGCCGAGGGCGGCGGCCTCCTCGGCGTCCAGTGTGATCGGCGGCAGCTGGTTGGAGTCGTGGCGGGCGAGGTAGCCGACCTCGCCGTCGAGGTTCTCGACGGTCTCGATGACCAGTCCGAGCTCCCGCAGGTCGTCCTTGTCCCGCTCGAACATCCGGTTGAACGACTCGTCGGTGGTGGCCTCCATGTAGGCCTCCAGGGACGCGCGCAGTTCACGCTTGCTGAGCGGGCGCCGGGTGCCCAGCAGGCACAGTGCCAGGTTCATCAGCCGCTCTGCCTTGGCAATCGCCATCGACGACCTACGCCCTCTCCCTCGTCACTTCAGACGGACGACCGTACCGCTCCGGAGGGCCGGTGGGGAAATTCCGCGGGCCTGCGGAAGGGCCCGCGGAATCGGCACAGGGTCCGCGCCCTGACGGACGCGGACCCTGCGGAACCCACTGTGATCGTTTCCGATCACGCACCGACCGCCCGAGGGCGGCCGCGGATCAGACCGAGACCAGGTCGCAGACGAAGATCAGCGTCTCGCCGGGGCCGATGGCGCGGCCCGCGCCGCGGTCGCCGTACGCCAGGTGCGGCGGGATGATCAGCTGGCGGCGGCCGCCGACCTTCATGCCCTGCACGCCCTTGTCCCAGCCGCTGATGACCTGACCGATGCCGAGCTGGAAGCGCAGCGGGGTGCCGCGGTTCCAGGAGGAGTCGAACTCCTCGCCGGAGGAGAAGGACACGCCGACGTAGTGGACGGAGACGACGTCGCCCGCCTTGGCCTCCTCGCCGTCGCCCTCCCAGATGTCCTTGATCTCGAGGTCCGCCGGCGGCTCGCCGCCCGGGAAGTCGACCTCGGGCTTCTCGATGCTCACGAATCTGTCTCCTGCTGATGGACGAAAAGATGCAACCGGATCAGTCTCCCATCCCGGGCGTCACATCTTCGCCAGCAGGTCCACGGTGAAGACGAGCGTCGAGTCCTTCTTGATGGGGCTGCCCTGCGGCGGGTTGTCGCCGTAGCCGAGGTCCGGCGGGATGACGATCAGGACGCGGCTGCCGACCTTCTTGCCGGCCAGGCCCTGCGCCCAGCCGGGCACGACCTGCTGAAGCGAGAACGAGGTCAGCTCGCCGCGGCTGTAGGTGGAGTCGAACTCCTTGCCGTCGGCCCACAGCACGCCCTTGTACTGGACGAGGACGGTGCTGTCCTGGGCCACCTCGGGGCCGTCGCCCTCGAGGACGTACTCGGAGACCAGCTTCTTCGGCGGGTCGCTCTTGGGAACCTCGAGCGAGGGGGCCTTGCCGTCGGTGTTGGTGCCGACCTTCGGCAGCGCGGCGTCGGAGGAGGCCACCTTCTTCCCGTCGGCGGAGCTGCGGGAGTTGAAGGTGTTCTCGATGTCCACCACGAACACCAGGGTGTCGTCGCCCTTGATGCCGGCCTGCTCGTTGCCCTGCTCCCCGTAGCCCCAGGTGGGCGGGACGGCCATCATCACGCGGCTGCCGGTCTTCTTGCCGGCCAGCCCGTAACGCCAGCCGTCGATGATGCCGCCCTGCGCGAGCTGGATGAGGATCGGCGTCCTGCGGTCGTAGGAGTTGTCGAAGACCTTGGCGTCGTCCCAGGTCTGGCCGAGGTACTGCGCCTGGATGAAGTCCTTCTCGGCGACCGTGCGGCCGTTGCCGGCGATCAGCGTGCGCACGGCGAGGTCCTTCGACGGCTCCCCGTTGCCCTTGGCCACCGTCGGCTTCTCCCCGAAGGCCGTGCCGCTGGTGATCTTCGGGAGCGGACCGTCGACGATCTTCGGCGACGGCGCCGGGGTGGGGGACTGCGGGGACGGCTTGCCGGACGGGTCCGCCTCCTTGTCCGACGAGTCGGAGCCACAGGCGGAGAGGGTGGCCAGTCCCGCGGGAACGGCCAGGAGGAGTGAGCGTCGGCGCACGATGGGGGCCTCTATCGATCGATCTTCGAGTTGGCTTCGCGCGTCACTCTACGGCGTTCGGGCCCCACGGCCCCCGAACGAGCACGCGGGGGCCGCGGATCGGATCCGCGGCCCCCGCGTGCGGTGCGGCCGTCGCTCGCCGGTGCGGCCGCACCCGGCGCTCACATGCCGGCGATCAGCTTCTCCACCCGGTCGTCGACCGAGCGGAACGGGTCCTTGCACAGGACCGTCCGCTGGGCCTGGTCGTTGAGCTTGAGGTGGACCCAGTCCACCGTGAAGTCGCGGCGCTGTTCCTGGGCCCGCTTGATGAAGTCACCGCGCAGCCGGGCCCGCGTGGTCTGCGGCGGCACCGACTTGCCCTCGAAGATCTTGACGTCGTTGCAGATCCGCTTGGCCTGGCCGTTGCGCTCCAGCAGGTAGTAGAGGCCGCGGCGGCGGTGGATGTCGTGGTAGGCGAGGTCTATCTGGGCGACCCGCGGGTTCGACATGGTCATGTTGTGCTTGGCGCGGTAGCGCTCCAGCAGCTTGTACTTGATCACCCAGTCGATCTCGGTGGCGACCCGGTCCAGGTCCTCCTCCTCGATCGCGTCCAGGGTGCGGCCCCACAGCTCCAGGACCTGCTCGACGACGCCGGTGCGGATGCCCCGCCGGTCGACGAACTCGCAGGCCTTCTCGTAGTACTCGCGCTGCACCTCGAGGGCCGAGGCCTCCCGGCCGCTGGCCAGGCGCACCTTGCGGCGGCCGGTGAGGTCGTGGCTGACCTCGCGGATGGCCCGGATCGGGTTCTCCAGGGTGAGGTCGCGCATGACCGTGCCGGCCTCGATCATGCGCAGCACCAGGTCGGTGGCCCCGACCTTGAGCAGCATGGTCGTCTCCGACATGTTGGAGTCGCCGACGATCACGTGGAGCCGGCGGTAGCGCTCGGCGTCCGCGTGCGGCTCGTCCCGGGTGTTGATGATGGGCCTCGAGCGGGTGGTCGCCGAGGAGACGCCCTCCCAGATGTGCTCGGCGCGCTGGCTGACGCAGTACACCGCGCCGCGCGGGGTCTGGAGGACCTTGCCCGCGCCGCAGAGCAGCTGCCGGGTGACCAGGAACGGGATGAGGATGTCCGCCAGCCGGGAGAACTCGCCGTGCCGGGCCACCAGATAGTTCTCGTGGCAGCCGTACGAGTTGCCGGCCGAATCGGTGTTGTTCTTGAAGAGATAGACGTCGCCCGCGATTCCCTCCTCGTGCAGGCGGCGTTCCGCGTCGACGAGAAGTCCTTCGAGAATGCGCTCGCCGGCCTTGTCGTGGGTGACGAGCTCCGTCACGTTGTCGCATTCGGGTGTTGCGTATTCCGGATGCGAACCCACGTCGAGATAGAGGCGGGCGCCGTTTCGCAGAAACACGTTGCTGCTGCGGCCCCATGACACGACACGCCGGAAGAGGTACCGCGCCACCTCGTCAGGCGACAGACGGCGCTGTCCCCTGAACGTGCACGTGACGCCGTACTCGTTCTCCAGCCCGAAAATGCGGCGGTCCATGTCTGAACATTACGCCCGATCACCCGAGCTGAAACGGGGTTCGACGGTCCGATTCGGATCATTTTCCGATCCGGCGGCGACTCTCCCGAGATTTCGCGGCCTGGCGAGGACGCCGCGGGAGGCGAGCAGGACCACCAGCGACACCGTTCCGGCGACGGCCGGGACGGCGAAACCGGCGCGGGTGCCCAGCCTCTCCAGGACCGGTCCGGCCACGCCGGTGCCGACCGAGGAGCCGACGGTGAAGGTGGTGACCAGCCAGGAGAACGCCTCGGTGACCGTGCCGCGCGGGGCGTGCCGGTCCACCAGGACGAAGGCGCAGGCGATGGTGGGCGCCAGGAACACGCCGGCCAGCGCGGCCAGCAGGGTCATCGGCGTGGGGCCGGGCATGGCGATCAGCGGGGCGTAGCCGAGGGCGAGGGCGGCCACCAGGCCCTTCAGGCGGCGCTCGGGGGCCCCGGCCCACTCACGGGCGCCGTAGAGCCCGCCTCCGACCAGCGCGCCGAAGCCGAGGGCGGCGAGCAGGACGGCGTACACGACGTCGCCGTCGGGTCCGGTGCGGTCGGCGTAGGCGGCCGCGGCGACGGTGATGGAGCCCAGGGCGATGCCGACGAAGAACAGCGCGCCCAGCAGGACCAGCAGCCCGCCCGAGCGCAGGGCGCCCAGCCAGTGCGCCTCACGGGGTGCGGACCGCCAGGCCCGCGAGGGCGGCGAGAGGACCACGGACAGGGCGCCGAGCACGCCGATCGCGTTCAGCGCCAGCAGCGCGGCCATCGGCGACCACACGGCCACGAAGAGGGAGACCAGCAGGGGGCCGACGGTGAACATCACCTCCTGGGCCACCGCGTCCATGGCGTAGGCGGTGTGGATCTGGTCGTCGCGGCGCAGCACGGAGGGCCACAGCGCGCGCAGCCCGCCCTCGAGCGGCGGGGTGAACAGGCCGGCGCCGGCCGTGGCCAGGTAGGCGACGGGCAGCGGGTCGAGGCCGGTGACGGCGAAGACGGCCATCGACGCGGCGGCCAGCACGGCGGCGGGCAACTGTACCCGCGGCTGGCCGTGCAGGTCGACCAGGCGGCCGAGCACCGGCTGGCCGACCGCGTTGGCGAGGCCGTACACGGCGGCCAGCACGCCGGCCAGGCTGTAGGAGCCGCCCTCGGCCCGGACGAACAGGACGATGGCGATGGCCGAGGTGGCGTTGGGCAGCCGGCCCACCAGGGTTCCGGTCAGCAGACGCGCGGCATGCCGGGCCTTGAGGATCTCCAGGTACCGCGAAAACATGCAGCGCCCTCCGTTTTACGTATAACTTGGATGTCATACGTAGCATGTTCGACGTCCTGTAGTCCAGACCGGAGAAGCGCCGACGATGCCCTCACCAGGCAAGACCCGCCCCACGAGCCGGGACGTGGCCCGAGTCGCCGGCGTCTCGCAGGCCTCCGTCTCCCTCGTCCTGGGCGACAAGTGGCACGGCCGGATCTCCGCGCCCACCGCGGAGCGGGTCCGCGAGGCGGCCCGCACCCTCGGCTACCGGCCCAACCTGGCGGCGCGCAACCTGCGCACCGGCAGCGCCCGGACGGTCCTGCTGGTGGTCCCCTCGCTGACCACGCACTTCTTCGCGGGGGTGCACACCGGCGCCGCCCGGGTGGCCGCCGCGCACGGGTTCTCCATCGTGCTGTACCCGTCCCCGGCCGGCGTGGGCACGGCGCGCGACCCCTTCGCCTCGGCCCCGGCGGCGCTGGACGGCGTGCTGGCCTCCTCCATGGCCGCCCCGGCGCTCACCGTGCTGCGCGGCGACCGGCTGCCGCTGGTGATGCTGGACAGCGAGCCCGACGCCGCCCCGGGCACCGCGACGGTCAACCTGGACATCGCCGACGGCGTCCGCCAGGTGGCCGACCACCTGCTGGGCCTGGGCCACCGGCGCATCCTGCACCTGCGGGCCGACGTGCCCTCCTGGACCTTCGCGCAGCGGGCCCACGCGCTCCGGGAGCGGCTCGCCGCCGTGCCGGGCGCCACGCTGGTGACCGCGGCCTCCTCGATCACCGCCGACCACGGCCGCGCCGCCGTGGAGAGCGCGCTGACCGCCCCCGGGCCCCGGCCGACCGCGGTGGTCTGCGACGACGACATGCTCGCGGTGGGCGCCTACAAGGCGGCCCGCCGGCTGGGACTGCGGGTGCCGCGCGACCTCTCGGTCACCGGGGTGGACGACCAGGTGCTCGCCAGGGCGCTGGAACCGGAGCTCACCACCGTGCGGCTGGACGCGGAGCTGACCGGCGAGCGCGGCATGGAGGCCCTGCTGTCGGTGATCGAGGGCCGCGCCCCGGTGACCCACGACATCCCGGTGGAGCTGGTCGTCCGCGGCTCGACGGCGCCCCCGCCCCGGACATGACGGTGCCGCGCGGTCACGGCGCACTGCCGTCACCACGCGGCACGGTCACATCCTCCGGCCGGGCCACCCGGACCGGGTCACTCCTCGGAGGCGTCCTCCGGGTCCTCGCTCTTCCCGGCGTCCGTCGCCGTGGTGCCGCCCTCGCCGGCGCCGGTGAGCAGCCGCTCCAGGCGCGGTCCGGTGATCCGGCGGAACTTCCTGCGCTGCGGCCGGGTGCGGTCCAGCACGGCCACCTCGAGGCGCTCGGCGGGGATCTCCCGCTCCGAGCCGCTGGTGTCCCGGGAGAGGGCCTGCACGGCCAGCTTGAGCGCCTCGGCGAGAGTCATGCCCTCCCGGTGGCGCTGGTCCAGGTAGGAGCTGATCTGCTCGGCGTTGCCGCCGACCGCGACCGAGCCGTGCTCGTCCACGATCGAGCCGTCGTGCGGCAGCCGGTAGATCTGGTCGCCCTCGGGGACCTCCCCGACCTCGGCCACCACCAGCTCGACCTCGTAGGGCTTCTCCCCCGCGCTGGAGAAGATGGTGCCCAGCGTCTGCGCGTACACGTTGGCCAGGCCGCGCGCGGTCACGTCGCCCCGGTCGTAGGTGTAGCCGCGCAGGTCCGCGTAGCGGACGCCGCCGATGCGGAGGTTCTCGTACTCGTTGTACTTGCCCGCCGCGGCGAAACCGATCCGGTCGTAGATCTCGCTGAACTTGTGCAGCGCGCGGGACGGGTTCTCACCGACGAAGACGATGCCGTCGGCGTACTGCAGCACGACCAGACTGCGGCCGCGCGCGATGCCCTTGCGGGCGTATTCCGCCCGGTCCGCCATCGCCTGCTGGGGTGAGACATAGAACGGCGTCGACACCGGTTATCCGTCCCTTTCCGTCGATTCCGTCGAAGAGTCTGTAGGGGTCACAGGGCTCGTCCTGATGGTCCGTGGGTTCGCGACGGGCCGTCAGAGCAGCGCGGCGCGGGGGCCGTCGGGCTCCTCGAGCCGGCGGTCCAGGACCGCGCGGGCGATGCCCGAGGACTCCTGGTCCGTCAGACGACGGAACCCGTCCTCGGTGATCACCGTGACGATCGGGAAGATCCGGCGGGCCATGTCGGGGCCGCCGGTCGCCGAGTCGTCGTCGGCCGCGTCGTACAGGGCCTGGACGACCAGGGTGGTGGCCTGTTCCTCCGTCAGGTCCTCGCGGTAGAGCTTCTTCATCGAGCCGCGCGCGAACAGCGAGCCGGAGCCGGTGGCCGCGAAGCCCGCCTGCTCGTCGGAGCGGCCGCCCGTGACGTCGTACGAGAAGATCCGGCCCTTGCGGCGGTCGAGGTCGTACCCCGCGAACAGCGGCACCACGGCCAGGCCCTGCATGGCCATGCCGAGGTTGGAACGGATCATCGTCGACAGCCGGTTGGCCTTGCCCTCCAGCGAGAGCTGGGCGCCCTCGACCTTCTCGAAGTGCTCCAGCTCCAGCTGGAACAGCTTCACCATCTCCACGGCGAGACCGGCGGTGCCGGCGATGCCCACCGCGGAGTACTCGTCGGCCGGGAACACCTTCTCGATGTCGCGCTGCGCGATCACGTTGCCCATGGTGGCGCGCCGGTCACCGGCCAGCACGACGCCGCCGGGGAACGTCGCGGCCACGATGGTGGTGCCGTGCGGCGCCTCGATCACGCCCTGGGTGGGCGGCAACTGCCGCATCCCGGGCAGCATGTCCGGCTGGTGTCCCGCCAGGAAGTCCATGAAGGAGGAGGATCCCGGAGTCAGGAAGGCGGCCGGCAGTCGCCCGGTGTCACGAGTGTTGGCTTCCACGCAATTCCTTCCGAAGAACACGGCTTCAGAACGCGGCTTCCGCGCCGCGGTCGCCTCACACCTGCGCGGTCGGCAAGCTGAAGCACAGTTGTGTCACGGACCCTACCCGCACGGCGGCGATGATCCACCTCCGAACGGCGAAGCACGGGGGCCACCCAGGAGCAGTCCCCGTGCTTCGGCACTGTGCCTTCGCTTCGAAGGCCTGGCGGCCTTACTGGCCGCCCTTCTGGACGAACGAACGCACGAATTCCTCGGCATTGGACTCGAGCACGTCGTCGATCTCGTCGAGGACGGAGTCGACGTCGTCGCTCAGCGCCTCCTGCCGTTCCTTCAGGTCCTCGCTCGCCTGCGCGTCCTGCGCCTGCTCGTCGACCTCCTCGGTCGATCGCGTGGCCTTCTGCTGTCCGCCGCCGGTGTCCTTGGTCGCCATAACCCTCACCCCGCTCGGTTCGACGTTCTCGATCAGACCCTACAAGCAGGGTCCGACATCGACCCCACAGTTCCCACACACGGAGAAACCATCCCGATGATTCCCCCTCGGGACCCCTCCCACCCCGAAAACGGGGGTGGAAGATCACTCAGTTGTTGCCGCTCAGCACCTTGACCAGGTCCTCGGCCGTCCGGCAGCGGTCCAGGAGCTCCTTGACGTGCGCCCGGGTGCCGCGCAGCGGCTCCAGGGTGGGCACCCGTTGCAGCGAGTCACGGCCCGGCAGGTCGAAGATCACCGAGTCCCAGGAGGCGGCCGCCACGTCGTCCGCGTACTGCTCCAGGCAGCGGCCGCGGAAGTAGGCCCTGGTGTCCTCAGGGGGCTGCGTGACGGCCCTGAGGACCTCCTGCTCGTCGAGCAGCCGCTTCATCCGGCCGCGGGCCGCCAGACGGTTGTACAGGCCCTTGTCGGGCCGCACGTCGGCGTACTGCAGGTCGACCAGGTGGAGCCGGGGGGCGTCCCAGTCCAGGGAGTCCCTGCGGCGGTAGCCCTCCATGAGCTCCCGCTTGGCTACCCAGTCCAGCTCGCCGGCCAGGCTCATCGGGTCCCGCTCGAGCCGCCCCAGGACGTCCTCCCAGCGGGTGAGCACGTCCTTGGTCTGGTCGTCGGCATCGGCCCCGAAACGTTCCTCGACGTACTTGCGGGCCAGCTCGTAGTACTCCATCTGGAGCTGCACCGCGGTCAGCCTGCGCCCGCTGCGCAACTCGACCAGCCGCTTGAGCGAGGGGTCGTGCGAGACCTGGTGCAGGGTGCGCACCGGCTGGTCCACGGCCAGGTCGACGGCGATGAAGCCGTCCTCGATCATGGACAGGACCAGGGAGGTGGTGCCGAGCTTGAGGTAGGTGGAGATCTCGGACAGGTTGGCGTCGCCGATGATCACGTGCAGGCGGCGGTACCTCTCCGCGTCCGCGTGCGGCTCGTCGCGGGTGTTGATGATGGGCCGCTTGAGGGTGGTCTCCAGCCCCACCTCGACCTCGAAGTAGTCCGCCCGCTGGCTCAGCTGGAAGCCGTGCTCGTTGCCGTCCTGGCCGATGCCGACCCGGCCGGCGCCCGCGAAGACCTGGCGGGAGACGAAGAAGGGCGTCAGGTGGCGCACGATGTCCGAGAAGGCGGTCTCCCGCTTCATCAGGTAGTTCTCGTGCGTCCCGTAGGAGGCGCCCTTGTTGTCGGTGTTGTTCTTGTAGAGGTGGATGGGCTGCGCGCCGGGCAGCTGGGCGGCCCGCTCGGCCGCCTCGGCCATGATCCGCTCGCCGGCCTTGTCCCACAGCACGGCGTCCAGCGGGTTGGTGACCTCCGGGGAGCTGTACTCGGGGTGGGCGTGGTCCACGTAGAGCCGGGCGCCGTTGGTCAGGATCACGTTGGCGAGGCCGATGTCCTCGTCGGTGAGCTGGCTGGAGTCGGCGACCTCCCGCGCCAGGTCGAAGCCTCGCGCGTCCCGCAGCGGGTTCTCCTCCTCGAAGTCCCAGCGGGCCCGGCGGGCCCGGTGCATCGCCGCCGCGTAGGCGTTGACGATCTGGGACGAGGTGAGCATGGCATTGGCGTTGGGGTGGCCGGGAACGGAGATCCCGTACTCCGTCTCGATCCCCATCACTCGCCGTACGGTCATGCGGCCCTCCTTGCCCGGCGGCGCCCTCGGTCGGGGGCGGCCCTGAAGTACCACCCGTGCTCCGGCGCAGGTCGCGTTCCGGTCGGCCCGCTGCGGCGGAGCGGCGGTACCGGAAAGCCTAGAACGCCACCGCGCCGGCGGGGAGATCATTTGCCTCTTCGCCACGCCCGCCGCGCCCGGCCGGGCGAGTGCCCGGCGGGACGCGGCGGGAGTGAAAGGCGGCCGCGGACGCCCCTACGGGCACCCGCGGCCGCCCCCTTCTCGCTACAGGTACTGACCGGTGTTGGCCACCGTGTCGATGGACCGTCCGGTGTCCGCGCCCTGCTTCCCGGTGATCAGGGTGCGGATGTACACGATCCGCTCGCCCTTCTTGCCGGAGATCCGGGCCCAGTCGTCCGGGTTGGTCGTGTTGGGCAGGTCCTCGTTCTCCTTGAACTCGTCCACGCACGCCTGGAGGAGGTGGGAGACCCGAAGGCCCTTCTGGTTCTTGTCCAGGAAGTCCTTGATCGCCATCTTCTTGGCCCGGCCCACGATGTTCTCGATCATGGCTCCGGAGTTGAAGTCCTTGAAGTACAGGACCTCCTTGTCGCCGTTGGCGTAGGTGACCTCCAGGAAGCGGTTCTCCTCGGACTCCGCGTACATGTGCTCCACCGCGGACTGGATCATGGCCTGGACCGTGGCGGACCTGTCGCTGCCGTGCTCGGTCAGGTCGTCCCCGTGCAGCGGCAGGCGCTCGGTGAGGTACTTGCCGAAGATGTCCTTGGCCGCCTCGGCGTCCGGACGCTCGATCTTGATCTTCACGTCGAGCCGGCCGGGACGCAGGATGGCCGGGTCGATCATGTCCTCGCGGTTGGAGGCGCCGATCACGACCACGTTCTGCAGGCCCTCGACGCCGTCGATCTCGGCGAGGAGCTGCGGGACGATGGTGTTCTCCACGTCCGAGCTGACGCCGGAACCACGGGTGCGGAAGAGGGACTCCATCTCGTCGAAGAAGACGATGACGGGCGTGCCCTCGCTGGCCTTCTCCCGGGCCCGCTGGAAGACCAGGCGGATCTGCCGCTCGGTCTCGCCGACGTACTTGTTGAGCAGCTCGGGGCCCTTGATGTTGAGGAAGAAGCTCTTGCCCGCCGCCTGGCCGGTGACCTCGGCGACCTTCTTGGCCAGCGAGTTCGCCACCGCCTTGGCGATGAGCGTCTTGCCGCATCCGGGCGGGCCGTAGAGCAGGACGCCCTTGGGCGGGCGCAGCTCGTGCTCCTTGAACAGGTCGGGGTAGAGGTAGGGGAGCTCGACCGCGTCCCGGATCGCCTCGATCTGGCCGCCGAGGCCGCCGATCTGGTCGTAGCCGATGTCGGGGACCTCTTCGAGGACCAGCTCCTCGACCTCGCTCTTGGGCACGACCTCGTAGACGTACCCGGAGCGGGGCTCGAGCAGCAGGGCGTCGCCGGCCCGGATGGTGACGTCGAGCAGCGGTTCGGCGAGCCGGACCACCTTCTCCTCGTCGGTGTGCCCGATCACCAGGGCCCGCTCGCCGTCCTCCAGGACCTCCTTGAGGGTGACGATCTCGCCGACGCGCTCGAACTGCATGGCCTCGACCACGTTGAGCGCCTCGTTGAGCATCACCTCCTGGCCGCGCCGGAGTTCTTCGAGGTCGATGCTGGGACTGACGTTCACCCGGAGCTTGCGGCCGCCGGTGAAGATGTCGGCGGTGCCGTCCTCGTTCGCCGCGAGGAACACTCCGAACCCGGCCGGCGGCTGCGCGAGCCGGTCGACCTCCTCCTTGAGGGCCACGATCTGGTCGCGGGCCTCACGAAGGGTGCCGGCCAGCCGCTCGTTCTGCGCGGACACGCCGGCCAGATTGGTCTGCAGCTCGACGATCCGCTCTTCGAGAAGCCTCGTGTGTCGCGGAGAGTCGGCGAGCTTGCGTCGCAGGACGGCGATCTCCTGCTCAAGGTAGGCGATCTGCCCGGCCGGGTCCTCGGACCCTCGACCCGGGCGGATGCCGCGGTTCATGTCGTCGTCGTGGGCTGCCACGGTCCTCACCTCCTCCAAGGGGAGCTGGACGCTTCCAGACCCTACCTGGGCGGGTGTCGATTGAAACCCTAGATCACAAACACCGTCGTAAGGTGTCCGATCTTCACCCTTGCGCTCTCCCTCACTGCCAGGGAGATACCCAAGGAACACGGATCGAAAGCAGTGAACATCAACGGCTGTGACCGGGCGGCGGACCGGCGGGGCTCAGACCTGTTCGGTCGCCTCCGGCGACCCGCGGTGGAACGCGCCGTCGGCCCAGCGCCAGTTGACGTCCTCCTCGACGTCCGGGCAGCAACTGGGCACCTCCGCCGAGGAGTACCCGAGCGCGGTGGCCTCGACCTGTCCGTCCCGCACCGTGAGGGCGGTGACGGTGCGGCGCTCCTTGGGCTCCACCAGCGTGGCGACCAGCCGCGGCTTGCCGGTGTCGGCCGCACGGGTGATGACGTAGACGGCGTCGGGCGGCGTCCCCATCGCGCTGTCGCAGTGCACCGCGGCGACGGTCTCCGGGCTGCCGTCGCCGTCGAGGTCGCCGGCCGCCTTCCGGGCCACCACGGGCTCGGCGACCTCGCCGCACTCGAGCGGGAAGGACACGGCGTCCGCGTCGGGCGCGGGGCGGGCCGGGGCGGCGGGCGCGGCGGCCACCGCCTTGCCGTCCCGGGGCTGCGCCGCGGTGGCGTGGCCGGGCTGCACCAGGGAGGACAGGGCCATCACGCCGGCCACGGCGGTGGCCGTGGCGAGCCAGTGGATGGGGCGGGGGGAGGCGTGCGCGTGTGCCAGTTCCGGGACGTCGGGATGCTGCACGAGTGGGTGTCTCCCGTGAGGGACGGTGCCGGTGGGATGGCTTGCATCGTGCCACACGTCACAGCCGCGCGGAACCGCGGGGGCGCCGTGTGCGCAGGTCTTCCACGGGGCGGCCACCCCGCGTCGACGTGCGGCGACGCACGACGGCGCCGCTCGGGGGGCCGCCAACAGCAGGGCGCACCTGTCGGGTTGCCGTGCGGGGCGCGGCAACCCGACAGGTGCGCCGGGGAGTTGCGGGGGCGTGCGGGCGAGGCCCGTGCGCCGGGGTGGGAGGTACGGCTAGCGGGAGCCGCCGTCGGCGTTGGGGCCGGCGTAGTCCTCGCCGTAGGCGCCCTTGGCGGGGCGGCGGCGGCGCATGGGCGGCTCGACGCCGTCCGCGAGTCGGCGGGCGGTGAGCAGGAAGCCGGTGTGGCCGATCATCCGGTGGTCCGGGCGGACCGCGAGGCCCTCGATGTGCCAGTTGCGGATCATCGACTCCCAGGCGGTCGGCTCGTTGAAGCAGCCGATCTCACGGATGGACTCGACGGTGCGGGCCAGCTGGGTGGTGGTGGCCACGTAGCAGCAGAGGATGCCGCCGGGGACGAGCGCCTTGGAGACGGCCTCCAGGCACTCCCAGGGGGCCAGCATGTCGAGGATGACCCGGTCGACCTCGGTGTCGCTGAGGTTGTCCTGGAGGTCGCCCACGGTGAGCTGCCAGGCGGGGTGCTCGCCTCCGAAGTAGCGCTCCACGTTCTGCTTCGCGATCTCGGCGAAGTCCTCGCGGCGCTCGTAGGAGTGGAGCATGCCCTGGTCGCCGATGGCGCGCAGCAGGAAGGAGCTGAGCGATCCCGAGCCGACGCCGGCCTCCACGACGCGGGCGCCGGGGAAGATGTCGGCGAAGGCGAGAATCTGCCCCGCGTCCTTGGGGTAGACCACGGCGGCGCCGCGGGGCATGGACAGGACGTAGTCGGGGAGCAGGGGGCGCAGCGCCAGATAGGCGACGTTCCCCGTGGTGCGGACAACGCTGCCCTCGGGGGCGCCGATCAGCTCGTCGTGCGGGAAGGAACCCTTGTGGGTGTGGAAGTTCTTTCCCGCTTCCAGCGTGAACGTGTAGTGGCGGCCCTTGGGGTCGGTCAGCTGAACCTGGTCCCCGACCTTGAAGGGCCCGCGCCTGCGGGCGGCACCGGTCGGTTCGGACATGTGACCAGCCTACCGGTCCGTGAAGGGTGTCCCGACCGGCCCGGTCGGCCGCGGCGGGACGGGCCGGTCGGCCGCGGCGGGACGGGCCGGTCAGCCGCGGCGGGCCATCGCCTTCACGAAGGCGTTCTCGACGTCGGCGGCGGACAGGACGCCGTAGATCGCGCCGGACTCCTCCACCACCAGGTACTCGGTGGCGGGGGCGGCGCGCAGGGTCTCCAGCAGCTCCTCGCCGCCCAGCTCGGCGGAGACCCGCATGCCCTCGGTGAGGTCGGTGGCCAGGGTGCTCACCGCGACCCAGGGGCGCCGGTGCTCGGGGACGCCGGCGATGCCGGTCTCGCGCACCAGGGACAGCGGCTCGCCCGCGGCGTCCACCACGACCAGGGCCCGGGCGCCGGCCTCGTTGGCGCGGCGCAGCGCCTCGGAGACGGGGGTGTCCGGCTGCACGGGGACGGCCCGGCGGGTCAGCGTGCGGGCGCGCAGCTCGGGCAGGCGCTCGCGCAGCCGGGCCATGCGCAGGCTGTTGCCCGCGCCGGTCCACATGATCGCGGCGACGATGGCGGCGAGCAGCGCGTCCAGGACGGTGTCCATGCCGTCGGTCTCGGCCTGGCCGACGGCGCCGGAACGGGTGAGCAGCGGGAAGCCGATGAGCACGGCGACGGCCAGCGCCCGGCCGGCCCAGGCCGCGGCGACGGTGCCGGCCATGGGCCTGCCGGTGATCTTCCAGACCACGGCGCGGAGCATCCGGCCGCCGTCCAGGGGCAGGCCGGGGAGCAGGTTGAAGGCGGCCACGATCAGGTTGGAGATCATCAGGCCGGCCAGCAGCACGCCGGGCACGGTGCCGGGCTCCACGGCGAACAGGGACAGGTAGAAGACGCCGGCCAGCACCAGGGAGAGCAGCGGGCCGACGAAGGCCAGCACGAACTCGCGGCCGGGGGTCTCGGACTCCTTGCCGATGTCGGAGTAACCGCCGAAGAACTGGAGCTGGATGCGGCGCACCGGCAGCTGGAAGCGGAGGGCGGCGACGGTGTGCGCCAGCTCGTGCACCAGCACGGAGGCGTAGAGGGCGACGGCGAAGAACAGCGAGACCAGGTACCGGGCGGCGCCGAGGTCGGGGAGGATCCGTTCGAGCTGGTTGCCGAAGACCCAGGTGATCAGCGCGGCGACGAGGAACCAGCTGGGCGAGACGTACACGGGTACGCCGAACGGGCGCCCCATCAGCAGTCCGCCGCGGGTCTCCTTCTCGTGGTCGTCCGGTCCGCCCTGCCGGCCCGCTCCCTCGGGGGCGGGGCCGTGGCCCTGGGCGAGCGTGCGGCCCGAGGGAGTGACCGGAGCCTCCGTGGGCGGCTCCTCCACCTTCGGCACCGCCCGCTCCTCCTCGCCGGACCGTTCCTTCCCGTCCGGGGTCACAGGCTCGGACTCGGCGTCGCGGGGCTGCGCGGGCTCGGCATCGCCCGACCCGGGTTCCTCGGGCCGGACATCTCCGGGGTCGGCCGGGGGCTGTTCCGGTGACGGATGCCCGGCGCCACCGGGCGTGTCCGCGCCGCCAGGCGTGTCCGCTCCGCCGGGCGTGTCCGCGCCACCGGGCGTGTCCGCGCCGCCGTCGGAGCCGTCGCGCTGCGCGGAGCCCTCCGCCTCACCCGTGTCCCGCGCGGTCGCGCCGGCGTCGGGCTCCTCGGGCAGCGGCGTGGGGGCGGGCTTCGCGGGCGGGACGGGCGGCGTGGCGTCGCCCTCGGGCCGCGGATCCTCGCTCGCGCCGCTCTGCTCCACGCCGTCAGTCCCCTCGATCGAAAAAGCGTCGCCCTCCACGCGCCCGCGTGCGGTGGAGCGGCTCGAGGTCGATGGTATGCGGCGGAGCCCGCTTCGCACGCCTTGGCACCCCCCTGAGCCTTTCCCCCTGTGACCGTGCCCATGTCCGTTCCGTGCCCCCGCTGTCCGCGCGGGGCCGTAAGGTCTGAGGCCATGGAGACCAGCACCGCCGACCCCGCCGGGACCCCGGACGACACCCCGGACGCCGCACCGGCGGCCACCCCGGACGCCGCGGCGGGGGCCGCCCCGGGGAACACGCCGGGCGCCGCCCCGGACGCCCCGGCCGGCCCCCGCGCCCCCGCGCCCCCGCGGTCGCTGTCCCCCTCGCGCGCCGCGGACTTCATGCGGTGCCCGCTGCTCTACCGCTTCCGGGTGATCGACCGGCTGCCGGAGAAGCCCAGCGAGGCGGCCACCCGCGGCACGCTGGTGCACGCGGTGCTGGAGCGCCTCTTCGACGCGCCCGCCGCCGAGCGGACCGCGCCCCGCGCCCGTGACCTGCTGCCCGGACAGTGGCAGCGGCTGCGCGAGAGCCGCCCCGAGGTCGCCGAGCTGTTCGCCGACGACCCCGACGGCGTCCGCCTCGCCCGCTGGCTGGAGGAGGCCGAGCGGCTGGTGGAGCGCTGGTTCACGCTGGAGGACCCGACCCGTCTGGAGCCGGTGGAGCGCGAGTTCACGGTGGAGACGGAGCTGGAGTCCGGTCTGCGGCTGCGCGGCATCATCGACCGGGTCGACGTGGCGCCCACCGGCGAGGTGCGGATCGTCGACTACAAGACCGGCAAGGCCCCCCGCCCGCAGTACGCGGAGGAGGCCCTGTTCCAGATGAAGTTCTACGCCCTGGTGGTGTGGCGGCTGAAGCGGGTGCTGCCGCGCCGGCTCCAGCTGGTCTACCTCGGCAGCGGCGACGTGGTGACGTACGACCCGGCCCCCGAGGATCTGCGGCGGGTGGAGCGCAAGCTGCTCGCGCTGTGGGAGGCGATCGCGCAGGCGACCGCGACCGGTGACTGGCGGCCGCGCCGCGGGAAACTGTGCGACTGGTGCGACCACCAGGCGCACTGCCCCGAGTTCGGCGGCACTCCCCCGCCGTACCCGCTGCCGGTCACCCTGCCCGCGCCCCGGCCGGGCACGGCAGAATGAGCCGGGCCGGCCGCCGGGGGACGCGCGCCGGGCGATGAACGAGGGAGATCTCAGGTGGCGATCCGTGTCCTGCTGGTGGACGACCAGCCTCTGCTGCGCACCGGCTTCCGGATGATCCTGGAGGCCGAACAGGACATCGCCGTCGTCGGCGAGGCCGGTGACGGCCGGCAGGCGGTGGAGCAGGTCCGGGCGCTGCAGCCGGACGTGGTGCTGATGGACATCCGGATGCCGCGGATGGACGGCGTGGAGGCGACCCGCCGCATCACCGGACCGGAGCGGGACGGGCCGGCCAGGGTGCTGGTGCTGACCACCTTCGACCTGGACGAGTACGTGGTGGAGGCGCTGCGCGCGGGCGCCGGCGGCTTCCTGCTGAAGGACGCCCCGGCACACGAACTGGTGCAGGCGATCCGGGTGGTGGCAGCGGGCGAGGCGATGCTGGCGCCGAGCGTCACCCGGCGGCTGCTCGACAAGTACGCCACCCATCTGCCGTCCGGCGAGGAGACCGTGCCGGACGCGCTGCGCACGCTGACCGAGCGCGAGGTGGAGGTGCTGAAGCTGGTGGCGCGCGGGCTGTCCAACGCGGAGATCGCCGCGGACCTGTTCGTCGGCGAGACCACGGTGAAGACCCACGTCGGCCACGTGCTGACCAAGCTGGGGCTGCGGGACCGGGTGCAGGCGGCGGTCTACGCGTACGAGAGCGGCCTGGTGCGTCCCGGCGGCCGCTGAACCGGCCGGGACCGCACGCGGGGCCCGCACGACGACGCACGACGACGGCGCCCCCGCCGCCCGGGAGACCGGGTGGCGGGGGCGCCGTCGTACCACGTGCCGCTTACCGCGTGCCGCGTGCGGTCAGCTGCCGTCCTTGCTGATCTCCCAGAACCGGAAGACCGTCGAGGCGTCCAGGCACTTCTCCAGGCCGTACACGCCGTCGCGGACGACCGCGTACTGCTTGGCCTGCCAGATCGGCAGGAGCGGAAGCTCCTCGGCGACGATGTCCTGGAGCTCCCCGTAGTCGCGGGTGGTGGAGGCCCGCTCCCGCTGGGCGCCGGTCGACGGGATCAGGTCCTCGG
Source organism: Streptomyces sp. NPDC002734 (assembly GCF_040295685.1). NCBI lineage: Bacteria > Bacillati > Actinomycetota > Actinomycetes > Kitasatosporales > Streptomycetaceae > Streptomyces > Streptomyces sp. NPDC002734. The sequence continues at coordinate 197,401 of NZ_JBEOVU010000004.1, forward strand.
TGATGGTCTTGTTCTCGTAGTTGTTGCTGAGGACGTTGCCCTCGCCGAAGAACGGGGCGGTGAAGTTCTCCGGGTCCGGGTAGTCCGGCACCCAGCCCTTGACGTACACGCCGTACTTGCCGTCGGCGATGTCCTTCTCGTACCTGTCGAACTTCACCGACTTCACGTCGGCCTGGAACAGCCCGCTGTCGTTGAGCTGCTTGGCGATCGCCTCGAACTCCTGGTCCGTGGACGGGCCGTAGCGGTCCGGGGTGGACCACAGCGTCAGCTTCACCTTGCTGGTGACGCCCGCCTCGGTCAGCGCCTGCCGGGCGGCGGCCTTGGAGGGCTTGCCGCCGTAGGTGTCGAAGAAGGCGGTGTTGTGGCCGTTGATGCCCGCCGGGACGATCGAGTAGAGCGGCGTGGCCGTCTGCTCGTAGACCTGGTCGATCAGGGCCTCGCGGTCGAGCAGGTAGGCGATGGCCTTGCGGACGCCCGGGTTGCCGACGACCGGGTCCTTGACGTTGAAGACCAGGTGCTGGACCTCGGCGCTGGATCCCTCGAGGACCGATATCTCCTCGTGGCGGTCGGCGCTCTCCTCGATGTCCGCGATGTCGCCGGCGGACAGGCCTCGGTAGGCCACGTCCACCTCGCCCTTGGTCAGGGCGTCCTTCAGGTGCGTGCGGTCGCCGTGGAAGAGCTTGAGGGTGACGCCCTCGTTGCGCGTCTGCGCGGTGCCCTTGTACCCCTCGTTGAGGGAGAAGACGGCCTCGTCGTCGTCGAAGGAGTCGAGCCGGTAGGGGCCCGAGCCGACGGCCTTGCCGTCCTCACGCAGCTTGTCGGCCGGGTACTCGCCCCGCGGGACGATCGATCCGGCGCCCGAGGCGATCTTGCTGGGGAAGGTCGCGTCCGGGAACTTCAGGCGGAAGACCACCTTCGTCTCCTCCGGCGCCTCGACCTCGTCCAGCGAGGCGAACATGACGGCGGGGCCGGACGGGTCGTCGATCTTCAGCATGCGGTCGAAGGTGAACTTCACGTCCTCGGACGTGAACGGGTCGCCGTTGCTGAACTCCAGGCCCTCACGCAGGGTGCACTGGAAGACCTGCGCCTTCTGGTCGGCGAAGTGACACTCCTCCGCCGCCTCCGGCTCCGGCTCGATGGCGCCGCGAGGGAAGGAGAGGAGCGACTGGAAGACGTTGTTGAACAACAGCCAGGAACCCGGGTCGTAGCCCGAGGCCGGGTCGGTGGCGAGCACGTCGTCGGTCATGCCGACGACGACCTCGGAGTCGGTGCTCTGCGCCGACTCCTCCCCCGTACCGCAGCCCGCGAGCAGGACCGCCGCCAGTGCGGCCGACGCGGGCCTCACCGGCCACCGATGATGTCTCTTCACGTGATGTGCCTTGTCGTGCGTTCGGAACGGAAACCGGGCTCGGCCGAGCCCGTCCGCGGTGCGGAGGGACGACTCCCGCCGGTCCTCGTGGGGCCGACGGGAGGGTGGATCACTGGGAGCCGACGCCTCGGCTCAGTTCCCACAACTGGAGGTTGGAGGAACTGTTGAGCGCGTAGGCCGTGCCGGTGACACCGTCGCGGGCGGCGATGTACTGCTTGCCCTGCCACAGCGGCAGCACCGGGACGTCCTCGGCGACGATCTCCTGCATCTCGGTCAGGCTCAGCACGGCGTCGGCCCGGTCGCGCTCGCGGCGCGACTGGGGGATCAGCACCTGCTGGGCCTTGCGGTTGGAGTAGGGGGAACCGAGGAAGTTCTTCTTCTCGAGGAACGGGGCGAGGTAGTTGTCCGCGTCCGGGAAGTCGGGGAACCAGCCCATGCCCCAGACCTCGTACCGGCCCTTCATGGACGCGGGGCGGAACTCCTTCCACTGCGCGCCCTTGGGCTCGCCGACCTTGAACAGTCCGCTGTCGCGGAGCTGTTCGGCCAGCACCTCGAACTCCTTCGCCGTGGCGGAGCCGTAGTGGTCCACCGTGTAGTGGAGGTCGATCGGCACCGGGGTGCTGATGCCGGCCTCGGCGAGGATCTTGGCGGCCTTGGCGGCGCTGGGCTCGCCGTACTTGTTGAAGAAGCTGTTGGAGTGCCCGGTGAGGGTGGCCGGCACCAGCGAGTAGAGCGGCTCGGCCTGGGCTCCGTACACCCGGGCGACCAGCTCGCTGCGGTCCACGACCTGGGCGACCGCCTGGCGGACCGCCTTGTTCTGGACGGCCGGGGCGTCGGTGTCGAAGGCCAGGTAGCGGATGTCGAGCCCGGACATCTCGACGAGCTCGATGCCGTCGTCCTTCGTGGCGTCCAGCTTCGTTACCTGCTGGGGCGTCAGGGTGCGGGACATGACGTCGATCTCGCCGTCCGCCATCGCGGCGTTCATCGCCTCGGCGTCGGCGAAGGCGATCAGCTCCGCCTCCTCGTTGGCCACCTCGAGGGAGCCCCGGTAGTCCGGGTTGCGGGTGAAGACCGCCTTCGTCAGGGCGCCGTCCTCGACCGTCGACTCGAGGGTGTACGGGCCGGAGCCGCTGACGCCGAAGCCCTCGCGGAGCTCGGAGGCGGGGTACTCGTCCGGGTCGACGATGGAGGCGACCGGCGTGGAGAGCTTGTACGGGAAGGTGGCGTCGGCGGCCTTCAGGTGGAAGACCACCTCGCGGTCGCCCCGGGTCTCCACGGCGTCCACGCCGTTCAGCAGACCGGCCACGCCGCTGTCCGAGTCGATCCGCAGCACCCGCTCGACGGAGTACTTCACGTCCTCGGCGGTGACGGTGTCCCCGTCGGCGAACCGCAGGCCCTTGCGCAGGGTGCAGGAGTAGCGCTCGTTGCCGGTGTCGGTGAAGCGGCAGTTCTCGGCGGCCTCGGGCTGCGGGTCGCCGCCGCCCCTCGGCTGCACCAGGAGGGTCTGCAGCGACTGGCGCAGGACGTTCCAGGAGCCGACGTCGTAGGCGTAGGCGGGGTCGAGCGGTGCGGGGGCGTCCGCCGATGAGGCGACCTGGTCCGTGGTGCCGACTCTGACCGGCGCGCCGTCCGAACCGCTGTCGGATCCGCCGCAGGCGGCCATCAGCGGAGCGACCAGACCGATCACGGCCGGCAGCACCAGAGTCTTGCGGTTCATGCTCGGACGTCTCCAGGCTGTCTATTTCCGCGGGTCCCGCCGGCCGGGGGTGTGGCGCGTCGGGCCGCGGGAGGGGGGAATGTTTCTCGCGGCCGACATTAGCCGCCGCCGCCCGGGCCCTTCGAAGCGACCGGTTCCGAATTGCCGTCACGCTTCGGAACCGGCCGTGGACGCTGCGGCAAGCGCCCCGGGGAAGGATTCGTGCGGCAGTTCCCCAAATCGGGCGCGAACACCCCGCGCGGGCAGGCATATCGAGCCCATCTGTCCGGATCACCGCAGGTGCCCGACCACCTCGACGTGGCGAAGGTCACAGGAATGAACGACGGAAAAGAGGGCCTTCCGCGAAGGCGTCACCGCTTTCCGGTATTCCGCGGAAGCGACGCCCGTCATTGCCCCGCCGAAGGAGGGTGAACAATTGGTGGACGGGCTGCGCCTATTCCGTGGGAGCGGTCCTTCAGCAGGGGCGGATCAGCGAGCGCAGGAATCCCAGGTCGACTTCTTCCAGCGACTTCACGACGGTGCGCCGCGGTCCCGGGCGCATGGCGGCGACGGAGGGCACCGCGACCACCTGGCAGCCCGCCGCCTCCGCGGCGGCGACCCCGGTGGCGGTGTCCTCGACGACCGCGCAGCGGGCCGGATCGGCGGCCAGTCCGGCCGCGGCCCGCAGGTACGGGTCGGGGTGCGGCTTGGTGCGCGGCACCTCGTCGCCGGCCACGGTGAGGCGGAAGTGGTGGGCGCCCAGCGCGGTGAGCACACGGTCGATGACGCGGCGGTGGGAGGCGGAGACCAGTGCGGTCGGGACGTCGTGGGCGTGCAGTTCGGCGAGCAGGCGGGCCGCGCCGGGCATCAGCGGCAGGTGCTCCTCGATGCGCGCCTCGAAGCCCTGGTTGAGCAGCACGGACAGCTCCTCCAGCCCGATGGTCGCGCCGGTGGCCTGGATGAGGAAGCCGGCGCTGCGGCTCATCGGCCCGCCGACCACCACCTCACGCCAGGACTCGTCCAGCCGGTGCCCCAGCGCTCCGAAGACCTCTCTCTCCACGTCCCACCAGAAACCCTCCGTGTCGACGAGGGTGCCGTCCATGTCGAGCAGTACCGCCTGGAGGCCCGACTCCTCGGCCGTCCGGGTCGTGGTGGCGGGGACCGTACTGGTCATCCGTGGGGACCTCCTCGCGAAAGAGCCTGCTGCGGGCGGGGGGGGGGGCCGACAGGCCGGCCGCCCTCCCCGGGAGGGGAGAGGCGACCGGCCTGCGGCGGATCGACCAGTGTACGACCGGTTCGCGCCGTTCGCCCGCCGGAAACGGCGGCGCGACGGCGCGAGCGGCTCAGCGGGCGTTGAAGTACTTCGCCTCGGGGTGGTGGATGACGATGGCGTCGGTGGACTGCTCCGGGTGGAGCTGGAACTCCTCGGAGAGGTGGACGCCGATGCGCTCCGGCTTCAGCAGCTCCGCGATCTTGGCCCGGTCCTCCAGGTCGGGGCAGGCCCCGTAGCCGAGGGAGAAGCGGGCGCCGCGGTACTTCAGCTCGAACATGCCGCTCATCTCGTCCGGGTCCTCACCGGCGTAGCCGAGCTCGGAGCGGACCCGGGCGTGCCAGTACTCGGCGAGCGCCTCGGCGAGCTGCACGGACAGACCGTGCAGCTCCAGGTACTCGCGGTAGGAGTCGGCGGCGAACAGGCGGGCGGTCTCCTCGCCGATCCGCGAGCCGACGGTGACGACCTGAAGGCCGACCACGTCCGTCTCGCCGGACTCCTGGGGGCGGAAGAAGTCCGCCAGGCAGAGCCGGCGGCCGCGGCGCTGGCGGGGGAAGGTGAAGCGGGTGCGCTCGCCGCCGTCCTCGTCCAGCAGGATCAGGTCGTCGCCCTTGGAGACGCAGGGGAAGTAGCCGTACACGACGGCGGCCTCCAGCAGGTTCTCCGTCTGGAGCCGGTCCAGCAGGCCGCGCAGCCGCGGCCGGCCCTCGGTCTCGACGAGCTCCTCGTAGGAGGGGCCGTCGCCGGTGCGGGCCTGCTTCAGGCCCCACTGGCCCTTGAACAGGGCGCCCTCGTCGAGCCAGGAGGCGTACTCCTTGAGCTGGATGCCCTTGACCACGCGGGTGCCCCGGAAGGGCGGGGTCGGGACGGGGTTGTCGGTGGCCACGTCGGAGCGCACCGGTCCCTCGTCCTGGCGCTCCTCCACCTGGAGGGCGGGGGCCGCCTTCACCCGGCGCTGGCGCAGCTCGGGGAGCTTGGCGCCGGGCACGCCGCGCTTGATCCCGATCAGCGCGTCCATCAGGCGCAGGCCCTCGAAGGCGTCCCGGGCGTAGCGGACCTCGCCCTGGTAGATCTCGTGCAGGTCCTGCTCGACGTAGGCGCGGGTGAGGGCGGCACCGCCGAGGATCACCGGGAAGCGGGCGGCCAGCTCGCGCTGGTTCAGCTCCTCCAGGTTCTCCTTCATGATCACCGTGGACTTCACCAGCAGACCGGACATGCCGATGACGTCGGCCTTGTGCTCCTCGGCCGCGTCCAGGATCGCCGAGACCGGCTGCTTGATGCCGAGGTTGACGACGTTGTAGCCGTTGTTGGAGAGGATGATGTCGACCAGGTTCTTGCCGATGTCGTGCACGTCGCCGCGGACGGTGGCCAGCACGATGGTGCCCTTGCCCGCCTCGTCCGTCTTCTCCATGTGCGGCTCCAGGTGCGCCACAGCGGTCTTCATGACCTCGGCGGACTGGAGGACGAACGGCAGCTGCATCTGGCCGGAGCCGAACAGCTCGCCGACCACCTTCATGCCGTCCAGCAGGGTGTCGTTGACGATGTCGAGGGCCTTGCGGGTGGTCAGCGCCTCGTCGAGGTCGGCCTCCAGGCCGTTCTTCTCGCCGTCGATGATCCGCCGCTTGAGCCGCTCGTCCAGCGGCAGCGCGGCCAGTTCCTCGGCCCTGCCCGCCTTGAGCGACTTGGCGGTGGCGCCCTCGAAGAGCTGCATCAGCTTCTGCAGCGGGTCGTAGCCCTCGCTGCGGCGGTCGTACACCAGGTCCAGGGCGGTGGCGACCTCCTCCTCGCTGAACCGGGCGATCGGGAGGATCTTGCTGGCGTGCACGATCGCCGAGTCCAGGCCCGCCTTGACGCACTCGTCCAGGAAGACGGAGTTCAGCAGGATCCGGGCGGCCGGGTTGAGGCCGAAGGAGATGTTGGACAGGCCGAGGGTGGTCTGCACGTCCGGGCGGCGGCGCTTGAGCTCGCGGATCGCCTCGATGGTGGCGACGCCGTCCTTACGGGACTCCTCCTGGCCGGTACAGATGGTGAAGGTCAGGCAGTCGACCAGGATGTCCGACTCGTGGATGCCGTAGTGGGCGGTCAGGTCGTCGATCAGCCGCTCGGCGATCTCGACCTTCTTCTCCACGGTGCGGGCCTGGCCCTCCTCGTCGATGGTCAGCGCGATCAGCGCGGCGCCGTGCTCCCGGGCCAGCTCGGTGACTTTGGCGAACCGCGACTCGGGTCCGGCCCCGTCCTCGTAGTTGACGGAGTTCAGCACGGCACGGCCGCCGAGCTTCTCCAGACCGGCCCGCAGCACGTCCACCTCGGTGGAGTCCAGCACGATCGGCAGGGTGGAGGCGGTCGCGAACCGGCCCGCCAGCTCGGCCATGTCGGCGACGCCGTCGCGGCCCACGTAGTCCACGCACAGGTCGAGCATGTGCGCGCCCTCGCGGATCTGCTCACGGGCCATCTCGACGCAGTCGTCCCAGCGGCCCTCCAGCATGGCCTCGCGGAACTTCTTGGAGCCGTTGGCGTTGGTGCGCTCGCCGATGGCGAGGTACGAGGTGTCCTGACGGAACGGCACCGTCTGGTAGAGCGAGGCGGCGCCTGCCTCGGGGCGCGGGTCACGCTCGACCGGGGCGGCGTCCTGGACGCGCTCGACCAGCTGCCGCAGGTGTTCCGGCGTGGTGCCGCAGCAGCCGCCGACCAGGGAGAGGCCGTAGTCGCGGACGAAGTCCTGCTGGGCGTCGGCCAGGCCCTCGGCGTCCAGCGGGAAGTGCGCGCCGTCCTTGGTGAGGACGGGCAGGCCGGCGTTGGGCATGCACAGCAGCGGGATGCGGGAGTGGCGGGCCAGGTAGCGCAGGTGCTCGGTCATCTCGGCGGGGCCGGTCGAGCAGTTCAGGCCGATCATGTCGATGCCGAGCGGCTCCAACGCGGTGAGCGCGGCGCCGATCTCGGAGCCGAGCAGCATGGTGCCGGTGGTCTCGAACGCCATCGACACCATCAGCGGCACCTGGACGCCGGTGGCCTCCATGGCGCGGCGGGCGCCCACGACGGCGGCCTTGGTCTGCAGCAGGTCCTGGGTGGTCTCCACGATCAGCGCGTCGGCGCCGCCGCCGAGCAGGCCCTCGGCGTTGGCCTGGAAGCCGTCGCGGACGACGCCGTAGCCGATGTGGCCCAGGGTGGGCAGCTTGGTGCCGGGGCCCATGGAGCCCAGCACCCAGCGCTGCCGGCCGGTGCGCGCGGTGAAGTCGTCGGCCGCCTCACGGGCGATGCGGGCGCCCGCCTCGGACAGCTCGTGGATCCGGTCGGCGATCTCGTACTCGGCGGCGGCCGAGTGGTTGGCGCCGAAGGTGTTGGTCTCGACGCAGTCGACGCCCACCTCGAGGTAGGCGTCGTGGACCGAACGGACGATGTCGGGGCGGGTGACGTTCAGGATCTCGTTGCAGCCCTCGAGGTCCTGGAAGTCCTCCAGGGTCGGGTCCTGCGCCTGGAGCATCGTGCCCATCGCCCCGTCGGCGACCACCACGCGGGTGGCCAGGGCCTCTCGGAGGGCGGACACGCGGGCACGGGCGTCTGCTGTGGACGGGGACGGCGACGAGGCCATGGAGGAGCTCCCTGGGATGCGACGGCTGTCGGCTTTGCGCGGTCGCGGACCGATTCCGCGGGGTGCGCACCAGATCAGCCTAGCCGGGGTGTCCGCACAGTGGCGCTCCGGTCCACTGTGCGGACGCCGCCGGACGGCCGTACGGCGGACGGGCGAGGGGCCGCCGGAGGGTGTGATCTTGGCGTAATCACGCCATCACACTCCGGTATCGCCCCTCGGGTCTCGTCGTTACCATGCGAAGGATGACGAGCTCCCAGATCTTCATCGGCGAGACAGTAGGGACGGCTCTTCTCATCCTCCTCGGCGGCGGCGTGTGCGCCGCCGTCACACTCAAGGCGTCCAAGGCCCGCAACGCCGGATGGCTCTCCATCGCCTTCGGCTGGGGCCTGGCCGTGATGGTCGCGGTCTACGCCACGGGACCCGTGTCCGGGGCCCACCTCAATCCGGCGGTCACCCTGGCCCTGGCCCTGAACGGGGGCACCGCCTGGGCGGACCTGCCGCTGTACTGGGCCGGGCAGATGCTCGGCGCGATGATCGGCGCGGCCCTCGTCTGGGTCGCCTACTACGGGCAGTTCCACGCCCATCTGACCGACCACGAGATCGTCGGCGGCCCCGGCGCGCAGAAGACGCCCACCGCCGAGGGCAAGTCGGTCGAGGCGCGGGAACCGGCCGCCGGACCGGTGCTGGGCATCTTCTCCACCGGCCCGGAGATCCGCAAACCGCTGCAGAACCTGCTCACCGAGATCATCGGCACGGTGGTGCTGCTGCTCGGCGTGCTCACCCAGGGCCTCAACGCCGACGGCGACGGCCTGGGCCCGCTGGGCGGTCTGGTCACCGCCCTGCTCGTGGTCGCGATCGGCCTGTCGCTGGGCGGACCGACCGGTTACGCCATCAACCCGGCCCGCGACCTGGGCCCCCGGGTGACGCACGCGCTCCTGCCCCTGCCGAACAAGGGCGGCTCCGACTGGGGGTACGCCTGGGTGCCGGTCGCCGGTCCGCTGATCGGCGCGGTGGTCGCGGCGGGTCTCTACCGGTGGCTGTTCCCCTGAGAGACCATGCGCAGGCCGCGGTGGAGCAGACGCGTCGACCCGCACGTACCACGTCCGCAGACCTCGAAGGGTGACCAGTGACCGACCAGCAGCCAGTGACCGAAGGACGCAGCGCAGGCCCGTTCATCGCGGCCATCGACCAGGGCACCACGTCGACCCGCTGCATCGTCTTCGACCGGGACGGCCGGATCGTCGCGGTGGACCAGAAGGAGCACGAACAGATCCTCCCGAAGCCGGGCTGGGTCGAGCACGACGCCATGGAGATCTGGGCCAACCTGGAGGAGGTGGTCGCCGGGGCGATCACCGCCGCGGGTGTCACCCGGGACGACATCGTGGCCATCGGCATCACCAACCAGCGCGAGACGACCGTGCTGTGGGACCGGCACACCGGCCGGCCGGTGCACAACGCGATCGTCTGGCAGGACACCCGCACCGACGCGCTCTGCCGCGAACTGGGCCGCAACGTGGGCCAGGACCGCTTCCGCCGGGAGACCGGCCTGCCGCTGGCGTCCTACTTCGCCGGGCCCAAGGCGCGCTGGCTGCTGGATCAGGTGGACGGCCTGCGCGAGCGGGCGGAGGCCGGGGACATCCTCTTCGGCACGATGGACAGCTGGGTGATCTGGAACCTGACGGGCGGCGTGGACGGCGGCCGGCACGTCACCGACGTCACCAACGCCTCCCGCACCCTGCTGATGAACCTGCGCACCCTCGACTGGGACGAGCGGATCTGCGAGTCGATCGGCGTCCCCGCCGCGATGCTCCCGGAGATCCGCTCCTCCGCCGAGGAGTACGGGAAGATCCGGGGCGGACGGCTGGGCGACCTGCTGGGCGGCATCCCGGTCGCCTCGGCGCTGGGCGACCAGCAGGCCGCGCTGTTCGGCCAGACCTGCTTCGCCGAGGGCGAGGGCAAGTCGACCTACGGCACCGGCACCTTCCTGCTGATGAACACCGGCGAGAAGATCATCAACTCCTACAGCGGCCTGATCACGACGGTCGGCTACCGGATCGGCGGGCAGAAGCCGGTCTACGCGCTGGAGGGGTCGATCGCGGTCACCGGTTCGCTGGTGCAGTGGATGCGCGACCAGATGGGGATGATCTCCAGCGCGGCCGAGATCGAGCCGCTGGCCGCCTCGGTGGAGGACAACGGCGGCGCGTACTTCGTGCCGGCGTTCTCCGGCCTGTTCGCCCCCTACTGGCGTTCCGACGCCCGCGGGGTGATCGCCGGGCTCACCCGGTACGTCACCAAGGCGCACCTGGCGCGCGCGGTGCTGGAGGCCACGGCCTGGCAGACCCGGGAGATCACCGACGCCATGGCCAAGGACTCCGGGGTCCAGCTGGCGACGCTGCGGGTGGACGGCGGCATGACCGCCAACGACCTGCTGATGCAGATCCTCGCGGACTGTCTGGACGTGCCGGTGGTGCGGCCCGAGGTGTCCGAGACGACCTGTCTGGGCGCGGCCTACGCGGCGGGCCTGGCGGTCGGCTTCTGGAAGAGCGTGGACGAGCTGCGCGCCAACTGGCGCCAGGACGCGGAGTGGACGCCCACCATGGACCCGGCGGTCCGCGACAGCGAGTACCACAACTGGCACAAGGCGGTCCGGCGGACGATGGACTGGGTCGAGGAGTGAGCCGCTGACGCCCCGGCGGCCCCGGCGCGCGGGAGAGCTGTCCGCGCCCGGGGCCGCCGGGGCGTGTGTGCACCCCTTCCCGGCGGGGCAGTGATCGCTCACGGGCCGTTCGAGGGGGCTGCGGGCAGTGCCCCCGAACGCCGTAAGGTTGTGGCGTACGCGAGGACTCGTCGGAAGGAGGCGCTGGGTGATCGAGCTCGAGGGGGTTCCCGAGCTGATCGACCCGGTCATGGTGGCCGCGTTCGAAGGCTGGAACGATGCCGGTGACGCCGCCTCCGCCGCGGTCGCGCATCTCGAGAAGGAGTGGAAGGGCGAGGTGTTCGCGGCGCTGGACGCCGAGGACTACTACGACTTCCAGGTCAACCGGCCCACCGTGTGGCTGGACAACGGGGTCCGCAAGATCACCTGGCCGACGACCCGGCTCTCGGTGGTGCGCGTGGGCGGGGACAAGCCGCGCGACCTGGTGCTGGTCCGCGGTATCGAGCCGTCGATGCGCTGGCGCACCTTCTGCAACGAGCTGCTCGGTTTCGCCCACGAGCTGGGCGTGGAGCTGGTGGTGATCCTGGGCGCGCTGCTCGGCGACACCCCGCACACCCGGCCGGTGCCCATCAGCGGGACCACCTCCGACGCCGACCTGGCGCGGCGGATGGACCTGGAGGAGACCAAGTACGAGGGCCCCACCGGCATCGTGGGCGTGCTCCAGGAGGCCTGCACGCACGCCGGGGTGCCGGCGGTGAGCCTGTGGGCGGCGGTGCCCCACTACGTGTCGCAGCCGCCGAACCCGAAGGCCACGCTGGCGCTGCTGAACCGGCTGGAGGACCTGATCGACATCCGCGTCCCGCTGGGCGAGCTCCCGGAGGACGCGCGCGCCTGGCAGGTCGGTGTCGACCAGCTGGCCGCCGAGGACAGCGAGGTCGCCGAGTACGTGCAGACCCTGGAGGAGGCGCGGGACACCGCGGACCTCCCGGAGGCCTCCGGCGAGGCGATCGCCCGCGAGTTCGAGCGCTACCTGCGCCGCCGGGACAGCCCGGGCGGCCGCTCCCGCCCCGGGAAGCCGCCGCGGGCCGGGGACGACGACGATCCGCCGCAGGGCCCCGGCGCGGGGCCGGGCCCCGGTCCGGGCGCGGGCTCGGAGGACTGACCGGATCGCGGCCGTGCGGCCGCCGGAACGAAGGGGAGGGCCCCACGCCGATCGGCGTGGGGCCCTCCCCTCGTTCGTGTCCGCCGGTCCCTACAGCGCGACGCCGAGCAGGGCGTCGACCGCGCGGGTGACCACGCCGGGGGCGCCGATGTCCTGGCCGCCGGTGCTCTGCTGGACGGCGGCCCAGCGGTCCACCGCGACCAGCGCGGCGGGGGCGTCGAGGTCGTCGGCGAGGGCGTCGCGGATCTCCTCGACCAGCGCGTCGGCGGGCGGGCCGTCCGGCCGGGAGACGGCGGCGCGCCAGCGGTTCAGGCGCTCGACGGCGTCCCGCAGGACCTGGTCGGTCCACTCCCAGTCGCTGCGGTAGTGGTGGGCGAGCAGGGCCAGCCGTATGGCGGCCGGGTCGACGCCGTCCTGGCGCAGCCGGGAGACGAAGACCAGGTTGCCCCTGGACTTCGACATCTTCTCGCCGTCCAGGCCGACCATGCCGGCGTGGACGTACGCCTTGGCCATGGGGTATTCGCCGGTCAGCACCTGGGCGTGCGAGGCGCCCATCTCGTGGTGCGGGAAGGCGAGGTCGGAGCCGCCGCCCTGCACGTCGAAGCCCATGCCGAGGTGGTCCAGGGCGATGGCGACGCACTCGATGTGCCAGCCCGGGCGGCCGCGGCCGAGGCTGCCGCCGTCCCAGCTGGGCTCGCCCTCGCGGGCGGCCATCCACAGCATCGGGTCGAGGGGGTTCTTCTTGCCGGGGCGCTCCGGGTCGCCGCCGCGCTCGGCGGACAGCAGCCGCATCGCGGCCGCGTCCAGGTTCGACACCTGGCCGAAGTGCGGGTCGGACTCGACGGAGAAGTAGACGTCGCCCTCGAGCTCGTAGGCCGCGCCGGCCGTGAGCAGGCGCTCCACCAGCGGGACGATGCCGGGGATGGCCTCCACGGCGCCGATGTAGTGCTTCGGCGGCAGCATCCGCAGGGCGGTCATGTCCTCGCGGAACAGGGCCGTCTCGCGCTCGGCGAGGGCCACCCAGTCGACGTCGTCGCGCTGGGCGCGCTCGAGCAGGGGGTCGTCCACGTCGGTGACGTTCTGGACGTAGTGGACCTGGCGCTTGGTGTCCAGCCAGACGCGCTGGACGAGGTCGAACGCGTTGTAGGTCGCCGCGTGACCCATATGGGTGGCGTCGTAGGGCGTGATGCCGCAGACGTAGATGCGGGCGACGGGGCCGGGGGTGAGGGTGACGCGACCGCCGGTGGCGGTGTCGTGGATCCTCAGGTCGCGGCCCTGACCGGGCAGGGCGGGGACGTCGGAAGCGGGCCAGGCATGCATGTCATGAGCCTAACCGGACAGGTGTTCCGGCCACGAACCGGTCCGCGCCACACGGCCCGCACGTGACCGAACACGCACTCTTGCGCGATCACGCCTTCCGTGCAGCGATCGCCCTCGCCGCGCGGCGGCGTCCGTCGCGCGACAACCGGCCGCCGCGCGATGCCGGCCGTCGCGCGGCGGCCGGCCCGCGTCGTCAGATCGGGGGCCACGGGAGGGCGGGCCACTCGCCGCCCGGCAGCGGGTGCGTCCCGCTCTCCAGGAGGGCGGTGATCCGCGCCCGGGTGGCGTCCAGCTCCGCCGCGGTGATCAGGGGGGTCAGGCGCGCGGTGAGAGGGCCGTCGTCGGCCAGCGCGGCCGTCAGACGGCGCAGGGCCTCCAGCGCCTCCTGCGGGAGCGGCTCGCCGGCCCAGCCCCACAGCAGGGTCCGCAGCTTGTCCTCGGTGTGGAAGGTGACCCCGTGGTCGATGCCGTACAGCCGCCCGTCCGGCGCGGTCAGCAGGTGGCCGCCCTTGCGGTCGGCGTTGTTGATCACCGCGTCCAGTACGGCGAGCCGCCGCAGCCGCGCGTCGTCGGCGTGCACCAGCAGGGCGGTGCGCCCCTCCCCCACCTCGGCGAGGCCGATCTCCTTCCAGCCGGGTCCGGGGTTCTCCGGGTCGACCAGGGCGAGCAGTTCGGCGCCGGGCTCCGGCTCCCGCGGCTGCTCGATCCACAGCTGGCACATGCCCTCGCCGTGGGGGCCCTCACGCAGCACGGTGGGCGGGACGAGCCCCCAGCCGGCGGCCTCGGACACCTCGTAGGCGGCCACCTCGCGGCGGGCGAGGTTCCCGTCGGGGAAGTCCCACAGCGGGCGCTCCCCCGCCACCGGCTTGTAGACGCACGCCGCCTCCTGCCCGTCCAGCGCGACGGTGCAGTACAGCGCGGCGTTGGACGCCTCCGGGATCCGGCCGCGCACGGTGAGCTCGCCGCGGGCCAGCAGTTCGGCGGGCGGCAGGCTCAGCGCCGGTATCCGTTCTGGCGCGGACATACGTGTCCCTCCGGGTCGAGCGGCAGGCTGCACAGGGGGCACGGCGGGCGCCCCGCGTCGACGACCTCCATGGCGCGCTTGGCGAACGATCTCGCCTGCGCCCCGGTGAGCCGCACCCGCAGCACGGGTGGGCCGTTCTCCTCGTCCTGGAGCATCTGCTCCTCCGCTGCGGCCAGGTCCTCGTCGGTCTCCGCCTCCAGCTCGACCAGGGCCTGCGCCTCGACGATCATGCGCTGGTCGGAGCCGTCCCAGGCCAGGGCCATGGTGCCGACCCGGAACTCCTCGTCCACCGGCGTCTGCAGGGGCTCGGTGTCCAGCACGTCGGCGGGGGTGACCGCGGGGACGGAGGCGCTGCCGCCGCTGCGGCGCACCACCTCGTCCAGCAGCTCGTCCATCCGTTCGGCGAGCGCGGCGACCTGGGTCTTCTCCAGCGCGACGCTGGTCACCCGGGCCCCGGCGCTGGCCTGGAGGTAGAACGTGCGGCGCCCGGGCAGCCCGACCGTGCCGGCCACGAAGCGGTCCGGCGGATCGTAGAGGAACACCTGACGTGACACGTCCTGTCTCCTGGGAGTCGTCGTCGGGGTACGGGCTGACGCGCTTCACCCTACTGCGGGGACGATCACGGTGCCCCGGCGCCGCCCCCGACCGTGGCGTCGCCGCCGGCCCCCTCCGGAACCCGGTCCGGACGCGGGATCAGCGAGGCGAGGTCGCCGGTGTCGCCGAGGCGCAGCAGGAAGGGCCGGGTGCGGGTGTAGCGCACCACGGTGACCGAGCAGGGCTCGACCTGGAGGCGCTGGAACTGGTCGAGGTGCAGCCCCAGGGCGTCCGCGGCCAGCGACTTGATGATGTCGCCGTGGGAGCACATCAGGTAGACCGCGTCGGGCCCGTGCTCCTTCTCGATCCGCAGGTTCCACTCCCGGACCGCCTCGGCGGCCCGGTGCTGCATGGTGCGCATCGACTCCCCGCCGGGGAAGGCGGCGGCGGTGGGGTGGGCCTGCACGACCTCCATCAGCGGCTCGCCGGACAGCTCGTCCAGCTTGCGGCCGGTCCAGTCGCCGTAGTCGCACTCGGTGATGCCGTCCTCGGTGTGGACGGGCAGCCCCGGGCGGGCCGCCAGCAGCGGCTGGACCGTCTCCCGGCAACGGCGCAGCGGGCTGGTGACGACCTCGGCCAGCGGCACCCCCTCCAGCCGGGCCGGGAGGGCGGCGGCCTGCGCGGCGCCGCGTTCGTCGAGCGTCACACCGGGCATGCGTCCGGCGAGCAGTCCCGCGGTGTTGGCGGTGGAACGTCCGTGCCGGACCAGGATGAGCGTGGGCATGTCGCCCAGGGTAGGGGTACCAGGGACTGTGGGGACCTCACCGTGGGGTCCGTCGGGACGAGGGAGAACGCACCAGGTGATCGTCGACTGCGCCGTGTACCGGAACGGGAAGAGGGTCGCGGCCGAGGAGGACTATTCCGACGCCCTGGCACAGGCGCGCGCCGCGCGAAGCGACTCGTCGTTCGTCTGGATCGGGCTCCACCAGCCCACGCCGGAGGAGTTCGACCTGGTGGCCAGCGAGTTCGGGCTCCATCCGCTGGCCGTCGAGGACGCCCTCAAGGCGCACCAGAGGCCCAAGCTGGAGGTCTACGACGACTCGCTGTTCGTGGTCCTCAAGCCGGTGATCTACGAACCGCGCAGCGACGAGGTCTCCACCGGCGAGATCATGATCTTCCTGGGCGACGCCTTCGTGGTCACCGTCCGGCACGGCGACACGCCGCTGCACGCGGTGCGCGACCGGCTGGAGCGGGAGCCGGAGACCCTGGAGCGCGGTCCGACGGCGGTGCTGTACGCCATCGCCGACACCGTGGTCGACCACTACCTGGAGGTGGGGCGCGAGCTGCACACCGACCTGGAGGAGGTCGAGGCGGAGGTCTTCTCGCCGTCCGCGGGCGGCACCCGGAACACCGCGGAGCGGATCTACACCTTCAAGCGGCAGGTCCTGGAGTTCCGCCGGGCCACCGGCCCGCTGACCGCTCCCATGCTGCGGCTCGCGGAGAACGGCCGCGGCGGCAGCAGGGTGCCGTTCGTCGACGACGAGGCCCGGCCGTTCTTCCGTGACGTCGGCGACCACCTGATGCGGGTCAACGAGTCGGTGGAGGGGCTGGACCGCCTGATCTCCGACATCCTCTCGGCGCACCTGGCGCAGATGAGCGTCCGGCAGAACGACGACATGCGGAAGATCTCCGCCTGGGCGGCCATGGCGGCGGTGCCGACGATGATCGCCGGCATCTACGGGATGAACTTCGAGCACATGCCGGAGCTGACCTGGACCTGGTCGTACCCCACGGTGATCGCGGTGATGGCGGTCCTGGAGTACTTCCTGTTCCGGCTCTTCAAGAACCGCGACTGGCTCTGACCGTCCGTGACGGGAGCGGCAACGCCGAAGGGCCGCGGTCGTCGACCGCGGCCCTTCGTGTGGTGTCCGAGGGGGGACTTGAACCCCCACGCCCGATAAAGGGCACTAGCACCTCAAGCTAGCGCGTCTGCCATTCCGCCACCCGGACAAGGTGTCTGTCGCTGCTGAGGGATTTCTCTGTTCCCCTCGCGGCGACAGGAGAAACATTACCAGGCTTTCCGGGGTGCCCGATCACGCCCCCTCTCGTCCGTGCGGGCCATGAGGGGGAGGATGTGACAGCACCACAGCAGGACCACATCCGGACGACAGCGGGAGGTAGCGCGTGAGCGAGAAGGTCACCGGGGAGGACGAGGTCGTCGACCTCTGCCGGGAGCTGATCCGGATCGACACCAGCAACTACGGCGACGGTTCCGGGCCCGGTGAGCGCAAGGCCGCCGAGTACGTGGCCGAGAAGCTCGCCGAGGTGGGCCTGGACCCGAAGATCATCGAGTCGCGTCCCGGGCGGGCCTCCACCGTGGCGCGCATCGAGGGCGAGGACCGCTCCCGGCCCGCGCTGCTCATCCACGGCCACACCGACGTCGTCCCCGCCAACGCCGACGACTGGACGCACCACCCCTTCGCCGGCGAGATCGCCGACGGCTGCGTCTGGGGACGCGGCGCGGTCGACATGCAGGACATGAACGCCATGACCCTGGCCGTGGTCCGCGAGCGGCTGCGCACCGGCCGCAAGCCCCCGCGGGACGTCGTGCTGGCGTTCCTGGCCGACGAGGAGGCCGGCGGCACCTACGGCGCCCGGCACCTCGTGGACAACCACCGCGACCTCTTCGAGGGCGTCACGGAGGCCATCGGCGAGGTCGGCGGGTTCTCCTTCACGGTCAACGAGAAGCTGCGGCTCTACCTCGTCGAGACGGCCCAGAAGGGCATGCACTGGATGCGGCTGACCGTGGACGGCACGGCCGGCCACGGCTCGATGACCAACCACGACAACGCGGTCACCGAACTGTGCGAGGCGGTCGGGCGGCTGGGCCGGCACACCTGGCCGGTGCGGGTGACCAAGACGGTCCGCTCCTTCCTGGACGAGCTCTCGGACGCCCTGGGCACCGAACTGGACCCCGAGAACATGGAGGAGACGCTGGCCAAGCTGGGCGGCATCGCCAAGATGGTCGGCGCCACCCTGCGCAACTCGGCCGCGCCCACCATGCTCGGCGCCGGCTACAAGGTGAACGTCATCCCCGGCCAGGCCACCGCCCACGTCGACGGCCGCTTCCTGCCGGGCTACGAGGAGGAGTTCCTCGCCGATCTGGACCGCCTCCTGGGTCCCCGGGTACGCCGGGAGGACGTGCACGCGGACAAGGCCCTGGAGACGGACTTCGACGGCCGGCTGGTCGACGCCATGCAGAGCTCGCTGGTGGCGGAGGACCCCATCGCCCGGGCGGTGCCGTACATGCTCTCCGGCGGCACCGACGCCAAGTCCTTCGACGACCTGGGCATCCGCTGCTTCGGCTTCGCGCCGCTGAAGCTGCCCCCGGAGCTGGACTTCGCCGGGATGTTCCACGGCGTGGACGAGCGCGTGCCGGTCGACGGCCTGAAGTTCGGGGTGCGGGTGCTGGACCGCTTCCTCGACGCCTGCTGACCGGGTAATCGCTCAGGCGTCCAGCAGCCTCCCGGGACGAGTGAATGCGCTCATAGGCTCGTAGCCCTATTAGCCCGTCCTCGTTACAGGTGATGCGACCGCAACTGGGTCGCGTTTGCCTTTCCAGGAGGAATCATGATCAAGAAGATCGTCGCCGCCGCTGCTGCCACCGGTGGACTTGTGCTGGCCGGCGCGGGCATGGCCGCCGCCGACGCGGGGGCCGAGGGCGCCGCCGTCGGCTCCCCCGGTGTCGTCTCCGGCAACGTCATCCAGGTGCCCGTTCACGTGCCGGTGAACGTCTGCGGCAACACGATCAGCGTCATCGGCCTGCTGAACCCGGCCTTCGGCAACGCCTGCGTCAACGGCTGACACTCGCTCCGTTCCACACGGCGCCGAGACGGCCGGCCCCGGGTTTCCCCCGGGGCCGGCCCGTCGGCCGCCCCTCTCAGGTACCAGACAAGGTCGAAGGCAGGAAGTTCTCAGAATGCGACACGTCACCCGTAAGGGCCTGATGACCGTGGCGGCGGCGACCGGTGTCATCGCCGCGGCCGGAGGTCAGGCTCACGCCGACGCCCACGCCGGCGGCTCCACGGCCAACTCCCCCGGCGTGCTGTCGGGGAACACCGTCCAGGTGCCGGTGAACATCGGCGTCGACGTCTGCGGCAACACCGTGAACGTCGTGGGTCTGCTCAACCCCGCGGCCGGCAACGGCTGCGCGATCGGCGGCGGCAGCCACGGCTCCGGGAAGCACGGCGGCGGAAAGCACGGTGGCCAGCAGGGCGGTGGCCAGCACGGCGGTGGCAAGCACCGCGGCGGTCACGACGGTCACGGCGGCGCGCACGCCGACGGCCGCAGCAGCGGCTCGCCCGGCGTGGGGTCGGGCAACACCGTCCAGGTGCCGGTGGACGTTCCGGTGAACGTCTGCGGCAACAGCGTGAACGTGGTCGGCCTCGGCAACGCCGCCGTGGGCAACGACTGCGTCAACGAGGGCACCGGCCGTCACCGCAAGCCCCCGGCCACGCCGGAGCGTCCCGACGAGCCGGGCAGGCCCGGAAAGCCGGACACCCCCGACACGCCGGGCAAGCCCGGGAAGCCGGAGACCCCGGACAGGCCCGACACGCCCGGCACCCCCGGGACTCCGGACACCCCCGACGGACCCGCCCCGCACGGCGGCACCCCGCCGCAGCTCGCCGAGACCGGCGCGGGCGTCCCGGCCGGATCGGTGCTGCCGATCGGCGCGGGCGCGCTGCTGGCCGGCGTGATGCTCTTCCGCCGGGCTCGCTCCGCGGCGTGAGATAAGTCTCCCCGCCGGAGACGTCCGAAGACGGGTGAAGCGGGCTCCGCCGAGGCGGAGCCCGCTTCACCCGTTCACCATGTCGCGCGTACCTGTCGGATGATCCGTCTGCGGAGCCGCACCCTGCGGCTGCCGTCCCGCATCAGGCTGAGGCGGTACAACTCCCAGTGCCCGTACTCCGCGTGGTCCGTCAGCAGGCGTGCCGTGTCCTTGCGGGAGACCCCGCGCGGTACGTACACGTCGACAAATTCGTATTCGGCCATCGCATCCATTGTGCGGGCACCCGCCCGGTACGGATAGCGTCTGCACCATGTCTGATGCTGCGCAGCCCACCGCTGCCGAGGTCCGTGCCGCCGTCGAGGCGGTCAAGGTCGCGCTCGACCGTCACCTTGCGGCGGTCGAACGGCGGTCGGGGGAGGACGACCCGGCCGTCCACGAGGCGTTCAACCAGTTGGCCGCGGCGGCCGAGGTCTACGACGAGCTGCTGTACACGGTGCACGACGAGGTGACGCCGTTCGAGATCCCGGGGATCGAGGAGTCCCTCCCTCCGTACGAGGGACCGGCCGAGCCGCAGGCGGTCGGCGTGCTGATCCGGCGGGACTACACCGTCACCGAGCCGCAGCGGCTGCTGGCCGCCGCGCGCCGGATCGAGGAGGCGGACGAGGACGCGGCGGACGACCTCGGCGACGACGCGTTCTCCCGGACGACGCACGGTGCGCTGGGGCTGCTCTTCGGCGAGTACGAGCCGGACGAGATCGCCTCGCGGCACCGGGAGTTCGGGCTGGAGGAGGGCGACTCCACGCTCTGGGTGACGGCTCAGGAGGAGCCCGCCGAGGCCGGTGAGTGGCTCGCCGCCCCCTTCGAGGCCGCGGACCCGGCCCAGGTCGTCTGCCGCTTCGACGTCTCCGCGGTCTTCGACGACGACTCCGACGACGACCTGGGCTGACGGACCGGGGCGCGGGGCCCGCGCGAAGCCAGGCGGGGCCCGCGCGAAGCCCACGCGGTTCGGGCGTCGCGCGTGTCGCATACGTCGCCCCCTGCGCCCCGCAGGACCCCACGGACGTCACGGACCCCGTGGGCGACCCGGACCGGCCGGGCCGCCCGCGGGGTCTCCGCTTCCGTCAGGCCTGGCGGGCGGCCCGCAGGAGGGCCGGGAGGCGGGTGGTGCGGGGCCGGGGCGCACCGGAGGCGACCGCTTCGGCGAGGGCCGGGCCGACGCCCTGGACGACGGACAGGTGCCGCTCCGCCCGGCCGAAGGCGGTGTACACCCACGCCCGGTCGAGCGCGGCCCCGGCATCGCCGGGCAGCACCGCGACGACGGCGGGCCAGCGCTGCCCGACCGCCTGGTGGGCCGTCACCGCCCAGCCGTGGCGCAGGGTGCGCTCGACGGCGTCCGGCGGCACGACGACCGTCGCGCCGGCCAGGTCGAGGTGGAGTCCTTCGGCGTCCCCCTTGGCGACGCGGCCCAGGACCGTGCGCCCGGGCTCCGGCGACCAGGCGACCCGGTCCCCGGGGTCGAAGCCGCCGAAGCGGCCGGGGCCGGGGTTGAACCGCTCCTTGAGCGCGGCGTTCAGCACCCGGGTGCCGACCGCGCCGCCGTGGCCGGGGGTGAGGACCTGGGTCTGCTCGGGCGGCACGCCGATCGCCCGGGGCACCGAGTCCGCGATCAGCTGCACCGTCCGGTGCACCGCCTCGCGGGGGTCCCGGACGGGCACGACGGCGACCTCGTGACCGGGCGACTCGACCGTGATCAGCTCGCCCACCCCGATCGCGGAGACCAACTCCCCGACCGGCCCGGGGTCGGGCGTCCGGGAGGCGACCTGCGGGCAGACCTTGGCGGCCAGCAGGTCGGCGAAGACCCGGCCGGGCCCGGCCGACCACAGCACTGCCGGGTCGCCGCCGAGCACCAGCCGGGCGCCGTCCGGCAGCGACTCCACCAGGACGGCGGCGCTCTCCACGCCGAGCTGGGGCGCGTCGAGCACCACCAGCAGGTCGAGGCCGAGCGCCCCGTCGGCGTCCCGGGCCGGGCCCTGGACCCCGGAGAGCAGCCCGGCGGTGGTGACGACGGCCCGCTCGTCCACGGGGCTCCCGGCCAGCGCGGCGCGCAGCCGGCGGCGGCCGTCCGCGGTGTGGGTGACGGCGCACACCCGCAGCCCCAGGGAGGCCGCGGCGGCGAGCAGGGCGGCGGGTTCGGCGCGGGCCGCCTCGCCGCCGGTGTGCAGTACCAGCGCGTGGCCGGCGACGGCGCGGACCAGGTCCGCCGCGGAGCCGCGCAGCCGCGCGGCGGCCGCCTCCCAGTCCTCCGCCGACCCCGTGGGCGTGGTGTTGACGAGGCGGGCCAGGCCGTCGGCGAGGCTCTCCTCGGCCATGGCGTAGCGCTCGAGTCCGACGAGCACCCGCACGGGGCGCTCCTCCTCGGCCTCGTCGCCCTCCTCCGCGGATGCGGCCGGAGCGGGGGCGGGGGCCGCGGCGGGGACGTCGTCCAGCGCGTCCTGGAACACCAGCACGTCGCCCTCGGCCACGGCGCTCTGCACGGCGGCGTCCGGGTCGGGCACGCCTTGGGCGCCGAGGGCGGCGGCCAGGGCGGGCGCCTCCAGCGCGGTGTGCCCGGACAGCGCCGCCCGCTCCAGCGCCCGCACGGTGAGCGCGCGGCCGCGGCGCTCGTCGTCGGGGCGGACCTCGGGGCCCAGCAGGGCGCGGGCAAAGGCGTCCGCGTGCTCCGGCCGGACGCCCTCGACCCGCAGCAGCTGCCAGGGGTCCTCACGCAGCAGCACGTCGGCGCCCTCGCCGAGCACGGCGGCGGCGGACGGCGCGAGGGCCTCAGGGGCTCCGCCGGCCGCCAGGACGGCACGGACGGCCTCCACGGCGGCCGGATCGGGCCCGGCGGGGGCAGCGGCGGGCGGCGGGGTGGGGCGGGGCCGCTCGGGCTCCGGCACGGCGGGCCGGCGCGGCGCGGGCGGCTCGCTGAACACGCTGCCGGCGGGCTTCTCGCCCTTCTCGACGGCGCGCACCGCGGCGAGCAGTTCGGCGGCGGTGCCGGACAGCTTCCCGCCGGCCTCCACCGGGCCCTGCTTGGCCGCCTTGCGGCGCTCGATCCGCTCGCGCTCCGTCTTCTGCGCCAGCAGCTCCGCCTCCGCCTCGGACATCTCCGCCGCGGACTTCCCGTCGGCCTCCGCGGCCACGGGCTCCTCGCCGTCGGTCTCCCCGGCCCCAGGACCGTCGCCGGCGGCCGTGGGCCCGTCGCCGTCGGTCCCAGGACCGTCTCCGGCGTCCTCCGCGGCCTTCTCGGCAGGTCCCTCGGCGGCTGCCGCGGAAGCCTCCTCCGCGCCCTCGGCGGTGGTCCGCTCCGCGGTCCCGTCGGCGGGCCCGGCGGGCCGGCGGTCGGCAGCGGTCCGGTCGGCGCCCTCGTCCCGCGGCCCCGGCTCGGGTTGCTCCGTGGTCTCGGGGTCCGTCGTCACAGCGTGCTCCAGTCGTGATCGGGATAGCGGTGCTCGGGCGCCGACACGTCGTCGAGAGCCCTGCAGATCTCGTCCGGAAGCGTAAGCGTCTCCACCGACAGTGCCGCCTCCAGCTGCTGCGGGGTGCGCGCCCCGACGACCGGGGCGGTGACCCCGGGCCGGTCGCGGATCCAGGCCAGCGACACCTGGAGCGGCGTGACGGCCAGCCCGTCGGCGGCGGTGGCCACCGCGTCGACGATGCGCGCGGCGGCGTCGTCGAGGTACGGGGCGACGAAGGGGGCGAGGTGCTCGGAGCCGCCGCGCGAGTCGGAGGGGGTGCCCGTGCGGTACTTGCCGGTGAGCACGCCGCGCCCCAGCGGCGAGGACGGCAGCAGGCCGACGCCCAGCTCGCGCGCGGCGGGCAGCACCTCCCGCTCGACGCCGCGCTGGAGCAGCGAGTACTCCATCTGGGTGCCGGCCAGCGCGGTCCGCGCGCCCGGCACGGCGAGCTGCCAGGTGGCGGCCCGGGCGAGCTGCCAGCCGCAGAAGTTGGAGACCCCGACGTAGCGGGCGCGGCCGCTGGTCACGGCGATGTCGAGGGCCTGCAGCGTCTCCTCGAGCGGGGTGCGGTCGTCGTACGCGTGCACCTGCCACAGGTCGACGTGGTCGGTACCGAGGCGGGCGAGCGAGGCGTCGAGGGCGGCCAGCAGGTGGCCGCGCGAGCCGTCGACGCGGCGCTCGGGGTCGGGCACGCTGCCCGCCTTGGTGGAGATGACCAGGTCCTCCCGCGGCACCAGGTCGGCGATCAGCCTGCCCAGCAGGTACTCGGCCTCGCCGCCGCCGTATATGTCGGCGGTGTCGACGAGGGTGCCGCCGGCCTCCCAGAACGTCCGCAACAGGTCGGCGGCCTCGTGCTCCTCGGTGTCCCGGCCCCAGGTGAGGGTGCCGAGCCCGATGCGGGACACGCGCAGGCCGGTCCGGCCGAGATGCCTCTGCTTCATGGACGCGCACATTACTGGCCGGATTCGTGTCCCGGGGAACCCTGTGGACAACCCGGGCCGGCCCCTTACCGCCAGTCACCCTCCGACGTGACCCGCGTCGCCCCCTCCCCCGCTCCCCACCGGGCCCTTCGCGCGCTAGGGTCCTGCTGGACAGGGACGTTACTGATCGGTAAGGGGTGCGGTATGCGGCTCGGGATCAACCTCGGCTACTGGGGCGCCGGAATGGACTCGGACAACCTGGAGGTGGCCAAGGAGGCCGACCGCCTGGGGTACTCCGTCTGCTGGGCCGCGGAGGCCTACGGCTCCGACGCCGCCACGGTGCTCAGCTGGGTCGCGGCCCAGACGGAGCGCATCGACGTCGGTTCGGCGATCTTCCAGATCCCGGCCCGTCAGCCCGCGATGACGGCGATGACCGCGGCCACCCTGGACTCCCTCTCCGGCGGCCGTTTCCGCCTGGGCCTGGGCGTCTCGGGCCCGCAGGTCTCCGAGGGCTGGTACGGCGTCAAGTTCGACAAGCCGCTCGCCCGTACGCGTGAGTACGTGGAGATCATCCGCAAGGCGATGACCCGCGAGCGCCTGTCCTACGAGGGCCAGCACTGGACGCTGCCGCTGCCGGGCGGCCCGGGCAAGCCGCTGAAGCTGACCGTGCACCCGGAGCGCGAGCACATCCCGGTCTACATCGCGGCGATCGGCCCGAAGAACCTGGAGCAGACCGGCGAGATCGCGGACGGCGCCCTGCTGATCTTCCCGTCGGCCGACCACCTCGAGGAGACCGCGGTCCGGCACATCCGCGCGGGCCGCGAGAAGGTGGGGAAGACGCTGGAGGGCTTCGACATCGTCCCCACGCTGCCGCTGGCCGTGGGCGAGGACAAGGACGTCCCGGCGCTGGCCGACGCCTTCCGCCCCTACACCGCGCTGTACGTGGGCGGCATGGGCAGCCGGAAGCAGAACTTCTACAACCAGCTCGCCCAGCGCATGGGCTACGAGCAGGCCGCCGCCGAGATCCAGGACAAGTACCTGGCCGGCGACAAGGACGGCGCGGCCGCCGCGGTCCCGCAGGACCTGATCGACAGCACCACCCTGCTGGGCTCCGTGGACCGGATCGCCGACCGGATGAAGGCCTACGCCGCCGCCGGCGTCACCACCCTGACGCTGGCCCCGGCCGGTTTCACGCTCGAGGAGCGGATCACCGCGCTGCGCGCCGGCATGGAGGCCCTGGAGCGCGCCGACCTCGCCTGAGGCCTGGTGCCGGATCCCGGCACGTAAGGAAGCTTTGCGGCCGTGGTGGGGGCTCGGGGGTCCTCCCCGCCACGGCCGTCACGGGGAACAACGCGCCGGCGGCGCGCCGGTTACGTGCCGGCGCCGTCCGGCGGTCCTCCGATCGGCCCATCGGCCGCCCGGAGCTGTTGCGCCGCCCGGGGCACGGCCGTTGACTCGGTCTCCGGAGATCCGCGTCCGTGTCCTCGGAAGAGGGGTGCCCCATGCTTTCCGCCAGGAGTCTGTTCCAGGAGATCTTCGACAACGACGAGGCGTTCCGCCTGTTCTGCTCCGTCGCCGCCGGCGGTGAGGCGCAGGGCGGCTGGGAGAACGCCCGGATCGCGGCGCTGGTGCCGGCCGAGGAGCGCGAGATGGGGCCGCGGATCGCCCGCCACGGAGCGGACGAGGACAAGCACGGGCGGATCTTCACCGCGCTGATGCGCAAGCGCGGACTGGAACCGGTGGAGGTCCCGACGGACGTCGACTACACGATGCTGCTGGAGCGCGACGGCATCGGACTCCCGCACCACAAGCTGCGCCGCGAGGAGCAGTTGAGCGTCCGCGACCTGGTCGTGTACCTCGCGCACAGCCGGGTCACCGAACAGCGGGCGTCGGAGCAGATGCGGCTGCTGTGCGCCGTCTTCGGCGACCACCCGGACGTCGGGCGTGCGGTGCGGATGATCTCCTCCGACGAGGACCACCACCTGGCCTACTGCCACGAGGAGCTGCTGCGGCTGTCGGCGGCCGGGTACGGGCGGCTGATCCGGCGGACGCTGCGCGAGACGGCGCTGGCCGAGATCGCGGTCTACCGGGACGTCAGCATCGCGGTGATGGCCCGCATGGGCCGGATCCTCGGCTGGCCCGCGCCGAAGCGTGCCGCGCTGGCCGCGGGCATCCACGCGATGTACGCCGTCGAGCGCGCGGGCGGCTGGCGGCGCATGGTCACCCTGCGGATGCCGGAGCCGGCGATGCGCGACGCCCTGGGCGGCCCCGCCGTCCCGGCCCCCGAGTTCGCCTGAGCCCCCGCACGACCCGTCCCGGGCCCCGGCGGCGAGGGGACCGAGGACGGCTGAGCCCCCGGGGCCGGGCAGAATGGGCGCATGTCCACCGCGCGTTCCTGCCCCTGCGGGCTGCCCCGGCCGTACGACGCCTGCTGCGGGCGGTTCCACTCCGGTTCCGCCGTCGCGGCCACCGCCGAGCAGCTGATGCGCTCCCGGTACAGCGCCTTCGTGAAGCTGGAGGCGGGGTACCTGCTGCGCACCTGGCACCCGCGGACCCGTCCGGCGGAGCTCGACCTGGACCCCGGCACCCGCTGGACGGGGCTGGAGATCCTGGCCACCGAGGGCGGGACGGCCTTCCACTCCACCGGCACGGTCACCTTCCGCGCCTCCTACCGCGGCGGCGCGATGACCGAGCACAGCCGCTTCGAGCGGGAGCAGGGCGGCTCCGGGGCCTGGCTGTACGTGGACGGCGACGTCTCGGGCTGAAGGGGCCCGGGCGCTCACGCTCAGGCAACCGCTCATGCCGGTTCAGGCGCGCCCGCGGAGCTCCCGCAGCCGGTGGTAGGCGGCCAGGCCGTCGGGCACCCACTCCCAGGTGTCGATGCGGGCCGCCAGTTCCTCCTCCGTGAGGAAGGCGTGCCAGGCGACCTCCTCCGGCTGGGGCCGGACCGGCTGCTCGCAGCGGACCTGGTGGACGGCCGACCACCAGCTGTGGCCGGCGCCGTCGTCGTAGAGGAACTTGTCCAGGAACTCCGGCTGCGGCAGCCCGCTCACCCCCAACTCCTCCTCGGCCTCGCGCAGGGCCGCGACCTCGTAGGACTCTCCCGCGCCGACCACCCCGCCCACGAACATGTCGTACAGGGACGGGTAGACCAGCTTGGTGGCCGTCCTGCGGTGGACGAAGACGCGGCCCTCGGCGTCCCGCGCCTCGACGAAGACGCACCGGTGCCGCATCCCCCGCGCGTACACCTCCCCGCGCGGCCGCCGGCCGACGACCCGGTCGTGCTCGTCGACGACGTCGAGGATCTCCTCCGCCGAACGTGCGGCGTGTGCGGCCAGGAAGTCCGCGTCGGACTCGGAACCAGTCATGCCGACATCCAACCGCACCCGCCGCCGGGCGACCCGCTCCCGTGGTCAGTCCACGAGGCCGAACCCGCCGGTCCAGGCGATCTTCTCCCGCGCCGCGAGGGTGAGCTGGAGGAAGCCGAGCGCCTCCAGCTCGCGGGCGCGCTTCAGGGATCCGGCGTCGACGGCGCGCAGGCCGCCGGCGGTGACCACGCCGGCGAGCAGCGCCTTGGAGTCGGCGTCGTCGCCGGCGACGAGGACGGTGGTGGGGAGCTCGCCGACGGTTCCGGACGCCAGTGTGGCGGCGAAGGTCGTGTTGAAGGCCTTCAGCACCTTGGAGCGCGGCAGCGCGGCGGCGATTCCGGCCGTGGCGGAGCTGTCGGCGGGGACGACGAGGGAGTCGAAGGTCGAGAAGTCCAGCGGGTTGGTGATGTCCACGACGATCTTGCCGGCCAGTTGCTCGCCGCGGGCGTCGAGGACGGCGTCGACGGCGGGGTAGGGCACGGCGAGGACGACGATGTCGCCGGTGAGGGACTTGTCGGCGTCGGCCTTGCCGAGCAGCTCGACGGTGCTGCCGCCTCGGGTGGCGACGCCGGCGATCGCCTGGCCCATGGTGCCGGTGCCGATGATGCTGAGATGTGCCACGAGGCGCTCCTTGGGGGACGGGACCTGAGAGGTTGTCGCTCCCACTGTCGCCTCGGGCGCTGCCCCGGCCCGCTCATCACCCGGCCGTGACGCCCTCCGACCACCCGAACGCACCGCAACGCCCGGGCGGCTGCCGCCGCGCCGGGCGCACGTGACCCGCAGCCGTGACCGGGGTGCGGCGGGCCGGCCGCTCCACCCCGGTCACAGGCCGCGGGGCTAGACGAAGACCGACAGCAGCAGCACCGTGGCCCCGCCGACCACCGAGATCAGCGTCTCCATCACCGACCAGGTCTTGATCGTCTGGCCGACGGAGAGCCCGAAGTACTCCTTGACCAGCCAGAACCCGGCGTCGTTGACGTGGCTGAAGAAGACCGATCCGGCGCCGACGGCCAGGACCAGCAGCGCCGTCTCCGCCGGGGACATGCCCGCCGCGAGCGGGGCGACCAGGCCGGCCGCCGAGATGGTGGCGACCGTCGCCGAGCCGGTGGCCAGACGGATCACCACGGCGATCAGCCAGGCGAGCAGCAGCGCGGGGATCGACCAGTTCTCGGATATCTCGAGGATCATCTGCCCGACGCCCGAGTCGATCAGGGTCTGCTTGAAGCCGCCGCCCGCACCGACGATCAGCAGGATGCCGGCGATCGGGGCGAGGGACTTCTCGACGGTGGCGGAGAGGCGTTCCTTGGTGAAGCCGGCGGCCCGGCCCAGCGTGAACAGGCCCACCAGTACGGCGGCGAGCAGGGCGATCATCGGGGAGCCGACGACGTCGAAGACGCGCTGGACGGAGTTCTCCGGGTCGTCCACGACGATGTCGACCAGCGCCTTGGCCAGCATCAGCACGACCGGCAGCAGCATGGTGGCGAGGGTCGGGGCGAAGCCGGGGCGCTTGGCCGGGTCCTGGTTCTCGTCGACGACGGGGACCATCCGCTCCGGCGCGGGCACGTCCACCCAGCGGGCGGCGTAGCGGGAGAAGAGCGGACCGGCGACGATCACCGTGGGGATCGCCACGACCAGGCCCAGCGCCAGCGTGAGGCCGAGGTCGGCGTCCACCGCGTCGATGGCGGCC
Source organism: Streptomyces sp. NPDC002734 (assembly GCF_040295685.1). Classification (NCBI taxonomy): domain Bacteria; kingdom Bacillati; phylum Actinomycetota; class Actinomycetes; order Kitasatosporales; family Streptomycetaceae; genus Streptomyces; species Streptomyces sp. NPDC002734. Next base: position 226,282 of record NZ_JBEOVU010000004.1, read on the forward strand.
AGCGGGCCGGGGTGCGGCGGGATCAGGCCGTGCATCACGGAGAGGCCGGCCAGGGCGGGGATGCCGATCCGCATCAGGGAGAAGTTGCCGCGGCGGGCCACCATCAGCACCACCGGGATCAGCAGGACCACGCCGACCTCGAAGAACAGCGGCAGGCCGATCACCGAGGCGATCAGCACCATCGCCCACGGCATGGCCCGGCCGTTCGCCTTGGCCAGGATGGTGTCGACGATCCGGTCGGCGCCGCCGGAGTCGGCGAGCAGCTTGCCGAGGACGGCGCCCAGCGCGATCAGCACGCCGACGCCCGAGACGGTGGAGCCCAGCCCCGTGGTGAAGCTGGCGATGGTCTTGTCCAGCGGGGCGCCGGCGAAGGCGCCGAGGGCCAGCGAGCCGACGGTCAGCGCCAGGAAGGCGTGCAGCTTGAACTTGGTGATGAGCACGACGATGACGGCGATGCCCGCGAGCACGGCGATGCCCAGGTGGGCATGGCCGGCCGAGGTGATCGGCTCGACGGCGTCCGCCGCCAGAGTCTCGACGCTGAGTCTGGTCACGGTGGTTCCTTGCGAGGGGGGTTCGTGGGGGTGTGGGGGTGGGTGGGGCGGGGCGGGCCGTGGGGACCCGTGGGAGGAGGAAGGCGGGGGTGGGCGGCGGTCAGGCGGCGGCGCGCACGGCGGCCTCGGCCGCCCGGGCGATCTCCTCCGGCTGCGCCGCGAGGTCGACGACGACGCCGGCCTCGTCCGGCTGGAGCGGCTGGAGGGTGGCGAACTGGGAGTCCAGCAGCGAGCGGGGCATGAAGTGGCCCTTGCGGCCGGCCATCCGCCGCTCCACGAGGGCGCGGTCGCCGCTGAGGTGGACGAAGAACAGGCCGGGGCCCGCGGCCCGCAGACGGTCGCGGTAGGCCCGCTTGAGCGCCGAGCAGCTGACCACGCCGCCGGTGCCGCGGCGCTCGTGCGCCCAGGCGCCGATCAGGTCCAGCCAGGGGGCCCGGTCCTCGTCGTCCAGCGGCGTGCCGGCCGTCATCTTGGCGATGTTGGCGGGCGGGTGGAACTCGTCGCCCTCGGCGAAGGGGACGTCGAGGAGCTCGGCGAGGCGGCGGCCGATCGTGGTCTTGCCGGTGCCGGCGACCCCCATGACCACCACGACCGGTGGGACGGGCTGGGCGGTTTCAGGGGCCATGGTCTTCTCGCAGTCTTCGTCGACTCTCGTCTGCCGGGGGACACTGAAACTCATGTGATGTGATGAATTCAAGACCGCGAACCTAAAAAGTCTGACTTTTGAGGTGTGCGACATCCCATACCCTGATGCCATGACCGTCCAGGCCCGCGGGCTGCACGCACAGGTACTCGACCGCCTGGGGCCCGCGATCACCGCGGGGGAGCACCCGCCCGGCAGCGTGCTGCTCACCGACGAACTCGCCCAGCAGTACGGGGTCTCGCGCTCCGTGATGCGTGAGGCGGTGCGGGTCCTGGAGTCGATGCAGCTGGTCGCCTCCCGCCGCCGGGTCGGCGTGACGGTGCGGCCGGTGGAGGAGTGGAACGTCTACGACCCGCAGGTCATCCGCTGGCGGCTGGCCGGCGCCGACCGCGCCCGCCAACTCCGTTCGCTCACCGTCCTGCGCTCCGCCGTCGAGCCGGTGGCGGCCGGTCTGGCCGCGCGCCACGCCTCGCCGGAGCAGTGCGCGGAGCTGACGCGGTGCGCGCTCGGCATGGTGGCCACCTCGCGCGGGCACCGGCTGGCGGAGTACCTGGTCCACGACGTGGCCTTCCACCGTGTGATCCTGAGCGCCTCGGGCAACGAGATGTTCGCCCGCCTCGGTGACGTGGTGGCCGAGGTCCTCGGCGGACGCACCCGCCACGAGGTGATGTTCGAGGACCCGGACCCGGCCGCCGTGACGCTCCACGTCCGGGTGGCGGAGGCGGTCCGCGAGGGCGACGCGGCGGAGGCGGAGCGCCTGACCCGGGAGATCACCGTGGGCGCGCTGCGCGAGCTGGACATCCTGGCGCCCTGACCGCCCGCCGCGGGAGCCCTCCGGAGGTTCCGCCGCCGGTCACGCGGGGCAAGGTTGTTCCCGTCACGTTAGGTTCCGGCTATGGACTGCATACCGACCGGTCGGCATCATGATCTGGTGTCTTCGTCGTCGCCCGAAGGAGCTCGAGAATGAGCCGCCCCGACCATCCGCCAGGCCTCGATCCGGTCCGGCTGCGCGAACTGCTCGAGCGCGAGCGGCCCGGCCTGCTGCAGGGTGAGCTGTCCGCCCGCCTCATCGAGGGCGGCCGGTCGAACCTCACCTACCACGTCACCGACGGCGTCGGCCGCTGGGTGGTCCGCCGTCCGCCGCTGGGGCACGTGCTGGCCACCGCGCACGACATGCGCCGCGAGCACCGGGTGATCAGCGCCCTGCACCCGACGGCGGTGCCGGTGCCCGCCCCGGTCCTGTTCTGCGAGGACGAGGAGGTGCTGGGCGCGCCGTTCTACGTGATGGAGTTCGTGGCCGGCACGCCCTACCGCACCTCGGAGCAGCTCGCCCCGCTCGGCCCGGAGCGCACCCGTGACGCGGTGCTGGGGCTGGTCGACACCCTCGTGGAGCTGCACGCGCTGGACCCGGAGGCGATCGGGCTGGGCGACTTCGGCCGCCCCGAGGGCTTCCTGGAGCGCCAGCTGCGCCGCTGGGGCAAGCAGCTGGCCGCCTCCCGCAGCCGCGAGCTGCCGGGCATCGACGAACTGCACGCCGCGCTGGGCGCCCGGCTGCCGGACTCCCCCGCGCCCGCCGTAATACATGGCGACTACCGCCTGGACAACGTGCTGGTCGGCGAGGACGACCGGATCATGGCCGTCCTGGACTGGGAGATGTCCACCCTGGGCGACCCGCTGACCGACCTCGGCCTGCTGGTCATGTACAGCACGCCGCACGGGCTGCCCGGCTCCCCCGTCTCCACCACCGCCGAGGCCGCGGGCCACCCCGCCCCGGCCGAACTGGTCGAGCGGTACGCGGCGCTGTCCGGCCGCGACGTCTCGGGCGTCTCCTGGTACACCGCCTTCGCCTGGTTCAAGCTCGCGGTGATCCTCGAGGGCATCCACTACCGGTACACGCTCGGCCAGACCGTCGGCGGCGGCTTCGACCGCATCGGCGACCTGGTGCCCTACTTCATCGAGCACGGCCTCACCACTCTGCAGGAAGGCTGATCATGGACTTCGCGTTCGACGCGCGCACCGAGGAACTGCGCACCGAACTCCTCGCGTTCATGGAGGAGTTCGTCTACCCGGCGGAGGCGGTGGCCCGCGAGCAGCGCGCCGCGCTCGCCGACCCGTGGGAGCACGTGCCGGTGCTGCACGACCTGCAGGAGGAGGCACGCCGCCGCGGGCTGTGGAACCTGTTCCTGCCGGACGCCGAGTACGGCGCGGGACTGACCAACCTCCAGTACGCCCCGCTCGCCGAGATCACCGGCCGCTCCCCGCAGCTGGCTCCGGACGCCCTGAACTGCGCGGCGCCGGACACCGGCAACATGGAGCTGCTGAACCAGTTCGCCACCGACGAGCAGAAGAAGCAGTGGCTGGCGCCGCTGCTGGCCGGCGAGATCCGCTCGGCCTTCGCGATGACCGAGCCGGAGGTGGCCTCCTCGGACGCCACCAACATCACCACCCGGATCGAGCGGGTCGGCGACGAGTACGTGATCAACGGCCGCAAGTGGTACATCTCCGGGGCGATGAACCCGGCGTGCCAGATCTTCATCGTGATGGGCAAGACCGACCCGGACGGCGCGGACATCCGCCGTCAGCAGTCGATGGTGCTGGTCCCGCGCGACACCCCGGGTCTGCGGGTGGAGCGGGCGATGACCGTCTTCGGGTACGGCGACGAGTACCACGGCGGGCACGCCGAGGTGGTCTTCGAGGACGTCCGGGTGCCGGTGTCGAACCTGGTCGGCGAGGAGGGCGGCGGTTTCGCCATCGCCCAGGCGCGGCTCGGCCCGGGCCGCATCCACCACTGCATGCGGCTGATCGGCATGGCGGAGCGGGCGATCGAGCTGATGTGCCGCCGGGCGGTGTCGCGCAACGCCTTCGGCAAGCCGCTGGCGCAGCAGGGCGTGGTGCAGAACTGGATCGCCGACGCGCGGGTCGCGGTGGAGCAGCTGCGACTGCTCGTGCTGAAGACGGCCTGGATGATGGACACGGTGGGCAACAAGGGGGCGCACACCGAGATCCAGGCCATCAAGATCGCCACCCCGCGGACGGTGTGCGGCATCCTCGACCAGGCCATCCAGCTGTACGGCGCGGGCGGGGTCTCGCAGGACTTCCCGCTGGCGGAGCTGTACGCCGGGGCGCGGACGCTGCGGCTGGCCGACGGGCCGGACGAGGTCCACCAGCGGTCGCTGGCCCGCCGTGAGCTGAAGAAATACCTCTAGGCGAACGAAGGCGCGGGGTGGGGACGAGCCGGACTCGTCCCCACCCCGCGCCTTTCGCCGTCGGCGTCAGGGCCGCAGCGCGCGCAGCAGCAGGTCCGCCAGGTGGTCGGCCACCTCGCGGGGGCCCAGCGGGCCGTTGGGGCGGTACCACGTCGACAGGTGGTGGATGGAACCGAAGTGGTAGTCGACCACCAGGCTGGCCGGTGTGGCGCCGGAGAAGACGCCCGCCTCCTGACCCTCCTCGATGAGCCCCTTGAACTGCTCGTGGTAGCGCCGCCGCTCGGCCCGCACCTGCTTGTTCTTCTCGGGGCTGAGGTGGTGGATCGACTGGAAGAAGATCGACGCGTCGTCGAGGTTCTCGATGGTCGTCACCACCACGTCGGCGGCCGCCTCGCGCAGCCGGCGCTCCACCGGGGCGTCGAGCCGCGCGAAGTGGTCCAGCCGCTCCTGCTGGAGCCGCAGCACCCGGGCGTAGACCTCGTGGAGGAGGTCTTCCTTGGAGCCGAAGTAGTGGTACAGCGCGCCCTTGGTGACGCCGGCCGCCTCCACGATCTCCTGCACGGAGGTGCGGTCGTAGCCGCGCTCCGCGAAGAGGCGGGTGGCGGCGGCCAGCAGCCGCTGGGGAACGGGCGTGCCGTCTCCGTCCGTCGTCCTGGCCATCGTGCCGCCACCTGTCCTTCCGGTTCCTTCGTCGTACGTGCGTGCGGGAACTACTTCGTCGCGCGCAGTTCCCTGCGCAGGATCTTGCCAGTCGCCGTCTTCGGCAGGTCCGGCAGGATCTCGACCAGCCGCGGGTACTTGTACGCGGCCAGGCGCTCCTTGCAGTATGCGGCGAGGTCGTCGCCGGTGACCTCGGCCCCCGGGCGCAGCGAGATGTACGCCTTCACCGTCTCCCCGCGGTAGCCGTCGGGGACGCCGACCACGGCCGCCTCGCGGACCGCCGGGTGGGTGTAGAGCACGTCCTCGACCTCGCGCGGCCAGACCTTGAAGCCGGACGCGTTGATCATGTCCTTCTTGCGGTCGACGACGTAGAGCCAGCCCTGCTCGTCCATGAAGCCGATGTCGCCGGTGCGCAGCTCGCCGTCGGGGAAGGTCTCGGCGGTGGCCTCGGGGCGGCGCCAGTAGCCGGGCACGACCTGCGGGCCCTTGACGACGATCTCGCCCTGCTCGCCGAACGGGACCTCCTCGCCCTGGTCGTCCAGGATGCGCACCACGGTGTCGGCGCCGGGGACGCCGACGGCCAGGGTGCCGGAGACCGGGTCGACGGGGGCCCGCAGGCCGCCGACGACCGAGGCGCAGGGGGCGCTGCACTCGGTGAGCCCGTAGCCGTTCTGGATGTAGGGGCCGAAGGCGGCCTCGAAGGAGTCCACCAGCGCGGGCGGCAGCGGGGCGCCGCCGGAGGAGATCTGGGAGAAGGAGGTGAAGTGGTCCCGGCCGACGGACGGGTGGGCGGCCAGCGCCATGAAGGCGGTGGACGGGCCGACGGTGTAGGCGGGGCGGTGTTCGACGAAGGCGTCGAGCACCACGCCGGCCTCGAAGCGGTAGGCGAGCACCAGGCTGCCGGCGCTGTTCAGGGCGGCCAGGAACTGGCAGACCATGCCGGTGATGTGGAACAGCGGGGCGAGCGCGAAGTAGGTGGCGTGCTCGGGCAGCCCGAGGCCGGTGGCCTGCCGCTCGGCGTTGTACATCAGGTTGCCGTGGGTGTTGGTGGCGCCCTTGGGGGTGCCGCTGGTCCCCGAGGTGTAGCTGATCAGCGCGATGTCGTCGGGACCGACCTCGCGGCCCTCGGGCGCGGGGTGGCCGGCCCGGGCGGCCTCGGTGAGGTCCTCGGCGTCGGCGGCCACGGGCAGCCGCTCGAAGTCGAGCACGCGCTTGTCGTCGCGGCTCTGGAAGTCCAGCTCGCAGGCGGTGAGGGCGAACTCGACCGGGGTGCCGTTGGCGGCGTCGCGCAGGTAGGCCTCCCAGGCGCGGTCGGAACAGATCAGCGCCCTGACCCCGCCGTCGGTGAGGACGTGCTTGACCTCGCCGGTCTTGTACATGGGATTGACCGGCAGCACCGTCGCGCCGGCCTTCCAGGCGCCCAGGACGGCGAGCACGAAGGCCGGGGAGTTCTGCAACAGCACGGCGACCCGGTCGCCCTTGGCGACGCCGCGGGCGGCGAGCCGGCCGGCCACCGAGTCGGTGAGCGCGGCGACCTCGCGGTAGGTGAGGCGGCCGTCGAAGTAGGCGAGGAAGGTCCCGTCCGCGCGGTTGGCCAGGGCCCGCTCCAGGGCGTGCACGGCGCTGGCCGGCGGCGTGAGGGGGGCCTTCTGCACATCGGTCAGCAGGGCCAGCCAGGGCTTCGCCGCGTACCGGGATTCGGTGGTCATCGGATGCTCTCCCACTTCTGGTGCAGACGGTTCATGTGCGTCAGCCAGCGCTCCGGGTCGGCCGCCCTGGCCGCGTAGTACTCGGCGACCTCCGGGTGCGGGAGGATCAGGAAGCGGTCCTCGGCAATGCCCTTGAAGAGGGCGTCGGCCACGTCCTCGGGCTCGATCGCGGTGGGGGCGAGGACCAGGTCGCCCGCGCTGCCGGAGCCGGCCAGCATGTCGGTGCGCACGCCCTGCGGGCAGATCGCGTGCACCTTGATCCCGCGGTGGCGGTAGGTGAGCGCGAGCCATTCCGCGTGGGCGTAGGCGGCGTGCTTGGTGGCGCTGTAGGGGGCCGCGCCGATCATGGCGAGCAGTCCGGCCGCGGAGACGGTGGCCACGAAGCGGCCCTCGCCGCGCTCCAGCCACTCGGGCACCAGGGCACGGGCGGCGCGCACGTGCGCCATCACGTTGACGTCCCAGGCCCGCTCCCAGGCCTCGTCGTCGGGGGCGAGGCTGCCGTCGCTGCCGGCGATGCCGGCGTTGGCGCAGAAGACGTCGATCCCCCCGCCGAGGGCCTCGCGGGCGGGCTCCAGCACCGCCGAGGCGTCCCCGGGGACGGCGATCGCGCCGATCTCCCCCGCCACCGCCTCCGCCTTGTCCGCGTCCAGGTCGTTGACCACGACCCTGGCCCCCTCGGCGACGAAGCGCCTGGCCATCGCGGCACCGATGCCGCCTCCCGCCCCGGTGACGACGACACGGGCATCTCGCACGGCTTCCACCATCGGTCTCCTCCGACACGACGTGACACGGCACTGTCGCCGCTGCACTGGCGGCGTCAGACTAACCGGTCGGTATGTTGCGCGGAAGAGGTAGGCGCAGGGCCGTTCGGGGACATCGGGGGCGCGCGGGGGGTGGACCAGGACCCGCGTGGGCATGACACTCGGCACCGGCCGCCCCACAAGGGCGCCACCGCACCATCCGTCAGTGAGGAAGAGCCGGGCACCACCCCACGATCCACGGAGGTCACGCACCATGAGACTGTCCAGACGAGGTCTGCTCACCGCCGCCACGGCAGCCCTGTCCGCCACCGCGGCCGGCGCCGCGCAGGCGGCCGAGCCGTCCGGGCCGCCGGTCGGCGACACCCCGCCCTCGGGCGGACGGCCGCTGCGCACCGGGTTCGAGCGCCTCGTCGCGGACGGGTACGCGCCGCTCGACGGCCGGAAGGTCGGCATCGTCACCAACCCGACCGGCATCACCCGCGACGCCACGCACATCGTCGACGTGATGCACGCCGACGACCGGGTGGACCTGACGGCGGTCTTCGGGCCGGAGCACGGCTTCCGCGGCACCGCCCAGGCCGGCGGCTCCGAGGGCTTCTACAAGGATCCCGCCACCGGGCTCCCGGTGTACGACACCTACCTCAAGACCGGCCAGGCGCTGGCGGACATCTTCACCGCCTCCGGCGTGGACACCGTGGTCTTCGACATCCAGGACGCGGGCGCCCGCTTCTACACCTACATCTGGACGCTCTACGACTGCATGGAGGCCGCCGCCCTGGCCGGCAAGCGGTTCATGGTGCTGGACCGGCCCAACCCGGTCTCCGGCCGCTCGGCCGAAGGACCGGTGATGCACCCGCAGTTCGCCACCTTCGTCGGCCGCAAGCCGATCTCCCAGCAGCACGGCATGACGGTGGCGGAGCTGGCCCTGCTCTTCAACGGGGAGTTCCTGACCACCCCGGTGGAGCTGGAGACCGTCCGGATGACCGGGTGGCGGCGCGACGAGTTCTACGACGCCTCCGGGTTGCCGTGGGTGCCGCCGAGCCCCAACATGCCGACCCCGGACACCGCGCTGGTCTACCCGGGCACCTGCCTCTTCGAGGGCACCAACCTCTCGGAGGGCCGCGGCACCACCCGCCCCTTCGAACTGCTGGGCGCACCCGGCGTCGACGGGTCGTGGGCGGCGGCCGCCAACGAACTGGGCCTGCCCGGCGTGCGGTTCAGGGAGGCGTACTTCCAGCCGACCTTCAACAAGTACTCCGGCCAGACGGCCGGCGGCGTGCAGGTCCACGTCACCGACCGCGCGGCGTTCGAGCCGGTGCGCACCGGCATCGCGCTGCTGATCACCGCCAAGGAGACCTGGAGCGGATTCGCCTGGCGCGCGGACAACTGGATCGACAAGCTCACCGGCTCGACCGGGGTCCGCGACCGGATCGACGCGGGCGCGGGTCTCGACGAGGTGGTGGCCGGCTGGCAGGACGAACTGGCCGCCTTCCGCGCCACCCGGAAGCGGTATCTCCTGTACCGCTGACCAGGGTTGGGACCACGGGCGGGCCGCGTGCCGACGCGGCCCGCCCGTTCTGTTCGCTCTTGTCGCGCATAGTCCCGCCGTCAACAGGAACCCGCATGGTGTGCCGTCCGGCTTATGGCAGACCTCGGCCGAACCGATGGAGCCGGTTGGGCGGCCGGCACGTCCGATGGGCGAAGGCCTTGCGGCGACGCCGAGTTGGACGACGTGGGACAGCAGTCGAGGGCACGTGCGACGGAGGTACGGTCGATGGCGGGATTCCGGAGTCTGGCGAGACAAGTACGTGACCAGCGGTGCGACCTGGCGTTGCGGCGGTACTCGCTGCGCAAGTGTCTGGAGAGGTTCGCGCCCTACGGCCACCGGGCGACCTGGGACCACCTCTGCGTCACCTGGGGGTTCGGCCCGGAGGACCGGTCCCCCGATCCGCGCCGGCTGGTGGGCGCGGTGGCGGAGCTGGAGCAGGCCCGGGAGATCTGGCTGCGCTACGAGGTGGCCTTCGCGCAGCGGCGGCGCCAGGAGAAGCACGACGGGCTGCGCCGGCCGGGCTCGGTGGACGACTGGCACCGCAGGACCTGGGGCGGGTTCGGGATCGCCTGGTGCGACGATCCCCGCGTCCACCCCGCGGACCCGCTGCCGGAGGTGCTGCGCCGGCTGATCGGAGCGCTGGAGCGGGAGCCGGGGAGGAGCTGCCCGGTCTGCGGCGACGAGGATCTGGCCTGGCGCCACGGCATGAACCACGAACCGTCCAGCGGGCCGGTGTGCGTCGGGTGCGGGATCCTCGTCCCGCTGCCGGTGCTCACGCCGGAGGCCGTGGAGACGGCGCGGCGGGGACGACGGCAGCTGGCCGCCGTGTGACGACGGACCGGCGTCGGCCGTGTGACGACGGACCGGCCCCGGTGGCGGGCGGCGTGGAGGGCGCCCGCCACCGGGGCCGGTCCGTGGTCCCGCGCGGGCCGCGGGCGGCCGGCCGCCCGGACGGTCAGCCGCGCAGCGGACGGCCCTGCGCGTCGGTGTTGTCGCCGGCCAGCAGCAGGATGCCGTCGACCAGCGCCCAGACGCCGAGGCCGCCGCAGGTGAAGAGCTGCGCGATGGCGATGCCGACGTGGCCGGTGTAGAAACGGCCGACGCCGAAGCCGCCGAGGAAGAGCTGGAGCAGACCGGCGACCAGCTTCGACTTGTCCGAGTAGGGGCGCCCGTAGATGTCGTAGCCGTACGGCGCCTGGGGGTCGCCGGTCCAGGTGCCGGGCGGCACCTGGCCCTGGTAGCCGTACGGGCCGAAGCCGGGGTACTGCCCACCGGGCGGGGGCGGGTAGCCGGGACCAGGACCCTGAGCCCCGGGCGGGGGCGGGTAGCCCGGACCGGGACCCTGGGGGCCGGGCGGCGGCGGGTAGCTGTAGCCGGGCGCCTGCGCACCGGGCGGCGGCGGGTAGCCGTAGCCGGGCTCCGCACCGGGCGGCGGCGGGGGCGGGTAGCCGTAGCCGGGCCCCTGCGGACCGGGCGGGGGCTGTGGGCCCTTGGGTCCGCCCTGCGGGTACGGAGGCTGCTGGGGCTGGTCGGTCACGGGGTGGTGCTCCTGCGGGGAAGAGGGCCGCGGAAGGCCGCGGGCAAAGGCAGTCAGGCGATCATCATCGTGCAGGAACAAACCGGCCCGGTACAGAGGGATCGGGAAATGGGAACCAGGGCTCCGCGCGGGCGTGCGGGCCCGCTCACCGCTTCCCCGCCTCAGGGGCCAGCCGGGAGCCGGTCAGTCCGGCGCCGATGGTGTCGTCCGGGTTGGACAGGGCGCAGGTGCGCATCGACAGGCACCCGCAGCCGATGCAGTCGGTGAGGTGGTCCCGCAGCCGCTCCAGGCGGCTGATGCGGTCGTCCAGCTCGGCGCGCCACAGCTCGGAGAGGCGGGCCCAGTCCTCGGGGGTGGGCGTGCGGCCGTCGGGGAGCTCGGCCAGGGCGTCGCGGATGGCGGTCAGCGGCATCCCCACCCGCTGGGAGGCCCGCACGAAGGCGACGCGGCGCAGGGTGTCGCGGGTGTAGCGGCGCTGGTTCCCGGCGGTGCGGCGGCTGGTGATCAGCCCCTTGGACTCGTAGAAGTGCAGCGCCGAGACCGCCACGCCGCTGCGCGCCGCGAGCTGACCGACGGTGAGTTCCTGGACCTTGGCGGGGATCTGGGGCACGCGCCGACCCTACCCAGCGCGCGCGGGACGCCACCGTCCGGCATTGACAGGAGCGCGGACCGGAACCATGCTAAGCAGTCGCTTAGCATCAGCGCTCAGTTCACCGCAGACGCGAGAGGCCAGGGACAGCGACATGGCAGAGCCGAGGATCTTCACCTCCCCCGACGAGCTGAAGGCCGCCGTGGGCGAACAGCTCGGGCACACCGACTGGGTCGAGATCGACCAGAAGCGGATCGACCTGTTCGCGGAGGCCACCGGCGACCACCAGTGGATCCACGTCGACCCGGAGAAGGCCGCCCGGGGTCCCTTCGGCACCACGATCGCGCACGGCTACCTGACCCTGTCGCTGCTGCCCCTCTTCGGCCCGCAGCTGATCGCGGTCGAGGGCGTGAAGATGGGCGTGAACTACGGCACCAACAAGGTCCGCTTCCCCTCCCCCGTCCCGGTGGGCTCCCGGCTGCGCGCCACGGCGACGATCACGAACGTCGAGGACGTGCCCGGCGGCGTGCAGCTCTCGCTGGCCTTCACCGTCGAGCGCGAGGGCGGCGACAAGCCGGTCTGCGTCGCCGAGTCGGTGTCGCGCTACTACCTCTAGCCCGTCGGCCCCACGCGGCGGCTCGGCGCCGGGCCGGCCCCGCGCGGCGGCTCAGCGCTTGGCGCCCACCATGTTGAGCACGAGGTCGGCGTAGAGCCCGCCGACCTCGTCGGGCGTCCAGCGGCCGTCCACCCGGAACCAGCGGGCCACGTCGATGCACAGCGACATGATCGCCAGCGTGGCGCCCTGGACGTCCGGCACCTCGAACTCGCCGGCCGCGACGCCTTCCTGGATGATCCGCCGCACCTGCGCGTCCACCTGCTTGCGCAGCGCCACGATCTCGTCGCGCGAGTCCTCGCCGAGCGCCTCGAGCTCGTACTGCACCACCCGCGCGGTGGTGTGCTGGGCGGCGTGCCAGCGCACGAAGGAGCCGACCGCCTCGGCGAGCCGCTCGGCCGCCGTACCCTCACCGTCCGCGGCGGTGCGCAGGATGGTGAGGGCCTTCTCGTGACCGATCCGGCTGATCCGGGCGAGCAGCTCTTCCTTGGTCTTGTAGTGGATGTAGAGCGCGGCCGGGCTCATGCCCGCGCGGCCCGCGATGTCACGGGTCGTCGTGGCGTGGTAGCCCCGCTCGGCGAACGCGTCGACCGCGGCCACCAGCAGGCGCCGGGCGGCCTCGGGTGTGACCTCGGCCCAGGGCTGCTCGCCGCCGCCGGGCGTCGTCTCCTCCGCCGTACTCATCGCTCGCCTCGCCTCTCTCGCTCCCCGTCCCGCTCACCCTGGACGAAGACCCTCCGGACCGCACGCCGTACGTGCGGGGCACCACCATACCGCCGGACTCTGAGCGGGCGCTTAGACGAGGGGCCTACGTCCGGCCGCGGGGCCGCCGGAGCCCGCGGAGGGGCGTCAGAGCTTCTGGAAGGGGTCGTGCTCGGCGAGGAGCTTCTCCAGGCGCGCCTGGTCCACCCGGCTGACGATGGCGCCCGCCTCCTGGCGGTCGCGGATCACCTTGGCCAGCGTGAAGGCCGAGGTGACCAGGTAGAGGACGGCCACCGCGAAGAAGCCTCGCACCCAGGCGCTGGCCTCCATCTTCACGATGCCGATGCTGGTCGCGCTCAGCGCGACGACGAACGATGCCACCGCCTGGCCGTAGAAGGCCACGGTGCTCTGCTGCTTGACGGGCGTCTCGGTCATGGAAGAAGCATCGGGCGGACGCGCCCTCCGGCACATCCGCCCGCGTACTCAGTCGCCGGTGGTCCGGCGTACTCAGCCGGTCGTCAGAAGGCCGAGACCCCCGTCAGGTCGCGGCCGATCAGCAGCTTCTGGATCTGGCTGGTGCCCTCGTAGAGGGTCATCACCCGGGCGTCGCGCAGCAGCTTGCCGGCCGGGTACTCGTCGATGAAGCCGTACCCGCCGAAGACCTGGAGCGCGTTGTTGGCGCAGCGCACCGCCGCCTCGGAGGCGAACAGCTTGGCCTTGGACGCCTCGACGGTGAACGGCAGGCCGCGGTCGATCAGGTCGGCCACCCGCCACACCAGCAGCCGGGCGGCGTCCACGTCGAGCGCGATGTCGGCGAGCAGCTCCTGCACCAGCTGGTGGTGGGCGATGGTCTTCCCGAACTGCTCGCGCTGGCCCGCGTACTCCAGCGCGCAGTCCAGCGCGGCCTGGGCGATGCCGACGCAGCCTGCGGCGACCGACATCCGGCCCTTGGCCAGGGTGGACATCGCGACGGTGAAGCCCTTGCCCTCCGGGCCGAGCAGCGCGGAGGCGGGCACCCGCACGTCCTCCAGCACCAGTTCGGCGGTGGCCTGGCCGCGCAGGCCGAGCTTGCCGTGGATGGTGTTGCGGGTCAGGCCGGGGGTGTCGGTGGGCACCAGGAAGGCGGACACGCCCTTGTGGCCCGGCGCGTCGGTGGAGCGCGCGAAGACGATCGCGACGTCCGCCCAGGTGCCGTTGGTGATGAACATCTTGGTGCCGTTGATGACGTAGTCGTCGCCGTCGCGCATCGCGCGGGTGGTGAGGTTGCCGGCGTCGGAGCCGGTGCCCGGCTCGGTGAGGCCGAAGCAGCCCAGCGCCTCGCCCGCGGTCAGCCGCGGCAGCCACTCCCGCTTCTGCTCCTCGGTGCCCCAGCTCTGGATGGTCTTGGTGACCAGGCCGAGCGAGACCGAGACGATGCCGCGCACCGAGGAGTCGCCGCGGCCCAGCTCCTCGGTGACCAGGCAGTAGGCCAGGTGGTCGCCCCCGGAGCCGCCGTACTCCTCGTCGATGGTCAGGCCCAGGAAGCCGACCTCGCCCAGCTTCCTCACGATCGAGCGGTCCACCTGCTCGGCACGGTCCCAGGCGACCACGTGCGGGGCGATCTCCCGTGCCACGAAGTCCCGGGCGAGCTCCTGTACCGCCGCCTGCTCCTCGCTGAGCCCCAGATTCACGGTGCGCCACCCCACGGTCGAGTCGGTGTTCCTGTCCCGCGTTAAATTAGCACTGCTAGTTTAAGCGGTCGAGACTCTACGATGTGCGTCATGCCACGCCCCCGCACGCCGCTGCTGTCCACCGGCCGGATCGTCGAGACGGCCCTGGCCCTGGTCGACGCCGAGGGCCTGGCCGCCCTCTCCACGCGGCGGCTCGCGGCGGAGCTGGGGGTGAGCGGGCCCTCGCTGTACAACCACTTCCGCAGCCGGGACCAGATCCTGGAGGCGGCGGCGGACGCGGTGAGCGCGCAGGTCGACCTGTCGATGTTCGAGAACGGCACGCCGTGGCGACAGGCGCTGCGGGAGTGGGCGGCCTCCTACCGGGCCGCGCTGCGCCGGCACCCCAACATCGTGCCGGTGCTGGCGCGGGGGCCGGGGCGCCGTCCGGCGGCGCTGCGGCTGGCGGACGCGGTGTACGGGGCGATGGTCGAGGCGGGCTGGCCGCCGGCCCACGCCACCTCCGTCGGCGCGCTGATGCGGTACTTCATCATGGGCTCCGCGCTGGGCTCGTTCGCGGGCGGCTTCGTCGGGGACGAGACGGCCTACGACCCGGCGGACTATCCGCACCTCGGCCAGGCGCACCTGCTGGCCGGGCGGCAGGAGGAGATCGACGAACGCGCCTTCGACACGGGGCTGCGGGCCCTGCTGGACGGGCTGGAGCGGCAGTACGAGGAACTGCGCGACACGCGATGAGGGCGCCCCCCGTGGGAGGGCGGACCCGGGCCCCCGGTGACGGCGGGCCCGGGCGCGGTGGAGCGGTGGGCTAGAAAACGACCAGGGCGCGGCCGCCCTTGCCCGCGGTCATGTTGTCGAAGGCGGAGGGAATGTCAGCCAGGCCGATGCGGTCGGTGACCAGCATGCCGAGGTCCAGCCGCCCCGCGCGGACGTGCTCCGCCAGCACCGGAAGGTCCCGCGCCGGGTCGGAGTTGCCGTACACGCAGCCGGCCAGCGTGCGGCCCCAGTGGAAGATCTCCAGGGCGTTGAAGGTGACCTGCTGGTCCTTCCCGCCGATGCCGACCACCGTCGTGCGGCCGCCGCGGCGCGTGGACTCCCAGGCCGTGCGGATGGTGACCGCACGCCCCACGCACTCCACCGCCACGTCGACGCCCTGCTTGCCGGTGAGGGCGCGGATCTCCCGCGCCGTCTGCTCCGAGGCGACGACGTAGTCCGTCGCGCCGGCCGCCCGCGCCAGTTCCTCCTTGGCCGGGGAGACGTCCACCGCGATCACCTTGGACGCCCCGGCGATGCGCGCCGCCTGGACCGTGGCGAGGCCGACGCCGCCCACGCCGTAGACGGCGACCGTCTCGCCCTCCCGCACCCGCGCCGCGTGGTGCACGGCGCCGTAGCCGGTGAGGACGGCGCAGCCCAGCAGCGCCGCGTCGGTCAGCGGGATGCCCTCCGGCAGCGGCAGCACCGTGTTGGCGGCGACCACCGCCTCCTCGGCGAAGGCGGCCACGTTCAGCCCCGGGTACAGCTCCAGGCCGTCCGAGGCCCGGCGGGCGTAGGGGGCGGAGGCGCCGTCCAGCGAGCGGGCGCACAGCCAGACCTCGCCCAGGGCGCAGGACGGGCAGCTGCCGCAGGACGGCGACCAGTTGAGCACCACCTGGTCGCCCACCGCCACGTGGGTGACGCCCTCCCCCACCTCCGTCACGGTGCCGGCGCCCTCGTGTCCGAGGACGGCGGGCAGCGGCACCCGCATGGTGCCGTTGGCGATGGAGAGGTCGGAGTGGCACACCCCGGCCGCGGCGAGCCGGATCCGGACCCGGCCGGGGCCGGTCTCCGGCAGCTCGATCTCGGTGACTTCCAGCGGGGCGCCGATCGCGGGCGCCACGGCGGCGAGAACCATGGGAGGAACGCTCCTAGACGTGAGGGACTCGGACGTGGGGACGCAGACCTGCGGAGAGGCAGAGCTGCGGGTAGCAGAGCCGCGGGGAGGCACAGGTGCGGGACTCAGAACTGGAGGGACTTCGTCTGGAGGAACTCCGCGAGCCCGTGCGCGCCGAGCTCCCGCCCCACGCCGGAGTGCTTGTAGCCGCCGAAGGGGGCGAGCGGGTTGAAGCGCCCGCCGTTGATGTCGACCTGCCCGGTGTCCAGACGGCGCGCGAAGGCGGCGGCCTCGGCCTCGTCGGCGGCCCAGACCGCGCCGGCCAGCCCGTAGACGGTGCCGTTGGCGATGCGCACGGCGTCGTCCTCGTCCCGGTACTTCAGGACGGACAGCACCGGGCCGAAGATCTCCTCCTGGGCGATCGTCATCTCGGGAGTGACGTCGGCGAAGACGGTGGGGGCGACGCGGAAGCCCTTGTCCGCGGGCGCCTCGGGGCCGCCGGCCACCAGGCGGGCGCCCTCGGCGACGCCCTTCTCGATGTAGCCGCGCACCCGCGCCTGCTGCTTGGCGTTGACCAGCGGCCCGATGCGGTCGCCGTACTTGGCGGCGGCCTGGGCGGCGAGCTCCACGGCCTCCTCGTAGCGGTCCTCGTGGACCAGCATCCGGGTCCAGGCGCTGCAGGTCTGGCCGGAGTTGGCCATCACGTTGGCGACGCCGACGGCGACCGCCCTGCCGAGGTCGGCGCTCGGCAGGATCACGTTGGCGGACTTGCCGCCGAGCTCGAGGGCGACCTTCTTCAGCCCGGCCCCGGCGGTCGCGGCGATGGAGCGGCCGACGGCGGTGGAGCCGGTGAAGGAGACCATGTCCACGCCGTCGTGCTCGGCGAGCGCCTGCCCGGCGACCGGGCCGAGGCCGGTGACCAGGTTGAAGACGCCGGCCGGCACCCCGGCCTCGTGGACCGCCTCGGCGAACAGCTGGGCGGTCAGCGGGGTGTCCTCGGCCGGCTTGAGGACGACCGTGCAGCCGGCGGCCAGCGCGGGGGCGACCTTGGCGACGACCTGGTGCAGCGGGTAGTTCCAGGGGGTGATCGCGGCGACCACGCCGATCGGCTCCTGGTACACGGTGGAGTTGCCGACCTTCTCCTCGAACGGGAAGGAGGCGGCCAGCTCGGCGTAGGAGCCGCAGACCGCGATCGGCGAGGCGGCGTGCACCTTCTGCGAGAACGGCAGCGGGGAGCCCAGCTCGGCGGTGACCGTCTCGGCGATCTCGTCCTTGCGGGCCGCGAGCACGTCCCGCAGGGCGGCCAGCCGGGCGGCGCGCTCGGCGGGCGGGGTGGCCGCCCAGCCCGGCAGCGCGGCGCGGGCGGCCCGTACCGCGGCGTCCACGTCCTCGGCCGATCCGGCGGGCACCTGGGCGATGACCTGCTCGTCGGCGGGGTTCAGGACGGCGATGGTGTCCGGCCCGACGGCCGCCCTCCACGCTCCGTCGATGTACATGCCGTCGTGTGCCTTCATCAGTGCGTCCTCCGGGCGGGATGGGGTTCCCCGGGCCGACGGCGGTTCCCCCGCCCGGTCGAGGCCGGAGCGGGAGGGAGGAGCCGGGAGCCGGGGGCGTCGTCCGCCGCTCAAGTTAGCGAGCGCTTGCTTTGACGGCCAGAGCGTGCGGGGCCGGTCTGGGAGGAGAGACAAGGTTCACACGGCGATCGGCGGCGTCCGCACAGCGTCCGGACGCAGCACGAGGCCGGCCCTCCGCTGCGAGCCGTGGGGACGGCGGGAGTGTCTGCGCGCAGCGGAGAACCGGCGGTGTGGAGCGGTGGCGGTCAGCGACCCCCGAAGAGCGAGCGGGTGAGCCGGCGCAGCGGCGCGAAGAGCGACACGCGCTGGACGCGGTGCACCCTGCTCCGCTCACGCGGCACGTCACGTGCCGTGAGCTCACGCATCAGCGTGGTGGCCTCCAACGTCTCGCGCTGCGGTACGGCGGGACCCGACAGCACCGAGAGATGGCGGTCGAGGCGCGAACTGGTCGCACTGCTTCCGCAGGTGATCGCAGGGACACGCGCCCTGCTACGCATCGTTATCTGATCCATGACACTCCCCACCCGTACGAGTCCACCCGGCCCGGGCAGGGCAACCTTATCGTCCTTGGTGGGGGATGGCGCATCTCGATCACAGAATTCACCTTTTCCGCAAGACGGTTGACAACTCCTCACCCGATGCATGAAGTTTCAGGGCGAGTTGGACAACCGGCACAGCAGCCGTCCGGTCCTCGGCACCAGGATCGCAGGTCACCGCGGGTGACGCCCGTCGCGCATCGCCGACGCCGTCGGCGGGCAGAACACCGGGGAGGTTACGCCCCGGCAGACCCCGTACCCCGGGAAAGCGTTCCGAAAAGCGTTCCCGTGGTGAACCGGCGCACCGGTCCTCACCGGTCCTGGAGAAAGAGGTGACCCTTGACTGAGGAACCGGACGCGGACCGCCTCGTCTCCGGCCGCTACCGCCTGCTGTCCACCCTCGGCAGCGGCGGCATGGGCACGGTGTGGCGGGCCCAGGACGAGGTCCTGCGCCGCGAGGTCGCCGTCAAGGAGGTCCGCGCCCCGGCCGGACTGCCGGACGACGAGGTGAGCCGTCTGTACGCCCGCCTGGAGCGCGAGGCCTGGGCCGCGGCCCGCGTCTCGCACCGCTCGGTGGTCACCGTGTACGACGTGGTCACCGACGGCGGGCGCCCCTGGATCGTGATGGAGCTGGTCCGCGGCCTGTCCCTGTCCGACGTGCTGGAGGCCGAGGGGGCCCTGACGCCGGCCCGGGCGGCGGCGATCGGCGCGGACGTGCTGGCCGCGCTGCGCGCCGCGCACGAGGTGGGGGTGCTCCACCGGGACGTGAAACCGGCCAACGTGCTCATCGGCAACGACGGCCGGGTGGTCCTCACCGACTTCGGCATCGCCACGCTGGCCGGCGACACGGCGCTGACCCGGACCGGCGAGGTGATCGGCTCGCCCGAGTACCTCGCCCCGGAGCGCGCCCTCGGGCGTCCCTCGGGACCCGAGGCCGACCTGTGGTCGCTGGGCGTGCTGCTCTACGCGGCGGTGGAGGGCAGCTCCCCCTTCCGTCAGGACACCCCGCTGACCACGCTGCGCGCGGTGGTGGACGAGCCGCCGGCCCCGCCGCGCTGGGCGGGCCCGCTCGCCGTGGTGATCGACGGTCTGCTGCGCAAGGACCCGGCGGAGCGGACCTCGGCGGACGAGGCCGAACGGCAGCTGCGCCTGGTGGCCGCCGGCGGGACCCCCGAGCCGTCGGCCGCCGCGGCCGTCGCCACCGGCCCGACCGTTCCCCTGCCGCCCGGCGGCGGCCCGGGGTACGGGACGTCCGCGCAGCGGGCGGCCGCCCCGCCTCCTCCTCCCCCGCGGCGCTTCGACGACGAACGGCGTCCGGACGAGCGGGACGGCGGTGACCGGGCGAGGACCGCGCTGGTGATCGGCGTCCTGGTCCTGGCCCTGCTGGTGGCCGGACTGGCCTGGCGGCTGGCGAACCCGGACGACAAGGAGGAGGGCAAGGACTCCACCGCCACCTCCGACACCGGCACCCCCGACGACCGTCCCACCCGCGAGCGGAGCAGGACGCCGAGCCCGTCCGCCACCGGGACCTCCGCGAGCCCCAGCCCGTCGAAGTCGCCGGAGCCGGCCCAGACGGTGGAGGTCTCCGTCACCGGCTCGCACACCGACCGCACCGGCCCCTGCCCGGCGCCGGAGACCGAACGGCCTTCCCTCACCGCCTCGTTCACCCTGGGACGCCCGCCCGCGGAGGTCCGCTACCGCTGGGTGAGCGACCTGGCCGACGGCGTGGTCGACGAGAGCTGGCGGACGCTCTCCTTCGCCAAGGGCACGACGACCCACGAGGTGTCCGTCCCCCTGTCGCTGGACGGGGTGGAAGGGGCCGTGGAGGGCTCCGTCCACGTCGAGGTCGACCGGCCGGTGGAGGCCGCGTCCGAGCCCGTGTCCGTCGCGCTCGTGTGCGAGGCGCCGGAGGAGCCGGAACCCGACCCGTCCACCGAGGGCGAGGACTGAACCCGGCCCCGACAGCACGACGTCCCCCGTTGCCTGGTCAGGGCACGGGGGACGCGGCGTTCCGGCGCGAGGGCCGGGCGTGGGTCAGTCGTTGGCGTTCAGCACCGGCAGGTAGCCGCCCGACTGGCCGGCCGCCTTCGGGTGGTAGGACTCGCCGATGGAGATGTTGACGCTGTGCAGCCACGAGCTGCCGGAGCAGATCTCGTGCCCGGTGAACGGAGGCCGGACGTCGCCGAAGCGGAACCCGTAGGCCGCCGCGCGCTGCGAGGTGACCGAGTTCAGCAGGTCGGCCGCCGCGTTGATCGCGGAGCGCTTGGTGTCGGAGAGACCGGCGCAGACCGCCTCCACGTCGTAGAACTTGGGGTAGCCGATCACCACGACGCGGGCGTTGGGCGCGCGGTTCTTGATGTCGGCGTACAGGGCGTTGAGGTTCCCCGGCAGCGTGGAGCTGATGTAGCTGCGCGCGGTGTTGATCCGGTTGAGGCACGTCGTGTCGGTGCTGAGGACACAGGTCTGCATGACGTCCGCGAAGCCCGCGTCGTTGCCGCCCGCGGTCACCGAGACCAGCTGGGTGTTGGCGCTGAGCGGAGCCATCTGGGTGCTGCGGACGGAGCTCGTGGTCGCCCCCGAGCAGGCCATGAAGGAGAAGGAGGACGGCGCGTTCGCGTTGGCCCACAGCTGCGGGTAGGCGAGCGAACTGCGCTTGCAGTCCCCGCTGGAGGAGATGTAGCTGCCGGCGCCCACTCCCGAGGAGTAGGAGTCGCCGAGCGCGACGTAGAAGCTCGCGGCGGCCTGCGCCTGGGTCGCGCCGGTGAAGGCGAGGGTCAGCGCGAGCAGGAACGAGCTCACGAGGGACGACGTACGGACACGTCTCATGGTGGGGGCCTCCATGGTCGGCGGGTTTGACGGAGGAACTGTGACAGCTACGCGCGTTGACTGGAAGTGCTCATGCCAAAAAATCCATGCAGCGGAGCCGCTTTTTTTCGCGTCTCGAAGCGATGGGTCCCGGCCACGGTGAGCAATTCGAGCCAATCCCCCGCGAAGCGACGAGCGGCGCGCCCGCGGCGGGACGAGAACGGCACGCCCCCCGCACCCTCGTCGGGTGCGGGGGGCGCCGCGCGCGGGGAGGGCAGGTCAGTCGTTGGCGTTCAGAACGGGGAGGTAGCCGCCCGACTGGCCGGCGGCCTTGGGGTGGTAGGACTCGCCGATGTTCGTCCAGTTCACGCTGTGCAGCCACGAACTGCCGGAGCAGAGCTCGTGCCCGGCGAAGGTGGTGCGGACGTCGCCGAACGCGAAGCCGTAGGCCGCCGCGCGCTGCGACATGACCGAGTTCAGCAGGTCCGACGCGGCGTTGATCGCGGTCCGCTTGGTGTCGGAGAGCCCGACGCAGATGGCCTGCACGTTGTAGAACTTCGGGTAGCCCAGCACGACGACGCGGGCGTTGGGCGCGCGGTTCCTGATGTCCGTGTACAGGGCGTTGAGGTTCCCCGGCAGCGTCGAGGAGATGTACGACCGGGCCGTGTTGATCCGGTTGAGGCACGTCGAGTCGCTGCTGATCACACAGGTCGTCATGACGTCCGCGAAGCCGGCGTCGTTCCCGCCCGCCGTCACCGAGACCAGCGCGGTGGAGGCGTTGAGCGGACCCATCTGACCGCTGCGGATCGAGCTCGTGGTGGCGCCGCCGCAGGCCACGAAGGCGAACGACGAGGGCGAGTTGGCGTTGGCCCACAACTGCGGGTACGCGTTCGTGCTGCGCTTGCAGCTGCCGCTCTCGGCGGTGTAGCTGCCGGCCCCGACGCCGGAGGAGTACGAGTCGCCGAGGGCGACGTACGCGCCGGCCGCCTGGGCGGAGGCCTGTGCCGCGGCCGCCCCGGTGAAGGCTAGCCCTACGGACAGAAGGAACGAGCTCACGACGGCGGACGTACGGAAACGTCTCATGGTGGAGCCTCCCTGTTCTGCAGTTGTTTCTGCACCAACTGTGGTACCAGCTACACGCGTTGACAGGAAGTGTTCATGTCAACAAATCAATGGAGCGGCACGCCTCCCGGCCATGATGGCCTACGCAATACCTGATGAACCTGCAATTAACGCGTGTCACACGCGAATTCGGGCATCTTGACGGCATACCGCCATTGCGCCAGATTGGCCCCGACCGCCATCTCTTGGGCCGGTAAGCGGATGGAACGCCTCAACCCGGCAAAACGTCCGATCACCTTTCAGGTATTGCGATTACCGACCAATTGCCAATATCGTCATACATCTCTTACGCACCGGTCCGTCGTCCCGCGGTTCAGGGGAGGGCTCGGAACCAGTCGGACCGGGGCGGACGCGCGGTAGGGGGGTGCTCGATGACGCGACCGGTCGTCGGGTCGTGCCGCGCGCCCGGGTTCCGGCCCACGGATCCCGGACAGTTCCACCGGCTCACCCGGCGCGCGCGGAGATCCCTTCCTGCGTGCCGTGGGTGAGAACCCCCCTTTCGCACCGGACTCACAGCGGCCGCCCGGGGGTGGGCGGTCCGCCGGACGAGAGGGACCACAGACATGAGCGCAGTGCTGCCCCCGGTCACGCCGGGGCCCGACCTCTGCCCGGCCGCCGAGCGGTACCGGCCCATCACCACCCACCTGGCCATCGCTCCACCGGTCAGCGTGGTGATCCCCGCCATGAACGAGGCGGAGAACCTTCCGTACGTCTTCAAGACACTGCCGGACTGGATCCACGAGGTGGTCCTGGTCGACGGCGACTCCACCGACGACACCGTGGCGGTGGCCCGCGAACTGCGGCCGGACGTCAAGGTGGTGCGGCAGACAGGCAAGGGCAAGGGGGACGCCCTGATCGCCGGCTTCGCGGCCTGCACCGGCGACATCGTCGTCATGGTCGACGCCGACGGTTCGGCCGACGGCAACGAGATCGTCAGCTACGTCTCGGCCCTGGTCTCCGGGGCCGACTTCGCCAAGGGGTCGCGGTTCGCCAACGGCGGCGGCACCGACGACATGACCTTCGTCCGCAAGCTGGGCAACCGCCTGCTGTGCGCCGCCGTCAACCGGAAGTTCGGCGCCCGCTACACCGACCTCTGCTACGGCTACAACGCCTTCTGGCGTCACTGCCTGGACAGGATCGACCTGGACTGCACCGGGTTCGAGGTGGAGACGCTGATGAACATCCGCGTCGTCACGGCCGGGCTCAAGGTGCAGGAGATCCCCAGTCACGAGTACCTGCGCATCCACGGCGTCAGCAACCTGCGGGCGGTCCGCGACGGCCTGCGGGTGCTGCGGGTGATCCTCGCCGAGCGCTCCAACCGGCGGGCGCTGCGCGGCCGTCCGCGCAGGTCGCCGTGGACGGCCGTGACCTCCGGCGAGGTGTCGTGACCGGGCCCGCCGCGCACGACCGGAGCGGACTGCCGGCCGGCCCGGCCGTGCCGGAGATCTCGGTGGTGGTCTGCGTCTACACCGAGGACCGCTGGACGGACATCCTCGCGGCGGTGGCCTCGGTGCGGGCGCAGTCCCGGCCCGCACTGGAGACCCTGTTGGTCGTGGACCACAACCCCCGCCTGCGGGACCGGCTGGAGCGGCAGTACGGGGGCGCGCCCTCGGTGCGGGTGCTCGCCAACGCCGGCCCGCGCGGCCTGTCGGCCGGACGCAACACCGGGATCGCCCACGCCCGGGGCGAGGTCGTCGCCTTCCTCGACGACGACGCGGTGGCCGAGCGGGAGTGGCTGCGGCACTTCGCGGAGGCGTACGACGATCCGCGGGTGATGGCGGTGGGCGGGCGCACCGAGCCCGTCTGGGCGTCCGGCCGCCGGCCCGCCTGGTTCCCCGAGGAGTTCGACTGGGTGGTGGGCTGCACCTACCGCGGCCTGCCGCCCGGGCGGGCGCGGGTGCGCAACGTGCTGGGCGGCAACGCCTCGTTCCGGCGCACCGCCTTCGAGGCCGCGGGCGGCTTCGCCACCGGCATCGGACGGGACGGCGACCGGCGGCCGCTGGGCTGCGAGGAGACCGAGCTGTGCATCCGCCTCGGCCGTGCGCTGCCGGGGGCGGTGCTGATGGTCGACGACCGCGCCGTGATCCACCACCGGGTGCCCCCGGCCAGGGAGCGGTTCGGGTACTTCCGCACCCGGACCTACGCCGAGGGGCTGTCCAAGGCGCTGGTCGCCCGGAGCGTGGGGGCGGACAAGGGGCTGGAGTCGGAGCGCCGGTACGTCGCCCGGGTGCTGCCCGCGGGGGTGCTCCGCGGCCTCGGGGACGCGGTGCGCGGCCGGCCCGGCGGGGCGGGGCGGGCCGGCGCGATCGTGGCCGGCGCCCTGGTCACCGCGGCCGGCTACCTGGTCGGCACGGTGAGGACCCGGCGGGACGGCGGGAACGTGGTGGTCCCGCCCTCCCCCACGGCGGCGGGGAGGGCGCCCGGCCATGCCTGAGCCCGAGGTGCGCGCGGACCGCGCCGTCCCGGTGCTGATGTACCACGCGGTCGCCCAGGACCCGGTCCCGGCGACGCGAGGGCTGTCGGTCACCCCGGCGGCGTTCGCGGGTCAGCTGGAGATGATCGCGGCGGAGGGTTTCACCCCGGTGGACACCGCCGCCCTGGCCGCGGCCTGGCGCCTGGGCGCACCGCTCCCGCGCCGGCCGGTGCTGATCACCTTCGACGACGGCTACGAGGGCGTGCACCGTCACGCGCTGCCGGAGCTGGCCCGGCACGGCTTCCCGGCCACCGTCTTCGTCACCACCGGCTGGCTGCGCGGGGCGTACGACACCGGCGGCGCCCCCGACGCCATGCTGGACTGGGCCCAGGTCCGCGAACTCGCCGCCCACGGGGTGGAGATCGGGGGGCACAGCCACACCCATCCCCCGCTCGACCTGGTCGGCGAGGGGGCGCTGCGCCGTGAGCTGGGGCTGTGCCGGGAGATCGTCGCGGCCGAACTGGGCGTCCCGCCCGCCTCGTTCGCCCACCCCTTCGGGCACTCCACCCGCCGGGTCCGGCAGGCGGTGCGGGACGCCGGCTTCGCCCAGGCCCTCGCCGTGGGCAACGGTCTGGCCCGGCGCCGGCAGGGCCCCTACGCCCTGCGCCGGGTGACGGTGCGGCGGCGGACCGGGGCCGCGGAGTTCCTCCGGCTGCTGCACGGGCGCGAGCTGGCCCGGAACTTCGCCGTGGACCGCTGTCTCACCCGGGGATACGCGGCGGTGCGCGCGGCACGGCGGCTCGTGCCGCGCGCGGGCTGACGGGGAGGTGCGCGGGGCGCCCGGAGTGCGTCCCGCGCACCTCCGCGAGGGGGGGGCGAGCTGTGGCGATGCGGGCCGGCAATACAGGAATTGCCGTGCGCTCGCAGCCGATCCCACGGATCATGAGCCCATGGCCGAAGACCCTCACGCCCTTGTGCCCATCCGGCTCGCCCTGGACGACGGCGACTCACCGATCGACGTCATCGACGCCCTGTTCCTTCAGCGTTTCACCACCGGCGAGCAGCCGTACTCCCGGACGGTGAGCCTCGACCGGGTCCGCCCCGGGGCCCAGCTGGTGCCCGACGAGGCCCGCGTCGTGCGGCAGGCCAGCAGTGACAAGCAGCGCTCCACCCTGGCCGAGGGCGACGGCTGGACCCTGCGGGTCTCCACCGCGCAGTGGGGCACCGGCACCCACGTCTCGGTGACGGCGGTCAGCGAGGAGCTGGCGCACTCGGTGATCCACCGCTGCACCGACGGCGTGGAGATGGAGCCGGAACCGGTCCCCGAGGAGGTGACCATGGGGTTCTGGCACCTCTCCCCGCGCCGCGGGCCGCTGCGCATCACCCGGCAGATCTCCGCCGCCACCTGGGACGAGGTCCGCGTCAACTACACGGCGCCGGTGGCCGGGGCGATGGACTCGCTGATGAAGACCACCCCGGAGGACATCGCCGGCCGTCTCCTGCTGCTGCACGGCCCGCCCGGCACCGGCAAGACCACGGCGCTGCGCACCCTGGCCCGCTCCTGGCGGGACTGGTGCCAGGTGGACTGCGTGCTCGACCCGGAGCTGCTGTTCTCCGACGCCGGCTACCTGATGAACATCGCCATCGGCGACGACGACGAGGACGAGGACGGCGAGGGCCGCTGGCGGCTGCTCCTGCTGGAGGACTGCGACGAGCTGGTCCGCGGCGAGGCCAAGCACGTGGCGGGCCAGGCGCTGTCCCGGCTGCTGAACCTGACGGACGGTCTGCTCGGCCAGGGCCGCAAGGTGCTGGTCGGCATCACCACCAACGAGGACCTGGAGCGCCTGCACCCGGCCGTGGTGCGGCCCGGCCGCTGCCTGGCGCGGATCGAGGTCGGCCCGCTGACCCGGCGCGAGTCGGTGGAGTGGCTCGGCGCCGAGGAGGGCATCGGCCGCGACGGGGCCACCCTGGCCGAGCTGTACGCGCTGCGGCGCGGCACCTCGCCGACGGCGCTGCCGGAGCCGCGGGCCGGGGAGGACGCGGGGCTCTACCTGTAGTGCTTTGATGGCGGTATGACCGTCTTCGTCGGCACCTCCGGGTGGCAGTACAAGGACTGGCGCGGCGTGCTCTACCCGGAGGGCACGCCGATGCGCCGGTGGCTGGAGGAGTACGCCGCCCGGTTCGCCACGGTGGAGAGCAACAACGCCTTCTACCGGCTGCCGTCTCGTGAGACCTTCGCCGGCTGGCGGGAGCGGACGCCGGCGGACTTCACGGTCGCGGTGAAGGCGAGCCGGTTCCTCACCCACGTGAAACGGCTCAAGGACCCCGCGGAGCCGGTGGAACGCCTGCTGTCCCACGCCGGCGGCCTCGGCGACCGGCTCGGCCCGGTGCTCCTTCAGCTCCCGCCGACCCTGCGCGCCGACGCCGCCCTGCTCGAGGACTGCCTGGCCTGCTTCCCGGCCGGGGTGCGGGTGGCGGTGGAGCCGCGGCACGACTCGTGGTGGACGGACCGGGTGCGGTCGGTGCTCGAGGACCACGGCGCCGCCCTGTGCTGGGCGGACCGCGGCTCCCGTCCGGTGACCCCGCTGTGGCGGACCGCGGACTGGGGCTACCTGCGGCTCCACGAGGGCCGCGCCCGCCCGTGGCCACGGTACGGCGCCCGCGCCCTGCGCACCTGGGCCGAGCGCGTCGCCGCCACCTGGCCCGCGGGCGACCTGTACGCCTACTTCAACAACGACCCCGGCGGAGCCGCCGTCCACGACGCCGCCCGCTTCGCCCGCGCCGCGCGCTCGGAGGGCCTGGAGGTGACGCGGACGCCGCGCTGAATCCTCCGGCCCGCTATACGGCGGGCCCCTCGTACACCGCCCGGACCGCGTCCGCGGCGGCGTGGTTCGCGGCGTCGGCGTCCAGGCCC
The DNA here is from genome assembly GCF_040295685.1 of Streptomyces sp. NPDC002734. Classification (NCBI taxonomy): domain Bacteria; kingdom Bacillati; phylum Actinomycetota; class Actinomycetes; order Kitasatosporales; family Streptomycetaceae; genus Streptomyces; species Streptomyces sp. NPDC002734. The sequence continues at coordinate 253,700 of NZ_JBEOVU010000004.1, forward strand.
AGCCGGCGCGCCGTCCGGGCGAACTCCCGGGCCGCGGCGGCCACCGCTCGCTCGGCGGCGGCTCCGGCGGCGGCCACGAAGGTGCCGTTGCGGCCGCGGGTCTCGATCACCCCGTCCGCCTCCAGCGCCCGGTAGGCCTTGGCCACGGTGTTGGCGGCCAGCCCGAGCGTCTCGGCCAGGCCGCGCACGGTCGGCAGCCGGTGTCCCACCGGGAGGGCGCCGGACCGCGCCTGTTCGGAGATCTGCGCCCGCACCTGCTCGTAGGGCGGCAGGCTGCCGGCTCGGTCGTCGATGCGGATCCTCAGGCTGCTCACACCCGGATTCTGCACCACCGGGCCACGGCCGGAAAATGAAGGGCGGCCCCCGGGCCCCTCGCGTAGCGTCCCCGCCATGACCGTATCGGTACGCGCCCTCCGGCCGGGGAACCGCAGCGACGCCGAGGCGTTCGCCCGGGTCCGGATGCTGGCCCTCCCCTATGTCTTCTTCACCGCCGACTCCGTCCAGCACGTGCTGACCCGCCTCCCTCCCGACGCCCGGTACACCGCGCTGCTCGCGGAGGAGGACGGCGAGGCGATCGGCACCGCACAGGTCAGCCTGGCGCACGACAGCCCGGAGCCGGGGCAGGCGCTGCTCAACGTCTACGTGCGCCCGGATCGCACCGGCCGCGGCGCGGGCACCGCCCTGCTGCAGGCCGGCGAGGAACGGATCGCCGCCCTGGGCGCGCGCGAGGTCTTCTCCTGGGTCCTGGACGAGCCCGCCGACCGTCTCTTCGCGGAGCGTCGCGGCTACCGCCCCGGCAGCACCGCCCAGTTCCTGCTCCTGGACCTGGCCAAGGCGGAACTGCCCCCGGTGCCCACCTCGCCCCCGGGCGTCGAGCTGCGCACCGCCGACGACTTCGCCGACGACCCGCGGCCGCTCTTCGCGCTGGACGCCGAGTGCACCGCCGACGAGCCCGGCGACGTGGACCATCTGCTCGACGACTACGAGAACTGGCTCGACGAGACCTGGCGGCACCCGCTGCTGCGTCACGACCTGACCACCGTCGCCGTCGTGGACGGCCGCCCGGTGGCGTTCACCGCGGCCCGCACGGACGGCGGCACCCGCTACGGCACCGGAATGACCGGCACGGCCCGCGCCCATCGCGGCCGGGGCCTGGCGAAGCTGGTGAAGGCCCACTCGCTGCACCGGGCCCGCGCCGCCGGCTTCACCGAGGCCCACACCGGCAACGACGCCGGAAACGAACCCATGCTCGCCGTCAACCGGTGGCTGGGCTACCAGGTCTGCGCCCAGGAGGTCCAGCATGTCCGCGAGCTCGGCTGAGGGGGGCGGCGGCCCGGAGCAGGTCGAGGTGGTGCTGCGCAAGGCGGGCCGCCTGAAGATCAGTTACCCCGCGGACCTGCTCTCCGACGACGGCACGCGGATCGCCGTCCGCGCCGAATGGGCCGGCGAGGGCGCCCGCGACTTCGGCTTCGTGCGGTTCGAGCCGCACGACGTGTTCACCGAGTGGTACTGGCGGGACCGGTGGTACTCGGTGAAGGAGGTCCGCGACCCCTCCGGCGTCCTCAAGGGCTGGTACTGCGACGTCACCCGCCCCGCGGAGGTGTCCGGCGGCCAGGTGGTCGTGGAGGACCTCGACCTGGACCTGTGGGTGTCCGGCGACGGGGCGAGGGTGCTGCGGCTGGACGAGGACGAGTTCGCCGCGAGCGGTCTGCGCGAACGCGACCCGCACGCCGCCGCACAGGCCGAGGCCGCCCTCGACGAGCTGGAACGGCTGGCCCGCGAGGGCGGCCTGGAGGGGCTGCTCGGCCGGCGCGGCCCGTCCGTCAGTTGACGACCACCGGACCGTCGGGCCCCGACACCGGGGCGTACTTGGCGGTGAAGTGAATGGTGGACGGACAGGTGGTCGACCCGCTCCCCTTGGCGAAGACCTGGTCGGTGAAGCTGAGGGAGTGATCGGCGTTGTTCGCCGTACCGTCCAGCCGGGGAGCGCTGTACGCGCACGTGACGTTGCCGAAGACGCTCTTCAGCACGGCGGTCGCGGTGATCGGTCCGTTCACCGTGACCGCCCCGCCGGAGGTGACCGAGGCGGTCAGCGGCGACGAGACCGTGATCGAACTGACGCCGGTCGTGCCGAGGATGGTGGACGTGCACGAGGCCGGGGCGAAGGTCTGCCGCACGTTGTTCTCGGTGGCCGTGCCCGGGGCCGCCGGATTGCCGGCGACGTCGGCGGCGAAGCCGGCGGTGGCGCAGGTGACCCCGGTGGTGCCGCCCGCCGTGGTGGTGAGCTTGGCCGTGGTGCCGGAGGCCAGTGGCGCGGACAGCGAGGTGACGGGAACGCTGCTGCCGTTGGCGTGCGTCAGGACCGCGAGGGTGGTGGGGGCCGCGGCGGCCGTCGCGGAGACGCCCCAGAGCGAGGCGGCGCCGACGAGGGCGGTCGTGACGGTGACGGTGGCGAACACGGTGGTACGACGACTGCGCATGGCGGATTCCTTCCGGTAGGGGACGCCGCTCGTGGCGTGCGCCGTGGTGCCGTCACGAGCCGACGCTGTCCGACAGGCCGAGGCCGCCCCCGCGAGCCGTGCTGCTCGCTCGCGGGGGCGGCCCGGGGACCTCACAGGTCCGGTGGACGCGCTGGTCAGTTGACCGACACCGCTCCGCCCGGTCCGGTCACCGGGGCGTACTTGGCGGTGAAGTAGCTGCTGGACGGGCAGGTGGTCGACCCGCTCGTCTTGGTCAGCAGCTGGTTGCTGAAGTTGATCGAGTCGTCCGCGTTGTTCGTGGTACCGCTGATGGACGCGGCGGAGTACACGCAGTTGACGTTTCCGAAGACGCTCTTCAGCACCGCGGTGGCGGTGATCGGGCCGTTCACCGTGAGCACCCCGGCGGAGGTGACCGAGGCGGTCAGCAGCGGCGAGATGGTGATGGAGCTGACGCCGGTGGTGCCGAGGATGTTCGACGTGCACGTGGCGGCGTTGAAGGTCTGCTTCACGCTGTTCTCGGTGGCCGTGCCCGGCGCCGTCGGGTTGGTCGCGACGGTGGCCTCGATGGCGGAGCCACTGCAGGTGACGCCGGTGCTGCCGCTCGCCGTGGTGGTGAGCTTGGCCGTGGTGCCGGCGGCCAGGGACGCGGTCAGCTTGGCTCCGACCGGGACGTTGGCGCCGGTGGCGTCGTACGTCAGGACCGAGGTGGCTGTCGGCGCGGCGGTCGCGGTCGCGGAGACGCCCCAGAGCGAGGCGGCGCCGGCGAGGGCGGCGGTGGCGAGTAAGGCGGTACGACGATTGCGCATGACGGATTCCTTCCATGGGGGATGGATCTCGGGGGGTGCGCACGGCGGTGACGCGGGTGCCGCCCCGTCACCGCCGTCTGCTCACACGCGGTGTGGGACCGGGCCCGCGGTGAGAGTTCGGGTGGCGCCGTTCGCTGCGAGTCTTCCTGCATGCCCATGACAGGCCGGGAGGTCGACCGCAGTCGTTCCCTAGGTTTTGTAACCGTGGCGCTACGGACGGTCAAGGGGTCCGCCGGATATTTGTTACCCGGGGTAATCCCAGTTCATGCCCGGAGCGCCGACGCGTCGCCCGGTGATCTCCGGGCACGCGGCCGCACACGGGGCGGGCGATTCGGGCAGGGCGGAGCGCCCGTCGGGGCGAGGCGTGCGGTCCCGCCCCGACGGGTCGCCGTGCGGTCGTCAGCCGCGGGCGTCGTTCAGTGCCGCGGTGAGCGAGGCCAGGCTGTCGTCGATGGCGATCGTGGTGTCGACGCCGGTGAAGGTGACCGCGTTCTCCCCCGCCCCGGCGGGCAGGTCGAAGAGCGAGTTCACGATCCAGTTGCTCTCCCCCAGCCCCAGCAGACCGCAGCGGCTGGCGCCGGGGATGGCCGCCGAGGAGTCGGTGAGGGTGCCGTTGCTGACCTTGAGCACCGCCGTCGAGTGCCCGTTGGGGTCGGCCTCGAAGGAGAGCTCCGGGGCGCCGGGCGAGGAGGCCCGCAGCACGATGGGCTTGGCGTCCGACCCCACGTAGCAATGGGAGCCGAGCAGCGGGTGGATCACCTTCAGCTTGATCGGCATCTCGAACAGCGGGTGGTCGCTGCCGACGGCCAGCGGCACGAAGTTCTTGATCGGGCCGGCCGGCTCGACCTTGATGTCGGCGCTGGTGACGCCGGGCCAGAAGTTGGCCAGGCCCGGCAGCGGCGCCTCGGTGACCGGGGCGTCCAGGAGCGGCCCGCCCACCGGGGCTGCGGTGTCGTAGACGTTGGCGGCGCTGCCCGAGATGTCGACCGTCGGGGCGGCCGACGACCAGCGGATGCCCCAGTTGAGCTTCATCGGGGCGCCGATCGGCACGCTGTACTCGCCGATCCGGAAGGTGCCCCCGTCGACCTCGGAGTGCACGCAGCCGACCTGGAGGTTGCCCGGCTCCGCGAGCAGCGACGAGGTGAGCGGGCAGGTGTCCATGTTCTGGTAGGGGGCGGCCAGCTGGGTCCCGGCGGCCGGGGCGGGCGTCGTCTGCAGTCCCACCAGGGCGGCGCAGCCGGCGATCACGGTGGCTGCCCTGCCGAGCAGGCGGCGGGGTCTGCGGTCTCTCACGTTGTCCATGTGCGCGTCTCTCCTCGCATCGGGCCCGTTCGGGCGGAGTCGTGCGGCACGGCGGCGCGGCGGGTCCCCCTTGCCCGGCGCCACGGGCAAGGGGGACGTCCAACCGCAGGGAAACCCAACGGTGTTCTACCGAGCGCTGGTTGGGCGGTCAAGGCGCGGGGGACAATTTTGTTACCCGAGGTAAGTCCAGTTCGGACGGCGGGCGTTGGCGTCAGGCGGCCTCCCGCGGGCCCTCCCGGCGACGGGTCCGCAGGTGGGAGCGCCACCCGGAAGGAGAAGCCCCCGACGCCTCCCCGGCACCACGTGGCCACATCCGCACCAATCAGCTCACAAGGTCAACACTCTTTGTCCGCAAGCCAATTGACCACGTTCCTCACTCGCCGGTAACTTCCAGGCATCCCCCCGAAGCCTCCGCCGCGCCGCCACCGACAGAACCAGGGAAACCCGGCGCGGACCACGGGAGGTGACGTCCGCGCCAGGACCTGCCCCGGTTCCACCGACATCGCCGTCACAGAGGAGAGCCGTTCATGTCAGAGTCCGCAATGCCCCTCAAGGGCCGAGTCCGCCTGCGCCGCTGGGCCGCGCTCGGCGTCCCCGGGGTGCTCGCCACCGCCGCGCTGGTCGTCGCGACCGCCCAGGGCATCCTGGCCGCCCAGTTCACGATCTCGGGCATGCCCTTCACCATCAACGCCGACAAGCTCCAGGCCACCGGCATGTCCCAGTACGGCGGTCTGGACAACATGCACCCGGACAGCCCGCTCCACGGCGACACGGGCGGCCAGGTGGCGGTGTTCGTCACCACCATGAAGAACGCCGAGATCACCAACCTGTGTCAGGCGGTCGCGATCGGCGGCACCCACCTGACCATCACCGCCGGGAACAAGGGCACCCCGGCCAAGGCCACCAACCTGGCCACCGACTCGGACACCCTGACCGGCCGGACGGGCACCTTCACCGGCCTGGAGATGGGCCGTGACGCCGCCACCCTGGACAAGGGCCCCTCACAGGGCCCGCTGGGCACCTTCGGCATGCAGGCCGACAAGATCGTCGTGGAGGACGTCTACCAGCACAACTGGGCGACCACCGCCGGTGCCATGACCCTGCCCAACCTGAAGATCGAGTTCAGAGAGGCCGGCTGCGGCAACTGACGCAGTCGCCGAGACCCGGCCGGCGGACACGTTCCGCCGGCCGGGCCCGTGTCCGATCGGAAACGCCCGCGAAGGAGCCGCCGGCCGTGGCCAGCGACAGCACATCCGACAGCCCGCACACCGCGCCGTACACCGCGCCGCACCCCGCCCCCGCGGCCGCCGAGCCGTCCGCGGCCGCGCCACCTGACGCCGACGCCGCCGCCGCTCCGGCGCCCCGGCGGCGGTCCCGGTTCGCCGTCTGGCGCGGCAACCGCCCGTTCATGGGCGGTCTGCTGCTCACCCTGGCCGGCGTGGAGATCATGCTGACCATGAAGGTCCTGGAGTCCTCGCTCCAGGTGATCCTCAAGGCGGGGGCCCTGGGCATCGCCGGTTACCTGCTGCCGGGCGTGATGACGCTGTGCGGGGTGCTGATCCTCTTCAATCCCGCGCAGCGGATCTTCTACTCGATCATCGGCCTGCTCGCCACGCTCGGGTCGTGGGTCACCTCGAACCTCGGCGGGTTCGTCGTCGGCCTGATCCTCGGGCTGCTCGGCTCGACCCTGGCCTTCGGCTGGATGCCCGACCAGGAGCCGCGCCGCAAGCTGCTGCGCCGCCGCGGCCGCGCGGCCACCCCCGCGGGCTGACCCGCGCCCACGGCGGCCCGCTCCCACGGCGGCCCGCTCCCGCGCGTGCCGCGGGTGTCTCCGCCCTCGGGCCGTCTCACCCGGCGCTGCCCGGGCTGCTGTGCCACAGCTTCCGCCCCGTGGGCGGGCCGCCGTTCCCCGCCGGACGGAGGTCCGCCCACGGGTGCATCTCGTAGCCGGTGGGCATCCGGATGGTCCGGCCACCCTCCGCGCCGCCCTCCGCGCCGCCCTCCTCCCGGCCTCCGCCGCCCTTCTCGCGCAGCGCGCTCTGCTCGGCCAGCGTCTGCGACAGCCGGGCCGCCACCCGCTCGAGCCCGCCCTCGGCGCGCAGTTCGGACAGCTCGGCCAGGTTCCAGGCGGCCGTGCCCACCACGCTGAAACTGCGCACCCCACGGCGCTGCACGGTCCCGCGCACCAGCAGCAGCCAGGAGTGGAAGACGGTGTGCGCGCAGGCGTCGTGGGAGTCGTCGAAGAAGGCCAGGTCGACCAGACCGGTGCCGTCGTCGAGGGTGGTGAAGATGACCCGGCGGCCCGATCTGATGGGCGGGGTCTGGGTGGCCACCTTGGACCCGGCCACCAGCACCGTCTCGCCGTGCCGGGCGGTGCGCAGCCGCTTCGCGGAGGTGACGCCCAGCTCGGCCAGGAACTCCGCGTGGTCGTCCATCAGGTTGCGCGAGGCGTCCATGGACAGCACGCCCAGCTCGGCACTGAGCCGCTCCCCGTCGGTGAGCTCCGGCAGTCCCGCCGACGCGGTGCGCCCGCCGCCGCCCAACGGCAGCTGTTCGGCCCCGGCCGCGCGGGCGGCGCCCCGGTGCAGCTCGCTGATGTGCAGCCTCAGATCGCGCCGGTTGGCGCCGAACGCGTCCAGCGCGCCCACCTGCGCCAGCCGGTCGGCCACCGGGCGGCTGGGGCGGGCCCGCTGCCAGAAGTCCAGCAGGGAGGAGTACGGCTGCCCCTCGGCGATCCGCTCCGCCTCCGCCTCGCTGATGCCGTGCACGTCCCCGAGGGCCAGCCGCAGCCCCCAGACATCGGAATCGTCCCGCTTTCCGCCAGACACCAGTTCGATACGGTGGGTGACACCGGACCGGTTGACGTCCAGCGGGAGCACCGGCACGCCCCGTCGGCGCGCGTCCGCCAGCAGCAGCCGCTTGGGGTACATCCCGGGGTCGTGGGTGAGCAGCCCGGCGTAGAAGGCCGCCGGGTGGTGCGCCTTCAGCCAGGCCGACTGGTAGGTCGGCACCGCGAAGGCCACCGCGTGCGCCTTGCAGAAGCCATACGAGCCGAAGGCCTCGATGATCTCCCAGGCGCGCGCCACCGTCCCCGCGTCGTACCCCCGGGCCGTGGCGTGCTGGGCGAACCAGGTCCGGATCCGCCCCTGGGAGTCCGGGTCGGACAGCCCGCGCCGCACCCGGTCGGCCTCGCCCCGGCCGCAGCCGGTCATGACGGCCACGATGTCGATCAGCTGCTCGTGGAAGACCACCACGCCGTAGGTGCCGCGCAGCGCCGGCTCCAGGTCCGGATGCGGGTAGCGGGCGGGGCTGCGCCCGTGCCGGCGCTCGATGAACGGCCGCACCATGTCGGCGGCGACCGGTCCGGGCCGGAACAGCGAGATGTCCACCACCAGGTCGTGGAAGGTCTCCGGCTGGAGCCGTCCGACCAGGTCGCGCTGGCCGGGCGACTCGATCTGGAAGCACCCCAGCGTCTCGGTCGACTTGATCAGCCGGTAGGTCTCCGGGTCGCCCTCCGGGACCGCGTCCAGGTCGATCCGCTCGCCGGACGCCCGCTCCACCTCGGTCACCGCGTGCGCCATCGCGGACTGCATCCGCACCCCGAGCACGTCCAGCTTGAGCAGCCCCAGGTCCTCGACGTCGTCCTTGTCGAACTGGGCCATCGGGAAGCCCTCGCCGCTGGTGGGCACCACCGGGGTGCGCCCGAGCAGCGTGGCGTCGGACAGCAGCACGCCGCACGGGTGCATGGCGACGCCGCGGGGCAGCGCGTCCAGTGCCTCCACGAGGTCCCACATCCTGTCGTAGCGCCCGCCCGCCCCCTCCGGCCCCTTCGCCAGCTGCTTCAGCTCGGGCAGCTCCTCCAGGGCGGCGCGGGCGTCGCGGGCGCGGATGTGCGGGAAGGACTTGGCGATCCGGTCGATCTCCGCCGGGTCCATGGCGAGCGCCGCCCCGACGTCGCGGACGGCGTGCCGCACCCGGTAGGTCTCGGGCATGGCGACGGTGGCCACCCGCTCGCCGCCGAAGCGGTCGAAGATCTTCCGGTAGACCTCGAGCCGGCGGGCGGACTCCACGTCGATGTCGATGTCCGGCAGCACCGCCCGGCGCTTGGACAGGAAGCGTTCCATCAGCAGCCCGTGCTCGACCGGGTCGGCGGAGGCGATGCCCAGCAGGTGGTTGACCAGGGAGCCGGCGCCGGAGCCCCGCGCGGCGACCCGGATGCCCATCTCCCGGACGTCGTCGACCACCTGGGCGACGGTGAGGAAGTAGGTGGCGAAGCCGTGGTGGGCGATGATGTCCAGCTCGTGGTGCATCCGCTCCCAGTACGCGCGCCGCCGGTCGTAGCCGCGCAGCACCATCCCGGCCGCCGCCCGGGAGGCCAGCACCCGCTGGGCGGTGCGCCGCTCGGCGCCGACCAGGTGCGGCTCGGGGAAGTGGACGCTGCCGATGCCCAGGTGCTCCTCGGGGTCGACCCGGCATTCCTCGGCGGTGGTCCGGGTGTGCTCCAGCAGCCGCCCGGCGGCGCGCGGGCCCAGCCCGGCGGCCTCGGCGACCCGCTCGGCGGCCTCCCGCATGGCGTCGGCGTCCTTGAGCCACGCCTCGCCCGAGTCCAGCCCCCGGGCCGGGTCGACGGGGACCAGACGGCGGGCGGAGTCCAGCACGTCGGCGACCGGACCCATGCCGGGGTCGGCGTAGCGGACGGCGTTGGTCAGCACCGGGCGCACGCCCTGCTCGGCGGCGAGCGCGAGGGTACGGGCGGCCAGCCGCAGCGAGCCGTGGCCGGTGCCCTGACGGCCGTGCCAGACGGTCTCCAGCCGCAGCGCGTCCCCGTACCGCTCGCGCCAGGCGGCGAGCAGGGGGGCGGCCAGGTCGGGGCGTCCTGCGGACAGGGCGCGGCCCACGTCGGAGTCGGGCCCCAGCAGCACGGTCACCCCCTCGGCGTACAGCGCCTCGGCGGGCAGCAGCGGGGCGCCGCCGCCCGCGTGGGCGGCGGTGATCAGGGCGCACACGCCGGCCCAGCCGCGGGCCCCGTCCCGGGCCAGGAAGGTCGCCCGGGGGGCCGACTCGTCGACGAAGGCGCCGCCGCGCACCGGCGTCCGGCGCCGCTCCGGCGACCGGCCCGACCGCCGCGCCCCGGCCGGGGGCGCCACCGCGAGGTCCACGCCGAACAGCGGGCGGACGCCCTCCTTGGCGCAGGCCTTGGCGAACCGGACGGCCCCGGCCACGGTGTCCCGGTCGGTGAGGGCGAGCTCCTCGAGGCCCCGCTCACCGGCTCGCTCGGCCAGTCGCTCGGGGTGCGAGGCGCCGTGGCGTACGGAGAAGCCGGAGGCGGTGTGCAGGTGCGGGAAACCCGGCATGCGCACCTCCCGGCCTACCTGTCGAACCGCCTATCGAACAAACGTTCACCTACGTCTCCACCATAGACCACTTTCGAAACTCCGGGCGACCCGGGAAACACCCGCCACCCGCACCCCACCCCGCCCCGAACAGCGAGAACCCCCCGCACGCCGGGCGTGCGGGGGGTTCCCCAGGAGGATGATGCGGAGGTGCGGGAGATCAGAAGACCTTGACCCCGTACGCGTTCAGGGCCTCGACGACCGGCTGGAAGAAGGTCGTGCCGCCGGAGGAGCAGTTGCCGCTGCCGCCGGAGGTCAGGCCGTAGGCGATGCCGCTGGTGGAGTACAGCGGGCCGCCGGAGTCGCCGGGCTCGGCGCAGACCGTGGTCTGGATGAGGCCGGAGACGATGTCGCCGCCGCCGTAGTTCACGGTCGCGTTCAGTCCGGTGACCTTGCCGCTGTGGATGCCGGTGGTGGAGCCGCGTCGCGTGACGCTGGTGCCGACGCTCGGCGTGGCGGCGCTCTTGATGTCCACGCTGCCCACGGCACCCGACTTGGCCACCGAGGAGTTGGTGTACCGGACGATGCCGTAGTCGTTGCCCGGGAAGCTCGAGCCCGACGTGCTGCCGAGCACCGTGGTGCGGCCCGAGTTCGAGTACCAGGAACCCGCGCCGTCGGTGCAGTGGCCGGCGGTCAGGAAGTAGTAGTTGCCCGCGCTGTCCTGGACGTTGAAGCCCAGGGAGCAGCGCCAGCTGCTCGCGTAGATGGCGTCGCCGCCGGAGATGTACTTCTCGAACTTCCCGGAGGTGCGCTTGACGGTCAGCGCGCCGGACTTGTCGCCCGCCTCCTTCTTGATCTTGTTGATCTCGGCCTGGGACACCGTGCTGTCGACGGTGACGACCACCCGGTTCGTCTTGGCGTCGACCGCCCAGGCGGTACCCGGGACGTCTGCCTCCATGACCGCGTCACTCGCCGCGGTGAGCTGACCGGAGCTGAAGGTGGTCACCTCGTCGGCGCTGGCGGCGGGCACCGCGATCGCGGCGGCGGCCACCAGGCCGGTGGCCACGGCGAGCAGACGGGTTCGTCTCGTGACGCCGTTGCTGGGGGTGGTGCGCTTGATCCTCACTGGTCGTTCCTCCACTTGGGAAGTCGGGGGCCCGCTTGTGGGGGCGCGGGCCCGTGAGGCGCAGCCGGGGGCAGGGGCGACCGGGATTGCCGGACACGCCGTGCTCCTGACAAGCGCTGCAGGGAGTATTCGGCCGTGCGACCGAGCGGCGCAAGGGTGCCTTTCGGCCGCCCGACGAGGACGGCGTCGCCAAGCGCATTCCCCGCCCGGACCGGCCACAGACGCACAGCTCAGCTAAACCGCGCGTATGCAGCAACGGGCGCTCACCTGTTCCCCCTCCGCACGTGAGGTCCCATTCGCCCCTGGCCGGAACACGACCGTCCGCTTGCTTTCGGCCGTGTTCTCCCCGGCACATCGGCACACGGACTTCACACCTCGGGCCCTCGACGGGCCGGCCGCCGCCCCGGCGATTCCGGGACGACGGCCGCCCGCCTCCTCGCACCGTCCGTCCCGTGCGTCACACCAGTGCGGCCGAGCGCTCCCGCCCCGCGGTGCGCTCGCGGATGACCCGGTCCATCAGCATCACCAGGACGTCCCGCACCGACCGCCGGTCGCGGGCGTCGCAGTCGACCACCGGCACGTCGTCGCCCAGCCCCAAGGCCTCGCGCACCTCGTCCAGTTCGAACCGGCGGGCCCCCGGGAAGTGGTTGACCGCGAGCACGAACGGGGCGCGCTGGGCCTCGAAGTAGTCCAGCGCCGGGAAGCAGTCCTCGATCCTGCGGGTGTCGACCAGCACCACGGTGCCCAGCGCGCCCTCCACCAGGTCGTCCCAGAGGAAGGAGAACCGGTCCTGCCCGGGCGTCCCGAACAGGTAGAGGGAGATCGCCGGGTTCAGCGTGATCCGGCCGAAGTCGAGCGCCACGGTGGTGGTGGTCTTGGACTCCACCCCGTCCAGCGAGTCGACGCCCACGGACACCTGGGTGATCGCGGCCTCGGTGTCCAGCGGCTCGATCTCGGAGATGGCGCCGATGAACGTGGTCTTGCCGACCCCGAGTCCACCGCTCACCACGATCTTGACGGCCAGCGGCACCATCTTGTCAGAGCGCCCGGACATGGTCCCTGATCCTTTCCAGCGTGTGGAGCGAGAGCTCCACGGGTTGGCGGCAGGCGAGGTGCCCGACGGCGACCAGGTCGGAGATCAGCACCTTGGCGACCCCCAGCGGGACAGCCACCCGATGCGCCACCTCGGCCACCGTCGTCGGGCTCGCGCACACCGCGGCGACCCGCTTCCGTTCGAACGTCAGCGACTCGTCCGGCGGGCGGACGGCGACCACCAGGGTCTCCAGCCGCAGGTCGCTCTGCGTGGGCTCCACCCGTCCACCGGTGATGATGAACGGTCTGACGAAGCTGTTGTCCTCTTCCATGGGCGTGCCGTTCACCGGGGCAGCGACTGACGGAGGTCGGCGATCAGGGCCGGCGTGAGCAGGTCACCCGCCCGTTCCGCGAGCACCGCCATCTCGTAGCCGACCAGGCCGAGTTCACCGCTGCTGTCGGCGAGCACCCCGAGACAGCTGCCGTCCCGGATCGCCGAGACCAGCAGGAAGCCCCGCCCCATCTCGATCATGATGAGCTTCACCCCGTCGAAGCCGTACCGCCGCGAGGCACTGCGGGCCAGGCTGGACAGCCCCGACACGATGGCCGACAGATGGTCGGCCTCGGTCCGCCCCAGTCCGTCGGAGACCGCGATCAGCAGGCCGTCCGAGGAGACCGCGACCGCGTCCCGCACCCCGTCGGTGTTGCGGACGAAGGCCGCCAGCAGCCAGTTGAAGGTCTGCGAGTCCTGGGCCGCCGGGGCGGTGTTCTGGGTGGGAAAAGTGGTCACTTCGCCTCGCCCCCGTCAGCCGCGGCATCCTTCGCCGGCCACGCGTCGGCACCCGTGCCGCGATCCATGTCCCTCTCCTTCTCCTTCTGCACGCTGATCCCGCCCCGCAGGTGGGCGCTGCGCAGGGAGGAGAGCATCCCGGAGACCTGCTCCGGGGTGCGCTCCCGCTCCGGCGCGGGGGGCAGCGGCCGGGCGCCGGCCCGGTCGGTCTCGTCGACCGCGGCGCCGATGGCGCTGCGCCTGGGGCGCTTGACCAGGCCGTTGCGGGTGCGGGCGGCGTCCGCGCCGCGGGCCGGTTCGGCCCGCCGTTCCCCGGGGCCCGGGGCCGGGGGCGCGGCGATCTGCGGGCGCGCGTGACGGGCTGGCTGCCCGGCCGCCGCCTGGGGCGCCGGACGACCGTCCACGCGACCGTCCCTGGGTCGGCCGTCCATGGGCCGGCTGTCCATGGGGCGCCCCTCCATGGGCCGACCGTCCGCGGGCCGGCCGTCCGCGGTGACCGGTACCAGGTGGGCGCTCCCGGCCGGAGCGGGGGCGGTCGCGGCGGTACGCGGCGCGGGCAGCACGGCCTTCTGGTCCAGCCGGCCGTCCACCACCACGTCGTCGTCCGGCGTGCCCGCCGGGTTCTTCGGCTCGGCGAGCAGGGCGGCGGGCAGCAGCACCCGGGCGACCACGCCGGCCGTCGGAGCCTCCCCCACCCGCACCTCGATCCCGCACTTGCGGGCCAGCGCGCCGACCACGAAGTGGCCCAGGAAGCGGCCCGGGTCGGCCATGAAGCTGGCCCGCCCGGAGAGCCGCACGTTGGCCTCGGCCAGCGCCTGGGCGTCCATGCCGAGTCCGTGGTCGACGATGGCGATCAGGTAGCCCGCGCTGGTGCGCCGGCCCTCGATCTCGACCTGGGACTCCGGGGGCGAGAAGTTCAGCGCGTTCTCGACCAGTTCGGCCAGCAGGTGGGCGATCTCGGCCACCACCGAGCCGGACACCCCGGCCGGTTCGATGCGCCGCAGCACCACCCGGCGGTACTCCTCGACCTCGGAGAGCGCCGCGCGCAGCACGTCGGTGACCGGCAGCGGGGTGGACCAGGGGCGCGGGCTGGACTCGCCGGCCAGCACCAGCAGGCTCTCCGCGTTGCGCCGCATCCGGGTGGCCAGGTGGTCGAGCTCGAAGAGGTTGGCCAGCGTCGCCGGGTCGGCGTCCTCGTGCTCCAGTTTGTTGATGAAGCTCAGCTGGCGGCGGACCAGGTTCTGGTTGCGCCGGCCCAGGCTGACCAGCGACTCGGTCGCGTTGCGGCGCAGCACGGCCTGCTCGGTGGCGAGGTCGAAGGCGGCCCGCTGGACCCGGTCGAAGGCCTCGGCCATCTCCAGCACCTCGACGCCGGCCTTCGGCGGGACGCGCAGCGGCTCGGGCGGCTCGGGCGCCTCGCGCAGGTTGCTGTTCTGGATCGCGGCGACCGCCAGCGGCAGTCGCTTCCCGGCCACCTCACGGGCCTGCTGGGCGAGATCGGCGAGCGGGCCGGAGACGGTGCGGACGCAGTCGAGCGCGAGCGCGCCGAGCGCCGCGACGGTCACCAGGGCCAGCAGGCCGAAGAGCACCAGGTCCTCGCCGGCGTCGCTCTCCAGTTCGGAAGCCCGGCTCTCCACGTCGTGGCCGAGCGAGATCTGCACCTCGCGCAGGCCGTCGATGGTGGAGGTGGTGCTGCTCCACCAGGCGGTGGGCGGGATCTCGGCGGCGTCGAGCACGCCGCCGCCGCGGACCGCACGGCGCTCGTACCACTCGCTGCGCCGGGCGTCGGGCGTGCTCAGCGCGGCGTCCAGGCGGCGCTCCTGCGCGGCGGAGGCCACCGAGGGGAAGGCGGCCAGCGAGGCGAGGCGGCCGGCCCTGATCTCCAGGAAGCGGCCGTGGTCGTCGCCGTGGAACCGCCCGGCGGTCACCGCGCCGAGCAGCAGCGCCCGCTCCTGGCCCGCGAGTTCCTTGGCGTCGCCCAGGAACCGCAGCGCGCGGCCGGCGTCGTAGAGGGTGTGGTCACGGACCTCGTCGAGACCGAGGTCGAGCCGGTCGAGGGCCGCGATGGTGGAGGTGAAGTAGGCGAACGCCTCCGGTACCTGGACGCTCCGCCGGTCGGCCTTCGCACGGATGCCGTCCAGCGCGCCGAGCCGCCCGAGGACCTCCCGGACCGCGCCCGCGCGCCGCTCGTCCGTGTGCCCCCGCAGCGCCTGGTCGAGCACGGCGAGGGCCGTGTCGGTGGCCTTGCGCTGTGCGGGCAGCCGGTCCCGGAACTCCCGCACGCCGCCCAGGTGCCCGGCCGTGAGGCTGCGTTCCTTCTGCAGCTCGTGGACCAGCCCCTGCAGGGTGATCTCCAGGCGGGCGTTGTCCGCCGTGGCGGAGGCGTTGCGGAAGGTCGCGATCTGCTCGGCCGCGGCGGTGCCGAGGAGGGCCAGCAGGACGGCGAGAGCCAGGATCAGGACCCGGAGAAGCCTGGTGCGAAGGGAGCGGGGGGCCTTCCGGCCCGTCCCGCCGCGGGCGGCGCGCAGACGCGCGGCGGCCGATGTCGGTGTGACTGCGTCCACTGAGGTGCCTTAAGTGGGAGGCGAGTTGATCGGAGGAGAAGAAAAAGTTCTGCCTCCGACCCAACGACACCGGTGGCCCTGGGTTACCGGACCGGCGGGGTTTTTATCCCATCGTGGACGCCTCCGTACCGAATACGCAGGTGACCGTGAGGGCCCTCCGCCCGCTCAGGTCAGCACGGGCATGACGCAGCGTCATCCCGGCGCCTGCCGCGCCGATGTCGCTCAGCAGTTGCAGTCGCAGTTGCAGCCGTCGCACCCGCCGCCGTCGCCGCCGCTGTCTCCCCCGCAGCAGTTGCAGCAGTTGCAGCACTCGCAGCAGTTGCCGTCGCACTGGCCGCAGCAGCCCTCGCGGCGGCGGCCCGACCACGGGCCCTCGAACTCGTCGGCGCAGCACACCCGGCAGGTGCAGAGCAGCCCGACGGCGGCCGCGCAGCCCGCCCAGAACCCGCGGCCCGGCCGGTGCGGCGGCTGTCCGCCGGCCGGGGTGCCGGGTCCGTAGGGGCCCTGCGGCCCGGGCGGCGTGTACGGGCCGTAGGGCCCCTGCGGGGACTGCGGACCGAACGGGCCCTGCGGGGACTGCGGGCCGTAAGGGCCTTGCGGCGCCTGCGGGCCGGGGCCGTAGGGGCCCTGGGGCGGGCCGTACCCCTGGGCCGTGTGGGCGGTCCCGGGGTGCGTGCAGGAGGGGGTGCCGAAGGCCCGGTCGACCGAACGCTCCAGCTCGTGGGCGAGCAGCCGGTGGACGAGGCGGCCGTCGGTGAACTCGGCGTCGCCCAGGGCGAGCCGCACACCGCGCACCGCGTCGTCGGCCAGGCGGCGGGCGTCCTCGCGCGAGGCCCCGGTGGCGGTGAGCGGGTTCCAGGCGCCCGAAGCGGCGTCGGCCGCCTGGTCCTCGACCGCGTCGAGGAGGTGGGCCAGGCGCCCGAAGAGCCGGCCGGCCTCGGCCAGCGGCGCCGCGTTGGCGGAGCGTCCGGCCAGCACGGCGGTGTGCGCGAAGGCCGCGGCGGTCGCCGTCTCGGTGGGCTCGGTGACGGTCAGGATCGGGGTGCCGGGTCCGGCCAGGCGTTCCAGTCCGGCCTGCCGGTCCACGGCGTCCAGCAGGACGGCGGTGTCGAAGCCGACGGTGGTGGCGGTGCGGGAGCCCGCGGCCGTCCAGTTGGCGGCGACCCGGCGGGCGGCGAGGGCCACCGGACGACGGGCCAGCAGCCCGTCGCCGTCGGCCATGTGGTCACGGACCTTGGCCGAGGCGAGCACCAGCGAGACGGCGGCGGCCAGCCTGGCCCCCTCGCCCCTGGCCACCGAGGCGGTGCGCATCCCGCGCAGCGGGCAGGGCCCGGCGGTGCGGCGCGCGCTGCCGGCCCGCTCCGCCTGAGCCTCCGTCAGCACGGATATCAGCAGGCCGTCGTAGTTGGTGACCACGCGGGCGAACTGGCCGTGCTCCCCGCGCAGGGCCAGGCACAGCCCGCACAGGTGCGCCGTCCACTCCGCAGTGAGACGCTCTCCGAGCCGGTGCCGGCAGGGCCTGACCATTCCGAACATCGTGACTCCCCCTCAGATGCCCGCGGCCCCCGTGGCGCGGGTCTCTCCGCGCCCCCTGTATCTGGGGGCGACTTCCGAGATCGTAATGGGGTAGGTGGTTCACCCGGAGGCACCACATCTCACTCGTTCGCCGCGAAGAATATTATTTCACTCCCAATCACCAATCGTGTAGGGCAAGTCCCTTGGGATACACGGAGTCTGTACGTATCCACCGCGCACCGGTACCGTCACAAACCCCCTGCGCGGTGTCCGTCCACTTGGCACGTTGTCCGACTCATGGACGACGATAGGGATGCGGATAGCGAGAGAGAGACCGCAGCGAGAGGAGGCGTCCATGGGATCGGTGCGCAAGGCGAGTGCCTGGCTTGGCCTCGTCGACGACAACGATGACGAGCGCTACTACGAAGACGACGACTACGCCGAGGGCCCGGAGTCCGAGGACGCCTGGGTCACCGACCCGCGGGTCAAGGTCGCGGCCGAGCCGGCCGAGGACAGAGGCCGCAGGATCGGCACCGTCACCCCCGACAGCTTCCGGGACGCCCGGGCCATCGGCGAGCTCTTCCGTGACGGCGTCCCCGTGGTCATGAACCTCACGGCCATGGACGCCGCCGACGCCAAGCGCGTGGTGGACTTCGCGGCGGGCCTGATCTTCGGGCTGCGCGGATCCATCGAGCGGGTCGCCAACCGGGTCTTCCTGCTCACTCCGGCCCACACCGAGATCGTCAGCGGTGAGGCCGCTCCGGGCGCCCGGGACGCCTTCTTCAACCAGAGCTGAGACGGGGCCGCTCACCGGGACCGTCACCGGTGAGCTCCCCGTCCGGCACCGCTCCCCCGCGGCAGGCCCGCCTCGCGGCCCTCAGGCCGAGACGCGCGGCAGCCGCGACGACGCCTTCTTCTGCTCCCGGGGCCCCGGCACCGCGGCGGCCTCCGACTGCTGTCCGCCCTTCCTCGCGCCGTCCGCCGTTCCGGCGTCCCCGGCCGCAGGCGCGTCCGCGTTCTCCGCGGCCCGCACGCCGTCCGCGGGCAGCTCCTCGCGCATCTCCCGCGGCAGGCGCAGCGCCGCCAGCGCGCCCATCAGCAGCAGTCCCGCGCTGACCAGCAGGGTCACGTGCATCCCGTGCACGAACGCCTCCCGGGCGGCGGTCCACAGGGTCTGTCCCGCGACGCCTCCCAGACCGCCCGCGACCTGGTAGGCCTCCCCGATGGAGTGCCCGGCCGCCGCGGACGCCTGCCCCGGCACTCCCGGCACCGAGGAGACCCCGGGCCCGTAGGACGCGTTCATCACGCTGCCCAGCAGGGCGATGCCGAGACCGGCGCCGAGCTGGTAGGACGTCTCGCCGATGGCGGCGGCGCCCCCTGCCTCGCGCTCGGGAGCCTCGCTGAGCATCGACTCGTAGGCGCCGAAGAGCGTGGTCTCCAGGCCGAGTCCGAGCAGCACGAAACCGCATAGCAGCAGCGCCGGGTTGTCCCGCGTGCCCATCGGCAGGAGGGTCAGCACCGCGGCCGCGGTGAGCACGAAGCCGGCCGCCACCATGACCCGCGGCCCGAGCGTGCGCAGCAGCCGCGCCCCGGCGAGACCGGCCGCCATCGCGGCAAGGGTCAGCGGCAGCATCCGCAGACCCGTCTGCAGCGGCGACAGGCCCAGCACCAGCTGGAGGTACTGCGCCGCGATGAGTTCCAGGCCCACCAGCGCCAGCATGGCCAGCACGATGCAGCCGAGGGAGGTGCCGAAGGCCGGCCGCGCGAACAGGCGCATGTCGATCAGCGGGTGCTCCCGCCTCCGCTGGCGCCGCACGAACAGCACCAGGAGCAGGACGCCCGCGACCAACGGGCCCCAGGTCAGCGGCGACTGGGGCGCGATGCCGCCGCCCAGCCGCTTGACGCCGTAGACCGCGGCGAAGAGGCCGAGCGCCGCGGTGAGCGCGCCCGTCACGTCCCAGGACCCCTCGCGGCGACCGCGGGACTCCGGCAGCAGCATCCGTCCGACCGGCAACGCGACCAGCATCAACGGGATGTTGATCAGGAAGACCGAGCCCCACCAGAAGCGCTCGAGCAGGAAGCCGCCCAGCAGCGGTCCGACCGCCGCGCCGACGGCCGCGACCGCGCTCCAGATGCCGATGGCCAGCGCGCGCTCCCGCCGGTCGGGGAAGACCTGGCGGAGCACCGACAGCGTGGCGGGCATGATCATCGCGCCGCCGACGCCCAGCAACGCCCGCGCCGCGATGAGCACCTGGGCGCTGTCCGCGCAGGCGGCGACGCCCGAGGCGACGCCGAAGAGGGCGTAGCCCAGCAGCAGGACCCGCCTACGCCCGACCCGGTCGCCCAGGGTGCCGAAGAGGATCAACAGCGAGGCGCAGACGAGGGGATAGACGTCGACGGTCCACAACAACTGGGTGGCGGACGGCCGGAGGTCCTCGGTGACCGCGGGCACCGCGACGTGCAGCACGGTGGCGTCCACGGCGACGAGCAGCAGACTGACGCAGAGGACGACGAGGACGATCCAGCGGTTGGCGCCGGCCCCGGCCGCCCGGCGGGCGCGGTGCCTTGTGGCCTTCGCGCCGGACACGGTCGTCCCGGACATGTGCGTACCTCCCAGAATTGCTCGCGTCCGGCGGCCCCCGAGGCCGCTCGACCGGCCCGCTCGACGAAGACGAGTGATTCGCCAGCGTACGCGAGTTCGCGCCGGTGGCACGTGGTGGACCTCTCACCCCTGGGCAGGCTGTCTGTGGTGTGCGCCACTGCCCGGACCCGGTGGGGGGAACGGCCGGACGGGGTGCCGCGCGCCGCCGATAATCGTGCCCGTGACCGATCTCGACACCCCCGCCGCGCGGCCGGCGGCCGGGCGGCCCCATGGCGTCGGGGCGGCCGCGGCGCTGCGCCGGGCGGCGCCCGCCCTCGCC
Source organism: Streptomyces sp. NPDC002734 (assembly GCF_040295685.1). Taxonomy (NCBI): domain Bacteria; kingdom Bacillati; phylum Actinomycetota; class Actinomycetes; order Kitasatosporales; family Streptomycetaceae; genus Streptomyces; species Streptomyces sp. NPDC002734. The sequence continues at coordinate 273,569 of NZ_JBEOVU010000004.1, forward strand.
GGATACGCCGCCGTCCGTCTGCTGGGTCTGGTGGGGCTGGCGGTCTGGGCCGCCGCGCGGGGCGTCGATCCCCTGGTGCGGCTCACCGCGCGCTGGGACGCGCTCTGGTACGCGCGGATCGCGGAGTCGGGCTACGGGTACACGGTCCGGCTGCCCGACGGCGACGTGCACGCCGATCTGGCCTTCTTCCCGCTGCTGCCGTGGCTGGAGCGGGGCGTCGCGGCGGTGAGCCCGCTGTCGTACGGCGAGGCCGGGTTACTGGTGAGCCTGGTCGCCTCGCTCGCGGCCGCCTGGGGGATCTTCGCCGTCACCGACCTGGTGCTGGGCCGGCGGGCCGGGGTGTGTGCGGCGGTGCTCTGGGGCGCCCTGCCGGTCGGGATCGTGCAGACGATGGCCTACAGCGAGTCGCTGTTCACCGCGCTGGCCGCCTGGTCGCTGTACGCGGTGCTGACCGGGCGCTGGACGCTCGCGGGGTCCCTGGCGCTCGCGGCGGGGCTGACCCGGCCGGTCGGCCTGGCGGTGGCCGCCGCGGTGTGGGCCGGAGCCGTTGCCTCCTTCGTGCGGGACCGGAGCGCGGCCGCCGCGGACGGCGCACCGGCCGGGGCGCGCGACCTTCACGCCGTGCGCGCCGGGCTCGACCTTCCACCCGGGGGCGCGAACCTCTGGACGCGCGCCCTCGGGATGCTGCTGGCTCCCCTGGGGGCCGCCGGCTACGTCCTCTGGGTCGGCCGGCGCACCGGAGAGGGCCTCTTCGGCTACCTGGACGTCCAGGCGGGCTGGCGCAACGGCTTCGACGGGGGTGCCGCCTTCGCCCGATTCGTGGCGGGCCTGTTCGACTCCCTGCCCGGCGCCCTCGCCGGGCTCGCGCTGATCGCGGGAGTGGGGCTGGTGGGGTGGCTCCTGCTGACGGGGGTGCGCGCCGGGCTGCCGCTGCCGCTGCTGGTGTACGGATCCCTGGTGACGCTGCTGGCCTTCGGCGCGTCCAGCTACTTCGGCTCCAAGCCCCGTCTCCTGGTCCCCGCCTTCCCGCTGCTGCTCCCGGTCGCCGGAGCCGCCGCCCGGGCCCGTCCGGCCCTGGCGGCCGGGCTCCTGGGACTCGCGGCGGCGGCCTCCGCGGTCTACGGAGGGCTCTGGCTGACCGGCTCGGGGCCGCCGTGAATTCCGCCACGCCTCGGCACCGGGAAAGCAATTGCGAACCCCACCACTTTCCCCGGAATGAACACTCAATTCCCCTTGCGGTGAGCGGGAATCGTCGTGGTGGTGAATTCCCGGACAAGTGACCGCGTGAGAGCAAGCCCACATCACATGGTCATCACAAACACCTTGATCCGTTCGGGTCGCGCCCTCACTCGCTGTAACGTCGATTGGGTGCGTACCGAACGAAGCCTCACCCGTCTGGACCGGGTGTTCGCGCGTCTGGACCGGGAGCCCGAGCGGCCGGTCCAGCTCGGCATGCCCCGGATGAGCCGTCACCGGTACGCACTCGTCGTCGCCTGCCTGGCCGGGTACGCCGCCATCGTCTGGGCCGTGATCGCCACCTCGTGGCTGGTCCGCCTGGACTGGCAGGTCATGTTCTTCCGGCCCTACCAGCAGTGGCCCGAGATCCACGCCTGGCTCGACTACTACGTCGTCCTGGGCCAGCGCGGACCCACCGCGGTGATGGTGGCGGCCTGGCTGGGCTGGCGCTCCTGGCGCCAGCACACCCTGCGTCCGCTGATCACCCTCGCCATCTCGCTGCTGCTCCTGAACGTCACGGTCGGCGCCGCCAAGATCGGCATGGGCCGGCTGGGACCGCACTACGCCACGACCATAGGCTCCAACGAGATGTGGCTCGGCGGGGACATCTTCCCCAGCGGCCACACCGCGAACGCGGTGGTGACCTGGGGCATCCTCGCCTACCTGGCCTCCAGCCCGAGGGCCCGGCGCTGGCTGTCCGCGCTCTCCGCGGTGATGTCCCTGGGCGTCGGCCTGACCACCGTCTACCTCGGCACCCACTGGCTGAGCGACGTCCTCCTGGGCTGGGTGGCCGGCCTGCTGATCCTGCTGGCACTGCCTCTCTTCGAGCCCCTGGGCGCCCGCGCCGAGCGGTGGATCCTGAGCCTGCGGGACGCGGTGTGGACGCGGCTGGCCCGCCGCTTCGGCAAGGACCGGACCTCCTCCGTCCCGGTGACCGGCCCCTCCGGCGGCCTGACCACGCCGGTGCGCCGCACGGCCCTCACGGCCTCCGACGCGGGCCACGCGCACCGGGGCGCCTTCCTGCTGTCCTCCGGGCCGCACGGGGCGCGTCCCGAGCGGGGCCCGTCGACCGTGCCGGGAGGCGGCCGCCGCCCCTCGGCGCACACCGACGCCATGGGCCGCGCCAAGCCGTCCTCGGCCCGCCCGGTCGCCTGACCGGCCCCGCCCGCGCCTGCCCGCCCTTCCCGCGCCCGCACGGCGCCCCGGACGCCCAGGGCCCGCTCCACCGGCAGCGGGCCCCTGGGCGTCCCGTCAGCCCTTCCAGCAGCGGACCACCCGCCCCCCGTCGACCTCGAAGTTCAGCCGGCCCACGCGGTACTCCAGAGTGATGATCGCGCCCGGCGGCAGCGTGCGGACCGTCTGCCAGCCGCGCTCACGCGCCCGGCGTTCGGCCTCCTCGGCGTCCGTCCCGACGTAGGCGTCGGTGGAGTCCTGGGGCTCTTCGTCCGGAGTGGGATTCGATGCCATGACCGCCACGCTAGGCGGTGCCCGTCCCCCGGGAAAGCCCGGCGCGAAGATCGCCGGCAAAGCTCCCCTGTCACACTTCTGTCACGGATCACCCCTAGGCCACCGGCCCTGTCGCGTCACCCGTTCGAGCGATCCGCACGGGTATCGGGAACTGCGCCGATATCCTTTTCCGCACCTTTCGCAACGCCGCGGTCCGGGGCTCCCGGAATGGACGCGGACGACCGCCGGAATTCGCTCCGACGGCATTGCCGCGCCCGCCCGCGCGCGGGCGGAAATGGCCGGAAATCGGCTCAGGCATCTTCCAACGGCGGGCCGAACAGCTCGCCGGCCGCCGTGCGGGCGGCGCCCGCCGGAAGCCTCAGGAAGGTCCCCGCGATCAGGCGGGCGGGGTCCTCGCCGAGCAGTGAGCGGTTGAGCTTGTACAGGGTCCGCCAGCCCCCGGCGACCCGGTACTTCCTGGCCACCGACGCCAGCGTCTCGCCGCGCTTCACCACGTGCATCCGCCCCTCGAGCCCGTACCGCGCCGAGCAGACCGGCCAGGCGCCCCAGCCCTGCGAGGCGAGCACCTTCTCGGCGACCAGGATCTGCTGCCGCTTGGTGGCCAGGTCCGCCCGGGCGGCGTAGGCGCCGCCGCCGAAGGCCACCCAGGTGGAGTGCTTGAACTGCAGGCCGCCGTAGAAGCCGTTGCCCGTGTTGACGTGCCAGCGGCCGCTGCTCTCGCAGTCGGCCACGCACTCCCAGGGCCAGCGGTCGGGCGGACACGGCCGGGGGGCCCGGGCCGGCGGACCGGGCGCGGCCTCGGGGCCGGGGGACGGCGTGCAGGAGGCCAGGGAGGCCGCAAGGGCCAGGAGAGCCGCGGAGGCGGCCGTCCGGACGGTCCGCGACCGCCTCATGATCGACACACGGGGCACCGGCCAAGGCTAGGACGCACCCCACGGCCCGACCGTCCGCGCCGCGCCCGTTCCCACCGCGTCCACCCCTTCGGCCCACCTTCGCCCCCCCTTCGCCCCGCCTTCGGCGCATCTCGCCCGGCCTTCGGCACCCGTCATCCGACGCACCGCCCGGCTTCCGCCGGTGCCCGTCCGCTCACGGCGCGCGCCGCCCACGGGCCGCCCGGGCGCCGCGTCCGGTCCCGGATTCGGATTCCCGTTCGCCGTCGGCCGTTACCCCCGCCCCGCGCGGTCCGTTGTTCCCAGAGCGAGCCGGGATGTCCGGCCCGCTTCCGTCCACCCATGTCCTTCCCGAGGGAGCCACCCGTGCCGCGCATGCTCGATGTCAGCGACGACGTACGCGCCGAGATCGGTGACGAAGAGGCCGACCGGCTGCTTGCCGGAGACAACGCCCCCGGCAGTTACGACTGCACCTCCTGCCGCACCCCCGGCGACACCGGCCAGGAGCACACCAGCACCGTCCTGTTCGTCGGCGACGAGACCGCCGTGCTCGCCTTCGCGCACGCCGGCTGCCTGCCCTCCCAGGTGGTGCGGGTGACCGACGAGCAGCTTCAGGGCGCCGTCCGTCAGGCCGGGGGCGTGCCCGAGCAGGCGCCGGCCCCGTCGGCGGCCCCCGCGCCGGCGGTCGACGCCCGGGCCGCGCAGGCCGCGCCCGAGCAGGCCGTGCTGGGCGTGACCAGCGGGCTGGTACTGATCAACGGCGAACTGCACGCCGCGATCGTGGTCGAGCCCACCTCGGCCATCGCCCGCCCGGGCAACACCGGCCCGGGCGACGAGTTCCTGCCGCTGCTGACCGAGCAGGGCTTCCAGCCGGTGGCGGACCTCAACCAGGTCCCGCCGGTGCTGCACGGGTGGTCGGTGCTGCTCGCCATGGGGCAGCTGCACGCGGTGCTCCAGCCGGGCGTGGGCGGCGGCGCCCCGGTCGCCTGGTGGCAGGCGCACCGCCCGCTCCAGGCCACCGACGGCTGGCGCACGGCGGCCAACAAGAACCAGCAGGTGCTGATGTTCGCCGCCCCGGTCGGTTCGATCGGCCGTCAGCCGCGTGAGGACCTGCTGCGCGGCGCCCTGGACCGTGCGGCGTCCAACGGCGTCCTGGTGGGTGCCGCGCTCCCCCTGGCGGGCATCTGAGGCCTGGGGCGGCGGCCTCGTGCACCCGGGCGCGGCCCGCCCGGCGTGCGCGGAGCGCACGGGGCCCGGTCGCGCACGCGCTTGAGTGGAGCTTCACTCCCCCGGGTGACCTGCGAATTCCCCGTGTTGCCCGCATCCGTTGGGCTGCGGGGTCGTTTGTCGTTACGTGCACGCTTACGAGGTATCCCGACGTCAGCCCTTCCCGTCCATCCCCTCCGCCCGCCCGGCGCATGCCGCGTACAGCCCGTCGTCGACGCCGATCTACGACGCCCTGTACGCGGAGTACGTGAAGTCCTTCCGTACCCTGCCGGGCGACCGCAGCGGCGAGGAGCGCCTCGCCTTCGGCGGCCCGTGGCGGTACGGACACGGCAGCGGCGGCGGCTTCACGGGCGGTTATGCCTCCAGTGCCTACGCGGCGCGGCACGGCGCGGAGCCGCCGGCTCCCTCCCCCTGGCAGCGGGTCGGCAGGCTGGCTCCCGGCGGGGCGCGGCCCGACGCCGAGCAGGCGTCCCGCGCGCAGGAGGCGTCCGGGGCCTCCCAGGACGCCACGGGCTCCCCCGAGGTCTCCTGGCAGCCGGGGCCGCCCGGCGGGCCGTCGGGGCGGCACAAGGCCCCTCAGGCGGCCCTGCCCCCGGCCCCCCGCGCGGCCGAGTGAGCGCCCGGCGGGTCACCGCGGACGACCCGAAGGGCGGCTCCCCCTGAGGGGAGCCGCCCTTCGGGCGTGTTCAGGCGTGACTCACGCGGTCACTTCTTCTTGGTGCCGCGCTTCTCGCGGACCCGGACCGAGATGTGGATCGGGGTGCCCTCGAAGTCGAACTCCTCGCGCAGCCGGCGCTCGATGAACCGGCGGTAGCCGGCCTCGATGAAGCCGGAGGCGAAGAGCACGAACCGCGGCGGCTTGGTGCCGGCCTGGGTGCCGAAGAGGATGCGCGGCTGCTTGCCGCCCCGGACGGGGTGCGGGTGGGCGGCCACCAGCTCGCCGAGGAAGGCGTTGAGACGGCCGGTGGGCACCCGGGTCTCCCAGCCGGCCAGCGCGGTCTCGATGGCGGGGACCAGCTTCTCCATGTGGCGGCCGGTGCGGGCGGAGACGTTGACCCGCGGCGCCCAGGCGACCTGGCCGAGCTCGGTCTCGATCTCGCGTTCCAGGTAGTAGCGGCGCTCCTCGTCGAGGGTGTCCCACTTGTTGAAGGCGAGGACGACGGCGCGGCCGGCCTCGACCGCCATGGTGACGATCCGCTGGTCCTGCACGGAGATGGACTCGGAGGCGTCGATCAGGATGACCGCGACCTCGGCCTTCTCGACGGCGGCGGCGGTGCGCAGCGAGGCGTAGTAGTCGGCGCCCTGCTGGAGGTGGACGCGCTTGCGGATGCCCGCCGTGTCGACGAACTTCCAGGTCACGCCGCCCAGCTCGATCAGCTCGTCGACCGGGTCGCGGGTGGTGCCGGCCATCTCGTTGACGACGACGCGTTCCTCGCCCGCCACCTTGTTGAGCAGGGAGGACTTGCCGACGTTGGGGCGGCCGATCAGGGCGATGCGGCGCGGGCCGCCGATGGCGGTGCCGAAGGACTGCTCGGGGGCCTCGGGGAGGGCCTCGAGGACGGCGTCCAGCATGTCGCCGGTGCCGCGGCCGTGCAGCGCGGAGACGGGGTGGGGCTCGCCGAGGCCCAGGCTCCACAGGTAGGAGGCGTCGGCCTCGCCGCTGGGGCCGTCGACCTTGTTGGCGCACAGCACCACGGGCTTGCCGGCCTTGCGGAGCAGGCGGACCACGGCCTCGTCGGTGTCGGTGGCGCCGACCTTGGCGTCGACCACGAAGACCACCGCGTCGGCGGCCTCGATGGCGTACTCGGCCTGGGCGGCGACGGAGGCGTCGATGCCGAGGACGTCCTGCTCCCAGCCGCCGGTGTCGACGACCTTGAAGCGGCGCCCGGCCCATTCGGCCTCGTAGGTGACGCGGTCGCGGGTGACGCCGGGCTTGTCCTCGACGACGGCCTCGCGGCGGCCGATGATGCGGTTCACCAGGGTGGACTTGCCGACGTTGGGGCGGCCGACGACGGCGAGGACGGGGAGCGGGCCGTGTCCGGCCTCGCCGATCGCGCCCTCGACCTCCTCGGCGTCGAAGCCCTCCTCGGCGGCGAGCTCCATGAACGCCGCGTACTCGGCGTCGCCAAGCGCCCCGTGCTCGTGCTCGGCCGAGCCGTCGGGCTGGATCTGGTCGTTCATGAAGTCGGTACCTCGTTGCTCATCGAATGGTCGGTGGCTCGCCCGCGTGGGGCTGCGCCACTACTCAAGTGTGACCCGGCGTCCGGTCAGACGCCTGGCCTTTTCCAGGTGTGCGGCGAGCCGCTCCTGGATGCGGACGGTCGCCTCGTCGAGCGCCGCGCGGGTGCGCCGCCCCGAACCGTCGCCCGCGTCGAACGGGTCTCCGAAGACGACGTCGACGCGGTGGCGCAGCGGGGGCAGCCCGGGTATGAGGCGTCCGCGCTTCTCGGCGCTGCCCAGCACCGCGACGGGCACGACCGGGGCGCCGCTGCGGACCGCGAAGTAGGCGAGGCCGGCCCGCAGCGAGGCGAAGTCGCCCTCGCCGCGGGTGCCCTCGGGGAAGATGCCGAGCACGCCGCCGGCGGCCAGCACGCCCAGGGCGTCGGTGACCGCCTTGCGGTCGGTGCCGGAACGGTCGACCGGCACCTGCCCGATGCCGCGCAGGAAGGGGTCCAGCGGGCCGACGAACGCCTCCTTCTTGATGAGGAAGTGCGTCGGCCGCGGCGAGACGCCCATGATCATGGGGCCGTCGAGCAGGTGGCTGTGGTTGACGGCGAGGATGGCCGCCCCGGTGGGCGGAACCTTGCCGGCGCCCAGCACGCGCGGGCGCCACAGGCCGTTCATCAGGCCGACGCCGATGCGCCGGCCGACCTCGGCCCCGCGCGGCGAGGGCGCGGCGGACCCGGCGGCCCTGCCGCTCCTGCCGGTGGCTCCGCTCACTTGGCGGCTCGCTTCTCCTCGACCAGGGTGACGACGCACTCGATGACCTGGGCGAGCGTCAGCTCGGTGGTGTCCACCTCGACGGCGTCGTCGGCCTTGGCCAGCGGGGAGGTCTTGCGGCCGGAGTCGGCGGCGTCCCGCTTGAGCAGCGCCTCGCGGGTGGCGGCGACGTCGGAGCCCTTGATCTCGCCGCTGCGGCGGGCCGCGCGGGCCTCCGGGGAGGCGGTCAGGAAGATCTTGAGGTCGGCGTCGGGCAGCACGGTGGTGCCGATGTCGCGGCCCTCGACGACGATGCCCCGCTCGGCGGAGGCGGCGATGGAGCGCTGAAGCTCGGTGATCCGGGTGCGCACCTCGGGCACGGCCGAGACCGCCGACACCTGGGAGGTGACCTCCTGGGTGCGGATCGGGCCGGCCACGTCGGTGCCGTCGACGTGGATGGTCGGGTTCAGCGGGTCGGTGCCCGAGACGATCTCCGGCTTCGACGCGGCCGCGGCGATCGCGGCGGGGTCGGCGACGTCGATCTCGTTGGTCACCATCCACCAGGTGATCGCCCGGTACTGGGCGCCGGTGTCCAGGTAGCTGAGGCCGAGCTGGGCGGCGACGGCCTTGGACGTGCTCGACTTGCCCGTGCCGGAGGGGCCGTCGATGGCGACGATCACTGCCGGTGCGGTCCGGGCGGCGCTTTCCACGGTGGCGGACACCTTCCTGAGGCGGGGCTGTAGGGGCCGGGCGCGAGCGCGCCCCCGACAAGGTTACCGGCCGATCGGGCTCATCCTTACGGGTGACCTGCCCCGCGGCTCCGCCCGCCGCCTCCCACGTGGCTCCCGCGCGGCTGGGAACCGGCTCAGGAGCGGACGGCCCAGCCGCGCTCGCGGAGCGACTGGGTGAGCACGGAGGCGCCCTGCGGCTCCACCATCAGCTGCACGTGGCCCGCCTGCTGGCCGGTGGCGTGCTCGATCCGGACGTCCTCGATGTTGACGCCGGCCCGCTCCGCGTCGGCGAAGATCCGGGCGAGCTGGCCCGGCTGGTCGGTGATGAGGACCACCACGGACTCGTAGACGCGCGGCGCGCTGCCGTGCTTGCCGGGGACCCTGGTCTGTCCGGCGTTGCCGCGGCGCAGCAGGTCCTCGACCCCGCCCGCGCCGTCCTTGCGGGAGGTGTCGTCGTCGGACTCCAGGGCGCGCAGGGCGCGGACCGTCTCGTCGAGGTCGGCGGACAACTCGGCGAGCAGGTCGGCGACGGGGCCGGGGTTGGCGGAGAGGATGTCGATCCACATCCGGGGGTCGGACGCGGCGATCCGCGTCACGTCCCGGATGCCGCCGCCGCAGAGGCGCACGGCGGCCTCGTCGGCGTGCTCCAGGCGGGCGGCGACCATGCTGGACACCAGGTGCGGCATGTGCGATACGAGGGCGACGGCGCGGTCGTGGGCGTCCGCGTCCATCACGATCGGCACGGCGCGGCAGAACGAGACGAGCTCGAGGGCGAGGTTCAGCGCCTCGGTGTCGGTGTCGCGGGTGGGGGTCAGCACCCAGGGGCGGCCCTCGAAGAGGTCGCCGGTGGCGGCGAGGGGGCCGGACTTCTCCTTGCCGGACATCGGGTGCGTGCCGAGGTAGGCGGTGAGGTCCTGGCCGGTGCCCCGCAACAGCTCCTCCAGCTCGCGGCGGGGGCCGCCCTTGACGCTGGCCACGTCCAGGTAGGCGCGGCCCAGGCCGCGGGTCATGGCGTCGGCGACGGTGCGGGCGACGTGGGCGGGGGGCACGGCGACGATCACCACGTCGACGGGGCCCTCGGGGGCGGCGTCGGTGCCGGCGCCGAGGGAGGCGGCGGTGCGGGCGCGGTCGGGGTCGTGGTCGTCGAGGTGGACGGTGACGCCGCGGGAGGTCAGCGAGAGGGCCGCCGATGTTCCGATCAGGCCTGCGCCGATCACCAGGGCGGTCCTCACGGTGCTGCTCCTCGCGCTCTTCCGATTCCTACTCCGCCACCCTATCCATCCCCGGTGCCCCCGGCCCTCTCCGCCCGCTCCCCGAGACACCCCCCGACCGGGCCCCGCCCTGCGCGCCACGCCGCCCGCCCCCCGTGGCCGCACGGGCACGCCCGCCTGTCCGCCCGTGCCCGCGCGGCGCGCCCGCCTGTCCGCCACTCCCTGCGGGCGGCTGGGCCGCCCAGGGGGCGGCACGGGCGGGCGCAGGGCGGTGCCCCCGCGGGGAGCGGCTCGCTCCACGCCGCGCAGGCCGACGGCACCGTACGCACGGGACCCCGGCCGCGGCGCAAGCGGGGCCCTGCGGGCGGCACGGTTCCCCCACCCCGCCCCTTCCCGAAACCGGGGGTGCCCCCCCCCGGACCCCCACCCCCGCGGAACCGGGGGACCCGCAGGATGCCCGGCCGCGCGGCAGCGGGCCTCGCGCAGTTCCCCGCGCCCCTGACGGGGCGCTCCCCGCACCGCCCGGTGGCGCGGCACCGCCCGCGCCCGCGGAGGAGAAGCCCCCCCGCACCGCCTCGTGACAAGGCGGCGGCGAGGGAACCGTCACGCGTCCCAGAGGGCGCCGAGGGACAGCAGCTCCTCGCGGTACTCGATCCGCTCCGCCCAGGACACGGGCCACGCCCCGGCCCCCAGGTACGCCCCCGCGAACGCCCCCGCCAGGCACGCGATGGAGTCCGAGTCCCCCGCCGTGCACGCGGCCCGCCGCAGCGCGGTCAGGGGCTCGTCGGGGAAGAGGAGGAAGCACAGCAGGCCGGTCGCCATCGCCTCCTCCGCGATCCAGCCCTCCCCCGTGACCAGGCACGGGTCGGTCTCCGGCGAGACGGAGCCGACCGCCTCCCGCAGCCGGTCCAGGACGGCCAGGCAGTCGTCCCAGCCCCGCCGGACGAAGTGCTGGGGCGTGGGGTCCTGCGACCGCAGCCACAGGTCGCCCAGCCACCGCTCGTGGTAGACGTCCCGGTTGTCGAGCGCGTAGGACCGCAGCAGCCCCACCAGGGCGGTGGGGTCCGCGCCCTGGGCGAGCAGCCGGACCGCGTGGGCGGTGAGGTCGGAGGCGGCGAGCGCCGTCGGGTGGCCGTGGGTGAGGGCGGACTGGAGCTGCGCCGCGCCGGCCCGCTCCTCGTCGGTGAGCCCGGGGAGCAGCCCCACCGGCGCGACCCGCATGTTGGCCCCGCACCCCTTGGAGTGGATCTGGCTGGCGTCCTGCCAGGCCAGGCCCTCCGCCGCCAGCAGTTCGCAGGCGGTGATGCAGGTGTTCCCCGGGGCCCGGTTGTTCTCCGGGGAGCGGTTCCACGCGACGAACTCCTCGCGCACCGGCCGCTCCATCGCCTTCGGCCCGAGCCGCCCGTGCTCCGTGGCGGTGCGCAGTCCCCGGCCGAGGGCCAGCGTCATCTGGGTGTCGTCGGTGACGATCGCCGGCTCGGGCAGTTCCATCTCCCGCCACGGGCCGCACTTCTCGAGGATCCGCGGCACGCTGCTGAACTCGGTCGGGAAGCCGAGCGCGTCCCCCAGCGCCAGGCCGATCAGCGTTCCGGTGGCGGCGTTCTTGGTCGTGGCGTTCTTGGTCGTGGCGTGCGTGGTCGTGGTCATGAAGGAACCCCCTTATGCGTCACATTGACGATAAGAGGGTTCGCCTCACGGCACAAGGGACTTCTGAGGGACTTTCTAGAGGTCGACCTCACGCATCAGCATGCCGACCTCGGTGTTCGACAGCCGCCGCAGCCAGCCCGACTTCTGGTCGCCCAGGGTGATCGGGCCGAAGGCGGTGCGCACCAGGCTCTCCACCGGGAAGCCGGCCTCGGCCAGCATGCGCCGCACGATGTGCTTGCGGCCCTCGTGGAGGGTCACCTCGACCATGTAGTGCTTGCCGGTCTGCTCGACCACGCGGAAGTGGTCGGCGCGGGCGTACCCGTCCTCGAGCTGGATGCCGTCCTTGAGCTGCTTGCCCAGGTCGCGCGGGATCGGGCCGATGATGTGCGCGAGGTAGATCTTCTTCACGCCGTACTTCGGGTGGGTCAGCCGGTGGGCCAGCTCGCCGTGGTTGGTGAGCAGGATGACGCCCTCGGTCTCGGTGTCCAGACGGCCCACGTGGAAGAGCCGGGTGTCCCGGTTCGTGACGTAGTCGCCCAGGCACTGGCGGCCCTCGGGGTCCTCCATGGTGGAGACCACGCCGGCCGGCTTGTTCAGCGCGAAGAACTGGTAGGACTGCGTGGCCACGGTCAGACCGTCGACCTTGACCTCGTCCTTCTCCGGGTCGACCCGCTTGCCCTGCTCGAGGACGATCTCGCCGTTGACCTCGACGCGCGCCTGCTCGATCAGCTCCTCGCAGGCACGGCGGGAGCCGTAGCCGGCACGGGCCAGCACCTTCTGCAGGCGCTCGCCCTCCTGCTCGGCGCCGGGGAAGGTTTTGGGCAGCTTAACGTCCTTCTTGCCCGCGTACCGCTCCCGGTTGCGCTCCTCGATCCGCGCGTCGTACTCACGGGAGGTCGCGGGCTGGGTGCGTCCGCCGCGGCCGCCGCCCGACTTCGCGCCACGCGCGCCGGAGGCGCCGCCACGACCGGCCTTCGGGCCGTCCTTGGTCGCCCCGGGACCCACGTCGTAGCGGCGCTCCTCGGGGCGGGGCTTGCGGGGGCGGCCCTGCCCCTGCTTCTGGTCCCTGTCGTTGCCGGCGCCGCGGGAGTTCCCGCGCCCGCCGCTCTTGCCGCTGCCGCTGCTTCGCATCAAAATTCCGTCTGGTCGTCTGCGTCGTCTGCTCCCGGCGCATCGGGTGCGTCCGGGTCGAACGACGGAACCCCTTCCTGGCTCTCGGCCTCGATCGTCTCCGCCTCCGGGACGAAGGGCGCGAGCTCGGGGAGCTCGTCCAGACCGCGCAGGCCCATCCGCTCCAGGAAGTAGTTCGTCGTCCTGTACAGGATCGCACCTGTTTCGGGTTCCGTGCCCGCCTCCTCGACCAGACCCCTCTGGAGGAGGGTGCGCATGACGCCGTCGCAGTTCACTCCGCGCACCGCGGAGACCCGTGAGCGGCTGACCGGCTGCCGGTAGGCGACGACCGCCAGGGTCTCCAGGGCGGCCTGGGTGATGCGGGCGGTCCGCCCGTCCAGGACCAGCGCGTCCACGGCGGCGGAGTACTCGGGGCGGGTGTAGAACCGCCAGCCGCCGGCGACCTTGCGGAGCTCGAAGCCGCGGCCCTGCACCGCGTACTCGTCGGCCAGTTCGCGCAGGGCGTCGGCGACGGCCCGGCGGGGGCGCTGGAGCACCTTGGCGAGGTGTTCCTCGGCCGCGGGCTCGTCGACGACCATCAGCACGGCCTCCAGGGCGGGCTTGAGGTCGAGGCCCGCGACGGCGTCGTCCGGTGCGGGAGGGTGCTCGACGGCGCTCATGCGCGCTCCTCCTTCGTCATGCCGGTTCTCGTCGTGCCGGTTCTCTTCGTGCCGGTTCTCTTCGGGTCGGCCGTGGCCTCGGCGGCCGGGCGGTCGAACTCGTCGGTGACGACCGGGCGGGGGCCGTCCTCGGCGCCGGTCCAGCGGACCAGCAGCTCACCGAGGGCGGTCTCCTGTTCCAGGGCGACCGCCTTCTCCCGGTAGAGCTCCAGGAGGGCGAGGAAGCGGGCGACGACGGTGAGGGTGTCGTCCGTGTCCTCGACCAGGGTGCGGAAGGTGGCCTCGCCCAGCTCCCGCAGCCGGGTCAGCACGACGGCCGCCTGTTCGCGCACGCTCACCAGCGGGGCGTGGATGTGGTCGACGTACACCTGCGGCGGCGGCTTGGGCTGCATCGCCTTGACCGCGAGCCGGGCGAATCCCTCGGGGCCGATGCTGAGGACGACGTCGGGCAGCAGTTCGGCGTGGTGCGGCTCGAGGCCGACGGTGCGGGGGTGGCGGCGGGCCTCGTCCTCCAGACGCGCGCTGAAGATGTCCGCGATCTGCTTGTACGCGCGGTACTGGAGCAGCCGGGCGAAGAGCAGGTCGCGGGCCTCCAGGAGGGCGAGGTCGGCCTCGTCCTCCACCTCCGCGGCGGGCAGCAGCCGGGCCGCCTTGAGGTCGAGCAGGGTGGCCGCGACGACCAGGAACTCGGTGGTGCGGTCCAGGTCCCAGTCGTCGCCGCGGGCGCGGATGTGGGCCATGAACTCGTCGGTCACCTTGGACAGCGCCACTTCGGTGACGTCCAGCTTGTGCCGGGAGATCAGCTGCAGCAGGAGGTCGAAGGGCCCTTCGAAGTTCGTGAGCCGCACGGTGAACGTGTCCGGGTCCGCCGCGGGCCCGGTGTCCTCGGCCGCCGCCTCGGCGGCGGGCGGGGCGTCCGCGCGGGGGCGTGCCGGGACGGCGTCGGGCGCCGTCGGCGCGGGCGCCTCGGCCGGGAGCGACGGCGCTGCGCCGCCCTCTGCCTCGTCCTCCCGGTCGGGCGCGGACCCGTCCTGCGGCGGCGCGGTGGGGGCTTCGGCGACGCCCTGGGGCGGTGGGGCGGCGGCGGGCTCGGGGGTGTCGTCCGGGGCAGGCGCCGGGGTGGCCGGGGCCGGAGCGCGGCCGGGGCCGCGGCCGAGGGGGCGTCTGCGGGCGGGGACGTTCGAGGTCATGGCCGTGGCAGGCTACCTCTACCGCCCGCGCAGCCGCCGCACCAGGATGCTCGCGTCCCCCCGGGACTCCAGATCGGCCAGGACCACCGCGACCGCCTCGCGGACGATGCGCCCGCGGTCGACGGCCAGCCCGTGCTCGCCGCGCAGGACGAGACGGGCGTGCTCGAGGTCCATCAGTTCCTCGGCCGAGACGTACACCGTGATCTTCTCGTCGTGCCGTTCCCGCCCGCTGGGGCGGCGCGCGGGGCGCCCCCGGCGGCGCGGTGCGACCCCCGTGGCCGCAGCGGCGGCGCCGTCGGCGCCGCCCGCCCTGCTGTGCGTCTCGCCCGGCTCGCCGCCCGCGTCCGCGACGGCGTGCTCGGCGCCCTGCGCGTCACCGCCCTGCGCGGGTACCGAGGGCGGCAGGCCCTCGGCGCCGTCCCGCGTGACGGCGAGGTCGTCCTCGCCGGCCGGGGACGGCACCCGCGGCTCCGGCCGTTCGGCGGTGGCCTGGCGGCGCGGTGAGGAGGACTGGAGGCCGGAGCCCCCGGTGGTGCGGAACAGCTCGTCGGCTCCGGGCAGACTCACTCGGCGTGACACCGGGCGAGCACCTCCCTGGCGAGCTGGCGGTAGGCGGCGGCGCCGACGGAGTTGGACGCGTAGGTGGTGATCGGCTCGCCGGCCACCGTGGTCTCCGGGAACCGGACGGTCCGCCCGATCACCGTGTGGTACACGTGGTCGTCGAACGCCTCGACCACCCGCGCGAGCACCTCACGGCTGTGCACCGTGCGGGAGTCGTACATGGTGGCGAGGATGCCGTCGAGCTCGAGCTCCGGGTTGAGCCGCTCCTGGACCTTCTCGATGGTCTCGGTCAGCAGCGCCACACCGCGCAGCGCGAAGAACTCGCACTCCAGCGGCACGATCACCTTGTGCGCCGCCGTCAGGGCGTTGACCGTCAGCAGACCCAGCGAGGGCTGGCAGTCGATCACGATGTAGTCGTACTCCGACATCAGCGGCTTCAGGGCGCGCTGGAGCGTCGACTCGCGGGCGACCTCGGAGACCAGCTGGACCTCGGCCGCGGACAGGTCGATGTTGCTCGGCAGCAGGTCCATGTTGGGGACCGCCGTCTTGAGCAGCACGTCGTCCGCCGCCATGCCCCGCTCCATGAGCAGGTTGTAGACGGTGAGGTCGAGCTCCATCGGGTTGACGCCCAGACCGACCGAGAGGGCGCCCTGCGGGTCGAAGTCGACCAGCAGGACCCGCCGGCCGTACTCGGCCAGCGCCGCGCCCAGGTTGATGGTGGACGTCGTCTTGCCGACGCCGCCCTTCTGGTTGCACATCGCGATGATCTTCGCCGGGCCGTGGTCGGTCAGCGGCCCGGGGATCGGGAAGTACGGCAGGGGACGCCCGGTCGGGCCGATGCGCTCGCGGCGCTGACGCGCGGCGTCGGGCGCGAGGGTGGCCGCGTACTCGGGGTCGGGCTCGTATTCGGCGTCGGGGTCGTAGAAGTGACCGTCGGGCAGTTCGTCGTATTCGGCGAAGTGGGGCGCGCCACTTGCGTCGCCGGTCCTGGCGTTCACGTGATGGGCATCCATGCTCTGGTGTGCTGTCGGAGCCAGTTGGGGGTCCTGGCTCTGGTGGACTGCGGAGGTACGGACCGCGACGGAGCCGACAGCCTCGATTCCGGCGGGTCCGGTGCCCGGCGCAGGCGTTCCTGGTTGACCACCCCCGGGAGTAAATGTCGACTCATTCACAAGTCGTCTTACCTCCTTGGTGACCAGGAAACTTCTAGACAGGTCAGCGTGGCACCATGCCGACGATGGGCGACTCTATGGCGTGTCGGCCGTTCGCAGCAACACAATCCGCCGGACCCGGCCTCCCGTGTCCTTGTCGGACATGCCTGTTGTCAAGGGCGTACGCGCGTCGCACGGTGCGATTCACCCGGGCGCACAACGACCGAAATCCGACGTCGAGTTGACTGTCCGGGCGGCTCACCTGCCGGTCAACCGCCCATGGAGACGCCGCCGGCCGGACCTTGGGGTCCAAGGTCCGGCCGGTTTCGCGGTGTTGACCCGCCGGTTGACGGGGCGGTGACTGTCTCGTCTTGTCGGAATGTCGACTCGCCCGCGTTTACGGACGGTTCAGCCGAGCACGCTCTCCAGAGCGACGTGCTGCATGCCGTGCGCCTCGGCGACCTCGCGGTACACGACCTGACCGTCGTGGACGTTGAGGCCCTTGGCGAGCGCCGCGTCGCGGCGCAGCGCCTCGACCCAGCCGCGGTTGGCGAGCTGGACGACGTAGGGCAGCGTCGCGTTGGTCAGCGCGTAGGTGGAGGTGTTCGGCACCGCACCCGGCATGTTGGCGACGCAGTAGAACACCGAGTTGTGCACCGCGAAGGTCGGCTCGGCGTGCGTGGTGGGACGGGAGTCCTCGAAGCAGCCGCCCTGGTCGATGGCGATGTCGACAAGGACACTTCCGGGCTTCATGCGCGAGACCAGCTCGTTGGTGACGAGCTTGGGGGCCTTGGCGCCGGGGATCAGCACCGCGCCGACGACCAGGTCGGCCTCGACCAGCGCCTTCTCGATCTCGAAGGAGTTGGAGACGACGGTCTGCACCTTGGTGCCGAAGACCTTGTCCGCCTCGCGCAGCTTGTTGATGTTCAGGTCGAGCAGCGTGACCTGGAAGCCCATGCCGACGGCGATCTGGGTGGCGTTCCAGCCGGAGACGCCGCCGCCGAGCACGACGGCCTTGGCGGGGGCGACGCCGGGGACGCCACCGGGCAGCACGCCCCGGCCGCCGTTGGCGCGCATCAGCTGGTAGGCGCCGACCTGCGGGGCGAGCCGGCCGGCCACCTCGGACATCGGGGCGAGCAGCGGCAGGGTGCGGTCGACCTCGACGGTCTCGTAGGCGATGGCCGTGGTGCCGGAGGCGATCAGCGCCTCGGTGCCCGGGCGGTCGGCGGCGAGGTGCAGGTAGGTGAAGAGGACCTGGTCCTTGCGGAGGCGGTGGTACTCCTCGGCGATGGGCTCCTTGACCTTGAGGATCATGTCGGCCGCGGCCCACACCTCGTCGGCGGTCTCCAGGATCCGGGCGCCGGCGGCGACGTACTCCTCGTCGGTGATCGACGAGCCGAGGCCGGCGTTCCGCTCGACGACGACCTCGTGGCCGTTGCGCACCAGCTCGTGGACACCCGGCGGGGTGATGGCCACGCGGAACTCGTTGTTCTTGACCTCGCGGGGGATGCCGACCTTCACGTCGATCACGGTCCTTGCAATCGGGGGCATGGGGAGCACACGCGGCGGCGGGGTGCTGCCGGGGCATGCACGGATATACCGGTCACATGTGAGCACACCGGGATACACGCCGGAGAACGGCGACATCGCCAGTCTAATGAAGGATTTCCCTCTGTCTAGCCTTGTAAAGCCAGCGTTACCCGAGGGATACGCCACTGATTTCGTAGGGGCCGGGAGACGATCCGGGACGACCCGTGCGCTACCGGGTCAGCGGGGCCCGTCGGAGAGGTCGTCGGACGGCAGGCGCTCCGCGCTCTGCCGGTGCAGCCGGGCGGCGGACGGGTCCCCCAGGCGCTCCAGGACGTCGGCCAGCCTCAGGTGCAGCCCGGCCTCCAGCCGCCCGTCCTCGGCGCGGCGGGTCCAGGTGATCGCCTCCCGGTAGGTGCGAAGGGACTCCTCGAAGCGCCCGGCGTGCTCCTGGGCGTGCGCCAGCTCCCCCAGGGCGCGCGCGCAGGCCGTCAGGTCGCCGCCGCGCCGGTGCTCGGTGACGGCGGCCCGCCGGTGGCGCAGCGCCTCCTCGTGCCGGCCGGCGAGGGCGTGGGCGGTGGCGATGCGGCCGTAGAGCCGGGCCGCCTCGGCGCGCTGGTCGCGGGCGAGGCGTTCGGCGAGGGCGCGGCCGTACCAGTCGGCGGCCCGGTCGAGGTCGCCGAGTTCCTGGTGGGCGGCGCCGATCGACTCCATGGCCCGGCCGACGGCGTACGGGTCCTGGGCCTGGCGCCCGGCGTCCAGGGCGGCCCGGTAGCGGGTCAGCGCCTCGGCCGCGCGTCCGGTGCGGGCGTCCAGGTCGGCGAGGTTGAGCAGGGCCGCGGCCTTCTCGCGGGCGAGTCCGCGCCGGCCGGCGACGTCCAGCATCAGCTGGTGGAGCGCGTACAGGTCGGCTGCCGCGCCGTCGCCGCCGACGTGCGCGACCAGGGCGCGCACCAGCTGGGACATCAGGCGGCGGGCCAGGGTGTCCAGCTCCCCGTCGTCGGCGGCCGTCCTGGCGGCGGCCAGGAGCAGGTCACGGCGTTCGGTGAGCCAGGCGGCGGCCTCCTGGGGGCCGGGGAAGCGCAGCGCCCGCGGCAGCGCCTGCTGCCGGACGCGGGCGCCCTCGTCGGTCCCGGTGGCGACGCGGCAGGCGTGCAGCAGCCGGACCGTGCGCTCCAGTGTGCGGGCGCGGGCCAGTCGCAGCTCCGCGGGACGGTCCAGGCGCCCGGCGAGCGCGGCGAGCAGGGGATGCAGGCAGCCGGGGACCTCGTAGAGCAGGCCGGCGGCGGGCACCTGCCGCAGCAGTGCGAGGCGGTGGAACCTGTCCAGGGTCTCCGTCGCGGTCTGCGGGGAGCAGCCGGCCAGGGCGGAGGCGGTGTGCGGGTCGACCACCCCGGCGGGGGCGAGGGACAGCAGCCGCAGCATCCGCGCGGCGGCCGCGGGGAGACCGTCGTGGACCAGTCCGAGCATGCGCTCCAGCGGGCCGGCCGCCGGGTCGGCGCGCAGCTGGGCCACCAGATCGGCGACGGCGACCTTGGGGCGGTCGGCCAGCCAGCCGCCCGCGAGCAGCAGGGTGGCGGGCTCGCCGTGGCACTCCTCGGCCAGTTGCTGCGTGGAGCACGGGTCGACGGTGACCCGGACCTCCCCGATCCGGCGGGTGAGCAGGTCGACGGCGGAGCGGGTGTCCAGTCCGCCGACGACGCAGGGCCGCACGTCGGGGATCCCGGTGAGCGGTCCGCGGGCGACGGCGACCACCAGGCAGTCCGGGGAGTCGGGGACCAGCTCGTCGACCTGCTCCGCGTCCGCGGCGTCGTCCAGGAGCAGCAGTACCCTCCGCCCGGCCAGCGCCTGCCGCAGCGCGGCGGTCACCTCGTCGTCCTCCGCCCCGGGCGCGACGGCCGCGGCCGCGGACCGTGATCCGGACGCTTCCCCCGCGAGCGCGTGGTCGGCGGGCGCGGCATCGGCGGGCGCCGTGTACGCGGGCGGCACGGCATCGGTGTACGCGGCGTCGGCGGGCGCCTGGTCGGCGGGCGCGGGCCTCACGGCCGCGGCGGGGGCGGGCACGGCCGCCGGGGCCGGCAGCGCTTCGAGGAGGCGGCGGGCGGCCTGGCCCGCGGGGACGGGGCGGCCGCCGGGTTCGGTGAGCCGGGCCCGCAGGACCCCGTCGGGGTAGCGGTCGGCGATCCGGCGGACCAGTTCCTCGGCGAGGTCGCTGCGGCCGGAGCCGGGGCGGCCCGCGACGAGCAGGACGCGGGCGCGCGGGGCCTTGCGGCCGGCGATGGTGTTGAGGCCCGCCCGTTCGATGTCCGACAGCAGTTCCTTGAGCTCACGGGAGCGCCCCACGAAGCCCGAGGCGGGCGCGGGGCGCACCTGCCGCTGCGTCCGGCCGGGCGGGGTGCGCGGCGCCGGGGCGGGGGCCGGTGGCGGCGCGGACGGCTCTCCGGAGGGCCGTCGTGCCGTGTCCGTCGACGCCTGGCTGCCGGTGTCCACCGCCTGGTCGGTCACGGGCCACACTCCCGTCATGCACGCGCGCCACCCCGTCTGCGGGGCCTTGCACGAGCGTAGTTCACACCGGGGCGGCGCAACGGGGGACCACACGCGCCCGGTCCCCCGACCGGACGCGGGGCGCGGCCCGTTCGTCCGAACCGGCGGCGCCCCGCGCGGGATGTCCTGCTCCTGCCCGAAGGGCCTACGCCCCGCTTGAGGGGGCCTGCCCTGCCCGAAGGGCCAACGCCCCTCGAAGGGCCTACGCCTCGAACGGCCGGGCGGGCCACGGCGCCTCGGCGGGCCGCAGCGCCTCCAGCCCGTCGCCGGCGCGCGCCGCGACCAGCGACAGCACACCGACCACCAGGCAGTTGTTGTGCAGCTCCCCCGCCAGCACGCCGCGCACCAGGTCCGCGACCGGGACGCGGGCGAGCTCCATGTCGGACTCCTCGTCCTCGACCTCGAAGCGGTCGCCCTCGGCGTCGGAGAGCCCGCGCGCCAGGAAGATCCGCACCGCCTCGTCGCAGCCGCCGGGGGTGGTGTAGACGTCGGCGAGGACCCGCCAGTCCTCGGCCTTGACGTGCGCCTCCTCGTACAGCTCGCGCTGGGCGGCGTGCAGCGGGTTCTCACCGGGCACGTCCAGCAGGCCGGCCGGGATCTCCCACAGCTTCTGGCGCACCGGGTGCCGGTACTGGCGCAGCACCACCGCGCGGTCCTGCTCGTCCAGCGCCAGCACGGCCACCGAGCCGGGGTGCACCTGGTAGTCGCGGCCGACGACCGCGCCGCCGGGCATCACCACCTCGTCGGTCCGCACGGAGGTCTTCTTGCCCGTGAACGGGGTGCTCGACGAGCGGATCTCCCACTCCTCCGGGGTGTCCTTGATCACCTGGTCGGTCATCGGGCCAGTCCTCTCCACCATCACTCACCACTACTCGACACCGGGGAAACAGCGCGCGAAAACGCCGAAGCCGGGGCACGCGCCCTCGAAAGGCGCGTACCCCGGCCACCGTATCGTCACCCGATCGCCGCAACGATCACCACGGGCACCGGTCGCGGCGTGGGAACACGTGCTCAGCCGGCGTAGGCGCCGGTCCCCTGCTGACGGTCGACCGCGGCCTTCACCAGACCGGCGAACAGCGGGTGCGGGCGGGTCGGGCGGGAGCGCAGCTCCGGGTGGGCCTGGGTGGCCACCAGGTAGGGGTGCACCTCGCGCGGGTACTCCACGTACTCGACGAGCTTGCCGTCCGGGGAGGTGCCGGAGAAGAGGATGCCCGCCTTCTTCTCGAGCTCCGCGCGGTAGGCGTTGTTCACCTCGTAGCGGTGACGGTGGCGCTCCTCGACGTACTCCTTCTCGTCGTACACCTCGCGCACGACGGAGCCCTCGGCCAGCTTGGCCGGGTACATGCCCAGGCGCATGGTGCCGCCCATGTCGCCCTCGCCGGAGACGATGTCCATCTGCTCGGCCATGGTGGAGATCACCGGGTGGGCGGTCGCCGGGTCGAACTCGGTGGAGTTGGCGTCGGGGATGCCGGCCAGGTTGCGGGCCGCCTCGATCACGATGCACTGAAGGCCCAGGCAGAGGCCGAGCAGCGGGATGCGGTTCTCGCGGGCGTACTGGATGGCGCCGACCTTGCCGGAGACGCCGCGGTCGCCGAAGCCGCCGGGGATGCAGATGCCGTCGACGTCGCCGAGCTGCTCGGCGGCGCCGGCCGGGGTCCGGCAGTCGTCGGAGGTGACCCACTTGATCTTGACGCGGGCCTTGTTGGCGAAACCGCCGGCGCGCAGCGCCTCGGTCACCGACAGGTAGGCGTCGGGCAGGTCGATGTACTTGCCGACGAGCGCCAGGGTGATCTCGTGGTCGGGGTTGTGGACGCGGTCCAGCAGGTCGTCCCAGGTGGTCCAGTCGACGTCGCGGAACGGCAGGTCGAGCCGGCGCACCGCGTAGGCGTCCAGGCCCTCGCCGTGGATCGTCTTCGGGATGTCGTAGATGGACCGGGCGTCCGGGCAGGCCACCACGGCGTCCTCGTCGACGTCGCACATCAGCGAGATCTTGCGCTTGATGGCGGTGGGGACCTCGCGGTCGCAGCGCAGCACGATGGCGTCCGGCTGCACGCCGATGTTGCGCAGCGCGGCCACCGAGTGCTGGGTCGGCTTGGTCTTCAGCTCGCCGGAGGGGCCGATGTACGGCAGCAGGGAGATGTGCACCACGAACACGTTGTCGCGGCCGACCTCGTGGCGGACCTGGCGGACCGTCTCCAGGAAGGGCAGCGACTCGATGTCGCCGACCGTGCCGCCCACCTCGGTGATCACGACGTCGACCTCGTCCGTCGCCATGCGGCGGATGCGGTGCCGGATCTCGTTGGTGATGTGCGGGATGACCTGGACGGTGTCGCCCAGGTACTCGCCCCGGCGCTCCTTGGCGATGACCGTCGAGTAGACCTGGCCGGTGGTGACGTTGGCCGAGCCGTCGAGGTCGCGGTCGAGGAAGCGCTCGTAGTGGCCGATGTCCAGGTCGGTCTCGGCGCCGTCGTTGGTGACGAACACCTCACCGTGCTGGAAGGGGTTCATCGTGCCCGGGTCGACGTTCAGGTAGGGGTCCAGCTTCTGCATGACGACACGCAGACCGCGGGCCTTCAGCAGCATGCCGAGGCTCGACGCCGTCAGGCCCTTCCCGAGCGAGGAGGCGACACCCCCGGTGACGAAGATGTGCTTGGTCGTCGTGGCGTTGCTGTTTCGAAAAGCAGCGGGCATGGCCAAAGGGGGGCTCCCGTGGTGGCGGTGTCTGGGGTTGCGGAGCGGCTTGCCGACCCGGTTTCGCCGGGGGGGCCGTCGCTGCGGTGCCGGGGTTTTTCTCCCACCGGTCCACGGGCTACCAGGGTATCAGCGCGCGGGACCAAAGGCGTCCGCGCACCTGGGCCACCGCCGTGACCTGCGGCTTCCCGGCGTCACCGGCCGCCCACCCGTTCGGATCACTCTTGTTGCCCCGAGCGTCGCGCGCATCATCATCATGCGTCGTATCCTGCTCGGACACTCGCTGACCGCCCGGCCGGGCAAGACGGCACCACCCAAGCCCGTGTCACAGGCCGTGTCCCCGGATACACCGGACATACGGGAGCGTCAGCTCACACTCAAGCGAACTACAGATTCTTTCCGCTTCACTCCCCCTTTGACTTGACCGCAAGAGAGCGACCGTCCCTGCCGGGACGATGTGGCCGTTCGACTGGAGTTGCACGTGGCCGGGCGTATCGAGGACTACGCACTCATCGGAGACATGCAGACCGCCGCCCTGGTCTGCCGGGACGGCACGGTGGACTGGCTGTGCCTGCCCCGCTTCGACTCGCAGGCCATTTTCGCCGGCCTGCTGGGCACCGAGGATCACGGGTTCTGGCGCGTCGGGCCCGCCCACGCGCCGGAGGCCGAAGCGCCCGCCGCCACCCGCCGCCGCTACCGGGGCGACTCACTCGTCCTGGAGTCGGAGTGGGACACCCCGGAGGGCACCGTCCGGGTGACCGATTTCATGCCGCCGCGTGACGGGGCCCCGCAGGTCGTCCGGATCGTGGAGGGCGTGTCGGGCACGGTCCCCATGCGCTCCGCGCTGCGGATGCGGTTCTCCTACGGCCGCATCGTGCCCTGGGTGCACCGCCGCAACGGGCGTCTGGTCGGCGTCGCCGGCCCGGACTCCGTGTGGTTCGACACCGACGTGCTCGAGGCGGCCGGTGAGGAGGACGACCTGACGACCTTCGGCCAGGACCTCACCACCTACACCGATTTCGACGTCTCCGAGGGCGACCGGTTCGGCTTCACGCTGTCCTGGCAGCCCTCGCACAAGGAGCCGCCGCCGCTGCCGGAGCCGGAGCAGTCGCTGGCGGCGACCGACGACTTCTGGCGCGAGTGGGTCGCCCTGTGCACGTACCACGGCCCCTACCGGGAGGCCGTGATCCGTTCGCTGATCACGCTGAAGGCGCTCACCTACGCGCCCACCGGCGGCATCGTCGCCGCGCCGACCACCTCGCTGCCCGAGGAGATCGGCGGCGTCCGCAACTGGGACTACCGCTACACCTGGCTGCGTGACGCGGCGATCACCCTGTCCTCGCTGCTGCGCACCGGCTACCGCGAGGAGGCCCGCGCCTGGCGCGAGTGGCTGCTGCGGGCGGTCGCGGGCGACCCGGAGAACCTGCAGATCATGTACGGCATCGCCGGCGAGCGCGAGCTCGGCGAGGCGGAGCTGGACTGGCTGCCGGGCTACGAGAACTCCGCCCCGGTCCGGGTCGGCAACGGCGCGGCCCACCAGCTGCAGCTGGACGTCTACGGCGAGACGATCGAGGCGCTGCACCTGGCGCACATGACCGGCCTGTCCCGCAACGACTACGCCTCGCAGCTCCAGCTGAAGCTGATCCGCTACCTGGAGAACCACTGGAACCAGCCGGACGAGGGCATCTGGGAGGTGCGCGGCCCGCGCCGCCACTTCGTGCACTCCAAGGTCATGGCCTGGGTGGCGGTGGACCGCACCATCAAGCTGGTCGAGTCCGGCGACGCGGAGGGTCCGCTGGAGCGGTGGCGGGAGCTGCGCGACGACATCCACCGGGACGTCTGCGAGAAGGGCTACGACCCGGAGCGCAACACCTTCACCCAGTCGTACGGCTCGCAGGAGCTGGACGCGTCGCTGCTGCTGATCCCGCAGGTCGGGTTCCTTCCGCCGGACGACAAGCGGGTCATCGGCACGATCGAGGCGATCCAGCGGGAGCTGTCGACGCCGGACGGGTTCATCCTGCGCTACCCCACCCATCCGGGTGAGGACAACGTGGACGGCCTGGCGGGCGACGAGGGGGCGTTCCTGGCCTGTTCCTTCTGGATGGCGGACGACCTGGCGATGATCGGGCGGGTCGACGAGGCGCGGCGGCTGTTCGAGAAGCTGCTGTCGCTGCGCAACGACCTGGGCCTGCTGGCGGAGGAGTGGGACTCCAAGCACCAGCGTCAGGTGGGCAACTTCCCCCAGGCCTTCAGCCACGTCCCGCTCATCGACACCGCCCTGCGCCTCACCGCCTCCGGCGCCTACGGCGGCTGACCCTCCACCTCACGGGCCCGCGCCCCCACCGCCCCGGCGGCCGGGGGCCGGGCCCGTCCACGTACACCCGAACCCCGCTGCCCCTGGGGGGCGGGACCGTGCCTGCCGGTACTGCGGGCGCCTGGGCCGCCCAGGGGGCGATTGCCCGCAGGGGTGCGGGAGTGCAGGTCCGCACCGCAAGGGTGGCCACCCGGTCCTCGTCCGCCACCCCACCCCCGGGGCCGGGAAAGGTCCGGTCGTCGGTCATGGACGGCACCGTACCGTCGGGGACCGACAGTCCCTCAGGGGAGCGGCAGGGGCTGGGCGAGCTCGTCGTAGACGCTGAGGACCTGGGCGACCGTCTCGTCCTCGGTGGGCCACGCCGCGGCCTGCGAGACTCCCCGCCGCACCAGTTCCTCCCGCCACGCCGCGTCGGCGAGGACCGTGGAGACCTTCCCGGCGAGGGCGCCGGCGTCGCCCGCGGGCACCAGTTCCGCCCCGTCGCCGACCAGTTCGGCCATCCCCGGCAGGTCCGCCGCGACCAGCGGGACGCCCGCGTGCAGCGCCTCCTGGGCGAGCAGGGAGCGGCCCTCCGCGCAGTCCGGCACCACCGCCACGTCCGCCGCCGTCAGCAGGGACGCCAGGTCCTCCCGCCGCCCCAACAGCCGTACCGGCAGCCCTTCCTGTTCGATCCGCTGCTGCAACTCCCCCCGCAGCGAGCCCTCTCCGCACACCACGACCAGCGGGCCGTCCCCCGCGCCCCGCCACCGTCGCGCGGCGTCCAGCAGCAGCCGGTGGCCGCGGCCCTCCTCCAGGGCGCCCACCGCGAGGACCAGCGGCCGCCCCAGCGCGCCGAGTTCGGCCCGCAGCTTCGCCCGCCGGTCGCCGTCGAGGTCGCCGCCGCGGTCTCCCCCGGCAAGCCGTGCCCCACCCGGTGGCAGGGCGCGCGGCAGGCCCACGGCCGACAGCCGCGCGTCCCGCGCGCCCCGCCGCCGGGCCCGGTCCACCAGGCCGGAGGAGGTCCCGAGGACCACCGCGGCCGCCCGCACCACCCGCCGCTCCAGCACCTTCAGCACCGCGGCCCGCGCCGCGCCCTCGGCCCTGGCCCGGTTGTGCCAGGTCACCACCAGCGGCGTACGGCGGCCACCCAGCGCCAGCACGGTGCGGAACGAGGCGTGCAGCCCGTGCGCGTGCACCACGTCGGCGTCGGCGCACGCGATGCGCAGTGCCGCCACCGAGGCGGGATCGCTGCTGCGCGGGATCGGCACGTGCCGCGCCCCGACGGCGGTGAACCCGTAGGTGTGTTCGGTGTCGCTGGGGGCGCACACCGTCACCCGCACGCCCCTGGCGACCAGGCCGGCGCTCAGCGACCGCACATGGGTGCTCCCGGCCGCACTGCCACCGGTCACCTGGACGGTGCGCAGCGGCGTGAGGCCGGTGGGGGCGGGGGTGTTCACAAGGGTCACGGGCGCCTGGGCTCCTGGTCGAGCGTCGTGCGGTCTTCGTGCGGTCGGTCACCGGGGTGCGGCGGCCGGGCGGCGGGCCCGCGAGGGTCCCCCGCCGCCCGCCCGTGCTCGTTCGGTCGCCGCCTAGGATGCCAGAGCCCGGGCGGCCCGCCGACCGGCTCCACCCGCACGGCCCAGCCGCACGGGCCGCTGCGCTCAGAGTTCGGCGCGCGCCGCCGCCGCCGACTCCAGGAGCTCCTCGGCGTGGGCCCGGGCCGTCTCGGAGTCCTCCTGGCCCGCCATCATCCGCGACAGCTCACGGATCCGGTCCTCCCCCTCGAGCACCTTCACGCCCGAACGGGTGACCGACCCGTCGCTGGTCTTCTCCACGAGCAGCTGCCGGTCGGCGAACGCCGCCACCTGCGGCAGATGGGTGACGACGACGACCTGTGCGGTCCGCGCCAGCCGGGCGAGACGACGCCCGATCTCCACCGCGGCCTTGCCACCGACCCCCGCGTCGACCTCGTCGAACAGGTAGGTCGGGACGGGGTCGGTGCCGGCGAAGACCACCTCGACGGCGAGCATCACCCGCGACAGCTCACCACCGGACGCGCCCTTGGCGATCGGCCGCGCCGGGGCGCCGGGGTGCGGGGCGAGCAGCAGCTCGACCTCGTCGACGCCGGCCGGCCCGTAGGCGACCGTGCGGCCGCCGACCTCAACGCCCTCGGGGTCCTCGGTCTGCCGGACGGAGAACGAGACCCGCGCGTGCGGCATGGCCAGCGAGGCCAGCTCCTCGGTGACCGCGGCGGCGAACCGCTCGGCGGCCTCGGTGCGCGCGTCGGTCAACTGCTGGGCAAGCGTGCCGAGTTCGACGCGCAGCGCGTCCCGCTCGGCGGTGAGGTCGCCCACCCGGTCGTCGTCGCCCTCGAGCTCGGTGAGCCGGGCGGCCGACTGCTCCGCCCAGGCCAGCACCGCGGCGACGTCCTCGCCGTACTTGCGCGTCAGCGCGGTCAGCGCGGCCCGGCGCTCCTCCACGGCGGCGAGCCGGCGCGGGTCGGCGTCCAGGTTCCCGGCGTACCCGGCGAGTTCGCCGGAGACGTCGGCGAGCAGGATGCCGATCTCGCCGACCCGGTCGGCCAGCGCGGCCAGCGCCGGGTCGTGCGAGCGGACCGCCTCCAGGGCGCGCTGGGCGCCCGAGACGAGGGCGCCGGCGTCGACGCCCTCGGGGTCCTCCGGGTCGCCGGCCAGCGCGGTGTGCGCGACGGTGGCGGCCTGCGCCAGCGCCTCGGCGTGCCCGAGCCGCTGCGCCTCGGCGGCCAGCTCGGTGTCCTCGCCCTGCCGCGGCTCGACGGCGTTGATCTCCTCCAGGCCGTACCGGAGCAGGTCGGCCTCCTGGGCGCGCTCACGGGCCCGGGTGGTGATCTCCTCCAGCTCGGCGGAGACCGCCCGCAGCCGCCGGTAGGCGTCCGTGTACTTCTCCAGCGGGCCGGCCACCGCCGCGCCCGCGTACCGGTCCAGTGCCTGGCGCTGGCGGTTCTGCTTCAGCAGGCCCTGCTGGTCGGTCTGCCCGTGCACCGCGACCAGGTCGTCGGCCAGCTCCGCGAGGAGCCCCACGGGCACGCCGCGGCCGCCCAGGTGGGCGCGCGAGCGGCCCTCGGCGGAGACCGTGCGGCTGATCAGCAGGGCGCCGTCGTCGAGCTCGGCGCCGGCCTCCTCGGCACGGGTGACGACGGACGCGCCGGCGGGCAGCGCGATGCGGCCCTCGACCACCGCGTTCTTCGCGCCGATCCGCACCAGGGCGGGATCGGCGCGTCCGCCGAGCAGCAGACCGAGGCTGGTGACGACCATCGTCTTGCCCGCGCCGGTCTCGCCCGTGACGGCGGTGAAACCGGGGGACAGCTCGACGACCGCGTCGTCGATGACTCCGAGCGACCGTATCCGCATCTCCTCCAACACGCCCCCGACCTTACGAGGTCTTCGGCCATGATCGCGACGCGCCCCCGTCCGGGCGTGCCGCCCGCGGGCGCCGCCGGTCAGTGCGGCGCGCCGCGCCAGCCGGAGACGGGGAGGGCGAACTTGGCCACCAGCCGGTCGGTGAACGAGGCGTGGTGCAGCCGCGCCAGCCGCACCGGAACGGCGCCCCGGCGGACCTCCACCCGCGCCCCGGGCGGGAGTTCGACCGTGCGCCGGCCGTCGCACC
Source organism: Streptomyces sp. NPDC002734 (assembly GCF_040295685.1). Lineage (NCBI taxonomy): Bacteria > Bacillati > Actinomycetota > Actinomycetes > Kitasatosporales > Streptomycetaceae > Streptomyces > Streptomyces sp. NPDC002734. The sequence continues at coordinate 302,289 of NZ_JBEOVU010000004.1, forward strand.
ACAGCACGCCGGGCGGGATGTGCGGCAGCACCTCCACCACCAGCACCGAGTCCGGCGAGGTGACCAGCGGCTTGGCGAACAGCGCGTGCGCGCTGATCGGCACCATCAGCAGCGCCTCGACCTCGGGCCACACCACCGGCCCGCCGGCCGAGAAGGCGTAGGCGGTCGATCCGGTGGGCGTGGCGCAGATGATCCCGTCGCAGCCGAAGCCGGTCACCGGCCGTCCGTCGATCTCCAGGACGACCTCGAGGAGCTTCTCCGCGGAGACCTTCTGCACGGCGGCCTCGTTGAGCGCCCAGTCGGTGTGGACGACGCTGCCGTTGCGGTGCACCTCCACGTCGACCGTCATTCGCTCCTCGACCTCGTAGTCGCGGGCGACCACCCGCTCCACGACCTGGTCGAGCGCGTCCCGTTCGGCCTCGGCGAGGAAGCCGACCCGGCCCAGGTTGACGCCGAGCATCGGCACGCCGGAGGCGCGGGCGAACTCCGCGCCGCGCAGCAGGGTGCCGTCGCCGCCGAGGACGACCAGCAGCTCGCATCCGTCCAGGCAGGCGGGCGTGGCCTCGGCGACCGTCCGCACGCTGTCCGGCAGCGGCAGGTCGTGCGCCTCGGACTCCAGCACCCGCACGCCGAGCCCGGCGTCGAGCAGCCCGCGCACCACCAGTTCGGCGCTGCGGATGGCCGCGGGGCGCCCCGTGTGGGCGAGCAGGAAGACCGTGCGGTCCTGCCCGTCCGTTCTGCTCTCGCTCAACGCGGCCCCTCCGCCACTGCGCGTTCGACGTCGGCCGGGTCCAGGGCGGGCGCCCCGGCACGCAGCCACAGGAAGTACTCGACGTTCCCGGACGGTCCGGGCAGCGGGCTGGCGGTGACGCCGAGGACGCCGAGCCCCAGCTCGCCGGCCCGCCGCGCGACCTCCCGCACCGCCTCGGCGCGCAGCTCCGGGCTGCGCACCACGCCTCCGCTACCGAGGCGTTCCTTGCCCACCTCGAACTGCGGCTTGACCATCAGCACCAGGTCCGCGTCGGGCGCCGTGCAGCGCACCAGGGCGGGCAGCACCAGGCCTAGCGGGATGAACGACAGGTCGCCGACGACCAGGTCCACGGGCACGCCGTCGATCTGCTCGACGGTCAGCTCCCGGACGTTCGTGCGGTCCTTCACCGTCACCCGGTCGTCGCTCTGCAGCGACCAGGCGAGCTGCCCGTAGCCGACGTCGACGGCCACCACGTGGGCCGCGCCGGCGCGCAGCAGCACGTCGGTGAACCCGCCGGTGGAGGCGCCGGCGTCTAGCGCCCGCCGTCCCTCGACCTTCAGGCCCCGCGGCACGAACGCCTCCAGCGCGCCGGCCAGCTTGTGGCCGCCCCGCGAGACGTACTCGGGGTCGCTGTCGTCCTCGGCGACCACGATCGCCGCCGCGGTCTCCACCTGGGTGGCGGGCTTGGTCGCCACGGCCTTGCCGACGGTGACCCGCCCGGCGGCGATCAGCTGGCTCGCGTGCTCCCGCGAGCGGGCCAGCTTCCTGCGCACCAGTTCGGCGTCGAGACGGCGGCGTGCCACTCCTGCCACGTTCGGTTCAGCTCCTGTTGTCGTGCGGCATCGACGCGATGGGGTTGTCCAGCGCGGTGAGCGCCTCGCGCAGCGCCCCGTGTACATCCTCGTACACCTCGAGGTGGCCGTCGGCGGCGAGGTGGTCGGCGTCGGCGAGGCGCTCCAGCGCGGTGTCGACCCGGGCGTCGCCGGTGGGCGTGCGGGGCACCCCGAGCGGGGCGGGGGCGGCCGGCTCGTCGGCCGGGTCGCCGGCCTGCTCCTGCGCCCCTTCGGCCTCCTCGGCCGCCGGTTCGGGTGGTGTGTCGCTCATGGCACGACGCTACCGCGTGGAGCGGGGGTACCGTCTGTCGCGATGGCCACGATCGAGGAGTGCCGTGCGGCACTGGAGGAGCTCGCCGGGCGTCTGGCGTCCGCGTCGGCGGCGGTGCGGGAGGCGGCGGGGGTCGAGCGGACCCTGAGCTACCACGTCACCGATCTGGACGTCACCTTCACCGGGCGGCTGTCCGGGGGCCTCCTGGAGGTGCGGGACGTCGTTCCCGGGCGGCCCTCCGAACCGGCCCGCATCCGTCTCTCCACCACCGGCGACGACCTCCTCGCCCTGGTCGCCGGCACCCTCGCCTTCCCCCGCGCCTGGGCCACCGGCCGCCTGACCCTCGAAGCCCCCCTCCGCGACCTCCTCCACCTCCGAACCCTCCTGTGACCTCACCGGACCCCCGCCGGCGGGGAAGGCGGGACGCGGGGCTACGCCGGGGAGGTGGCGCGGGTCTTGCGGGAGGCGGGGACGACCAGCGGGGTGGAGGTCTCCGGGTCCGGGATCACCTGGCAGCGGATCCCGAACACCCGCTCCACCAGCTCCGCCGTCACCACGTCCCCCGGCGCCCCCTCCGCGACGACCTCACCCTCCCGCAGCGCGATCAGATGCGTCGCGTACCGCGCCGCGTGGTTGAGGTCGTGCAGGACCGCCACCAGCGTCCGCCCGTGCTCCTCGTGCAGCTCCGCGCACAGGTCGAGCACGTCGAGCTGGTGCTGGATGTCCAGGTACGTGGTCGGCTCGTCCAGCAGCAGCAGCGGCGTCTCCTGGGCGAGCGCCATCGCGATCCACACCCGCTGCCGCTGCCCTCCGGAGAGCTCGTCGACGTACCGGTCCCCCAGCCCGGCGACGCCGGTGCGCTCCATGGACTCCTGGACCACCCGCTCGTCCTCGGGGGACCACTGCCGCAGCAGCCCCTGGTGCGGGTAACGGCCGCGGGCCACCAGGTCGGCGACCGTGATGCCGTCCGGGGCGACCGACGACTGCGGCAGCAGCCCGAGCGTGCGCGCCACCTTCTTCGCCGGCAGCGACTGGATGACCTGCCCGTCCAGCAGCACCCGCCCCTCGCTGGGCCGCAGCATCCGCGACAGCGCCCGCAGCAGCGTCGACTTCCCGCAGGCGTTGGGGCCGACGATCACCGTGAACGAGTTGTCGGGGATCTCCACCGACAACTCCCGCGCGATGACGCGCTGCTCGTAGGCGAGGGTGACGTTCTCGGCCGACAGTCGGTTGTCCACGGCGCCGGTGCTCCTCTTCCCCATGTGCTTCATGCCCGTCGTTCCGACGCCGTCGCGGCGCGTGCTCATACCCGTCCGGCCTTCCGCTCGGCCACCAGCAGCCACAGCAGGTAGACGCCGCCCAGCCCGCCGGTGACCACACCGACCGGCAGCTGGTCGGAGCCGAAGGCCCGCTGCGACAGCAGGTCCGCGACGATCAGCAGGGCCGCGCCCATGGCCATGGACGGCACCAGGTTGGGCCCCGGCGTCCGGGTGAGCCGCCGCGCGAGCTGCGGCGCGGTGAGCGCCACGAACGCCACCGGCCCGGCCGCCGCCGTCGCGGCCGACGCCAGCAGCACCGCGCAGCCCAGCATCACCAGCCGCACCCGCTCGACGCGCACGCCCAGCGCGTAGGACGCGTCGTCACCCATCTCCGTCATCCGCAGACCCCGCTCGTTGGCCAGCACCAGCGGCACCAGCACCACGCACAGCGCCAGCAGCGGCCACACCTGGGCCCAGTCCCGTCCGGACAGCGAGCCGGTCATCCACACCACGGCCCGCGCGGCGTCGACCATGTCGGCCTTGGTGATCAGGTAGCTGTTGACCGCGGTCATCACCGCGCTGACACCGATGCCGACCAGCACCAGCCGGTAGCCGTGCACGCCGCGCTTCCAGGCCAGCAGGTAGATCGCCGTGCCGGTGACCAGTCCGCCGACCAGCGCCCCGGCCGTCACGGCGGCGGCGCTGCCGGAGAACAGCACGATCATGGTCAGCGCGCCCGCCGTCGCGCCCTGGCCGAGGCCGAGGATGTCCGGGCTGCCCAGCGGGTTGCGCGAGACGGCCTGGAACAGCGCGCCGGCCAGCCCCAGCGCGGCGCCGACCAGCAGTCCCACCAGCACCCGCGGCAGCCGCAGTTCCTGCACGATCAGTTCGTCGGCCGGGTGTCCCTCGCCGAACAGCACGCCCAGCACGTCCGAGAAGGACATCGGGAAGTCGCCGGTGCCGATCAGCACCACCGCCGCGGCGAACGCGACGAGGGCCAGCACCGCGACCACGGCCACCGCGCGCACCCGGATCCGCAGCGAGACGCGCCCGCCGATCCGCAGCACGGGCTGCGCGGTGGTCCGGCGCCCGGCGCCCGGACGTGGGGAGGTCTTCGGGGTTGTCACAGCTGCGCCGTCCTCCGCCGTCGGACCAGGAAGATGAAGAGCGGCCCGCCGATGACCGCCGTGACGATGCCGACCTGCAGCTCGGACGGCCGCACCACGACCCGCCCGATCACGTCGGCGCCCAGCAGCAGCACCGGGGAGAGCACGGTGGCGTACGGCAGGATCCAGCGCAGGTCCGGCCCGGTGAAGGAGCGCACCACGTGCGGGACCATCAGCCCGACGAAGACGATCGGCCCGCAGGCCGCGGTGGCCGCCCCGCACAGCAGGGTGGCCGCGAGCATGGACAGCGCCCGGGTCCGGTTGAGGTGGGCGCCGAGCGCCCGGGCGGTGTCGTCGCCCATCTCCATCGCGTTCAGCGGGCGGGCCAGCGCCAGTGCCAGCACCGTGCCGACGGCGATGAACGGCAGCACCTGTCCGATGCTCTGCCAGGACGCGGCGCCCAGCGAGCCGACGGTCCAGAACCGCATCCGCCCCAGCGCCGCCTCGTCGAGGATCATCAGCGCCTGCAGGTAGCCCTGGAGCGCGGCGGCGATCGCCATGCCCGCGAGCGCCAGCCTGACCGGCGTCGCACCCCGGCTGCCGCCGAGGAACCACACCAGCGCGCCCACCACCATGGCACCCGCGAAGGCGAACCACACGTAGCCGCCGACCGAGGTGACGCCGAAGAAGGTGATGGCCGTGACCACCGCCGCCGAGGCGCCCGCGTTGATGCCGAGCAGGCCGGGGTCGGCGAGCGGGTTGCGGGTCAGCGCCTGGAGCACCGCTCCGGCCAGACCGAGCGCCGCGCCCGCCAGCAGTCCCAGCACGGTCCGCGACAGCCGCTCCCCCACGACGACGTCGCCGTAGGTTCCGGTGTCCGCGAAGAGCCCGTGCCAGACCTGGCCCATGGTCAGAGGCTTGGCGCCGACCGCGATGCTCGCCGTCGCGACGACGACCAGCAGCACGAGGGCCGCCACCAGGCCGACGGCCTTGGCGGCGGAGCGCCGCCGCTGCCGTGGGGCCTCTGCGGACGGCGGCGCGACGCGCTGCGTGGAGGGAGTGTCTGTGAACACCCGGTTAGGTTAACCTAACCAACCTGCGGCCCCGCTCCCCCGTTCCCCTCCCGCACACGTGATCCCCGATCCGCTCCCGGAGGAGCCCCGCCGGCCCTGCGCCGACCGCACGCCGACCGCACGGCGGCCCTGCGCCGGCACCCTCCGCCGGTCAGAGACCCAGCCGGGCCAGCGCCTTCCCCGCGTCGAGGGAGCAGGCCTCCTGCCCGCCGGCCGTCCACGCCGCCGCACACAGCGCCCGCAGCCCGTCCATCGGCCCGCCGTCCCCGTCCAGCGTCAGCTCCTTGGGGCCGGCCGCCGCCGTCCAGCCGCCGCACCGGAACCCGTCGCCCTCCGGCGTCACCTCGGGCTGCGGCGCCAGCAGCCCCCGCAGGTCGGCGTCGACGTAGGTGGGCCGGTGTTCCGGCACCGCCGCCAGCAGCCGGGCCGCGTCGGTGACGCCGGTCAGCACCAGCAGCGAGTCCACGTCCCCGTTGAACGCGCCCTCGATGTCGGTGTCCAGACGGTCCCCGACGACCAGCGGCCGCCGCGCACCGGTCCGCAGCACGGTCTCCCGGTGCATCGGCGGCAGCGGCTTGCCCGCCACCTTCGGCTCCGCGCCCGTGGCCAGCCGCACCACCTCGACCGCCGCGCCGTTCCCGGGCGCGATGCCGCGCGCCGTCGGCACCGTCAGGTCGGTGTTGGACGCGAACCACGGCAGTCCGCGGGCGATGGCGTAGCAGGCTTCCGCGAACCGCCCCCAGGCGATCTCGGGCCCGCCGTACCCCTGCACCACGGCGGCCGGGTCGTCGTCCGCCGACTCGACCGGCACCAGGCCGCGTTCCCGCAGCGCCACCCGCAGCCCCTCGCCGCCGATCACCAGCACCCGTGAGCCTTCCGGCAGCGCCTCGGCCACCAGCCGGGACACCGCCTGCGCCGAGGTGATCACCTCACCCGCCTCGGTCGGTATGCCGAGCTCCGTCAGGTGCTCCGCCACCGTGTCGGGCGTCCGCAGGGCGTTGTTGGTGACGTAGGCGAGGTGCATGCCCGCGTCCCGTGCGACGGCCAGCGAGTCCACCGCGTGCACGATGGCCTCCCCGCCCGCGTACACCACGCCGTCCAGGTCGAGCAGGGCCGTGTCGTAGGCCTCGCGCAGCACCTGCCCGCCGCTGCCCTCGGGCCGCGTCCTGACGGTCTGGCTCATGTCCATCGCTCCTTCTGCGCCGCTGGGGGTCCAGCCTCTTCCCCCGATGATCCCTCACGCCAGGTGCGCACTTACGATGCTCCAATGAGCACAGCAGGTCAGCACGGGGAGCAGGAGCGGCACGGACTCGAACTCAGCCCGTTCCGCGGCCTGCGGTACGCGGCCGGCCAGGTCCGCAGCCTGGCCGCCGTCACCTCCCCGCCCTACGACGTGGTGGTCCGCCCCGACGGCCTCCACCACCTGGAGGCCCTGGACCCGCACAACATCGTCCGGCTGATCCTCCCGCAGGCCCTCGACCCCGACGAGCGCAACGCACGCGCCGCCGCGACCCTGCGCCGCTGGCTCGACGACGGGGTGCTGACCGTCGAGGAGGAGCCCGCGCTCTACGTCTACGAGCAGCGCGCCGTCGACGGCACGCTGCAGCGCGGCCTGATCGGCGCCCTCCGTCTCTCCGACCCCGACGAGGGTGTGGTCCTCCCCCACGAGGACGTGATGCCCCATGTGGTGGCCGACCGCGCCGCCCTGATGCGGGCGACCTCCGCCAACCTCGAACCACTCCTGCTCTCCTACCGGAGCGACGGCGAGGCCTCCGGCGCTGCCGCCGTCGTCGAGGCCGCCGCGGTCCGCGAACCGCTGTTGTCCACCGTGACCGAGGACGGCGTCACCCACCGCCTGTGGGCCGTCACCGACCCCGCCGAACAGGCGACGGCCCAGGACGACCTGCGCGGCCGGCAGGCCCTCATCGCCGACGGCCACCACCGCTGGGCCACCTACCTCAGGCTCCGCGACTCCCAGCAGCCCTCTCCGGGCCCCTGGGACCACGGACTGGTGCTCCTGGTGGACACCACCCGCTATCCGCTGCGGGTCCGCGCCATCCACCGGCTGCTGCGCCGGCTGCCGGTCTCCGACGCCCTGGCCTCCCTGACCGGCCTGTTCCGCGTCCGCCGCCTGGACGTCCCCCTGCCCGAGGCTCTGGAGCACCTCGCGGCGGCGTCCGCCGAGGGCAACGCCTTCCTGCTCGCCGGCGACGGCGCCTTCCACCTCGCCGACCGCCCCGATCCCGACCTGCTCGCCCGCGCGGTGCCGTCCGGGCGGCCCGACGCCTGGCGTTCGATGGACGCCACCGTGCTGCACTGCGCGCTGCTCGAGCACGTGTGGCACGTCCCCGAGGACTCGCCGGAGCAGATCACCTACATCCACGACGCCGAGGCGACCGTCCGGAAGGCCGAACGGGAGGGCGGCACGGCCGTCCTGCTGAACCCGGTGCGCGAGGACGTGGTCCGCGAGCTGGCCCAGCAGGGCGTCACCGTGCCCCGCAAGTCCACCTCCTTCGGGCCTAAGCCGGCCTCCGGGCTGGTCCTTCGCCTGGTCGGGGAGTGACCCGGGGCGCGGAAACGAGAAAGGGCGGGGCCTCTTGGCCCCGCCCTTCCTCATTCCCTCACGCGTCGGGAGACGTGGAGGTCACCCGCTGTCAGACCTGGTCGTCGTCCTCGGACTTCTTCCGGTCGACGCCCTCGCGGCCCTCGTCGCCCTCATGGCCTTCGTGGCCCTCGGGCACGAAGTCGTCCGCGACGTCGTCGTCCTCGTCCTGCTCGTCGCGCTCGACCCCGGTGCGCCGCTCGTCGCGCTCCTCCGCGTCGTCGGCGTCGTCGTCCACGTCGTCGTCGGCGTGGGGCGCCTCGGCGACGGAACCGAGCGCCTGCTCGTCCTCGTCGGCGGCGTCCTCGTCCAGCGCGTCCACGAACTCCACGCCGTCCAGCTCGGCCAGCCGGTCCGAGGCGTCGGTGCTGCCGTCACGGTCGGACTCGACCGCCTTGGCGAACCACTCGCGCGCGTCCGACTCGCGCCCGGCCTCGAGCAGCGCGTCCGCGTAGGCGTACCGCAGCCGCGCGGTCCACGGGTGCACCGCGCTGGAGGCCAGCTCCGGGCTCTGCAGCGTCACGATCGCCGCGTCGAGCTGCCCCATGTCACGGCGGGCCCCCGCGGCGACCAGGCGCATCTCGACCTGGCCGGCCTTGTCCAGCCGCTGCACGTCGGGAGCGCCGGCCATGTCGAGGGCCTTCTCGGGACGGCCCATACCGCGCTCGCAGTCGGCCATCACGGGCCACAGCTCGACGTTGCCGGTCATCCGGCGGGCGGCACGGAACTCGGCCAGCGCCTCGGAGTACTTCTGGTTCGCGTAGGCGGCGAAGCCGGCGGCCTCACGCACCGCGGCGACACGCGACGCGAGCCGCAGCGCCACCCGGGAGTAGCCGTAGGCGCCCTCGGGGTCCTCGTCGATCAGCCGGGCGACCATCACCAGGTTGCGCGCGACGTCCTCGGCGAGCGTCTTCGGCAGGCTCTGGAGCTCCTGCTTGACGTCCTTGTCCAGTTCGTCGCCGGTGACCTCCTCGGGGATCGGCAGCCGCTTGATCGGCTCGCGGTCCCGCTCACGCTCCCGCTCCTCGCGGAAACGCCCGCCACCGCCACCACCGGCGCCACCGCGACGGTCGTCCCGGCCGCGGTACCCACCGCGGTCGTCGTCCCGACGGGGGCCACGGTCGTCGCGGCGGAAACCGCCACGGTCGCCGCCGCGGTCATCGCGGCCGCGGAAGCCACCGCGGTCACCGCCGCGGTCGTCACGGCCGCCGCGGAACCCACCACGGTCGTCGTCCCGGCGCGGGCCGCGGTCGTCACGACGGTCGAACCCGCCGCGGTCGCCACCACGGTCACCGCGGTCGTCCCGGCGCGGGGCACGGTCGTCGCGGCGGAAGCCGCCACGGTCGCCACCGCGGTCGTCACGGCCACGGAAGCCGCCGCGGTCACCGCCGCGGTCGTCACGGCCGCCGCGGAACCCACCACGGTCGTCGTCCCGGCGCGGACCGCGGTCGTCACGGCGCTCGAACCCACCACGGTCACCACGGTCGTCACGGCGGAAGCCACCCCGGTCGCCACCACGGTCGTCACGGCCACGGAAGTCGCTCCGCTGGGGCCGCTCGCCACGGCTGTCATCACGGCGGAAGCCGCCACGGTCACCGCCGCGGTCGTCACGGCCGCCGCGGAACCCACCACGGTCGTCGTCCCGACGCGGACCGCGGTCGTCACGGCGCTCGAACCCACCACGGTCACCACGGTCGTCCCGGCGCGGGGCACGGTCGTCGCGACGGAACCCGCCACGGTCGCCACCGCGGTCATCACGGCGGAAGCCACCACGGTCGTCATCGCGGCGCGGGCCACGGTCGTCACGGCGGAAACCGCCACGGTCGCCACCGCGGTCGCCGCCGCGGTCGAACTCGCGGCGCTCACCGCCACGATCGTCACGCCGGAACCCACCGCGGTCGTCATCACGGCGCGGGCCGCGGTCGTCGCGACGGAAACCGCCACGGTCCCCACCGCGGTCGTCGCGGCGGAAGCCCGGCCGGTCACCGCTGTCACGGCGGAACCCGGGACGGTCGCCACCCTCGCGGCGGAACCCACCGCGGTCGCCCCCGCGGTCGCCGCCACGGTCGTCGCGGCCGCGGAAGCCACCGCGGTCACCGCCGCGGTCGTCACGGCCACCGCGGAACCCACCACGGTCGTCGTCGCGGCGCGGGCCACGGTCATCACGACGGTCGAACCCGCCGCGGTCGCCCCCACGGTCACCGCGGTCGTCGCGGCGGAAGCCGCCACGGTCACCGCCACGGTCGTCACGCCGGCCGAAACCGCCGCGGTCGCCGCCGCCCTGGCGCGGGCCACGGTCGTCCCTGCGGAAGCCGCCGCGGTCTCCGCGGTCACCACCGTCCCGGCGGCGTGGCTCGCGCTCGGGGCGCTCGTCGGGAGAGTTGGTGGACATCGGTGACTCCTAGTCTTCGGTACTGCTAAGCATCGTCGCGCAGTCGGGTTCCCGTACTGCGGCAGAACAAAAAGGGGAAAAACAAAAAGGACCCCCAGCCCCAGCTGAACGCTGGGACCGAGGGTCCTCCAAAAAATTGTTCGGCGGCGTCCTACTCTCCCACAGGGTCCCCCCTGCAGTACCATCGGCGCTGTGAGGCTTAGCTTCCGGGTTCGGAATGTAACCGGGCGT
>NZ_JBEOVU010000005.1:0-238519 GCF_040295685.1 Streptomyces sp. NPDC002734
CCGAACCCGGAAGCTAAGCCTCACAGCGCCGATGGTACTGCAGGGGGGACCCTGTGGGAGAGTAGGACGCCGCCGAACAAATATTGGGAAAGCCCTCGCACCTTGTGCGGGGGCTTTCCGCATTTCCGGGGCATTTATTTCACTGTCGGGCCGCGACGCCGGTGCCTAGGGTCGTCGCATGGACGACACACGACGACCCGCTGTACGGGTCATCCGCGCCGGCGAATGGCGTGAGCACAAGGCGCTGAGGCTGGCTGCCCTGCGGGATCCGGTGGCGCACCTGGCGTACGCGGAGACCTACGAGGCGGCCGCCGCCCAGCCCGATGCGTTCTATCAGGCGCGGACAGCCGGCGCGGCCGAAGGAGGCACCGCGGTACGGCAGTTCGTCGCCGAGGTGCCGGGACAGCGCGGGGTCTGGGCGGGATCGGCCACGGTGCTGATGGAGGAGGCGGGGGAGAAGGACTTCCTGGGCCGTCCGATCGCGTGCCGGCAGGGCCAGGTCGTCGGTGTGTTCGTACGGCCGGAGTACCGCGGTTCGGGGGTCGTGGAGGAGCTGTTCGAGGCGGCCGTGGCCTGGGCGTACGAGCGCGGGGCCGAGCGGGTGCGGCTCTACGTGCACGAGCGCAACGAGCGGGCGATCCGTGCGTACCGGCGGCTCGGGTTCGAGCCCAGCGGGGTGCGGGTGCCGAAGGGCCCCGACGACGTGGAGCTGGAGTTCGTCCTGGCGAAGGCGAAAGCGGCAGGGTGACCCCGCACATGCCGGTACGGGAAGACCGAAGGGCCCTGGCCCGCCCCATGGACATCATGGGGCGGGCCAGGGCCCTTTGTCGTACCCGTGCGACGGTTACTCGCTGATCGGAACGCTTCGCTTCGTGGGGGCGGCGTCGGTGTGGTTGTCGCTGCCGTTCCGCTGGGTGAGGTTCTTCAGGAGGGACGGGAGGTCCACGCCGGTGGTGGAGCTCAGGAGCTCCAGGCCCTGGGCGACGTTGTCGGTGACGGTGCGGGAGAGCTGGGAGGCGCCGTCGGTGGAGATGACGGTCATCTTGTCGATGGCGCTCAGCGGCTCGGCGGCCTTCTCGACGACCTGGGGAAGGATCTCCACCAGCATCTGCAGGATGGCCGCGTCACCGTACTGGCGGTAGGCGTCGGCCTTCCTCTCCATGGCGTCGGCCTCCGCGGCGCCCTTGACGCCGATCGCGGCGGCTTCGGCCTCACCCTCGAGGCGGACGGCCTCGGCGAGCGCGCTACGGCGCTGCTTCTCGCCCTCACCGGTGAGCCGGGCCCGCTCGGCCTCGGCCTGGGCGGCGGCGATGCCGGCCAGGCGCTCGGCCTCGGCCTGCTTCACGCGGGCGACGCGCTTGGCCTCGGCCTCCTGCTCTGCGGCGTACCGCTTGGCGTCGGCGGGCTTGCGGACCTCGGTGTCGAGCTGGCGGTCGGTCAGGGCGGCCTGGCGTTCGGCGACCTTCTCCTGCTCCTGGAGGATCTCCTGCTGGCGGGCCGCCTCGGCGAGCGGGCCGGAGGCTGCGGCGCGGGCCTTGGCCTCGTCGGTCTCGGCCTGGATCTCCGCCTGCTTCAGGGCGTAGGTCCGCTGGGCGATCGCGATCTCCTCCTCGGCCTTGAGGCGGGCCTGCTCGGCGGCGCGGCGGGCGATCGCCTCGGCGATGTCAGCCTCCTGCTTGGCGCGGGCGGCCTCGGGACGGCCGAGGTCCTGAAGGTAGGAGCCCTCGGTGGTGATGTCCTGGATCTGGAAGGCGTCGATGATCAGACCCTGGCCGGAGAGGCTGGCCTCGGCCTCCTCGGCGACCTGGCCGGCGAAGACGGCGCGGTCACGGATGATGTCCTCCACCGACATGCGGCCGACGATGGCGCGCAGGGCGCCGGAGAGGACCTCCTGGGTGAAGCTGACGATGTCGTCCTGCTGCCCGAGGAAACGCTGCGCGGCGGCGCGGATGGCGTCCTCGGTGCCGCCGACCTTGACGATGGCGACGCCGTCCAGGTTCGCCTTGACGCCGCGCAGGGTGACCGCGCCGCGGACGTGCACGGGGATCTGCCGGGACGACAGGTCGAGGCTGAAGCGCTGCTGGACGAACGGGACGACGAATACGCCACCGCCGACCACGACCTTCTGGCCGCTGTTGTCGGTGAACACGGCCCCGGTCTCGGGGTCGGTGGACTTCTTGCCGCGGCGGCCGGTGACGATGAAGGCCTCGTTGGGGCCGGCCACCTTGTAACGGCTGGCCACGATCAGGCCCAGAAGGAACAGGAGTACGACCACTCCGACGGACGCGATGACGACAGGGCTTGGCATGGCTTCCCCCCAGGGAACGGAATGACGCTGTTGTGAAGTCGTTGGTCGTTGAGATCGGGGGTCTCGGCGGGCCCGGTGGCGCCGGATCGGTCAGCGTTCGACCGGGCGTACCGAGACGGAGGTGCTGGAGAGCGACCGGTCGACCCAGACCTCGGTGCCGCGGGGCAGCGGGGTGTCGGCGCGGGCGGCGAGCTTGACGGGCTGTCCGGCGAGGCGCACCAGGACCTCGCCGTAGCCGTCCGCCGATATGGCGGTGACGACGGTTCCGGCGACGCCCACGACGTCCCCCTCACGCGGGGCGGCGCCGGAGCCGTCGTTCATGAGTGCCCGGGCGGCGCGGTAGGCGCCCCAGGCGGTGAGCAGTGCGGCGGGGAGGGCGAGGGCGGTCGCGGCGACCGGGCCGAGACCGGTGGTGCCGGTGACGATCGCTCCGGCGAAGCCGAGCATCGAGACGAAGCCGGCGACCACGGGCAGCGAGATGAGTCCGTCGAAGAAGCCGTTGAGTGCCTCGACGCCGCTGAAGAGGCCTTCGAGGAGGCCGTCGAAGACGAGCGCGACGGTCAGGACGAGAAGTCCCGCGAATCCGAGGCCCAGGAACCAGACCATGTCGCCCACCCCTCACCGATGTTGCGCCTCTGCCCCCGGAGACGGTGGGCAGGGGCTCACGGTTGCACCCCGTGAGAGGGAAAGCCATGGGTTTTGAGCGAGAACTGAGGGTTGGGCCTGGGGTTCACAGGTTCGAGTGCGGCCAGCGGGCGCGCAGTTGCTCCCGGGAGCGGAGCAGCGCCAGGGTCGGGAGGCCGAGGGCGGGGCCCGCGGACAGGAGGTCGGGGAGCCCGGGGACCGGGGCCACGGCGGCGACGTCGTCGAGGACCAGGGTGATTGGTGGGTCGAGGCGGCCGGAGGATGACCGTTCGGCCATGCGCCGGCCGCGCTCGACCACGCTGGAGGCGAGGGCCGTCAGGAGCGGCATGGCTCCCGGGTCGGTCCTCGGGTCCTCGACGGATTCGCCGATCACATAGAGCGTGCCCGCTTCGTGGACGAAGGAATCCAGGACCAGGGAATCGTTCCGGTTCGGGGTGCAGGCCTCACGGATGTGGACGGCGCCGAGGCAGGCGAGGGCACGGGCCGTCAGCTGGGAAGCCATGTCGCGGCGTTCGGGGTGCGAGGTGAGCGCGGACTCGAGCTCGCCGGCCGTGCCGGAGACGGCGGACGGGTGGGTACGCAGGGCGCGGACGGCGTCCTGGACCTGGTTGCCCTGGGCCCAGCGGTGGAGGTGCCGCAGGGTGCGGCCGTCGACGGCGGCGGCGTGCAGGTAGCAGCGCAGCAGCGTCTCGGCGGTGTCGGCGACGGCGGCGTCCAGGCGGGCCGCGGGGCGGACGGGGGCCAGCAGGGCGGTGGCGCGGGCGGCCGCGGTGTCCTTGTCCTGGCAGCCGGCCAGCGGCGACCAGTGGAGGCGGGCCGGGGTGTCGCAGAGGCGGGAGGCGTCGTGGACCAGGACGGGGCCGAGCTTGGCCCGGGCGTCCTTGGTGGCCTCCCAGAGGGCCGGGTCGGACGTGACGACCACGACGGGTCCCTCGGCCGCCAGCACGGTCTCCACGGCCAGCGGGAGGCGCTCCTGGGGCGGCGCGTAGACCAGCGGGCCGACGAGGGCCGGGACGGCCGGGGGCAGGGGGGCGACCGCCGTCTGCTGCGGTACCGGGCCGGCGGCGGGGTGTGTCCCCGGTGCGTCGGCCGTGCCCGCGGCGGGGTGCGCCCCGGGCCCGCCGGCCGTGCCGTACGTGGGGGCGGCACCGGTGCCGGTGGCCGCGCCGGGCACGGCGGATCCCTGTGCCGGGTGGGGGACGTGCTGGGCGGGGGCCGACGCGTCCGCGGCCGGGCCGGGCTCGGTGTGCCCGGGCAGGTGGCCGGATGCGTGGGGCGGCTGCGTCGCCGGACCGCCCGCGGCCTGCGCCGTCCCGCCCGCGGCCTGTGCCGGACCGCCCGCGGCCTGCGCCGTCCCGCCCGGCACGGCGGTGGCGGGGAGGCGGGGGTCGGGCTTCGCCGTGGGCTCGGCGGTGGCGCGGTCCTGCTGTCCGGGGAGCGGCAGACCGGCCCGCCGGGCGGCGCGGACCGCCTTCCAGCGGGCCACGGTGCCCAGGACGAAGACGGTGAGGACGATCAGCGCCATCAGCTCGCCGATGAACAGCCCCCAGAAGAGCCCGTAGCCGGAGAGCGCCTGCGGCGCCGCGTCCGGCCACGCGCCCGCGAGGTCGTGCGGGGCGGCGACCAGGTGCCGTATGGCGAGCGGGGCGCGGGTGAAGGCCACTGCCGTGGGCCAGGAGCCGCGGGCGAACAGGGCGGCCAGGCCGGTCGCCGTCCACACCAGCACGTTGAGGCCGAGCAGGAAGGCGAGCAGGCCGACCAGCAGCCCGTCCGGGATCCCGCCCTGGCCCGCGGACGGGGCGCGCTTGTCCTCGGGCGGCACGGTCAGGCCACCGACGACTTCGACTCGGGGTACTGGTGGTGCATAAAGGCGGTCGCCCTCTCCTCCGCTTCCAGTTCCGCCGCGCGCAGGGCCTCGGACAGCTCCTCCTCGGCCATGGCGCTGGCCGACTCGGTCATGGCGCGGTCGGTGAAGACCAGCGGGCGTTCGCTCTCGGTCACCAGGTGCTTGACCACCTGGACGTTGCCGTTGACGTCCCACACCGCGATGCCGGGCGTCAGCGTCGGGATGATCTCCACCGCCCAGCGGGGCAGGCCCAGCACGCGGCCGGTGGCGCGGGCCTCGTCGGCCTTCTGGGCGTAGATGGTGCGGGTGGAGGCCATCTTCAGGATCGCCGCGGCCTCCTTGGCCGCCGCGCCGTCGACCACGTCGGACAGGTGGTGGACCACGGCGACGAAGGACAGGCCGAGGCGGCGGCCGAACTTGAGCAGGCGCTGGAAGAGCTGGGCCACGAACGGGCTGTTGATGATGTGCCAGGCCTCTTCGACGAGGAAGATGCGCTTCTTGCGGTCCGGCCGGATCCAGGTGTGCTCCAGCCACACGCCGACGATCGCCATCAGGATCGGCATGGCGATCGAGTTGCGGTCGATGTGCGAGAGGTCGAAGACGATCAGCGGCGCGTCCAGGTCGATGCCGACCGTGGTGGGGCCGTCGAACATGCCGCGCAGGTCGCCGTCGACCAGCCGGTCGAGGACGAGGGCCACGTCCAGGCCCCAGGCGCGGACGTCCTCGAGGGCGACGTTCATCGCCTCCGCGGACTCCGGCTTGGGGTGGCGCAGCTGCTCGACAATGTCGGTGAGGACCGGCTGGCGGTCCACGATGGTCGCGTTGACGTAGGCGTGCGCCACCTTGAGGGCGAAGCCGGCGCGCTCGTCGAGGCCGTGGCCCATGGCCACCTCGATGATGGTGCGCAGCAGCGCCAGCTGGCCGGTGGAGGTGATCGCCGGGTCCAGCGGGTTGAGGCGGATGCCGTGGTCGAGGGCGGCGGTGGGGTCCAGGCGGATGGGGGTTATGCCGAGTTCCTGGGCGACCAGGTTCCACTCGCCGACGCCGTCCTCGCCCTGGGCGTCCAGGACGACGACCTGGCGGTCGCGGAAGCGGAGCTGGCGCAGGACGTAGGTCTTCTCCAGCGCGGACTTGCCGTTGCCGGACTCGCCGAGGACCAGCCAGTGCGGGGCGGGCAGCTGCTGGCCGTACAGCTGGAACGGGTCGTAGATGTAGCCCTTGCCGGAGTAGACCTCGCGGCCGATGATCACACCGGAGTCGCCGAGTCCGGGTGCGGCGGTCGGCAGGTAGACGGCCTGCGCCTGGCCGGTGGAGGTGCGCACCGGCAGCCGGGTCGACTCGACCTTCCCGAACAGGAAGGACGTGAAGGCTTCCGTGAGGACGGTCAGCGGGTCCCTCATCAGAGCATCAGCCCCTACCTTCGGATTCCGGTCGCGAACGGGAGCGTGTTGACGAAGGCGCGGTGGTGCTCGCGGTCGCACCACTCGAGCTTGAGGTAGGACTTGCCGGCCGACGCGCGGATGGTCCGCTTGTCCCGGGCGAGCGCCTCGGGGTTGCGGGAGGAGACGGTGATGTAGCCGACCAGGTTGACGCCCGCGGCGCCGCTCGCCAGGTCCTCGCCGCGCTGGTCGAGGCGGGAGTTGGCCGCCATGTCGCGCGGGTCGACGGTGCGGTTCATCTTGGCGGCGCGGCTGGCCTCGGCGTCGTCGTTGGTCTTCTCGGTCAGCATCCGCTCGATGGCGACCTCGGTGGGCTCCAGGTCCATGGTGACGGCGACCGTGCGGATGACGTCGGGGGTGTGGACCAGGAGCGGGGCGAGGAAGTTGACGCCGACCGGGGTCATCGGCCACTCCTTGACCCAGGCGGTGGCGTGGCACCAGGGGTCGCGGGTGGACGACTCGCGGGTCTTGGCCTGGAGGTAGTTCGGCTCCCGGGCGTCCAGTTCGGCCGGCCAGGCGTTGCGCTTCGACATGGCCTGGATGTGGTCGATGGGGTGGTCCGGGTCGTACATGGAGTGGATCAGCGACGACAGGCGGGCCTGGCCGAGCGGCTGGCGGACCCGGATGTCGGCCTCCTGGAGGCGCGAGCAGATGTCGGTGAGCTCCCTGGCCATCACGACGGCGAGCCCGGCGTCCTTGTCCAGCCTGCGGCCGCCGCCGCGGCGGGCGGCGCGGGCCATGGCGTGTGCCTCGGCGGCCAGTTCGCGGCTGTGCTGCATGCAGGCGACCAGGTAGGCGCGGTGCTGCTCGCTGCTGGTGGAGACCATGGACTGGAGCTGGTCGTAGGAGCGGCGCAGCCACATCGGCGAGCGTTCGTCGCCGCGCAGCGCGACGTCCTTGGCGTGCGCGTCGGGGTCGGCGGGCAGGGTGCGGGCGAGCATCTGGATGCGGGTGACGAAGCCGTCCCCGTTGGCGACGTGCTTCAGCAGGGTGCCGAAGCGGTCGACCAGTGCCTCCTGGTCCTCGCTGTCGCGCAGGCCGACGCCGGGGCCCTCGATCTCGATGGCGGCGGTGACGGTGCGCCGGTCGGCGTGCAGCAGGACGGCGATCTCGTCGGGCCCGAAGGGGGCGGACAGCCAGGTGATGCGGCCGATGCCGGGCGGCGGGCCGACCTCGACCTGGCGGCCGTCGAGCCGGGTGCCGGCCTCCATGGCGTCCGAGCGGTAGACGGCGTTGGGGCCGCGGACCGTCCGCTTGTAGCTGCGGTTGATCTCGAACCACTTGTAGAAGGTGCGGCCCTTGTACGGCACGTACACCGCGGCGATCGACAGCATGGGGAAGCCGGTCAGCAGGACGATCCGCGCGGAGAGCACGGGGACCAGCAGGCCGCACATCATGCCGAGGAACGCGCCGACGACGATCAGGGCGATCTCGCCGGTCTCCCGGTTGCGGCCGATGATCGCGTTCGGGCGGGCGCGGCCGATCAGATACGTACGGCGGGGCGTGACCGGGTGGGACACCTGCGGGTGGGTCGTCAACGCCCTTCACCTCCTGTGCGGTGGGTGCGGCTGTCAGAGGCGTGAGGGCTGCCCGCCGGGGCCGCGGGGCTCGCCGGGCGGGGAGCGGGGGTGGCCGGGCCGCCGCGGGCGCCGTGGGCGGCGACGCCGCCGGAGACCGGGTTGGCGGGGCGCGGGGTGCTCGCGCCGCCGCCTCCGCCGCTGTCGGCGCGGGTGGAGTGCGTCTTGATGCCCTGGGCGACCAGGGTGGCCGGGGAGCTGATGACCGCGGCGGCCTTGCTCTCGGCGCCCTGCATCAGGCGGTTGTTGCGGCCGTTGGCGATCTCGTCGCCGAAGCCGGGGACGAAGCGGTAGATCATCGCGCTGGCGAAGATGGCCAGCAGGATGATGGCCAGGCCGGAGACGATCGCGGCCAGCTCGTCGGGGCCGTCGTCGCCGGCCAGCGCGCCCGCCAGCCCGAGGACGATCACGATGACCGGCTTCACCAGGATGACGGCGATCATGATCCCGGCCCAGCGGCGGACGTGCCCCCACAGGTTCTTGTCGACCAGGCCCGAGTAGACGACGACGCCGAGCAGCGCGCCGACGTACAGCAGCACGGCGCGCAGGTAGAGCTCCAGGTAGAGGACGCCGGCGGCGACGATGGAGATCAGCGACACCAGGATCAGCATGATCGGGCCGCCGCCCATGTCGTCGCCCTTCTTCAACGCCTCGGAGAAGGTGCCGAAGAAGGCGGTCGTGTCGTCCCCGGTGGCGCCCGCGAGGACGTCGGTGACGCCGTCGGTGGCGGACACGACG
Organism: Streptomyces sp. NPDC002734; assembly: GCF_040295685.1. NCBI lineage: Bacteria > Bacillati > Actinomycetota > Actinomycetes > Kitasatosporales > Streptomycetaceae > Streptomyces > Streptomyces sp. NPDC002734. The sequence continues at coordinate 8,554 of NZ_JBEOVU010000005.1, forward strand.
GTGTACAGGATCAGCGGGGTGAACGCGCTGGCGAGCACGGTCAGCCAGAGGAAGCCGACGGCCTCGCCGAGCGCGGTGGACAGCGGGACGCCGCGGACGGCGCGCTTGGCCACGGCGAGCAGCCACAGGACCAGGGTCAGGACGGTCGAGGCGGCGAAGACGACGGCGTACTGCTTGATGAACTGCGGGTTGGTGAAGTCGACGGTGGCCGTCTCCTCGACCAGCTCGCTCAGCTTGGTGACGGTCCAGGCGGCGGCGTCGGCGAAGCCTTTGGCCAGGTTGGCGAGGGGGTCCAGGGCGGTGGTGGGGTCGCCGGGGATGCTGTTCGCGTCCACGCCGCCGCCACCGCCGCCGCTCCCGCCGCGTTCGCAGTAGTTCTTGGCGGGGCCGACGATCAGGTCGCAGTTGTCCTCCGCCGGTGGTGACGGCGCGGCCACGGCACGGGCCACCGCCAGGTGGAGAGCTGCCGTGACACCCGTGAGCGTGAGGAAGCGACGCGTGCTACCGGGCATAGGTGAAGCCTCCGAATTCCTCCACGGCCTTGGAGATGTCCTCGGCGGTGGCGACCTTGTTATCGGAGTTGACCGGAGCCGGCCCGTCCTTCTGGTCGAAGCTCTCGACCTTCCAGTCACCGTCCACCCAACGCAGGCCGAGAGTCATGGTGAACCAATCGTTGGTCACCGGGTTGACCGAGGAATCACCGGCTGTACCGAACACGCCGGTGCACCACACCTCGACGGTGGCTGTGGCTTCCTGGTACTCGGTCACCTTGGTCCCCACAGGGACGGTGCGCGAGACGTAGGTCTGCCCGGCAGCGTTGTTCCCGTTCTCGTCCAGGCCCACCTGGCGCAGGAACTCGGCGTTGTACGCCTTGTCGAACTTCGCGGCGAGCGTCTCCTGTTTCTCGGCCACGAACAACCGCTGGACGATCTTGCCGCGCTCGGCGGGCCTGAGGATCTCCGGCGAAACTAGGGCCACCGCGTAGTTCGCCGCCGCGCTCTGCGCGCCCTGCTCGTCGTGGGCGAAGCCGGAGGCGACGGGGCGCTCGCCCGTGGGGGCGGTGGGGGCGGCGGCGGAGGACTTGTCGGCGGCGGGGGTGTCGTCGCCGTCACGGTTCGCGAAGGCGATCGCGGCGATGAGCAGGACGATCACGCCCACGCCCGTCACCAGGCCCCGCGAGGGCCGGCCGCCGCCCGTTCCGCGCCCCCCGCGCGGCGGCACGCCACTGCGTTCGGGCATGCGCGTGCGCGTCTGACCGTCGCCGTAGTCGTCCCCGAGACTCATGCGCCGTTCGCCCCTTCGGTCTCGCCGTACGGGAGTTCGTCGTACCGGAACGTGCCAAGGTACGACGGTAGCCCTCCTGGACCACGCGCGGGCGCGGTGTGGTGACTGGACATCAGGGTGACGCATCCTCAGCCGGTGGGACAGCGGACATGTAGGGGTCGCGGAAGCATCCGGGGGCGCTCCGGCCGGGACTGGACGGGGTGCCGTGCGCGGGGTGGTCCGGGCCCGGCTAGACGGCCATGCCGTACACGATCGTGAACAGCGTGCCGAGCGAGCCGATGATGAAGACGCCGGTGAGGCCGGCGATGATGAGGCCCTTGCCCTGTTCCGCGCTGAAGGTGTCGCGCAGCGCGGTGGCGCCGATGCGCTGCTTGGCGGCGCCCCAGATGGCGATGCCGAGGCAGAGCAGGATCGCGATGGCCATGACCACTTCGATCATCACCTTGGCTTCGTTGCCCAGGGTGCCGAAGGGGCCCCAGTCCGGAGCGATCCCGCCGATGATGGTGGTGATGTCTCCCTCGTCAGCTGCAAGAAGCATGTAACTCACCGCCCCTGTTGGGTGATTCAGCGTCCCCTCCGCGGGTTGCGGAGGACAGGCCTCATTGTCGCCGACGATGACGAGCTGTCATGTCGACTTGACGTCTTTGTATGGCTGGATTTGTGCGGCTGTCGTGGTGCCGGGGTGGGCGGGCAGGGCCCGTGCCGCCCCGATCTGACCCGCAGTAGTCGTCAGTAGTCGTATTATCACTCTGTGTATCACGGCGGGTCGCTACGGGCAACGATCCGGCCCGGACCGGTCGCCGTGGATCCCGGCCGCGGGCAGGGCGCGGTTCCGGACACCTCGGTGGCGTGGGGGCGTTCGGGCGGTGGCAGGGGAGCGCGGGCGGGGCGCGTGACGTCGCGTCCGGCGGGACGGCCGTCCCCTCCGCATTCCGCGGCGGTCTGTGGCACTGTCTTTGCCGTGGACGCGTTGAAGGTGAACGACCCGACGGTGCTTGGCCGTTACGTCCTCCAGGCGCGGCTGGGGGCGGGCGGCATGGGTCAGGTGTACCTGGGGAGGTCCCCGGGAGGACGCCTGGTCGCGCTGAAGGTCATCCGGGACGGGATCACCGAGCACCCCGAGGCGCTCCCGCGCTTCCGGCGCGAGGTCGACACCGCCCGCGCGGTGCGCAGCGCCTACACGGCCAACCTGATCGACGCCTCCCTGGACGAGGCCCCGTACTGGCTGGCGACCGAGTACGTCGAGGGACCGACCCTCGCCGCGGCGGTGGCCGCGCGCGGGCCGTTGCCCGGGCGGACCTGCCGGGGCCTGTTCGCCGCGCTCGCCGAGGGGCTGGCGGCGGTGCACGCCTGCGGGGTGACCCACCGGGACCTCAAGCCGCAGAACGTGATCCTGTCCCGGCGGGGGCCGCAGCTCATCGACTTCGGCATCGCTCGCGGGGTGGAGCAGACCGCGGTCACCGAGACCGGGGCGTCCGGCCCCGGGACCCCGGGCTTCACCGCCCCGGAGGTGCTGCTGCACAACGAGGTGGGCCCGGCCGCCGACGTGTTCGCCCTGGGCGCCACGGTCGCCTTCGCGGCCACCGGGCGTCCGCCCTTCGGGTCCGGGTCCGCGGCGGGGGTGGCCTTCCGCGCGGTGTACGAGGAGATCGACGTCGAGGGCGTCGAGGAGGACCTCGCGCGGCTGGTGCGGGAATGCGTGGCCAAGGACCCGGCGGCGCGGCCGGCCCTGGAGCGGGTGATCGAGCGGTGCGCGGTGGCCGGCGCGCTGGTGGGCGACGCCCACTACGCGGCCCTCACCGCCGACACCGGGCCGGTCCCCGGGGCCCTCGCCGGTGCGGACCCGACGGCGACGCCGCCCATGCCGGTCTCCGCGCCGCCCGCCGCCCCGTACGACCTGCCCACGGCCGACGGCTACACGCCCACGCAGTTGACCCGGCCCGGTGGGGAACCGCGAAGGCGGCGCGCCTGGACGGTGGCGGGCGCGGTCGCCCTGGCGGCGGCGGTGACAGGGGGCGTGCTGCTGGCCCTGCCGGACGGCGGGGAGGACGGCGACGACCGCAAGGAGCGGGCGGCGGGCACCGCCGAACCCACTCGGGGAGCCTCCGCCTCCCCGGCGAAGGGGAACGACGAGGGCCCGCAGCCGCCGCGGTACATCGAGCAGACCGCGCCCAACGTGGTGTTCTGGGAGGCGGATCCCGGTGATTGGTCCGGTGGGGAGTGCAACCTCACGACCGAGGAGGTCTCCCAGTCCTTCCAGTGGTCCGTACCGCGGAGCCAGGAGGAGATCTCCACCGGGAAGATCGACATCGCCATGCGGCTGGACGGGAAGCGGCCGCCGGAGGGGAGATATCACGTGTCCGCCGTGGTGAAGCCTCCGCACGACGTGCCGGCCAAGGAGGCCGCGGAGTCCGGGCTGGGGCTGATGGAGAACCGCTCGCTCGGGTTCGCGAGCAAGCCGGTGGATCTGTCCGGCCCGGGCGCGACGGAGTGGGTGAAGTTCACCTACCCCGACGACTTCGCCCTCCATGTGTACGGGAAGAAACGGGGAACCGCCCTGCCGCTGCGTGACGACCCCGGACAGTGGACAGTCATGTTCATGCACGTCGAGGCGCCGAAGAAGTACGCCAGTGTCGCTTGCGACGGCTTCACCGTTCCGGAGTAGGCGGGGGACGGCCGTGCGGAGGAGAAGGGCCGGCCAGGCGCCGGCGGGGTCACCGTGTGGGGGAGGGCTGTGGTCGTGCGAAAGGCGTGGCTGACCGGAGGGGCGGTCCTCGGGGCCGTCATGTGCTTCGTGCTGGTGCTGGTCGTCGGCGTGTACGTCGTCGCCGGCAACCTGGTGCGCGGCGCGGCGCAGGGCGCGGTGGACGTCGCCGAGGGGTCCGTCCCGGCGGCGTACACGGAGCTGGTGCGTACCTGGGGGAATCTCTGTCCGGAAATCAACCCCGCCCTGCTGGCCGCCCAGCTGTACCAGGAGAGCGGCTGGGACGCGGACGTGGTGAGCCACGCCGACGCGCGCGGGATCGCGCAGTTCATCCCGAGCACTTGGGCCACCCACGGCATCGACGGCGACCGGGACGGGGACCGGGACATCTGGGACCCGAAGGACGCCATCCCGTCGGCGGCCTCCTACGACTGCGAACTGGCCAAGTACGTCGAGGACGTGCCGGGTGACCGGACGGACAACATGCTGGCGGCGTACAACGCGGGGGCGTACCGGGTGATCCGGTCGGGCGGTGTGCCGGCCATCACGGAGACGCAGAACTACGTGAAGCGGATCCGGGCCCTGGAGAAGTCGTTCGCCCGGCCGAAGACGCGGCTGGAGCCGAGCCGGCAGGCGGCCTCGGCCATCATGTACGCGCAGGACAAGCTGGGTACGCCCTACCTGTGGGGCGGCAATGGCACCGCCGACCAGGGCGGCCGGTTCGACTGCTCCGGGCTGACGAAGGCGGCCTACGCGAGCGTGGGGATCGACCTGCCGCGGGTGGCGAACGATCAGTACAACGCCGGGCCGCATCCGTCGCGGGATGAACTTCTTCCGGGCGATCTCGTATTCTTTTCGGACGACCCCACTGATTCTCGGGCAATCGATCACGTAGGCATCTATGTTGGCGGCGGGTACATGATCGACGCGCCGTACACCGGTGCCGTGATCCGTTTCGACCCGGTGGACACTCCCAAGTACTTCGGTGCGACCCGGGTGACCGCAGCCGGCGCCGCGGCGCTCCCGCGCGCCGCGTGAGGCCGATGTGCGACGCGGAGGGATCGTGTGCGCACAGCGGTGGGACGTGTGCGTGACGTGAAGCTCTGCCCTGAGCTGCACGGACGGGTTGCTCTTGGGTAACGTCTCGGTGATCTTCCGCCGGGAAATGGAACCCTTGAGCGAGGTTCATGCGTTCCTTTGATGTACGGGACCGCAGGGGCCCGTACGTCGCACCACGGGGGTGGAGAAGCGGCGCGGACGCGCGAAGGAAGCGCGGGCGCGCCGGCGGCATGAACGACACGCGCCGGAAGGCACAGATGAAGGGGCCGACTGCACGATGGCTGGACTCGCCGAATCCGGGTCGAATCCCGATGTCGGCCTGCTCTTCGAGATAAACGGCCTGGCCGAGGCGGCCCCGACCTGGTTCGACCGGATCATGGAGTACGTCGGGGAGTACGGGCTGCCGCTGGTCATCGTGGCGCTGGGCCTGTGGTGCCTGGTCCGCGTCCGGCGGCTCGGGCGGGACGGCCTCGCCGACCGGGAGTCGGTCGTCGCCTCGGTGGCCGCGATCGTCTGGATGCCGGTGGCCGCGCTGCTGGCCGTGATCGTGAACATACCCATACGCGGTTTCGTGGAGAGACCGCGGCCCTTCATGACGCACCGCGGGCTCGAGGTGCTGGTCGAGGGCAAGGACGACTTCTCGTTCGTCAGCGACCACGCCACGCTGGCCATGGCCATGGCGGTCGCGCTGTTCCTCGCGCACCGGAAGTTCGGCGTGCTGGCGATCCTGCTGGCGGTGCTGGCAGGCCTGTCCCGCGTGTACATGGGCGTCCACTACCCGACGGACGTGGCGGGCGGCTTCGCGCTGGGCACCGCGGTGGCGCTGCTGCTGTCGCCGGTGGCCATGGCGGTGCTGACGCCGCTGGTCGGCTGGCTCGGCGGGGTGCCGGGCATCGGCCGGCTGCTGCTGGGCGACGTGGCGCGCGAGGACCACGACGGTGGCGCCGCGCGGACGGACGGCCGGGCGGCCGGGGACCGTCCCGCCGGGCCGGGCGGGGCGCGCGACCTGGCCGCCTGAGCGCCCGACCCCGCCGCCCGCGCGGGCGGCAACGAACGACGGGGCCCGTACCTCTTGGAGGTACGGGCCCCGCCCATGTGGGGAAACCGGGGCCGCTGTGCGTGACGGGGGGTGCTACCCGTCGTTAACCGGAACGGCAAGGGCCCGTGGGCGGACGAACCGGCATGGGGGTGCAGGCGATGGAACGGTGGCGGCGGATGCGGCGTGCCGGTGTGGACGCTGCCGTGGCGGCCGCGGCGGCCGCGGCCATGACCGGCGTCGTCGGCTGCTCCGGCGGGGCCGCCGCGGACGACCGGAGGTCCGGCGGCGCGGACGGGGCGCGGGAGCCCAGGGAACTGGTGCGGCAGGCGGCGGGCCGGCTGGCGGCGGCCGGGAGCTCGCGGGCCAGCACCTCGATGGCGATGGCCACCGGCGGCACCCGGATCGTCATCCGGGGCGAGGGTGTCTACGACTACCGCAAGCGGCGCGGCGAGCTGTGGGTGACGCTGCCCGAGGAGCCCGCCGGGCGGGCGGCGCGGCGGCCGATCACCGAGCTGCTGACCCCCGACGCGGTGTACCTGAAGAACCGCGGCGAGGGCGTCCCGGAGGACAAGTGGGTGCGGGTGGACGCCGGGGACTCCGCCGACGGCAACCTGGTGACCGGCGGGGCGACGGACCCGCTGGCGGCGGCGGAGCTGCTGCGGGGCGCGCGGCGCGCCGAGTACCGGGGGACGATGGACTTCGCGGGCACCCAGGTGCGGCGCTACGAGGGCGTGGCGCACCTCGGGGACGCCGCCGCGCTCGCCCGGTCGGGATGGCGGGAAGGACTGCGGGCGGCGGCGAAAGGGTTCGCCAGTGCCGAGGTCCCGTTCGACGTCTACCTGGACGGCCAGGGCCGGATCCGCAAGGTCAGGCAGGAGTTCAGCTTCCTCAACGAGGCGCGGCGCACGGTGGTGGTGACGTCCACGACGACGCTGTACGACTTCGGGGCCCCGGTGGACGTCCGGCTGCCTGCCGCCGGCGACATCTTCGACGGACGGATCGCCACACGCTGACGGCCCCGCGCGGCCCCCGGGCGTGGGGGCGGCACGAGGCCGTCGGCGGGGCCGGCGAAGGAGCCGGCCGGGCAGCGGGGGCCGCGTCAGAGCAGCGCGACCAGGTGGACGAGTCCGTAGCAGGCGGCGGCCACCAGGGCGGCGGCCGGCATGGTGATGAACCAGCCCAGCACGATGTTCTTGGCCACGCCCCAGCGCACCGCGTTGACGCGCTTGGTGGCACCGACACCCATGATCGCGGAGGTGATCACGTGGGTCGTCGAGATGGGCGCCTTGAAGATGAACGCGGTGACGAACATGATCGACGCGCCGGTGGTCTCGGCGGCGAAGCCCTGCGGCGGGTCCAGCTCGATGATCTTGCGGCCCAGGGTGCGCATGATGCGCCAGCCGCCCGCGTAGGTGCCCAGCGAGAGCATCAGGGCGCACACGATCTTGACCCAGACCGGGATCGCGTCGCCGTACTCCTCGACGTCGGCGATGACCAGGGCCATCACCACGATGCCCATGGTCTTCTGGGCGTCCTGGAGACCGTGGCCCAGCGCCATGCCCGCCGCCGATACGGTCTGGGCGATGCGGAAGCCGCGCTTGGCCTTGTGCGGGTTGGACCGGCGGAAGATCCACATGATGGCCGTCATCACCAGGTAGCCGGCCACCAGGCCGACCACGGGGGAGATGAACATCGGCAGGACGATCTTCATCAGGACGCCGTCCCAGAAGACGGTGATCCCGCCGGCCAGGGCCGCGCCGACCATGCCGCCGAAGAGGGCGTGCGAGGAGGACGAGGGCAGGCCGAAGTACCAGGTGACGAGGTTCCAGGCGATCGCGCCGACCAGCGCCGCGAACAGGATGCCCATGCCCTTGGAGCCCTCGGGCGTCTCGATCAGTCCTTCGCTGACGGTCTTGGCGACGCCGGAGCCGAGGAAGGCGCCGAGGAGGTTCATCACGGCCGCCATCGCCAGTGCCGCCCGCGGCGTCAGCGCCCGGGTGGAGACCGAGGTGGCGATCGCGTTCGCGGAGTCGTGGAAGCCGTTGGTATAGGTGAAGAAGAGCGCGACGCCGACGGTCACGATCAGGGCAAAGGTGTCCATGTCGGAGCTCAGGACTCCTTGACCGAAATCGTCTCCACCGTGTTGGCGACGTGTTCGAAGGCGTCGGCCGCCTCCTCGAGGACGTCCACGATCTGCTTCAGCTTGAGCACCTCCATGGCGTCGTACTTGCCGTTGAAGAGCTGGGCCAGCAGCTTGCGGTGGATCTGGTCCGCCTGGTTCTCGAGGCGGTTGACCTCGATCCAGTACTCGGTGAGGTTGGACATGGTGCGCAGGTTGGGCATGGCCTCGGCGGTCAGTTCGGCCGCCCGCGCCAGCACCTCGATCTGCTGCTCGACTCCCTTGGGGAGTTCCTCGACGTTGTAGAGGACGACCAGGTCGACGGCCTCCTCCATGAAGTCCATGATGTCGTCGAGCGAGCCCGCGAGGGCGTAGATGTCCTCGCGGTCGAACGGCGTGATGAAGGACGAGTTCAGCTGGTGGAAGATCGCGTGGGTGGCGTCGTCACCGGCGTGTTCCGCGGCCCGCATCCGCTCGGCGATCTCGGCCCGTGCGGACGGCTCCGCGCCGAGCAGTTCCAGCAGGAGCTTGGAGCCGGTGACGATGTTGTCCGCGGATGCGGAGAACATGTCGTAGAAGCTCGTCTCCCTCGGGGTCAGACGAAAGCGCACGTGGGGTCCTCGGAGGCTGTCGAATCGGTCAGGGTGATGCTAGGCCCATCGGGGGGCCGCTGCTAATGGAGCGTGCTGGCCGGGATCCAGTGTCGCCCATCCGCTCCGGGGCGGCCGTACCCCCATCTACCCACCGAACGCGAGTACCATATACCCGCCAGGGGTATGCATCTCGCGCCGGCCGCCAGGGCCCGGACGTGACGAATGCGACATGTGAGGCGAGGAGGGCTGCCGGAGATGGCGACGATGCCGGAGATCGGGTCGGCCGGGGAGGCGCCCGCCGCCGAGGAGCACGGGCAGCACCACGGCTACCACGCCCGCAAGGCCGACCACCTCAAGCGGCTGCGGCGGATCGAGGGACAGATCCGCGGCCTGCAGAGGATGGTCGAGGAGGACGTCTACTGCATCGACATACTCACGCAGGTGTCCGCCTCCACCAAGGGCCTGCAGTCTTTCGCGCTGCAACTGCTGGAGGAGCACCTGCGGCACTGCGTCGCCGACGCGGCGGTCAGGGGCGGCGACGAGATCGACGCCAAGGTCGAGGAGGCCACCAAGGCCATCGCCCGCATGCTGCGCACCTGAGCCGCCCGCCCGCGGCGGGTCGGCGTGACCCGCGACGCTCGTCGGGCGGCGTGAGCCGCGGCGGTCAGCGTGAGCCGCGGCGGTCCTCGCCGACGCGAAGGATCTCGTCGATGCTCGCCTGGCTGAGACGGTCCACGTTCGCCGAGGAGGCGGCGATCATCAGGTCGCCGCAGAGCTCTATCTCGGCGAGAGCGATCTGGTCCTGGACCTGTCCCGGAGCGCCGAGCGGGGCCACGCCGATCACCCCTCCTTCTGCCGGAAGCCGTACGGGCTTCCCAGGGTAGGGAGACGGAGGCGCTTCGCGCATGGCACGGACGGGCTAGTCCCAAGGGCCCACGACGGCTCCCGCGCATGGTGGGTGCGGAGGATGTGAAGGGGCCCGCGCCGGTCGGGCGCGGGCCCCTGGGCCTCGCGGTGGCACCGCCATGCAGCACCGCGAGGAGCTGGTGAGGACGGCCCGGTCAGCCGAAGCGGCCGGAGATGTAGTCCTCGGTGTCCTTGACCGACGGGTTGGAGAAGATCCGCTCGGTGTCGTCGATCTCGATCAGCCGGCCCGGCTGCCCGATCGCGGCCAGGTTGAAGAAGGCGGTGCGGTCCGAGACGCGGGCCGCCTGCTGCATGTTGTGGGTCACGATGACGATCGTGTACTGCTCCTTGAGCTCCCCGATCAGGTCCTCGATGGCGAGGGTGGAGATCGGGTCGAGCGCCGAGCAGGGCTCGTCCATCAGCAGCACCTTGGGCTGCACGGCGATGGCCCGGGCGATGCACAGGCGCTGCTGCTGGCCGCCGGAGAGGCCGGAGCCGGGCTTGTTGAGGCGGTCCTTGACCTCGTTCCAGAGGTTGGCGCCGCGCAGCGACTGCTCGACGATGTCGGCGAGCGTGGACTTCTTGTGGTCGCCGTTCAGGCGCAGCCCGGCCGCCACGTTGTCGAAGATCGACATGGTGGGGAACGGGTTGGGCCGCTGGAAGACCATGCCGACCTCCCGGCGCACCGACACCGGGTCGATGCCGGGGCCGTACAGGTCCTCGTCGCCCAGCATCACCTTGCCCTCGACGCGGCCGCCGGGGACGACCTCGTGCATCCGGTTCAGGGTGCGCAGGAACGTGGACTTGCCGCAGCCGGAGGGGCCGATGAAGGCGGTCACCGAGCGGGGCTCGACGGTCATCGAGATGTCCTCGATGGCCTTGTGGGCGCCGTAGAAGGCGGAGAGCCCGCCGACGTCGATTCGCTTGGCCATTTCAGTCACTTCCAGAAGTTCAGCGGGGCGTCTTCCAGCGGGCGATGCCGCGGGCCACCAGGTTGAGGACCATCACGAAGGCGATCAGCGTCAGCGCCGCCGCCCAGGCCCGGTCGTAGGCCGCCGTCGAGCCGGCGCTGTTGACGTACTGCTGGTAGATGTACAGCGGCAGCGACGCCTGGGCGCCCTCGAAGGGGTTGGCGTTGATGAAGGGGTTGCCGAAGACCAGCAGCAGGACCGGGGCGCTCTCGCCGGCGATCCGGGCGATCGCGAGCATCACACCGGTGGTGATGCCGCCGATCGCGGTGGGCAGGACGACCTTCAGGATGGTCCGCCACCTGGGCACGCCCAGGGCGAGGGAAGCCTCGCGCAGCTCGTTGGGGACGAGCTTGAGCATCTCCTCGGTGGAGCGGACGACGACCGGCATCATCAGGATGGCCAGCGCCAGCGAGCCGGCGAAGCCGAAGGGCTGGAGGTCGAACATGAGCATCAGGCTCAGGATGAACAGGCCGGCCACGATGGACGGGATGCCGGTCATCACGTCGACGAAGAAGGTGACGGCCTTCGCCAGCGCGCCGCGGCCGTACTCGACCAGGTAGATCGCGGTGAGCACGCCGACCGGCGCGGCGATCAGGGTGGCCAGGCCCACCTGCTGCGCGGTGCCCAGGATGGCGTGGTAGATGCCGCCGCCGGGCTCGGCGTCGGCGACGGTGCCCATGGAGTGGGTGAGGAAGTACCCGTCGAGGACCTTCACGCCGCGCGCCACGGTCTCCCAGACCAGGGAGAGCAGCGGGACGACGGCCAGCAGGAAGGCCACCCAGACGAGGCTGGTGGCGACGCGGTCCTTGGCCTGCCGGCGCCCTTCGACCTTGGCGGACAGCGCGTAGGTGCCCAGCACGAACAGGACGGCGGCCATCAGGCCCCACTGGACGCGGCTGTCCAGGCCGGCCGCCAGGCCGACGGCGACCGCGACGGCGACCGCGGTGACGGCGACGGCCCACGGGGCCCACTTCGGGAGCCGCGCGCCCTGCAGGGAGACGGGCTTGAGGACGGTTGCGGTGCTCATGCGTTGGCCCCCGAGTACTCCTTGCGGCGGGCGATGATCATGCGCGCGGCGCCGTTGACCACCAGGGTGATCACGAACAGGACGAGACCCGAGGCGATCAGGGCGTCGCGGCCCTGCTCGTTGGCCTCACCGAACTTGCTGGCGATGTTCTGCGCGAAGGTGCCGCCGCCCGGGTCCAGGAGGCTGGCCTGGATGTCGAAGCTGGGGGACAGCACGGTCGCCACGGCCATGGTCTCGCCGAGCGCCCGGCCCAGGCCCAGCATCGACGCCGAGATCACGCCGGAGCGGCCGAAGGGGAGGACCGAGATGCGGACGACCTCCCAGCGGGTGGCGCCGAGGGCGAGGGCCGCCTCCTCGTGCGCCTTCGGGACCTGGCGGAAGACCTCGCGGCTCACGTTGGTGATGACCGGCAGGATCATGATCGCCAGCAGGATGCCGACGGTGAGCATGGAGCGCGGGGCGCCGCCCTGCCAGGCGAGGATCCCGGTCCAGCCCAGGTACGTGTCGAGCCAGCTGAACAGGCCGTTCAGGTGAGGGACCAGGACCAGCGCGCCCCACAGGCCGTAGACGATCGACGGCACGGCCGCGAGCAGGTCCACCACGTAGGCGATGGGGCCGCTCAGCTTCCGCGGGGCGTAGTGGGTGAGGAAGAGGGCGATGGCCACCGCGACCGGGACCGCGATGAGCATGGCGATCACCGACGACACGACGGTGCCGAAGGCGAGCACGGCGATGCCGAAGACCGGCTCGGTGCTGTTGGGGTCCCACTCGAAGGTGGTGAGGAAGTTGCCCTGGTCCCTGCTGATGGCGAGGGCGGCGCGGTAGCTCAGGAACACCGCGATCGCGGCCATCACGGCCAGCAGCAGGATGCCCGAGCCGCGGGAGAGGCCGAGGAAGACGCGGTCGCCGCGGCGGGTCGCGGTGCGGGGCGCGGGCTTCGCGGGGGCGGCGGGGCTTGGGGCGGGCGGGGGCTCGTCGTGCGGCGTGCGGTCCGGCCCGGTGGCGTCCGGGGTGCCGGGCGTGGCCCCTGTCGCGGGGCGGGCGTCGGCGCCGGTCGTCGGTGACGTCGGTGAAGGCTGTGAATTCTGCGTGGATATGTCCATCGGGATCTCCGGTCTGCGGAGGCCGGTGCCGGACCGCCCCGGTCGGGGCTGGGGCGGTCCGGACGGCTCCTGGCGGCGGTGCACCGGACGGAGCCCGGCCCTGGGCCGGGCTCGGGGGATCAGGCGAGGCCGTCGATGGTCTCGCGGACCTTGCCGATGATCTCGTCGGGGATCGGGGCGTAGCCGGCGTCGGCGAGCAGCGCCTGGCCGTCCTCGCTCGCGATGTAGTTCAGGAAGGACTTGGTCGCCGGGAGGGTCTCGGCCTTGTTGCCCTTGTCGCAGACGATCTCGTAGGTGACGAGGGTGATCGGGTAGGCGTTGTCGGCCTTCGTGGCGTAGTTGAGCTCCAGCGCCAGGTCCTTGCCGGTGCCGACGATCTTGGCGTCCGCGATGGCGTTGGAGGCGTTCTCCACACTGGCGGCGACCGGGGCGGAGGCGCCGGTGTCGATGGAGACGGTCTGGCCGTCCTTCGCGTACGAGAGCTCCATGTAGCCGATGGCGCCCTCGGTCTGCTTCACCTGCTGGGCCACGCCGCTGGAGCCGGAGGCGCCCTGGCCGCCCTTGGCCTGCCAGGACTTGCCGCCCTCGTACTTCCAGTTGTCGGGGGCGGTGGCGATCAGGTACTTGGTGAAGTTGTCCGTGGTGCCGGACTCGTCCGAGCGGTGGAAGGGCTGGATCTTGGTGGACGGCAGCTCGGCGTCCGGGTTCAGCTTCTTGATCGCCGCGTCGTCCCAGGTGGTGATCTTCGAGTCGAAGATCTTCGCCAGGGTCGGAGCGTCGAGGACCAGCTCGTCCACGCCGGGCAGGTTGTAGGAGACCGCGATCGGGCCGCCGACCATCGGCAGGTCGATCGCCTGGCCGTCCTTGCAGATCTTCTTCGACGCCTCGATCTCCTCCGGCTTGAGCGCGGAGTCGGAACCGGCGAAGGCCACCTGGCCCTGGGTGAACGCGGTGATGCCCGCGCCGGAGCCGGAGCCCTTGTAGTTGATCTGCAGTCCGCCCTTGCACGCGGCGGCGAACTGCTTGACCCAGGCGTCTATGGCGTTCTTCTGTGCGGACGAGCCGTCCGCGAGGAGCTGGCCCTTGGCGTCGCCGCAGTCGATGTCGCCGGCCTGAGCGCTGGCCGCGCTGTCGTTCGTGCCGGTCTCGTTCGTCGCGTCCGAGCCGCACGCCGTGAGGGCCAGGGCGCCGGAAACGGCGAGAGCGCCGAGGGTCAGGGCCCGCGGGGTCTTGCGCCGGGTCTTGCGCTGAAGCGTCACTTTTCGTGGATTCCTTCCGGGAGCCGCCGGGTGCGTTTCGTTCGCGTGGCGGCGTGCGAAGTTTCGGTGGCGGGGGGTTGGCCTTGCGACGGTTTCCCCGCCGTCAAGGCCGAAATTAGGCCGGGGAGGTGACGGGGTCGACGGGGGAGAGTGAACGGGGGGTGAATCCGCGGGGACGGTGCGGTGCGGCTCCCTCTTCCCTGGTGACCCGCGCTTCCCGCCGCCGCGCGGTGGCCCGTGGGGGCTCGCGCGGGGGCCCGGGCGGTGCCGCGTCCTCGCGCGTCCTCGGTTCGCGCCGCGCCGCGTCCGCGCGAGTTCACGCCGCCTCCACGCCGCCCGCCGCGCGGACGTCCGGGGCAGGCCTCCACCCCGGCCGGGGCCTGGGGCCACTGCGGGGCGGTGACTCCGGCCCCCTTGCGGTCCACCGTGCGTGAGCCGACGGTCCTGTCCCGCGTGACCTTGCCGCAGGGCGGGGCAAGCGCAGCCCGGGTGGTCAGCGTCGTTCGATCCCCCGACCCGCCCCCTTCCCGGAGGGCTTACGTCGCGTGGAGCGAGCTGTCTCGTGGGGACGTGGGCCCTGCGCCCACCCGTGCCGCCCAGCGGCACGATTGCCCGCAGGGCGCGGGGTGGTGGTGCGGCTGGCCCGCCGAGGCGGCAGGGGCCGGGGGCACGTGGGGCCGTGCTGGTTCTGGTCGTGCCGGTCAGGGGGCGGCAAAGGGCGCGTGGGTGGGTCGTTGGCGCGTGGGTGCGGCAGCGGGAGGGCGCCGGGGTCGGGTCAGAGGAGGCGGGTGATGAAGGCGGTCAGGACGGGGTGGTCGTGGGGGTGGGTGAGGTGGTGGTGGGTGGTGGACGCGGGGTGCCAGGCGAGGGCGCCGATCTCATGGGTCGGGGTGAAGGTGTCGGGCGCCGACGTCTCCGCTGCCCAGTAGTCGACCCGCTTGGGCCGCCCGCCCACCGTGTAACGGACGGTCGGCAGCCGCGGCCCGAGGGACACGTGGTGGCCCGTCTCCTCCGCGACCTCCCGGACCGCGGCCTCCTCCGCCGTCTCCCCCGGCTCCAGCTTCCCCTTGGGGAAGGACCAGTCGCCGTACTTGGGCCGGTACACCAGGCAGACCTCGAGCCCGCCGCCCGGGCCGCGGCGGTACAGGACGCAGCCCGCCGCCAGGATCGTGTCGTCGCTGTCGTCGTCGTTCATGGGACCGTCACCGTGCTCGTGCTCGGGTGGGGGAGGGATGCCGCCGGGGACACCGCCCGGGGCGGCGCCGCGGAGCCCCAGGCCCGGTGGAAGTCGTGGCGCGCGGCGAGCACCTCGTGCCGCTGGTGCGCGTGCAGGTTGCCCAGCGCGTACGCCGTGGCCGGCGCGATCCGCGGCGTCCGGGCGGCCGCGGCGGCGACCGAGGCGGCCTCCGCCGCGTCCCGGTGCAGGTCCAGCGCCCGCGCCGCGGACACCAGCCGGGGCGGCACCGGCTCGGTGAGGGCCTCCAGCGCGTACCGGTGCAGCCGGAGCAGCAGCCGGACCTGGTGCCAGGGGGCGTCGCCGTCGCCGGGCTGGTCGGCGGGGTAGGGGGCCCGGTCCGGCCCCGCGTCGGGTTCGGGCAGCGCCGCCACCGCCTCGGCCAGCCGCCGCCCCGCCGTGTCGGCGTGCACGCGCAGGCCCGTCCGGTCGCCGGCCTCCGCACCGTCTCCCGCGTCGGCGCGGCCGCCGCCCGCCTGCGGGGCCCCGCCACCGTCCTCGAGCCCGTCGAGCCCCGCGGTGCCGCCCCGGCCAGGGCCGTCCGCGCGGCCGCGACCGCGGACGTCGACCGCGCCCCGGCCGTCGGCCGCACCGTACGCGGGCCCGCCGCCCCGCAGGGGGACCTCACCGGCCAGCAGGGCCACCGCGTCGGCCAGGGCGTGGAACCGGGCCGAGCCGAGCGCCTCCAGCACCGCCGAGTGCGCCCGGCCGCGGGCCGGCGTGAGGCGGCGTTCCAGCAACGCTGCCGCCTTGGCCGCGCCCAGGTCTCCCCGCGGCTCCTGGAGCGCGGCCCGCAGCCGCCCCAGGGTGGCCGTGTGCAGGCGTTCCTGCGCGAGGACGCCGGAGAACCAGGCGAGCTCGCGCCGTAAGGCCGTGGACCAGGCGGGGTCGAGCGCGGCGTGGAAGGTGTGCAGGGTCGCTCCGATCCGGCGCGCGGCCCTGAGCAGGGCGGGCGCGCACTCGGCGCCTCCGCCTTCGCCTCCGCCCGCGGCGAGCCCTTTCGGCGCGCGCAGGAACTCGGTGGCCTGCGCGCGCAGGTAGGCCGCCAGGGCATCGCTGTCAGGGTGTCGCTGGACCACGCCGGCGCCTCCGGGCGTCGATGAGCATCTCCTGGACGTGGGGCAGCGCCCTCCCGTCCGGGTCCATGCAGTGCCGGGTCCACTCGCCGTCCGGGCCGAGGTGCCAGGACGAGGTGGAGTCGGACATGCCGGTCTCCAGGAACCGGTTGAGGGTGGCCCGGTGGGTCGGGTCGGTGACCCGGACCAGCGCCTCGATGCGCCGGTCGAGGTTGCGGTGCATCATGTCGGCGCTGCCGAACCAGACCTCGGGCTCGCCGCCGTTGGCGAACGAGAAGATCCGCGAGTGCTCCAGGAACCGGCCGAGGACCGACCGGACCCGGATGTTCTCCGAGAGCCCCGGCACGCCGGGCCGCACCGCGCAGATGCCGCGGACCCAGATGTCCACCGGCACCCCCGCCTGGGAGGCGCGGTAGCAGGCGTCGATGACCGCCTCGTCGACCATCGAGTTGACCTTGATCCGCACGTACGCGGGCCGGCCGGCCCGGTGGTGGCGGATCTCCTTGCCGATGCGGGAGACCAGCCCGTCGCGCAGCGACTTGGGGGCCACCAGCAGGCGGCGGTAGGTCTCCCGGCGGGAGTAGCCGGAGAGCCGGTTGAACAGGTCGGAGAGGTCCGCGCCGACCTGCTGGTCCGCCGTGAGCAGGCCGAGGTCCTCGTAGAGGCGGGCCGTCTTGGGGTGGTAGTTGCCGGTGCCGACGTGCGAGTAGCGGCGCAGGGTGTCGCCCTCCTGGCGCACCACCAGCGACAGCTTGCAGTGCGTCTTCAGGCCGACCAGCCCGTAGACGACGTGGCAGCCGGACTCCTCCAGCTTGCGGGCCCACTTGATGTTGGCCTGCTCGTCGAAGCGGGCCTTGATCTCGACCAGGACGAGGACCTGCTTGCCGGCCTCGGCCGCGTCTATCAGGGCGTCGACGATCGGCGAGTCGCCGGAGGTGCGGTAGAGCGTCTGCTTGATGGCCAGCACGTCCGGGTCGGCGGCGGCCTGCTCCAGGAAGGTCTGGACGGAGGTGGAGAAGGAGTCGTAGGGGTGGTGCAGCAGCACGTCCCGTTCGCGCAGGGCGCCGAAGATGTCGGGTGCGGAGGCGGACTCCACCTCGGCGAGGTCGCGGTGGGTGCCGGCGATGAACTTGCGGTACTTGAGCTCGGGGCGGTCCAGGCCGGCGATGCCGAAGAGGCCGGTGAGGTCCAGCGGCCCGGGCAGCGGGTACACCTCGGCCTCGGTGATCTTCAGCTCGCGCACCAGCAGGTCCAGGACGTGCCGGTCGATGGACTCCTCGACCTCCAGGCGCACCGGCGGGCCGAAGCGGCGCCGCATGAGCTCCTTCTCCAGCGCCTTGAGGAGGTTCTCGGTGTCGTCCTCCTCGACCTCCAGGTCCTCGTTGCGGGTGATCCGGAAGGCGTGGTGCTGCAGCACCTCCATGCCCGGGAACAGCTCCTCCAGGTGCGCGGAGATGACGTCCTCGATGGGGACGTAGCGCTCGGGGGAGGCCTCCAGGAAGCGGGAGAGCGACGGCGGCACCTTGACCCGGGCGAAGTGCCGGTGCCCGGAGACCGGGTTGCGGACCACGACGGCCAGGTTGAGCGAGAGGCCGGAGATGTAGGGGAAGGGGTGCGCGGGGTCCACGGCGAGCGGTGTGAGGACCGGGAAGATCTTGGAACGGAAGAGCGTGAAGAGCCGCGCCTGCTCCTTCTCGGTCAGCTCCCCCCAGCGCACGACGTGGATGCCCTCGTCGGCCAGCGCGGGGGCGACGTCCTCGTGGAAGCAGGCGGCGTGCCGGGCCATGAGCTCGCGGGAGCGGGCCCAGATCATCTCCAGCACCTCGCGGGGCTGGAGCCCGGACGCGGAGCGCTGGGCGACGCCGGTGGCGATGCGGCGCTTGAGACCGGCGACGCGGACCATGAAGAACTCGTCCAGGTTGCTGGCGAAGATCGCGAGGAAGTTCGCCCGCTCCAGCAGCGGCGTGTTCGGGTCCTCGGCGAGCTCGAGGACGCGCTCGTTGAAGCCGAGCCAGCTGCGTTCGCGGTCCAGGAAACGGCCCTCGGGGAGCGGACCGTCCTCGTGGCGGACCTCCTGGTACCCCTCGAAGTCCGGACCCGCCTCCTGCTCCTCGTCACGGAGCGGCCGGCGCGGCGGTTCGTGTCCCGCCTGTCGCTTGGATATCAGTCCGACGGCGGCCTGCGACAGCTGCGCGGCGGAATCCTGGGCGCTGCGGTCCTGGGGCATGGGGTCCTGGGCACTGGGCTCGCTCATGACCCCATTGTTCCGCGTGGCGGCGTCGAATGGCATGTCGGACCGGGCGCGTGGAAGCACCCGGAGGTGAGCATTCCGCCTGCTCACGCCGCCTTTGCGCGACTTCGCCGGGGTCGAGGACGTGCTCCCGCCCCCCGAGGGGTCCTCGGGGGGCGGGGCGCCGGCATCGGTAGGAGGGGTGTTCACCACCGGGGAAGGGTTTCAAGCGCGCCTGAATACCGGGTTACGGGCAGTTGGCTGCCAGGCGTCAGGCGGTACGGCGCCGGAGGACGCGGTACGACAGGATGACCGCGAGGGCGGCGACGGCGAGCCAGATGCCGGACTCCACGAGCTGGAGGGGCCAGAAATGGCTCGTCGGGTGGTAGGTGGCCCAGACGTCGGTGAGCCCCTGTTCCTTCAGGCAGGCGTAGAAGTCGCCGGCGTCCCCGGCCGGGCCCTCGCTGGGGTGGACCGCGTCGAGGCAGCTGCCGTTGTACCCGACCCGGTCACCGGACGCGGTGACCGCGCCGCTGTCGATCGGCCACTCGTCGTCGGCGGAATACCAGCGGGGCGAGGGGGCGCCCAGCTTGTAGCCGAACCGGATCTCGGCAGGCCAGAGCAGCTGGCGCTGCTCCAGGAACCACGCGGTGCCGAAGGTCATCAGCGCCACCCCGGCGCCGAGGGAGGCCAGGGTGCGCCTGAGCAGGAGGCCGAGCAGCACGCCGACGGCGACCGCGCACAGCATCCGGGGCACCATGACGACGCCGGTCCCGGTGAAGATGTCCTCGGCCCATCTGCTCCTGGCCCCCCGGAAGAGGGCGAGGTTCGTCCTCTCCCCCGCCTGGTGGGCGAGGCGGTAGAGCGCCAGCAGCAGCGCCATGCCCGCGGTGACCGCCACGGCGGGAAGGGCGAGTGCGGCGGTGAGCCAGCGGGCGGGAGCGACCGACTGGGACCACGCCAGACGCGTGGTGCCGGTCTCCTCCTCGCGTGCGGTCAGGGACGCGGACGCCCAGGCGCCGACCAGCAGGGGTGCGAGGACGATGAGGTAGAAGCCGAGCCGTAGCGCGCCGCTGTACACCTCCATCGCGTCGAAGGAGTCGCTCAGCCCTCCCGGGCAGGCGGGAGGCGCGGTCGTCGCGGACGGAGGACAGGCCTCCAGCTGCGCCGCGAGGTCGTTCACCGCCGGCCCCCACGCCCACAGCAGCGCCGCGGCGCCCAGGGCGACGTAGGCGATCCACACCCACAGGGCCCACCGGTGGACGCGGTACACGGCCCAGGCCGTTCCCCCCGGGGCCTTCGTCGGCGCGGCAGGCGCCTGACGGGTCTCGGGCGGGGTCAAGGTCGTGGTCATGCGGCACCCTTCCGGAGGGCCGTGCGGCGGCGGAGCAGGCGGTAGGAGAGGAACACCGCGAGCGCGGCGACGGCGAGCCAGACACCGGACTCAGCGAACTGCAGCGGCCAATAGTGGCTCTTGGGGTGGTACGTCACCCAGACGTCACTGAGCCCGTTCTCCTTGAGGCAGGCGTAGAAGGCCTCCGCCTCGTCCCGCTTGCCCTGGCGGGCGTCGAACGCCGCGTCCATGCAGCCGAAGTCGTACGGGACACGGTCCCCGGACGGGGTGACCGCCCCGCTCTCGAGCAGCCATTCGCCGTCGGAGACGCCCACGTAGGTGGTGTGGATGTCGTGCGAGTAGCCGTACCGGATCTCGGTCGGCCACAGGAGGTGGCGGGCGACGAGGAACTTCACCGAGGCCGCGGTCATGAACAGCACGCCCGTGCCCAGGGAGGCCAGGGTGCGTCGGATCAGCAGGCCCAGCAGGACGCCGACCGCCACCGCGCACAGCACGCGGGGCACCGTGGCGATCCCCAGCCCGGTGAAGAACTCCTCCCCCCACCACTCCTTGCCCATCGGCCACACCTGCGCGCGCAGGTCGTCGCCCGCGCGGTACGCGAGGCGGTACAGCGCCAGCAGGGGGACGGTGCCGGCGGTCACGACGACGGCCGGGACGGCGAGCTTGACGGTGAGCCAGCGGGCCGGGGTGACCGACTGGGTCCAGGCCAGCTGGGCGGTGCCGGTCTCCATCTCGCGGGCGGTCAGAGAGGCCGCCGCCCAGGCGCCGACCAGGAACGGAGCCATGAAGATGACGTAGAAGCCGTAACGGAGGTGGTTCTCGTACCAGCTGAAGGCGGTGAACTGGCTTCCGCCGCAGCGCGGGCCTTTCCGCAGGCCGGCGCAGGCGTCCACCGCGGCCTGGGCGTCACCCAGGAGGGGCCCCCACGCCCACAGCAGCAGTCCAGCTCCGAGGGCGACGTAGGCGATCCACACCCACAGGGCCCACCGGTGCAGGCGCAGCACGGTGCGGATCAGACCCCCCGGGCGCTTAACGGTGGCCGGGGCGTCGGCCGGGGTCGTGGTCAGGGTCGTGGTCACGCCGCACCCCTCCCGACGGCCGTGCGGTTGCGCAGCAGGCGGTAGGAGAGGAACACCGCGAGGGCGGCGACGGCGAGCCAGACGCCGGACTCCACGAGCTGGAGCGGCCAGTAGTGGCTCTTGGGGTGGTAGGCGATCCAGACGTCGGTGTAGCCCTTGTCCTTCAGACAGGCGTAGAAGGCGTCGGTGTCGAAACCCCGATGCGACTCCCGGTAGCCGGCTTCCATGCACCCGTACCCGGCCCTTTCCCCGGCCTCCCCGGTCATCTCGCCGGACTGCGTCACCGCGCCGGTGGAGATCTGCCACTCGGAGCCGGTGTGGCTCAGGTACGGCGACTCGCCGGTCCTCTCCCTGCCGTGGCGAACCAGGGTCGGCCAGAAGGCGTGGCGGCCGACCGTGACGGCGAAGGTGCTCGCGGCGATCAGCAGCAGCCCGGTGCCCAGCGAGGCCAGGGTCCGCTTCAGCAGCAGGCCGAGCAGGACGCCGACGGCCACCGCGCACAGGACGCGGGGCAGCATGACGACGCCCATCGCGGTGAGGAGGTTCTCGTTCCACCACGACGGTGTCCACTTCCGGATCTCGATGAAGAGCTCCACGCCCTCCAGGTAGGCGAGCCGGTACAGGGCGAGCAGCAGGGCCATGCCCGCGGTGACGGCCACGGCCGGCAGCGCCAGCTTGGTGGTGAGCCAGCGGGCGGGCGACACCGACTGGGTCCAGGCCAGGCCGGCGGTACCGGTCTCCGTCTCCCGGGCGGTCAGCGCGGCGGCCGCCCAGCCGCCGACCAGGAGCGGGGCGCCCAGGATGGCGAAGAAGCCCAGGTCCATGAACTCCTGGTAGTTCCCCAGGGCCGCGTACACACCTCGCGCGCAGGCAGGCTGGACCGCCCCGCCGAGCTCGCACGACGCGGCCAGTGGCCGCAGTTCGCCCACCGCGGGCCCCCACGCCCACAGGAGCACCCCCGACGCCAGGCATACGTAGGCGATCCACAGCCACAGGGCCCAGCGGTGGAGGCGCAGCACGGTCCAGGGCAGGCCGCCCGGCGCCTTCACCGGCGTCGCGGCGTCCTCGGCCTCGTACGGGGCGGGTGAGGTGAGGGTGCGGGTCATGCGACGGGCTCCCTGAGGTAGGACAGCACCAGTTCCTCGAGGGTCGGCGCGGCCGCCTCGTGGGCGGCGGGGAGCGGGCCGTCGGGGCGGACCAAGGCGGTGACCTGGCGGCCGGTGGTGCGGGACTCGATCACCGTGTGGCCGTCCAGGGAGGCGTCGGCGGGGCCGGTGACCAGGGTGTGCGCGGCCAGCACGTCGTCCAGCTCGCCCTGGAGGCGGACCCGGCCGCGGCGGATCAGCAGAAGGTGGTCGCAGGACCCCTCCAGCTCCGCGATGACGTGCGAGGACATGACGACCGTGGTGCCGTGTTCGGCGGCCTCGGCCATCAGCTCGCCCATCAGCTGGTGGCGGGCGAGCGGGTCGAGGTCGGCCATCGGCTCGTCCAGCAGCAGGAGTTCGGGCCGCTTGCCCAGCGCCAGGGCCAGCGCGACCCGGGTGCGCTGGCCGCCGGAGAGGCTGCGGACCGTGGCCGTGACGTCCAGGTCGCCCTGGGCGACGATGCGTTCGGCCGTGGCCTGGTCCCAGCGGGCCGGGTTGAGCGCGTGCCCAAGACGCAGCGTGTCGAGCACCGTGAGCTGGCCGTAGAGCGGCTTGTGCTGCGCGACGTAGGCGACCCGCTCGCGCGCGTCGGCGGGGCTGCCGCCGAGCACCCGTATCGCGCCCTCGGTCGGGCGGTCGAGGCCCGCGGCCAGGGCCAGCAGCGTGGACTTGCCGGCGCCGTTGGGGCCGACCACCGCGCAGACACGGCCGGCCGGGAGGCTGAACGAGCAGCCCCGGAGCGCCCAGTTGACGCGGCGGCGGGGCAGCAGGCGGGTGTAGCGCCTGCCCAGCGCCTCGGCCTCGATGGCGGTCTCGGTCATCGGTGGTCCCCCCCAATGGGATAGAGGTCGTCCAGGACGGAGGTGAGGAGCGCGGACACGTCGTCGCGGTCCAGGCCGGAGGCCTTGGCCTTGCGGCCCCACGCCGTGAGCTCGTCCCGCAGCGGCGCCGAGTCGGCGGCTGCGGGGCCCAGGGTGCGGCGGACGAACGTGCCGAGGCCGCGCCGGGCCTCCACCAGGCCTTCGCGTTCCAGTTCGCGGTAGGCCTTGAGGACGGTGTTCGGATTGATGGCGGTGGCCGCCACGACTTCCCGTGCCGTGGGCAGCCGGTCACCCGGCTCCAGCAGGCCCAGCCGCAGGGCGTGCTTGGTCTGCTGGACGATCTGCAGATAGGTGGCGACGCCGCTGCGCCGGTCGATGCGGTACTCGACCACTCGACAACACCCTTTCACTAATTGAGTAGTGGAAGGGTGGTGCAAAGCAGGGGGCGGCGTCAAGTCGCCGCCCCCTGCGTGCCGTTGTCGAGGTCAGAGCTCCGTGCGGTACATCAGGTCCGTCTCGTGGGTGGTGAAGCCGAGACGCTCGTAGACGGTGACGGCGGCCTTGTTGTCGCCGTCCACGTAGAGCATCGCCGTGGGCCGGCCGCGGGCGGCGAGGTGGCGCAGACCGGTGACGGTGAGCGCCTTGCCCAGCCCGCCGCCCTGGGCGCCGGGGCGCACCCCGACCACGTAGACCTCGCCGAGGTTCTCCTCGGCGTGCTCCTTCGTCCAGTGGAAGCCGACCAGTTCGCCGTCCTTCTCCGCGAGGAAGAAGCCCTCCGGGTCGAACCAGGCCTCGGCCTCGCGGTCGTCCAGGTCCCGCTGGGTCAGCGAGCCCTGCTCGGGGTGGTGGGCGAAGGCCTCGGCGTTGACGGCGAGCCAGGCCGCGTCGTCCTGCCCGGGCACGAAGGTGCGGACGGTGACGCCCGGGGGCAGCACCGGCTCGGGCAGCTCCGGGGCGTCGGGGCCGGTCAGCGGGCGGCGCATCTGGCGCAGCTCGCGGAAGAGGGTGAGGCCGAGGACCTGCGCGAGGTGGCGGGCGGAGGCGTGGCCGCCGTGCGCCCACACCCGCAGACGCTTGCCGGTGGCGGCCAGCAGGGCGCTGCCGAGCGCGCGGCCGTGGCCCCGGCCGCGGTGGGAGGGATGGATCACCAGCTCGGCGGCGGGCGGCTCGACGAGCTCGGAGCCGTCCAGCTGTGCGTAACCGGCCAGTTCGCCGTCGTCCCCCACGGTCAGCAGCAGGTGGAGGATGCCGGGGCGGGGCTCACCGCTCCTCAGGTGCAGCCGGCCCTGTTCGGACACGGCGTGCTGGCCGTCCGCGTCCGAGGCGGCCGACAGCAGGGCGGTCACCGCGTCGACCTGAGCGGGGGTGAGGCGGTCCAGGGTGTCGATCTGGCGAGGACTGAGAGGGCTGGTCATGCTTCGAGCGTATGGCCTGCGCCCGGTACGCCGGCCGTTCGGCGTGGTCGTCCGGGCGGTCCCGCGTCCGGAGGTCCACCCGGTCGCGGGCGGAGGACGGCGTGCCGGCCGGCCGGTGGTGTGACGGGTTTTCGGACAGTCGAAACCAGGATGTGACCCGCGTCCCCTGTCGCAGCTACGCGCGTTGACCCTAAGCTGCCGCTCAGCCACCCCACTGTGCACCTACTCATTCAAGAGGGGGGACCATGCCGCGGATCACCCGGCAGAGACGTACCCACCGCATTCTGATCACCGGCGCCGCGCTGGCCACCGTCGGCGCGCTGACGGCGGCGCTTCCCGCCGACGCGTCCGACGACGCCCAGGCCGCGAGCGCCCGCACGGTCGACGTGCAGCTGCTCTCCTTCAACGACCTGCACGGCAACCTGGAGCCGCCGGCCGGCAAGGACGGCCAGGTGACGGAGATCGGCAACCCCAATCCCGTCCCCGCAGGCGGCGTCGAGTACCTGTCGGCCTCGCTGAGCGCCGCGCGCCAGGGGCACAAGTACAGCGTGACCGCCGCGGCCGGCGACCTGATCGGCGCCAGCCCGCTGCTCTCGGGCCTGTTCCACGACGAGCCGACCGTCGAGGCGCTCAACGAGCTCGACCTGGACGTGTCCGGCGTGGGCAACCACGAGTTCGACGAGGGCCTCACCGAGCTGAAGCGCATCCGCGACGGAGGCTGTCACCCGACCGACGGCTGCTACACCGACACGCCGTTCGAAGGCGCGGACTACCCGTACCTCGGCGCCAACGTGACCGACGAGAAGACCGGCGAGCCGGCTCTGGCCCCGTACTGGGTCTGGAAGCAGGGCCCGGTCAAGGTCGGCTTCATCGGTGTCACGCTGGAGAACACCCCCGGCATCGTCACCGCCGAGGGCATCAAGGGCCTCGAGTTCCACGACGAGGTCGAGACGATCAACAAGTACGCGGACGAGCTGTACGCACAGGGCGTCAAGTCCGTCGTGGCGCTCATCCACGAGGGCGGCGTGCCCGCCAACGGCGCGTACAACTACCTGTGCGACGCGGAGGCCGGCGGCATCTCCGGTCCGATCGTCGACATCGCCAAGAACGTCAGCCCCAAGGTCGACGCACTGGTGACGGGTCACACCCACAACGCCTACGTGTGCGACATCAAGGACCCGGCGGGCAACTCCCGCATGGTGACCTCGGCGGCCTCCTTCGGACGTCTGTACACGGACACCACGCTGACCTACGACCGGGCGACCAAGGACATCGTGCGCACCGCGGTGGACTCGGCCAACCACGTGGTCAGCCGGACCCAGGACCCCGACAAGGACATCACCGACGTCATCAACCGCTGGAAGCCGCTGGCGGAGCCGGTGGCCAAGCGTCCCATCGGCTACATCAGCGCCGACATCACCAAGGCCGGCCGGGAGAGCCAGCTGGGCGACCTGATCGCGGACGCGCAGCTGGCCCACGCCCGCACCGTCGACCCGGACACGGCGTTCGCGCTGATGAACACGGGCGGCATCCGTGTGGAGGCGCTCAAGTACGCGCAGAGCGCCGGCGAGGGTGACGGCGTCGTCACCTACGCCGAGGGCTTCGCCCTCCAGCCGTTCGGCAACACGGTGAACATGGTGGACCTCAAGGGCGCCGACATCGTCGCCGCGCTGCAGCAGCAGGTCAGTGGCAAGAACGAGGCCGCCCCGAAGATCCTCCAGGTCTCCGAGGGACTCACGTACACGCTGGACATGACGAAGTCCGGCGCGGACCGCGTGATCGCCGACTCGATCCGGATCCACGGTCAGCCGGTGGACCTCACGGCCACCTACCGGGTCGCGATGAACAACTTCCTCGCCGGCGGCGGGGACAACTACCCGGCGCTGGCCAAGGGCACGGACATGGTCGTCGGGACCGACGACCTGACGGCGCTCGCGGACTACATGACCGCGACGTCCTCCCCGGCCTCGCCGATCGCGCCGTCCGCGGCGAAGCGCATCACCGTCGTCGAATGAGCCCGAAGGCCCGCGGGTTTGGGGACTCGCGGGCCTGAGGCCCCGACGCGCAGGAGCCGCCCCGTGCACATCGCACGGGGCGGCTCTTCCGTTCGCTGTAGTGACGTTCCCCTTCGTCCTGGCGCGGGCGAGTTGCCGGGCGTCCCGCCCGGTTCCGTCGTGCGGACCGGCGGCGAGCGGTCCTCGGCACGGAGCTTGGTGCGCCTTCACCGTGAGCCGGTGACCCAACGTCAGGTGACCTGGGCCATCGGCCGGCGCGGGCGGTCCCGCACCGGCCGACGTGCCGTTTCCGCCAGGCACAGGCGTCACCCCGGGGGACGGGGCGGCCCGATTCGCCTGAGTCAGCCCAGCAGGAGCGCCGCGGGGGCGGCCAGGGCGAGCGGCAGGGCGACGCCCGCCGTGAAGTGCACGAAGCGGGACGGGTAGTCGTAGGCGGCGACCCGGTGACCCACCACGGCGCACAGACCGGCGACCGCGCCCAGCAGCGCGCCCCTGAGCCCGTCGCCCACCAGCGCGCCCGCACCGGCCGCCACGGCGACCCCGAGGACCATGCCGGCCGCCGGCGGCTTGGCGACGACGGCGCGGACCAGGATCGCGGCGGCCACCGCGACACCGCCGGTGGTCACCGCCCGCGGGGCGGCGGCGAGGTGCCCGGTGGCCAGGATGGCCAGCGCGGCGGCGGCGAGGGCCGCGGTGAGGCCGTACATCCGCTCGTCCGGCTCGGCATGGCTGCGGAGCTGGAGTACCAGGGTGAGCAGGACCCACACGCCCAGCGTGCCGAGGACCGCGCCGGTGCCGTGCTCGCGGCCGACGGCCAGGACGGCGGCGTCGGCGGCAAGCGCGCCGAGGAAGCCGAGGGCGATGCCCTGGCGGGCGGGCCACATGCCGTTCAGGCGGAACCAGCCGGCCGCGGTCAGGCCCTGGAGCACGACCAGCGGGAGCAGCAGCGCCCAGGTGCCGAGGGCCGCGCCCCCGGCCAGCAGCAGGGACAGCACGGCGGTCAGCGCGGCGGGCTGGATGCCGGGGTCGATGATCGGCGAGCGGCCCTCGGCGCGGGCGCGCTGGGCGTCCGTCACCCGGGTGTTGCCGCCGACGGTCGCGGGGCCGTAGCCCGCGAGGTCGGGACCGCCCTGGGAGGGGCCGGCCTGTGAGGACCCGGCCTGGGAGGCGTCGGCCGGGGCCCCGCCGGGCATCGCCGAGGCGTGCGGGGCGGCGGCCTGCGGGGCCGGCGCCGGTGACGCCTGCGGTCCGGCCGGGGCGTGGACGTCCGCCCGCGCGCCGTCGTACTGCCCCGGGTACCCGCCGTGCCCCGGGTACCCGCCGCCGTGCGTCCCGGGAGCCTCGGCGCCCGGCATCGGACCGCTGGAGTGCGGGTACGGGACCGCCGCGCCGGGCTGCGCCGCCGGCGGGGGGTACGCCGCGCGCGCGGCCTGCGGCTCGCGGGCGGGCGAGGCGCCGAGGTGGGGCTGCATCTGGGAGTCCCAGGTGTTGCCCTGCCATTGCTGGGTGGTCTCCGACGGCGACGGCGCCTGCGGGTAGCCGTCGCCGGGGCCGTGGTGCGGCCCCGGGTACGGCTGCTCGTACTGGTTGCTCATGCTGTGGGGGTCACCCTCCTGCGAACGGCGGGAGCACCTCGACCGTGCCGCCCGGAGCCAGCCGTACGGTGTCGTGCCCGCGGGTCCCCACGGGATCGCCGTCGATCAGGAACGAGCAGCGCCGCAGTACCTGGGTGAGCTCCCCGGGGTGCCGTGTGCGGACCGCGTCCAGCGCGTCGGCGAGGGTGTCCGCGTCGAAGGACTCCTCGGCGACGCCGGCCGCGGCCTTGGCGGCGGCCCAATAGCGCACCATGACCTGTGCCATACCGTTCCTCGGCTGAGTGAACTGATGTGTGAACACGGTCAGGCTAGCGGCCCCGGCGGGCGGCGTCGGCCAGCCAGGCCCCGAGCCGCCGGGCCAGTGCCTCGTCGACCGCGTTCTCCGCGTGGCCCATCCCCTCCTCGAGCCAGAACTCGGCGTGGCCCCCGGACGCCTCGACCAGCGAGCGCGGATGGTCGAGGGGGAAGTAGGGGTCGCTGTCCCCGTGCACCACCAGCAGAGGGACCGGCGCGATCAGCGGCGCCGACTCCACCGGTGAGGGCGGCACCGGGTCCCAGTCGCGGTGGTGGATGCGGGTGCGCAGGGCGAGCCGCCCGACCAGCCGCCCGGCCGGCCTCATCACCACCCAGTGCAGCCGCCGCATCGCCGCCGTCCCCCGGTAGTACCAGCGGGCCGGGCCGCTGACCGTCGCGACCGCGTCCACGCCGGCGTCGGGCAGGGCGGCGTGCCGCACCACCACCGAGCCGCCCAGGGAGAAGCCGGCCGTGGCGATCCGCCGGTGCCCCAGCTCCCGCGCCCAGGCGACCGCGGCCGCCAGGTCGAGGACTTCCTTGTCGCCCACGGTGGAGTGCCCGCCGGACGCGCCGTGGCCCCGGAAGGAGAAAGTGATCACCGCCGCGAAATGTGAAAAGGAACGCGCTATTCGCCGCACGTGGGGCCGGCCCAGATCTCCGGTGAATCCGTGCGCGATCACAATCACCGGGTGATCGGATTCCGCTCCGGGTGGATCGTATACAGCCGTTCCCGGCTCGTACGCGGCGTGGATGCTCACCCCGTCGGCCGTACGCAGAAAGGCTGTTCGGGGGTACCGCCGTTTTGTCTCAGCCTTCGGGACGTCACCCGAATCAGCCGTTTGACCTGCCGCGCCAGTGCTCATGTGGGTTATTCTGCTGGGCAGAGGACTCGGGCGACGCAGCCCCCGGGTCCTTTCGCGCATTAGAGCGAGTTGTATACGAGTCGGAAAGCGCAGGTGCACGGGACTTCTCCAGCACGACGCGGTGCGGTGAGGGGCCCGGGGGCGACGGAGCCCGCCACGCGCCGAGATGCAGTGCCGCAAACGTCCTCGCGGGGACCCAGGAGGAACCAGACGTTATGGGCAAGCGAACCGTGCACCACCGGACCACCGACAGTGTGGAGAACCGATGAGCTCACTGCTGCTCCTCACCAACGCCCTCCAGCCGTCGACCGAGGTGCTGCCCGCCCTCGGCCTGCTGCTCCACAACGTGCGCGTCGCCCCCGCCGAGGGCCCCGCGCTGGTGAACGTGCCCAGCGCCGACGTCATCCTGGTCGACGGCCGCCGTGACCTCCCGCAGGTCCGCAGCCTGTGCCAGCTCCTGCGCTCCACCGGGCCCGGCTGTCCGCTGATCCTGATCGTCACCGAGGGCGGCCTGGCCGCCGTCACCGCCGACTGGGGCGTCGACGACGTCCTGCTCGACACCGCCGGCCCCGCCGAGGTGGAGGCCCGCCTGCGGCTCGCCGTCGGCCGCCTGCAGCTCACCGGCGACGACTCGCCGATGGAGATCCGCAACGGCGACCTCTCCGTCGACGAGGCCACCTACTCCGCCAAGCTCAAGGGCCGGGTCCTGGACCTCACCTTCAAGGAGTTCGAGCTCCTGAAGTACCTCGCCCAGCACCCCGGCCGGGTCTTCACCCGCGCCCAGCTGCTCCAGGAGGTCTGGGGCTACGACTACTTCGGCGGCACCCGGACGGTCGACGTCCATGTGCGGCGGCTGCGCGCGAAACTCGGTCCGGAGCACGAATCCTTGATCGGGACTGTCCGCAATGTGGGCTACCGGTTCGTAACTCCTGAGAAGGGCGAACGCCCCGCCGAGGACGCCAAGCGCCCGGCCGCCTCCGGAACCCGCGGCGCCCGCCCGGGTGCGAAGCAGGCCGAAACGGGGCAGAGCGTCCCGGAAATGGCCGCCGACGCCTGACCGACCGGCCCAGCGGGCACCCGTCGGCCCGTTCCCGGCCCGCCAAGGGGCGGGTGCGGGGTCGACAGCAAAGCGTAGATGTCCTGCCCAGAGGTGTTTCCATACGCGTAGACTCCGCGCGTGGCCAAGGTGACTCGGGACGACGTGGCGCGGCTGGCGGGTACCTCGACCGCCGTGGTCAGCTACGTCATCAACAACGGACCCCGGCCGGTCGCCCCGGCCACCCGCGAACGTGTGCTGGCCGCCATCGCGCAGCTCGGCTACCGGCCCGACAGGGTCGCGCAGGCCATGGCCTCGCGACGGACCGACCTGATAGGCCTCATCGTCCCGGATGCCCGCCAGCCCTTCTTCGGCGAGATGGCGCACGCGGTGGAACAGGCCGCCTCCGAGCGCGGAAAGATGGTCCTGGTCGGCAACACCGACTACGTGGCCGAGCGCGAGGTCCACTACCTGCGTGCCTTCCTCGGCATGCGGGTCTCCGGCCTGATCCTCGTCAGCCACGCCCTGAACGACCAGGCCGCCGCCGAGATCGAGGCCTGGGACGCCCGGGTGGTGCTGCTGCACGAGCGCCCCGAGGCGATCGACGACGTCGCGGTGGTCACCGACGACGTGGGCGGCGCCCGCGGGGCCGTGCGGCACCTGCTGGAGCACGGTCACCCCTACGTCGCCTGCATCGGCGGCACCGCCGAGACCCCCGAGGTGGGCGACCCGGTCTCCGACCACGTCGAGGGCTGGCGCCTGGCCATGGCCGACTTCGGCCTGACCACCGAGGGCCGCTGCTTCGAGGCCCCCTACAACCGCTACGACGCCTACCAGGTGGCGCTCGGGCTGCTCGCCGGCCCGGACCGCCCGCCGGCGATCTTCTGCTCCACCGACGACCAGGCCGTGGGCGTGCTGCGCGCCGCCCGCGAGCTGCGGATCGACGTGCCCGGCGAGCTGGCGGTGGTCGGCTTCGACGACATCAAGGAGGCGGCGCTCACCGACCCGCCCCTGACCACGGTCGCCACCGACCGCAAGGCGATGGCCCGCGCGGCGGTCGACCTGGTGCTGGACGACACCGTGCGGCTGCCGGGCAACGGGCACGACCGGCTGCGCGTCGTCCCCGCCCACCTGGTGGTCCGGCGCTCCTGCGGCTGCGACGAGCAACCGCGGCAGCCGTGACGGGCGTACGCGAGGCTTGTCACAGCTGATCGACAGGCTTCCCTGCCGAGCGGCCCACGGCGTTACCGTCGAATCCGAGTACTCCGCCGACCGTCCAGACGCCGTCCAGGTAGGGAGACCCGTAGGTGCGTGCCGTTCGAACACTTCTCGTCGTGGCGCTGCTGCTCGGCGGACTGCTGGTGGCCGCCGACCGGATCGCCGTGCACATCGCCGAGGACCGGACGGCGGAGGGGCTGAAGACCTCGCAGGGGCTGCGGGACACCCCCGAGGTCGCGATCCAGGGCTTCCCCTTCCTCACCCAGCTGGCCGACGGCGACCTGCACGACGTGCGGCTGTCCATCGCCGAGTTCCCGGTCGAGGGGTCCGACGGCAAGAAGATGACCGTCGAGGACCTCGACGCCCGGCTCCGTGGCGTCCGCCTGGACGGCGACCTCACGCCGTCGAAGGCGGCCCAGGTCAAGGGCGACCTGCTCGTCCGCTACGACGAGCTGCTGAAGGCCACCCGCACCGAGCCGCAGCGGGTCGCCCCCGGGCTGACCGCGGCGGTCGTGGGGCTCTCCGACGGCGGCCAGGGGCGGATCAAGGTCAAGGTGCAGCCGGCCCTGTTCGGGCAGGAGCTGCCGGCGCTGAACGTGCTCGGGAAGGTCGCGGTGGAGGACGGGAAGCTGCGCGTGCGCGCGGCCTCGCTGCCCGACCTCGGTGTGAAGGTGCCCGAGGAGACGGTGCGGTCGGTGACCGACTTCGACCAGGCCCTGTCCGAGCTGCCGCCCGGCCTGCGGCTCACCTCGGTCCACCCGGACGACGACGGCGTGCGGGTCACGGTGACCGGCAAGGACGTGGACCTCTCCACCTGGTAGGCGGCATCGGGTGCGGACACCCGGGCACGTCCCAGGGGTCCGTACAGCGAGACGGCCTGTCCGCCGCAGGGGCCCCGAGGGCCCCTGGAGACCCTGCCGAGCCCTTGGGAGTGGCCTCGCGGCGACAGATCGTCCACATGGCGGACATTTACGTCTCAGAATGCGACACGCCGGTGACATGCCCGGTTCTCCCTCCTTAGGATCTGGGACATGAAGCGACAGGCGGATCTCACCAAGCGGCGGGCAGTGGACCTGTGCCGCGTGGCCGCCATGCTCTGTCGCACTTCCTGACGGGAGAGCTCTCCCGTTCCCCGTGGCCCGCCCGGCGGGCCCCTCGCGTGTGCCCGTGGCGACGAAGACGCACCGCGCCGCATCGCGCCCCGCGCGCCCGCACCCCTGTGTTCGCCAGCTTTCAGCTTCCCAGCCGACACCCCCGCCAACTGCCCCGGAGGAGATGGAGCATGAGCCGCAACGACGTCCTGGTCGACGCCGACTGGGTCCAGGAGCACCTGGACGACCCGAACGTGGTGATCGTCGAGGTGGACGAGGACACCGCCGCCTACGACAAGAACCACATCCGCAACGCCATCAAGCTCGACTGGACGAAGGACCTCCAGGACCCGGTCCGCCGCGACTTCGTCGACCAGGAGGGCTTCGAGAAGCTGCTCTCCGCCAAGGGCGTCGGCAACGACTCGCTGGTGGTCCTCTACGGCGGCAACAACAACTGGTTCGCCTCCTACGCCTACTGGTACTTCAAGCTCTACGGCCACGAGAACGTCAAGCTTCTCGACGGCGGCCGCAAGAAGTGGGAGCTGGACGCCCGCGAGCTGGTCGAAGAGGTCCCCGAGCGCGTCGAGACCCAGTACAAGGCCAAGCCGCAGAACACCGCGATCCGCGCCTTCCGCGACGACGTGCTGGCCGCGATCGGCAAGCAGAACCTGGTCGACGTCCGCTCGCCCGACGAGTTCTCCGGCAAGCTGCTCGCCCCGGCCCACCTGCCGCAGGAGCAGTCGCAGCGCGCCGGCCACGTGCCGAGCGCCCGCAACATCCCGTGGTCGAAGAACGCCAACGACGACGGCACCTTCAAGTCCGACGACGAGCTGAAGGCGCTCTACACCGAGGCCGACGTCGACCTGGCCAAGGACACCATCGCCTACTGCCGCATCGGTGAGCGCTCCGCGCTGACCTGGTTCGTGCTGCACGAGCTGCTGGGCGTGGAGAACGTGAAGAACTACGACGGTTCGTGGACCGAGTACGGCTCGCTGGTCGGCGTGCCGATCGAGCTCGGCCCCGGTAAGTGAGGACGGACGACCATGTGTGGAGCTAAGGCAGGCGGCCCCGACGCCGCCGTCCGGCCCGGCGAGACCACCATCCAGGGCCAGGTGCTGCACGAGGGCGAGCCGGTGACCGGCTACGTCCGGCTGCTGGACTCGACCGGCGAGTTCACCGCCGAGGTGCCCACCTCGGCCACCGGTCAGTTCCGGTTCTACGCCGCCGAGGGGACCTGGACCCTGCGGGCCCTGATCCCCGGCGGTCTGACCGCGGACCGCACCGTCGTCGCCCAGCAGGGCGGCCTGGCGGAGGTCGCCATCGCCGTCTGACGGCGGTCCGTCACTCCGTGACTCCGTGACTCCGTCTCCGTGACGACACCGGCGCCGTCGCGTGCGCATGCCTACGCTGGAGGTATGTACGCGCGACGGCGCCACGCCTATTTCGTGCTGATGGGCATCTGCCTCGGGCTCTTCGTCCTGGCCTGGGGCGTGGTGCGGCTGTGGTCCGTCCCGGCGGCGGTGGCCATGTGCGTGGTGGCCATGGTGATCCCGCCCGTCGCGGCGGTGGTCGCCAACCGCCGGGGGCCGGACGACCGCTGGTGGGACGAGACAAGCGGCGACCGGCGGTCCGACGAGTGGTGGGACGAGCTGGACGACAGGCGACGGCCGCCGCCGCGCTGACCGGCGCGTCGGCCGGTGGACGGTCGGGAGACGCTCAGTAGACGAGGGCCTGGGTGTCCTCGCCCAGCGCCTCCTGCACGAACACCTGCGCGCCGGCGATGCGGACGCCCTTCAGCACGTCCGCCTCCGTGATCTCCCGGCGCGTCGCGCACTGCGAGCACAGGGTGACGGAGCCGCCGGCCAGGATCGCGTCCAGCAGGTCCGGCAGCGGGGCGGCGTGCGGCAGTTCGAACTCCGCGGCCCGGCCCGGCAGCGCGAACCACGCCGACTCGCCGGTCAGCCAGAGCGAGACCTCCACGCCGCTGGCGACCGCCACCGCCGCCACCGTGAACGCCTGGGAGCAGCGCTCGGGGGAGTCCGCGCCCGCGGTCACCTTGATCACTAGTTTTTTGGCCATGGCCGGATCGTAACCAAACTCGCTTGCAACCCTGAGGCCGGTCGAAGAGTCTTCCCGTTGGCATGCACGCGAAAACCTCGCGGAGGTGCCCCGAATCCTTACTGGGGGGACGACTCTCTTGTCACACGACACGCCGAGGGAACCCGAGGAGGCCGCGCCCGCGCCGGGTGCGGCCCCCGAGGAGCCCCAGGCCACGCACACCGGCGGGCCCGCACCGGAGCCCGCCCCCGCGGCGGAGGCTCCGACCGCGGAGGTTACGCCCGCGGAGGCCACGCCCGCCGAGCCCGCGCTTGCCGAGCCCACGCTCGCGGAGCCCGTGCCCGCCGCCGCGCCCGCCCCGCGCCGCAGGGGCCGCACCGCGATGCTGATCGCCGCCGCGGCCGTCCTCGGCCTGGTCGGAGGCACCTGCACCGGCTACCTGGTCCAGGCCGAGCGGGAGCCCACCAAGCTGCCCTCCCTGTCCCAGCCCGAGCTGAAGCAGGCCAAGGGTGAGGGCCCGGACCCGCTTCCGGCCGCCCAGGACCGCAAGGTGAGGACCGACGGCGACCTGCGCAAACTGCTCCTGAAGACGCCGAAGGGCAAGAAGGAGAAGGAGCGCGGGTGGATCGGCGTCGACGAGTTCTCCAGCTTCCACGACGACGACATGTCCTCGCTGCCGGACGAGCTGACCGACGAGTTCCGCCGGGCCGCGACCGTGACCTGGGAGGACACCGACACCCGCTGGGTGACCATCCGGCTCGTCCAGTTCCGCAACGAGTCGGCGCTCGGATCGGTCAGGGCACATGAGGGCCAGATGGGATTCGCCCACGAGGGCGCCCGCGAGTACCCCTTCCCCGGGGCCGAGGACGGCGCGGTCCTGGTGCTGAAGCCCGAGACCGAGCCCGGCTACATGACGTCGTACCAGGCGCACGCGACCGCCGTTCGCGGTGACATCGCGCTCCAGATCTGGGTCAGCGACATCAGACCGGTCGGCAAGAAGATGGCCACGAAGCTGGCCGAGCAGCAGATGGAGCGGCTGTGACCGAGGCGAGGAACGAAGAGGCGCAGAACCCCGGAACCGGCGAGACCGCCGAGGGCGCCGGAACACCGGACGCCTTCGCGGCCGCGTCGCCGGAGGCGCCGGTGACGGCCGAGACCCCTGGGACGGCCGAGACCCCTGGAACGGCGGAGACCTCCGAGACGGCGGAGACGCCGGAGACGGCGGAGACGGCGGGGAGCCCGGAGGCCGCGGCGAAGCCGGCGAAGAAGCCCGGCCGGGGCCGCCGCATCGCGGCGCTCTCGGGCATCGCCCTGGTGACCGCCGCCGCGATCGGCGTGTCCGGCTTCACCTGGGTGACCGTGCGGGACGCCGACCGTGACGCGGGCAAGCCGGTCTGGAAGTACGCCAAGGCGTCGGACGAGAAGCCGGCGTCCGTCGAGGCCGACGGACTGCGCGGGATGCTGCTGCTGTGGGAGGACGACCTCTCCCAGGGGCCGGACATGGGCGAGTACGGCTCCGACGCCGAGCTCAACGGCAAGGAGGCTGCCGCACTGGCCAAGGAGAGCTTCGACGAGCTTCCCCGGAGCCAGCGCAGGCAGCTCGAGCGGGAGATCGACAAGCAGCGCATCAAGGGCCTCGCGATGCGGAGCTACACCGTGCAGGGCCGCCACGACGCCTACGTCACCGAGGTCGTCCTCACGCAGATGAGCAACGAGAAGGACGCCAAGGACTCCGCCACGGGCCGGCGCCAGATCTTCGAGAGCATCAAGGACCTGGGGATCGCCACGTCCGGTCCCAAGGTCCCGGGGCACGCGAAGAACGCCCGCTGCTACGTGATCGAGGCGGACAAGAAGGGCCAGAACGAGTTCGTGCACTGCGTCGGCCACCAGGGCGAGGTGTCGGTCAGCCTCTCCGCGTTCGCGCCCCGGCCGGTCGAGAAGAAGGACATCGCCGGACTCATGGGCAAGCAGCTGGACCGCATCGAGACCCCGGGGGAGGCGGTATGAGCGAGCAGACCGTCGATCAGACCGCACAGCCGCAGGAGCCGACGCCGGTGGTGCCGCAGCAGTCCACCACGGAACTGCCCGCGCAGCCCACCGCGCCGCCCGCCGGGCAGCCCACCGCGCCGCCCGCCGGGCAGCCCGCAGTGGACGCCCCGTCGGCACCCGTGACGGACGCCCCGGCCGCCTTCGCGCCGCCGGCGCCCGCCCTGCCGGCGGACGCCCCGGTCGTCGGAGCCCCGCCGGCCGGCACCGGCAATCCCTTCGCCGCCCCCCAGGTGGCGGCCGGTGCCGAGCCGGCCAAGCCGGCCAGGGACCGGCGGCGGATGCTGCGGGCCGTGGGGCGGTGGACGGCCGCCGTGGTGGTGTTCGCCGCCGTCGGCACCGGCGCCGCGTACGGCATCACGTCCATGGAGCGCACCGAGGTGCCGGGTCTGGCCACCGAGTCGGACGGCCGCTGGGACTACCCCGAACTGGTGCGGCCGCCGCTGCCCGAGGGCAGCCCCGCTCCCTTCGCCGACGACAACCCGGCCGGCGCGCACCACGCCGACCTGCGTGAACTCCTGCTGCCGGCGCCCGCGGGGGCCACCGCGGTCAAGGAGCTGGCCGGCGACGAGAACGGCTGGCTGAAGAAGAAGACCTTCCTGGCCGCCTTCGAGAAGGACGGCCGGGAGGATCTGTCGCAGCTGCTCACCGACAACGGCCTGCGGCACATCGCCGCCCGCGGCTGGACCATGCCGGACGGCACCCGCACCGAGATCTACCTGCTCCACTTCAACACCGCCGAGCAGCTCGAGGTCGGCGTCTGGGACTCCATGGCGACCTACGGCGAACCCGGTTTCCTGCCCGCGGGCAGCGAGGCGTGGGAGGCCGACGAGGACTGGCCCGCCAAGGCGGAGGTCGCGGACGTCCCGCTCCTCGCCTACGTCGAGGCCAAGCCCTACGGCGACGAGCAGAGCCGGCACGCCTACCTGAGCGCCGGCGACACCCTGGCCGTGATCACGCAGACCAGGAAGGGCACCGCCGCGGCGATCCCCTTCCAGCAGACGGCCGTGCTGCAGTCCCAGCTGCTGAGCTGACCACCGGGTGCGACCGCACCTCGCAGGAAGAGCCGGACCCCGGGCGCGTAAGCTGGGGTCCGGCTCTTGTGTACACCGCTATACCGCGCTCATCTGAGGAGCACCCGTGGAGATCTTCTTTTCGGCCCTGCTGGTTCTTGTCTGCCTCGGCGTTCTCGCCTTCGCGGGCCTGACCGTGAAGAAGCTGTACCAGGGCCAGCGCTGACGCGCGCCACGACCGATCCGTTCAAGCCACTCGCGACGAAGAGCAACTCATGATCGAGATCCCGTCCGACCTTCACCCGGACCTCGTCCCGCTCGCCTTCCTGCTCGGCAGCTGGGCCGGCGCGGGCGTGCACGACTTCCCCGGCTCCGAGAAGTGCAACTTCGGCCAGGAGGTCACCTTCAGCCACGACGGCCGGGACTTCCTGGAGTACCGCTCCCACACCTGGGTGCTGGACAACGACGGGAACAAGGTCCGCCCGCTGGAGACCGAGTCCGGCTTCTGGCGGATCGACAAGGACCGCAACGTCGAGATCGTGATGACCCGCGACGACGGCGTGGTCGAGGTCTGGTACGGACAGATGGCCGACAAGAAGCCGCAGATCGACGTCGTCACCGACGCGGTCGCGCGGACCCGCGCCTCCGGGCCGTACAGCGGCGGCAAGCGCCTGTACGGCTACGTGAAGAGCGACCTGATGTGGGTCGGTGAGAAGCAGACCCCCGAGGTCGAGCTGCGCCCCTACATGTCGGCCCACCTGAAGAAGGTCGTCACGCCGGAGGAGGTCGAGCGCTGGGCCAAGGCCCTGCCCGACGATATGCCCGACGACGGCATCGCCTTCTTCAAGTAGGCCGGAGAGACCTAGACTTTCGGTGTGGTGAGCACCGACTGGAAGACTGACCTGCGGCAGCGCGGCTACCGGCTGACCCCGCAGCGGCAACTCGTGCTCGAAGCGGTCGAGACACTGGAGCACGCGACCCCCGACGACATCCTCGGCGAAGTGAGGAGAACGGCGTCGGGGGTCAACATTTCCACCGTCTACCGGACCCTGGAGCTCCTGGAGGAGCTCGGCCTGGTCAGCCATGCCCATCTGGGGCACGGCGCCCCGACCTACCACCTCGCCGACCGGCACCAGCACCTGCACCTGGTCTGCCGGGACTGCGGCGAGGTGATCGAGGCGGACGTCGCGGTGGCGGAGGAGTTCACCGCCAAGCTCCGGGCGACCTTCGGGTTCGACACCGACATGAAGCACTTCGCGATCTTCGGGCGGTGCGAGCGGTGCGGCAAGGAACCGCCCTCCGCCGCGGACCCCGCTCCCGCGCCCGGGGATCGAGCCGACCGAGACACGTAGGGTGATCCGTATGAAGAGTCCCTTGCTGCTGTTGCCCGGCGCCGTCCCCGCCGAGGGTGTGGACGAAGGCGTCGCCGCGCACTACGGAGACCTGTTCCGCGAACAGCGGGCGCTGGCCGACGGCAGGGGCTTCGTGGACCTCTCGCACCGCGGGGTGGTCACCGTCACCGGCGACGACCGGCTGGCCTGGCTGCACCTGCTGCTCACCCAGCACGTCGAGCAGCTGCCCGCGCACCGGGCGACCGAGGCGCTGATCCTCTCCCCGCACGGGCACATCGAGCACGCGCTGTACCTGGTGGACGACGGCGCCACCACCTGGGCGCACGTCGAGCCGGGCACCCAGGAGGCGCTGATCGCCTACCTGGAGTCGATGAAGTTCTTCTACCGGGTCGAGGTCGCCGACCGCACCGCGGAGTACGCCCTCGTCCACCTGCCCGCCGGGTCGATCGCCGCCACCCCCGAGGGCGCGGTCGCCCGGGAGACGCCGTACGG
Organism: Streptomyces sp. NPDC002734; assembly: GCF_040295685.1. Taxonomy (NCBI): domain Bacteria; kingdom Bacillati; phylum Actinomycetota; class Actinomycetes; order Kitasatosporales; family Streptomycetaceae; genus Streptomyces; species Streptomyces sp. NPDC002734. Next base: position 48,045 of record NZ_JBEOVU010000005.1, read on the forward strand.
ACGGGACCTGTTCCTGCCCCGTGAGGGTCTGGAGGAGTTCGCCGAGGCCAACGGGCCGGCCGCGGGCATCCTCGCGCTGGAGGCGCTGCGGGTCGAGCAGCACCGGCCGCGCCTGGGCTTCGAGACGGACCACCGGACCATCCCGCACGAGCTGGGCTGGCTGGAGAGCGCGGTGCACCTGCAGAAGGGCTGCTACCGCGGCCAGGAGACGGTGGCCCGTGTCCACAACCTGGGGAAGCCGCCGCGGCGGCTGGTCTTCCTGCACCTGGACGGCAGCGAGGTGCACCTGCCGCCGCCGGGGACGGAGATCCGCGACGCGGACGACGGCCCCGAGGGCCGCAAGCTGGGCTTCGTGACGACCTCGGTGCGCCACCACGAGCTGGGCCCGGTCGCCCTGGCCCTGGTGAAGCGCAACGTGCCCGTCGACGCCCGGCTGCTGGCCGGGTCGACGGCGGCCGCCCAGGAGGTCGTGGTGCAGCCGTAGGGCCGCGCGCGGGCCCTACATCTCCAGCAGGACGGTGAAGGGGCCGTCGTTGGTGAGGGACACCCTCATCTCGGCCCCGAACCGGCCGGTCGCCACCGTCGCGCCGAGCTCGCGCAGCCGCGCGACCACCTCGTCCACCAGCGGTTCGGCCACCGGTCCGGGCGCCGCCGCGTTCCAGGTGGGCCGGCGACCCTTGCGGGCGTCCCCGTAAAGGGTGAACTGGCTGATCACCAGAAGCGGCGCGTCCACGTCGCTGCACGACTTCTCCTCGTGCAGGATCCGCAGCGACCAGAGCTTGCGGGCCAGCTGGGCCGCCTTCTCCGGGGTGTCGTCATGGGTGACCCCGACGAGGACGCACAGCCCCTCACCAGTGATCTCTCCGACCGTCTCGCCCTCGACGACGACGCTCGCGCCGTCCACCCGCTGTACCACCGCTCGCATGGGCCCCATCATGCCGTGCCGCCGAACGGTGGTTCAGCCCGGCCCCGGGAGGTTCGGACGCCCCCCATCAGGGGACGATCATGGACACTCGCGCACATTGCGGCCACTTGGGGTGGCACGATGCAAGTCCACACGCCGGTCGCGGGCGACCAAGGAGATGCTGGAGCAGATGAGGACACCGGGAACGCACATCGGCGGTCGGGCGGCCGAGCGGGACGGGCAGGCGGTGGCGGGCCGCGCCTTCGCGCAGCGGACGCCCTCGCACGACATGGCGGCTGCCTCCGCGGCCTCGACCCCGCAGGGCGCGGCCTGCGGGGCGGGCACGCCGCCGGCGGTCGCCCCGGTCGCCGGGCTGCCGATGGCCGAGATCCGCGCGCTGCGGCGCCGGGCGCAGGCCGAGGAGACGGACCTCAGCTACCTGCGGCGGCTGCTGCAGGGCCGGATCGACATCCTCCGCGCCGAGCTGGGCCGCAGGGGCCCGGGCGGCGGTACCGGGCAGGGGCCGCTCGCCGAGCCGGCGCGGGTCATGGAGCGGCTGCCGGAGATCCTCCGGGACGCCCCCGCCCGCCACCCCTCGTCGGCCCGGCACGTCACCTTCTCCGCCCCGCGGAGCGAGGAGTACCGGCGGGAGGTGGCCGGGATGCTGGACGAGGTCGGCCTCTCCGACCTGGCCGCCCGGACCGACGTGGAGCTGCGGGTGGCCCTCGCCCGGCTGGTGCGGCACGAGCGCGGGGTGTCGTCGCGCCGCCAGGAGCTGCAGCGCACCGCCGACGCGTGCGGGGCAGAGCTGGCGCGCAGGTACCGTGAAGGAGAGGCGCAGGTGGACGACCTGCTGCTCTGAGTCCTCCTGAAAGGCCCCGCACCGTGTCCGAGCCGACCTCCGAGCCGACCCGCGTCCCCGCCGACGACCGCCCCGCCCCGGCCGCCGCCCGGGCCGACCGGGTCGATCCGGCGGACCAGGCCGAACGGGCCGCCCGGGCATCCCGGGACGACCGGGCCTTCGCCGCGGCGGCGCCGGCCGCTCCCGCGCCCACCGCTGACGCGCAGGCCGTTCTCGCCGCGGCCGCTCACACCGTCGAGCCGGTGCCGCTGGCCGAGGTGGTGCGCTCCGGCTTCGTGGAGGGGCGGCACCGCGGGCACCTGGTGCTGCTGGCGCCGGACGGGTCGGTGGAGTTCGCCCTCGGTGATCCGGGTGTCGCCGTCTTCCCCCGGTCGTCCAACAAGCCCATGCAGGCCGCGGCCATCCTGCGGGCCGGGCTGACGCTGAAGGGCGAGCGGCTGGCGATCGCGGCGGCCAGCCACTCCGGAGAAACGTTCCACCGTGAGCTGGTGCGCGAGATGCTCGACGAGTTCCACCTGCGCGAGGAGCAGCTGGGCTGCCCCGTCGACCTGCCGCTGGACCCGGTGGAGGCGGAGGCGTACCTGGCCGCAGGCGGCGTCCGGGAGCGGGTCGCCATGAACTGCTCCGGCAAGCACACCGCCATGCTGGCCGCCTCCGCCCTCAACGGCTGGTCGCTGGAGGACTACCTCGACCCGGGGCACCCGCTGCAGCGGCTGGTGCACACGGCGGTCGAGGAGGCGGCGGGGGAGCCGGTGACCGCGGTGGGCACCGACGGCTGCGGCGCGCCCCTGATGGCGATCGGCCTCACCGGTCTGGCCCGTGCCTTCCGCTCCTTCGTGCTGGCGGAGCCGGGCAGCGCGGAGCGCCAGGTGGCGGACGCGATGCGGGCGCACCCGGAGTACGTGGCCGGAACCCGTCGTCCGGACACCTGGCTGATGCGCGAGGTGCCGGGAGTCCTGTCCAAGATGGGCGCCGAGGCCGTGCAGGCCGTGGCCCTGCCGGACGGGCGGGCGCTGGCGTTCAAGGTGGAGGACGGCGCGACCCGCGTGCTCGGTCCGGTGCTGGCACGGGTGCTGCGCCTGGCGGGGGTCGACGCCCCCGTGCTGGACCGCATCGGCCACGCGCCGCTGCTGGGCGGCGGCCGGGAGGTCGGGGCGGTCCGCGCGGCCTTCTGAGGCCGGGGACGTCCGACGGGGCGCGGTCGGCGGGGTTCTACGCGCGGTTTGTCGTGGGGGCCGCAGGGGCCCCGCCCGGTCGGGCGGGCGCCCTGCCGTGAACTCTCCTGGTCGGACCTCCTTCCTGCCCGGTACGCGCCGGCCGGTGGTGGACGGGACTGTGCTGGGTGGTGCATCCGTAGCGTGCTCTTCAGTTGTAGGAGTGCGCTCCCGGCTCCCCTCCGGAGAGGAACGCTGCCGTGATCTCCGGCTCTGACGCCAACCGCCCGGCTCCTGCGCCAGGTTGGAAGAGTTGGCGACCAACTCATCTGTAGTTGTATCCATCTCGCCCTGCGGGGTAACCACCTTCACCTGAACTCCCCGGAAATGGCGTGAAGTTGTACGCTTGCCGGGTCAGACCGCCGGCGAGGTGACGGTCACGGCGAGCACCACCGCACCCGCGGAGCTGCACGTCGGGCTGTTGGCCTTGTGGCCGACAGTGAGGAGCAGCAGGCCGACGAGACCGGCCGTGCCGTACCTCATCTCGACGTACCGCTCGACCATGACGACGGCGACGGCTGCGGCGAGGGCGGCGAGGGCGGGCACGGTGCCTCCAGGGGGTCTCGGTCTCGTGGGGCGGTGCGGTCTGTGGTTCGCTCCCGGTGATGGAAGTGGGGCCAACTCGGTCCAACTCTGCCAAGTGTGGAAGTTGGTTGGAGTTATGTCCAGTTGGCGGTTCGCGAAACCAACCTCCGTAATCTGCACGGAAGTTGTACCGTTTGGTCGTGACTCAGGAGAACGTGGCAGTGACTGGCAACAGGAGACTCTCGTCCCATGAGATCGCCGAGGTGCTGCGCGACCGGATCCAGGCCGGCGAGCTGAAGGCGGGCGACAGGCTGCCCACCCAGGCCGAGCTCGCCGAGGAGTTCGGCGTGGAGCGCGGCGCGGTGCGTCAGGCCCTTCGCACCCTGCAGGAGCTCGGCCTGCTCACCAACGTCAGCAAGGGGAGCCCACCGAGGATCGCCGAGCGCCGCCCCGCCTCGGGCGAGCCGCGCCCGGCCATGGTCGGCCTCGCGCCCCGGCTGGTGCAGGCGTTCCAGGAGCCCGCGGTGCGGATCGACGCGGTCTGCCTGACCGCCGAGACGCTGATGCTGGCGCTCGCCGAGCCGCTGCGGCTGGTCCACGAGGGCCGGGTCCGGCCGGAGTCCATCGACGTGCGGATCCTGGTCCCCTCCCGGAACATCAACCTCGCCTTCCCGGTCCCGGTCGAGGGGCGCCGCAGGCGGGCCGACGGCGACATCGAGCCGCCCGACCCGGTCCACGAGTGGTGGCTGGCGCAGCGCAACGCCCAGGGCCACGTCCTGCGCCACAACCTGCGGATGCTGCGCCACTCGCACGGCGTCGACGTCCGGGTCACCTTCCGGGCGCTGCCGTTCACCCCGCCGATGAAGCTCTACCTGCTCAACGGCTCCGAGGCGCTGATGGCCTACTACATGATCACCCGGCGGGAGGAGACGGTCGGGGAGAGCGAGGCGGTCGAGGTGTTCGACGGGATGAGCGCGGAGTCCCTGCTGTTCTCCTTCGAACGCGCCGGGGCCTCGCGGGACGCGGCGTTCGTGGAACAGTCGCAGAAGTGGTTCGACGCCCTCTGGGCAACCATCACCACTGACCTGACACTGTCCTGATGGCCCCTCATGTGATGACTGCCGAGGCGGACCGCCTCGTCTCCCACGCCCGTGTCGTCCTGCTCGCCCTCGACGGACCCCTGTGCCGGCTCTTCGCCCCCGGCGGCGACGAGGAGCGGCTGCTCGCCGACGACCTGATCGCCTGGCTCGACGGCACCGGGGCGGGCGGCACGCTTCCGGCCGCCGTCCGGGCCGGCCGTGACCCCTACGCGGTCCTCGCAGCCGTGGCCGAGGGCCCCGACGAGGCGGTCGCGACCGCCTTGCGCGCACGGCTGACCGCGGCCGAACTCCGCGCCGTGCCGAAGGCGTCGCCCACACCGTGGGCCGACCCGCTGGTGCGCACCTGGGCCTCGCTGGGCGTGCGCACCGCGGTGGTGACCCGCCACGACGCCGAGGCGGGGAGCCGTTACGTGGCCGGGCGCGGGCTGACGGACGCGCTGCCCCGGGTGTGCGGCCGGGGGACCGGCCGCCGCGAGGAGTTCCGCTACACGCTGGCCGGGGCGCTCGCCTCGCTCGGCGCGGAGCGGGGGGAGGCCCTGTTCGTCGGCGAGACCCCCGCCCACCTCGCCGCCGCCCGCGCGGCCCGCGTCCCCTTCCTCGGCCACGCCCGCAGCGCGGCCCGGGAGGCATCCCTGCTCGAGGCCGGCGCCCAGCACCTGGTCGGCTCCCTGAAGTTCGTCCTCGACGCGCTCCAGCCCTGCCCCGTCCCGGCCAGGGCGGACCACGGCGAGGCGTGAGTGGCGGCTGACGGAGGCGCTCCGGCCGCGGCTGTGCACGCTGTGCCGGCACCGCCCTGCCGGCCACCGGGTCGGTCGGCTGCCGCAGGGGACGGTGCCGCGCGCCGGTCACTGGTGATGCGTCAACTCCGTCCGCAGGGAACGGCATCGGCGTGAGGACACCGCCCCGGGAGCGACGCGCAAGCCTGTTAGCAGGGCGCTTGCAAAAGTTAGCGCGAGGTGGCACGGTGTGGTCATGGCATCGCTCAACGTCGGTGGTCTCGGGGAGTATCTGCGCGAGCAGCGACGCAACGCACAACTGTCGTTGCGGCAACTCGCGGACGCCGCAGGGGTGTCGAACCCCTACCTGAGCCAGATCGAGCGAGGCCTGCGCAAGCCCAGCGCCGAGGTGCTCCAACAGGTCGCCAAGGCCCTGCGGATCTCCGCCGAGACTCTCTACGTCCGGGCGGGCATTCTCGACGCCGAACGGGGCAGCGGCACTGCGGACGACGCCACGCACGGTCCGGACACCCGAACCGTCATCTTCGCCGACCCCGTGCTCACCGAGCGGCAGAAGCAGGCGCTGGTCCAGATCTACGACGCGTTCCGCCACGAGAACGGTGCGGACGACGCGGCGGCAGGCGGACCTCGCCCGGCCGACGGCGGGGGCACGCCACCGGCACCACCAGACTTCCAGAAGTAAGCGATCCGGGAAGGACCATCCTCATGGCCATCACCGACGACCTGCGCAAGACCCTCAGCGACCCGACGCCCCTCTACTTCGCCGCCGGCACCGCCGACCTGGCCCTTCAGCAGGCCCGTAAGGTGCCCGCTCTGGTCGAGCAGATCCGGGCGGAGGCCCCGGGCCGGATCGAGGCGGTCAAGGCCGCCGACCCCGAGGCCGTGAAGGAGAAGGCCGTGGCCCGGGTGAAGGAGACCACCACGGTCGTCCAGGCCAAGGTCACCGAGGTCGTGTCCGGCCTGGAGCCCGACCTGAAGAAGCTCGGCGAGACCGCGCAGGGCCTGGCGCTGCGCGGCGTGGGCCGGGCGCTGGAGTACGCGGTCAAGGCCCGCGAGACCTACGAGCGGGTCGCCGAGCACGGCGAGCAGGCGGTCCGCGTCTGGCGCGGCGAGGCGGCGGACGGCATCGTCGACGCCGCCGCGGCGGTCGAGCCGCGGGCCTCGAAGCCGGCCTCCGCCGAGACCCCGGTGGCGCAGCCGCCCGCCTCCGCCGTCCCGCAGGACGAGCCGGCGCAGGCGAAGACCGACGCGGAGGCCGGTGAGGCCGGTGCCGCGGAGGCCGCCGGGAAGAAGGCCGCCCCGGCCAGGAAGGCCCCCGCCCGGCGCACGGCGAAGAAGTCCACGCCGCCCGCCGAGTGAGCACCCCGCGGCCGTCGCCGTCGGCCGTGCGCGGTAAGGCCGGGCGCCCCCTGGGTGCCCGGCCCGCCCGCCGGGTAAGGGTCCACGGACAGCCGTAGGGAGCCACGGGCGGGAGACGAGTACCGTGGCTGACAGGACCTCCCCCAGGACCCGCTTCCGGGCCCGGGCGACCTGAGACTGGTGGTGGACGTTGTGCTGATGCAGGGCTTCAGCAACCTGATGTATCTGCTGAACCTCGCGCTGATCGTGTTCAGCGGGTTCGCGCTGGTGGACGCGGCGATCCGCCGTGAGGACGGCTACCGGGCCGCCGACAAGAAGACCAAGCCGTTCTGGCTGATCATCCTCGGGCTCGCCTTCGTGGTGAACCTGATCTTCCCGATCCTGTCGTTCCTGCCGATCATCGGTCTGATCGCGACGATCGTGTACATGGTCGACGTGCGTCCCGCCCTGCGGAACCTCCCGGGCGGCGGGCGCAACCGCACCCGGGGCGGCTCCAGCAGCGACGGCCCCTACGGCCCGTACAACGGCGGCCGCTGACCCCCGCCGTCCGCCGCCCGCCCCACACGCACGCCCACGACGCCGGCCCGGCGTCGTGGGCGTTGTCGGTCGGTGGGTGGTCCACCCGGTGGGCGGTGCAGCCAGTGGGCGGTGCGCCCCGCACCCCGTGCGCCGGGCGCGTCCGCGGACCCTCAGCCGCGCTCGAGGAGCAGGACGGCCACGTCGTCGGTGAGCTCGCCGCCGTTGAGCGAGCGGACCTCCGCCAGCGTCTCGCGTAGCAGGACCTCGCCGCTCAGACCGGCCGCCAGGTGGTGCCGGACCAGGTCCGCCATGCCGTCCTCGCCCAGCCGCTCGCCCTGGCCGCCGCCGTCCCGGCCCTCGATCAGGCCGTCCGTGTACAGCATCAGGCTCCACGCGTCGCCCAGCCACATCTCGGTGCGCGGCCAGCGCGCGTCCGTCAGCAGACCGAGCGCCGGGCCGTTCTCCTCGTAGGGCAGCAGATGGGCGCCCTCGCCCGGGCGGGCGATCAGCGGCGGCGGGTGACCCGCCAGGCACACCCCGGCGCTGCGTCCGTCCGGCGCGATGTCCACCTGGCAGAGGGTCGCGAAGGTCTCCTCGCTGTGCCGCTCGTGCTCCAGCACCTTCTGCAGGGTGGCCAGCAGGTCGTCGCCGCTCAGCCCGGCCAGCGTCAGGGCGCGCCAGGCGATGCGCAGCTCCACTCCGAGCGCCGCCTCGTCGGGGCCGTGACCGGCCACGTCGCCGATCATCACGTGCACCGCCCCGTCCGGGGTGCGCACCGTGTCGTAGAAGTCGCCGCCCAGCAGGGCGCGCGAGCGGCCCGGCCGGTAGCGGGCCGCGAACCGCAGCAGGGAGCCGTCCAGGATGGGCGTGGGCAGCAGTCCCCGCTCCAGCCGGGCGTTCTCCTGGGCCCGCAGCCGGGACTCGGTCAGCCGCCGCTCCGCCGTGTCGGAACGCTTGCGCTCCACCGCGTAACGGATCGCGCGCCGCAGCAGCCGCCCGTCCAGCTCGTCACGGACCAGGTAGTCCTGGGCGCCGACGCGGACCGCCTCGGGCCCGCGCCGCTCGGCGTCCCCCGAGCTGGTGAGGGCCAGCACCGCGTGCCGGGGCGCGATCCGCAGCACGTGCTTGAGCACGGCCAGCTCGTCCTCGGCCGCGCCGTCCTGCGACGGGGCGGTCCGGCCGGGGGCGGGGAGGTCGAGGTCGAGCAGGATGCAGTTCACGTCGTCGGTCAGCAGCCGCTCCGCCTCGGTGAGGTTGCGGGCGGTACGGACCCGCACGGGCCTGCCGTCGGAGCCGAGGAGTTCGGTCACGACGGCGGAGCCGCCCGGGTCGGCCTCGATCAGCAGCAGCGTCAGCTGCGCCGGGGCGGGGGCCTTCTCGGCCGCCGGGGCGCTGGACGCGGGATTGTCCGGCGAGGTGTGCTCCTCGTGGTTCGGGGCGGTGGGGTGCGGGTGGTCCGCCGACGGGTTCGCCGATGCCGCGGACGGGGCGGCGCCGGCCGGCCCCAGGGGGCGCGGGGCCTCCGGGGCGGGAGCGCCGTCCGCCCAGGCGCCTGCGTCCGGCGCCGGATCGCTCTCCACGGGCGGGACCGCCCGGGGACGCGGTATGTGCATCGACATGGGTTCGGTTTCCTTCCCTCCCCCCGAAGTGGCGGGACCGAGAGGGTTCGACGCCCGCCGAGTGGGGACCTTAGCGGCTCACCAGGGCACAACGGAATGCCGGACCGCCCGCGGGAAGCCGGGTCCGGCAGCGTCAAATGCCGCGTTCAGGAGCGCTTTCGGACGAGACGGCGGCCTCGGCGGGGATGACGAACGTCACGCGCCGAGGCCGGCCGGCAGGCGGGAAGAGGTGGAATGCGTCACTCCGCTACTCCCGCACCGGAAGGGGGTGTTCCGGTGTGTCAGTCCTTCTTTCCGTCCTTCTGTCCTTCGCCCTTCTGCCCGCCGCTCCGCTGTCCTCCGGCCTGTGCGGCCGCTGTGCTCGGCTGCTTCGGGTCGGGCCGCACCACGCCCAGGATCGGCATGGTGCCCGCGCCGGCCACGGTCACCGAACGGCCGGGGCGCGGGGCGTGGATCATCAGGCCGTCGCCCACGTACATGGCCACGTGGGTGGCGTCGCTGTTGTAGATGATCAGGTCGCCCGGGCGCATCTGCTGGACGGGCACCCGGTGCAGCCGCCGCCACTGTTCCTGCGAGGTCCGCGGGATGCCGTAACCGGCCGCGGCCCACGCCTGCGAGGTCAGGCCCGAGCAGTCGAAGGAGTCGGGGCCCTCGGCGCCCCACACGTACGGCTTGCCCAACTGGCCGGAGGCGTACGCGATGGCGCGGCGGGCGGAGTCGGAGGTGGCGTCGTCGAGACCGGCGAGGATGCCGGAGCCCACCCAGTCGGCCTGGGACCGGCGGTCGGCCTCGGCCTCCAGCTCGGCGAGCCGCTCCCGCTCCTCCTTCTCCAGGCGGGACTCGAGCTCCTCCGCCTGCTTCACCTGCTTCTCGATCTTCTCGCGGGCCTTGTCCTTGGCCTTGCGCTGCTTCTCGAGCTTCTCGTACCGCGTGGAGGCTTCCCGCTCCAGCTTCTTGAGGTCTTCCTTGGACTCGTTGAGGTCCGCGAGCACGCCCTTGGCGGCCTTCTCGCCCTCCCGCACGCGCCGGGCGCCGTCGAGGAAGTCCTCGGGGTCGTCGCTCAGCCAGAGCCGGGCCTCCGGGGGCAGCCCGGCTCCCCGGTACTGGGCGCGGGCGGCGGCCCCGGCCCGCTGACGCAGGTCGTCCAGCCGCTGCTGGACGTCGTAGATCTGGTCGGTGAGCCCGGCGATCTCCCGGGACTGCTCCTTCGCCTTCTCCTCGGCCGCGTTGTACGCGTCGGTGGCGCGGGCCGCCTCGCGGTAGAGGGCGTCGAGCTGCTCGCGGACCGCCTCGAGTTGCGCGGTGCTGGCGGGAACGGGCGCGGGGTCGTTCGCCGCGCTCGCGGCGGCCGGCACATGGGTGCCCGCGTATGCCACGCCCGGCGCGCCCACCGCGGTGATCGCGCAGACCAGCGCCACGGCCGCGACGATCAGCCCGCGGCGGCTCGGGCCGCGTCCGCCTCTTCCTCTGCCTGCTGCCATGGGTCGCCTCCCACCTGTCTTACCGTCGGTAACATCACACGTCCCTGGGGGATGCTGCCATGCCGCACGGGCAAAGCGACAGAGGTCGTGCCGAGCCGACCGGAGTCGGACATGCCGTCCGCCGCCTCGGCCGGCTCTCGGCCGCCCTCGCTCACGACCGCCTTTCTCCTCCTGGCGGGCGTGCGTGACGATCCCTCAGGTGGTGTGACGAACAGTGCGAAGCGATCGTTCCCGGGGCGCGAGTCCGTTCGGGTGACGTTCGGTCAGGGGGGCGGCGAGGGGCGTCGGCGCCGGCCGGGACCGCCGCGACGGCGGCCCCGGCCCTGTGGCGGCACGGTGTCCGGCCGGGCGTGAAGCGGCGTCACTCCGCCCAGGGCAGGGCGATTTTGTCCTCGCCGCCGGGCAGCATCGCCCGGCCGCCGGCCGGCATGGCGACCAGTGCCTGGGCCGGTCCGCCCACCGCCGTGACCTGCCGCACCGCGCCCGCGGGCAGCAGTACGGCCTGACCGGCCTTCGCCCGCTCCACGGCGCCCTCGACCTCCACCTGGAACTCGCCCGACAGCGGCATCCAGACCTGCTCGCGGTCGATGAGGTGCACCGGCGTCGCCGCCCCCTCGCCCAGCTCCACCCGCCAGGTGCTGAGCTCCTTGCTCCCCTGGCTCGGAGCCGCCAGTGCGAACATCGCCCCCGCGCCCGTCCTGGTCGTCCGCTGCTCGGTCTCGTCGATCACCGTCATGGAGAACCCCCTCGTGTATCCGCGTCCGGCGGACACGGTCGTATGTAAAGCCTCTTTACTCACACCACTGAGTAAAGAGGCTTTACATACCTGTGTCAAGATGAATCGATGGAGACCACGCACGACCCGCTGGAGCGGACCGAGCTCACCTTCCTGCTCGGCATGGCGTTCCAGCTGGTCCTCACCGAGTTCGTGAACCGCCTCGACGCCGCGGGCTACGACGACCTGCGCCCGATGCACGGCCTGGTCTTCCAGGCGCTGCGCGGAGCCGGCGCGACCAGCAGCGAGCTCGCCGAGACGCTCGGGGTCACCAAGCAGGCCGCCGGGCAGATCGTCGACGACCTGGAGAAGCGCGGCTACGTCGAACGCCGCCCGCACCCCGCGGGCGGCCGCCGCAAGCTGGTCGTCCTCACCGCCCGGGCCCAGGAGCACCTCGCGGTGGCGGGCCGGACCCTGCACGGACTCGAGGCCGAACTGGCCGCGCGGCTCCAGGAGTCGGGCCTGCGGCTCCCGCGCGCCGAACTCGCCGCCCTGGTGCGCGTCATGGCGGGCGACTCCCCGCCGCCGCTGCGCCCCCTGTGGTGACCTGATCCCTGCCCGGGGCCGGCAACAGGGGACCTGGACCGGCGCCTGCGGGACAGCGGGAGGGACCGGGACCGGCACCCTCCGCCCGCGGGACGACGGAAAGCCCCCGCCCGCCGGGTCGGCGGACGGGGGCAGGTTGCGGAACGGCGGGCAGGGAGACGTCCGGGACGGGACGGCCGCCCGTCCGCCGCTAGCGCACGGAGAAGCCGAACCAGGCGTCGGTGTAGGCAGCGCCGATGTCCTTGGCGCCGAACGCGTACGCGTTCTTCGTGGACAGGCCGGCCGAGCCGCCGCGCAGCAGCCAGACCGCGCCGTTCTCGCTGTTCTCGGCGGTCGTGCCGACGGCGAGGTCGCGGTAGCCGTTGCCGTTCATGTCCAGGAGCGCGGTGGAGACGCCGAACATGTCGCCGGCCTCGCCGACGCCGGGGATCCCGGCGGTGTCCTGGTTGACGGCCTTGGCGCCCGCGCCGGTGACGCCCGCGGCGCTGCCGGGCACCAGGACGACGGCGCCCGCGTCCTCGATCGTGCCGATGTCCTCGCCCGCGACGCCGAGCGCGATGTCGGCGTAACCGTCACCGGTCATGTCGGCGACCGAGACGGAGGAACCGAAGAGGTCCCCCTCCTCCTGGGCGCCGGGGATGCCGGGCGAGTCCTGGTCGAGGAGCACGGTGTTCGCCTCGGAGAGGCCGGAGGCCGAGCCGTAGGAGATCCGCACCTTGTCGGACCAGTCCTCGGCGCCGACCACGACGTCGTCGTAGCCGTCGCCGTTGATGTCGCCGATGCCGGTGCCGGCCGGGGTGCTATGGGCGGAGTCGCCGGGCACCCAGCCGCGCTTGAAGCCGGTGGCGCCGCCGCCCAGCAGCAGGCGGCTGCCCCAGGTGCCGTCACCGGTGTAGCGCCACTGGACGATGTCGTCGCGGCCGTCGCCGTTGACGTCGCCGACCTGGCCGGCCCTGACCGGACCGGTGATCGAGGCGGGACCGTCCTCGCAGGTGCCGGCGGGGTTGCAGGACATGTCCTCCTCCCCGTACCCCCACCACAGCGACTTGTCGAGGAGCGGCAGCACGGCCGCAGGGGCGCCGGCCCGGGTGACCGGGCCCTTCCACAGGGTCGCCGGGGCGCCCGCGGGGTCGTCGCCCCTGACCTCCTGCTGGGAGAACAGCGCCAGGTCGGCCTTGTTGTCGCCGTCGAAGTCGCCGATCTGCGGGGCGGCCCCGTACCCGGCGACCGCCGTGCCGCCGGTGAGCCCGGAGGCCGAGCCCCACAGGATCACCGAGCCTGCGGTGCCGCCGCCGATGATCAGGTCGCCGTAGCCGTCGCCGTCCAGGTCGCCCTTGGCGAAGGTGGAGCCGAAGCGCTGGCCGGCGGTGGCCGCGCCGGGGACGCCGCTGGTGGAGCGGCTCACGATCTTCTTCTTCGCGGTGTCGACGCCGGCGGACGACCCGTACATCACCGCGACGTAGCCGGCGCGGGCCGCGCCGGAGACGGTCGCGTTCGGCGCCCCGACGACGAGGTCGGCGTAGCCATCACGGTTGAAGTCGTCCTGGACCCCCACGGAGGGGGCGGGGGCGGCGTGGGCCGTCGCCGTGGTCAGCGACCAGGCGCCCAGGCCGCCGGCCAGCAGCGCCGCGGCGGCAAGGGGAGCGCCCAGTCGCGTGGAACGGGCGCCGCCTCGTGCTCGAGACATGGAGATGCCTTTCGGGTCGGTCGACGCGGGGCGCGAGACGCGCCGCGCGTTCAACCAGTCCGACTCCGGTGGGCCCCGCCCGGTTGTACGCCTGAATGTCACGGTAATGTCCCCGAGCCGCAACCGCCCCGGGCGGTGGCTCCCGGGACTCGGCCCTGGGGGAGCCCCGCCCCGAGAAGCAATCCGGACCCCGACAACTGGCCCGTGCCGGCCCGGCGTCGGGAGCGGCGCATGCGCTTCCGTCTTCCGTCCACCGTGATCAGGAGGGTGAGATGTCCGGCGGGGAGTCCACCGAGCACTACACGTTGGTCTGTGACGACCCGGCCCACGAGGTGGTGCTCGTCGACTGCGGGCCCCGCGAGATGGAGGTGATCCGAGCTGTGCGAGAGGTGACCGGGCTGAGTTTGTGGCACAGCCGGCTGCTGGCACGCCGAGTGCCCGTCACCCTCCTTGAGGGGGTGTCCGCGCACAGGGCCCGGTCCGCCGTCGCCGTGCTCCGGAGGGCCGGCGCCGGGGCGGAGTGGAGACAGGAGTCGGAGCCCGGAGAGCGCAACGCTCCATCGCCTTGACGGCCCGGAGACGGCCCGGAGACGGCCCGGGGGCAGCGGAAAGCCCCCTGTCTGCGGGAAAGCCGCAGGCAGGGGGCTTACGCGAGCGGGTTACTTCTTCTTGCCCTGGTTCTTCACGGCCTCGATGGCGGCCTTGGCGGCCTCCGGGTCGAGGTAGGTGCCGCGCGGGACGACGGGCTTGAACTCGGCGTCGAGTTCGTAGGCGAGGGGGATGCCGGTGGGGATGTTGAGGCCGGCGATGTCGGCGTCGGAGATGCCGTCGAGGTGCTTGACCAGCGCACGCAGCGAGTTGCCGTGGGCGGCGACCAGGACGGTCCGGCCGGTCAGCAGGTCGGGGACGATGCTGTCGTACCAGTACGGCATCATCCGGTGGACGACGTCCTTCAGGCACTCGGTCTGCGGGCGCAGCTCCGGCGGGATCGTCGCGTAGCGGGCGTCGTTGTACTGCGACCACTCGGCGTCGGCCTCGAGGACCGGCGGCGGGGTGTCGTAGGAGCGGCGCCACTGCATGAACTGCTCCTCGCCGAACTGCTCGAGGATCTCCGCCTTGTTCTTGCCCTGCAGGGCGCCGTAGTGGCGCTCGTTGAGGCGCCAGCTGCGGTGGACGGGGATCCAGTGCCGGTCGGCGGAGGTCAGGGAGAGCTGGGCGGTGCGGATGGCACGCTTCTGGAGGGACGTGTGCACGACGTCGGGGAGGAGCCCGGCGTCCTTCATCAGCTCGCCGCCGCGGATCGCCTCCTTCTCGCCCTTGTCGGTCAGGTCCACGTCCACCCAGCCGGTGAACAGGTTCTTGGCGTTCCACTCGCTCTCGCCGTGGCGGAGGAGGATCAGCTTGTACGGTGCGTCGGCCATGGCACCCAGCGTAATCGGAGGGCGGCGGGGGTCGCGCGGGCGTCCAGTATTCGGTGGCTCCCGCCCGACGTGCGGAAGTAACATGCACCGTCCGTCTGCGCCGCTTACGGCAGTCCTGTGGAGGCCGCCTTGTCCGTCGTCTCGCCGAGACGTGCCCTGAGGGAGACCGTCTCCGGTCTCCCGTCGGCCTTCTGGTGGCTGTGGGTCAGCACCCTGGTCAACCGCCTGGGCGCCTTCGTGGCCACCTTCCTGGCGCTCTACCTGACGCTGGAGCGCGGCTACTCCGCCTCCTACACCGGTCTGGTGGCCGCGCTGCACGGGCTCGGCGGAGTGATCTCCTCGGTCGGCGCGGGGGTGATGACCGACCGCCTCGGCCGCCGGTCCACCATGCTGATCGCGCAGCTGTCCACGGCGGCGTCGGTGGCGCTGCTCGGCTTCGTCAGTGACCCGGTGAGCATCGCGGCCGTCGCGTTCCTGGTCGGCATGGCGTCGAACGCCTCGCGGCCGGCGGTGCAGGCGATGATGGCGGACATCGTGCGGCCCGAGGACCGGGTGCGGGCCTACTCGCTCAACTACTGGGCCATCAACCTCGGTTTCGCCGTCTCCGCGGCGGGGGCCGGGTTCGTCGCGCAGGTCAGCTACCGGGCGGGCTTCCTCGTCGAGGCGGTGATGACGCTGGCCTGCGCCGTGGTGGTGTTCGTGAAGCTGCCCGAGTCGCGGCCCGATCCCTCCCTCGACGCGCCGGCGGCCGACGGCAAGGTCGGCGGACCGCGGGTGGGGCTCGGCACGGTGCTGCGCGACGGGAGGTTCATGTCGCTCGTCGGGCTGTCGTTCGTGGTCGCGCTGATCTTCCAGCAGGGGTACGTGGGCCTGCCCGTCGCGATGGGCAAGCAGGGGTTCAGCCCGGCGGAGTACGGCCTGGCCATCGCGGTCAACGGCGTGCTGATCGTCGCCCTGCAGCTGCCGGTCACCCGGCTCATCCAGCACCGCGACCCGCGCCGGCTGCTGGCCGTCGCCGCGCTGCTGGCGGGCTACGGGTTCGCGCTGACCGCCTTCGCCGGGACGCTGGGGACGCTGGTGCTCACCGTGTGCGTGTGGACCTTCGCCGAGATGCTGAACGCGCCGACGCAGTCCAGCCTGGTGGTCCGGCTCTCGCCGGTGGAGGGGCGCGGGCGCTACCAGGGGATCTACACGATGTCCTGGTCGCTGGCGGCCCTCGTCGCCCCGCTGGTCGCGGGCGTGGTGATCGACGGGTACGGCGCGAACTGGCTGTGGGGCGGCTGCGCGGTGCTGGGCACGGTGGCGGCGGCCGGGTACGTGCTGCTGACGCGGAACCTGCCGCCGGAGGCGGAGGTCACCGTTCCGGCCGGCGGCCTGCCGAAGCCGGTGACCGAGGCGGCCTGACCCGCGCCGCCTGCCCGGGGCGGACGTACCGGAGCCGCCCGAGGGCGGTCCCCGCGGCCGCCCGCTCAGGTCCCGTGCAGCATGGCCTCGGCGATCTCGCGGACCCGCGCGAGGGTGATGCCCTCGCGCTGCTCCACCGCCAGCGGATGGTCCGTCGGCTCCAGTTCGACGTACGGCCGGCGGCCCACCTCACGGGTGTGGACGTTGGTGCGGAGGTTGAGGGTGGTGGGGGAGTAGAGGGGCAGCGAGGTGTTCAGCCAGCCGAAGTACGGCGGCTCCGCCTCCCGCCCGGGGGTCTCCCACAACTCGTCCGAGCGCCGGAAGTTCTGGGCGCTGAGCGAGACCCAGACACCCCACTCGAAGACCTCGCCCCCGGGCACCGCGCTGTCGCGCACGGGGATCTCGATCAGGCCCTTCACGAAGAAGTGCTCGCCCTTGATCACGCACTGGTCGGGGGAGAGCACACTGTCCTCGCGCTCGGCGTAGCGCTGATCCCAGACGTCGGGCGCCTCGGTGGAGTAACCCATGGGGAGGCCTGCGTGGTGCTCGCCGCACTGCGAGCAGACGAAGCCGGGTTCCTCGTGTGTCATGACCCGAGAGTAATGGCCCCCTCGGACGGCCACGGCCGAACCGCCGGACCCGCCGCGCCCCGGCGTCCGCTCCCGCCCGCCACCCGTGACGTTCCGTTCCGCTCGTTCCGCCCGCCGTGGCACCCTGTCAGCGAGTCCAGGAGGTCCGCATGTCCCTCACGTCGTCCGGTGACCGTCTCCGTGTCCGTCCCGCCCGTGCCGACGAGGCGCCCGCGCTGAGCGAGCTGGCGCTGCGCTCCAAGGGGCACTGGGGGTACGACGCCGCCTTCCTCACCGCCTGCCGTGACGAACTGACGCTGAAGCCCGAGGACCTGACGCCGGGCAACGCGACCGTCGCGGAGGACGGGACGGGGCGGGTGCTGGGCTTCGTGCTGATCGACGGGGCGCCGCCCCGGGGCCGGCTCGACATGCTCTTCGTCGACCCGACCGCCATCGGATCGGGCGTCGGCCGACGGCTGTACGAGGAAGGGCTGGCCACCGCCCGCCGCCTCGGGATGCGCAGCCTGGCCATCGACGCGGACCCGAACGCCGAGCCGTTCTACCGGGCGATGGGCGCCCGCGTCGTCGGCACGGTTCCGTCGGGGTCGGTGGCGGGCCGGGTGCTGCCCCTGATGGAGGCGGACGTCCCGCGCGACGAGGCGCCTCACGCGTCCGTCACGCCCGCCGCCCCCGTGGGCTCCCTGCCGGGGTGAACGCCGCCGGCCTCCGGGCGGAGCGGGAGGGGTTCGGCGACCTCGACGACCGGCTCACCGCGATCGGCGGCCGACGGGGAAGTCCAGAGGGCGGCCGTCGATCGGCGCCCCCGGTCACTCCTTGTCGAGCAGGTGCGCGAAGGCGTCCAGGTTGCGGGTGGACTCGCCGCGGGAGACCCGCCAGGCGTACTCCTTGCGGATGGAGGACGCGAACCCCATCTCCAGCAGCGTGTTGAAGGCGCCGTCGGCGGCCTCCAGGACCTGGCCGAGGAGGCGGTCGATGCCGTCCGCGGTGACCGAGGCCAGCGGCAGGCGGGCCGTGACGTACACGTCGCCGTGCGGGTCGACCGCGTAGGAGACGCCGTACAGCTTGAGGTTGCGCTCCAGCAGCCAGCGGTGGACGCCTGCCTCGTTCTCGTCCGGGTGACGGATGACGAAGGCGTTCAGCGACAGGGAGTGCCGGCCGGCGATCAGCGAGACCGTGGTGGAGAGCTTCCGCGTCCCGGGCAGCTTCACGACGTAGTTGCCGGGTTCCGGGGACTCCCACTCCAGCTCGGCGTCCCGCAGGAACGCCTCGATCACCTCGCGTGCGTCAGCCATGGGCCGAGCGTACGCGACGGCGGTGGGCGTGCAGGGCGGCCGAGTACACCTCGGTGGTCGCCGCGGCGGCCCGGTCCCAGCCGAACTCCTGGGCGTGCCGAGCGGCACGCTCACCGAGGCGGGCGGTCAGCGCCGGCTCGTCGGCGAACCGCCGCAGCACGGCCGCGTAGTCGGCGGGGTCGTGGCCGCGGACCAGGAAGCCGGTCTCGCCGTCGCGCACCGCGACCGGAAGGCCGCCCACCGCGGCGGCCAGCACCGGCGTGCCGGTGGCCTGCGCCTCGATGGCGACCAGGCCGAACGACTCGCTGTAGGAGGGCATCACCAGCACCGACGCCGCCCGGAACCAGTCCGCGAGCCGGTCCTGCCCGACCGGCGGGTGGAAGCGCACCACGTCGTTCAGGCCGAGGCGCGACGACAGCTTCTGGAGCCGCTCCGGCTTGGCGAGGCCGCTGCCGCTGGGGCCGCCGACCACCGGCACCACCAGCCGCGAGCGCAGGTCGGGGCGCTGCTCCAGCAGCACCGCCACCGCGCGCAGCAGCACGTCGGGCGCCTTCAGCGGCTGTATCCGCCCGGCGAAGAGGGGGATCAGGGCGTCCTGCGGCAGACCCAGGCGGGCGCGGGCGGCGGCCCGGCCGTCGGCCGGGCGGAAGCGGTCCAGGTTGACGCCGGGGTGCACGATCTCGACCTTCGCGGGGTCGGCCTCGTAGTGGCGGACCAGGTCGGCGGCCTCGTCGGCGGTGTTGGCGATCAGCCGGTCGGCGGCGTCCACGATCTGCGTCTCGCCGATCACGCGGGCCGGCGGCTCGGGCGTGTCGCCCTGGGCGAGCGAGGCGTTCTTCACCTTGGCCATGGTGTGCATGGCGTGCACCAGCGGCACGCCCCAGCGCTGGGCGGCCAGCCAGCCGACGTGCCCGGAGAGCCAGTAGTGGGAGTGGACCAGGTCGTAGTGGCCGGGACGGTGGCCCGCCCAGGCCTGCATCACGCCGTGGGTGAAGGCGCACAGCTGGGCCGGCAGGTCCTCCTTGGCCAGGCCCTCGTACGGGCCCGCGTCCACGTGCCGCACCAGCACGCCGGGGGCCAGCTCGACGGCCGGCGGCAGGGAGGCGGAGGTGGCGCGGGTGAAGACCTCCACCTCGACGCCCTGCGCGGCGAGGCGGCGGGCGAGCTCGACGATGTACACGTTCATCCCGCCCGCGTCGCCCGTGCCGGGCTGGTGCAGCGGGGAGGTGTGGACGGAGAGCATGGCGACGCGGCGCGCACGGCGCGGTACACCCGGCAGCCTCAGCCGCGGCGGCGACGCCGGGGAGAGACGCCCGAGCCTGGTGACGTACTGGCTCACGTGGCAGTCCTCCAGGTGTGTCGGGCAGGAGTGTCGGGTGGATGGGCCGGGTGGGTACGCGGCCTCGAACCCTCCGGAGGCGAGAACACCGGCGGGACGCCAGCCATTTCGGCTTTGCCAAAACGTTACGCCGTGTGGCCGGGAGATGAACGGCGTGTTCCGGCCCCACCAGCGCTTTCGTACCCTCGTAGGCATGACTCCCCGCGCGACGACCCGCCCCGTGGGAACGGTGACGCGCGGGACGACCAACCCCAACCGGCTCCGCCGCATGGACCGCTGGATCGCGGCCGTGCACGGCGCCGAACTGCGGCGCGCACAGGGCCCGGTCGCCGTCGACCTGGGCTACGGCGCGGCGCCGTGGACCGCGGTCGAACTGCTCGGCCGGCTGCGGACCGCCGCGCCCCGCACCCGGGTGGTCGGCATCGAGATCGACCCGGCCCGGGTCGCCGCGGCCCGCCCGTACGAGCGGGAGGGGCTGGAGTTCCGGCACGGCGGCTTCGAGGTGCCGCTGCCCGCGCCGCCGCAGCTGATCAGGGCGGCCAACGTGCTGCGCCAGTACGACGAGGACCAGGTCGCCGAGGTCTGGTCACGGCTGTGCGCCCGCCTCGCCCCGGCGGGCCCGCACGGCTCGCGGGGCGGGCTGCTGGTGGAGGGCACCTGCGACGAGATCGGACGCCGCCACGTGTGGGTCGCCCTCGGCCCCGAGGGCCCGCGGACGGTCACCTTCGCCGCCCGGCTGGCCTCCCTGGACCGCCCGTCGGACCTGGCGGAACGCCTCCCGAAGGCGCTGATCCACCGGAACGTGCCGGGCGAGCCGGTGCACGCGTTCCTGCGCGACTTCGACCGCGCCTGGGCGGCCGCGGCGCCGTACGCCTCCTACGGGGCGCGCCAGCGGTGGATCCGCGCGGTGCGGGACCTGACCGCGGACTGGCCCGTGACGGACGGGCCCGCGCGGTGGCGCCAGGGCGAGGTCACGGTGGCCTGGGAGGCGCTCGCCCCGCGCGGCGCCTGAGCTCCGGGCGCCGGTCCGGGCGTGGGGCGGACCGCGGTGCCGCGGGGACCCGGGCGTCAGACGGACAGCGGGACCGCGTGGATCTCGTCCGCCTTGTGTCCCGCGCGCTCGTGCACGCGCTGCACGGCCTCGGCCGAGGGGCCGCTGGACAGGCAGTACACGGTGCCGGACTCCGGGTCGGCCCAGGCTCCCTCGAAGTGCACGTCCTCGGCCTTCTCCAGCGCCTGGTCGGCCGCGTGGGCCTCCTCGAGTTCGGGGCCGGTGATGCCGTTCATGTTCCGGTGGACATCCATGAAGCGGGCCATGGCTGCGCACCTTCTTCCTGTCGAGTGCGTCCGGTTCCCCTCTCCCCATCGTCCGCCTCCGCCGAGGTCACGACAAACGGCGGGACGCGCCCCCGGAGGGCACGGCGCGCCGTGGGACGGCGGGGCACCCGCGGGCAGGCGGCGCTCCGCGGACAGGCGGCGCGCCGGCGGGGGCACGGACGGACGCCGGGCCCGCACGGAGGTGTGCGGGCCCGGCGTCCGGGTGTCTCGTGGCGTCAGCCGCACTGACAGGGGCCGCCGGACTGGCAGCCGCAGCCGCAGCCGGAGCCGCAGCCGCAGGCCGCGAGCAGTGGCAGTGCGCGCGGGGCGGGCGCCTCCTCGGTGTCGGCGGCGCGGGTCGGGTCGTCGTCCGTACGGGGGGCCTCGGGCATCTCGGTCCATCCCTCCAGTGGCGTCCAGCAGGACCGTCCAACGGTGTCGCCCCATTGCACCGCCGTGGCGCACGGCGCATCAACGGCGCACGGATGCGCCGGGGCGGGCCGGGGCCGGCCCGCGCCTCCGCCCCGTTACGCGCCGCCCCCGTTACGCGCCGCCCTCGGCCGGAAGGTCCCCCGGGTGCTCACCGGTCACCAGGAACACCACCCGCCGCGCCGCGGACACCGCGTGGTCCGCGAACCGCTCGTAGTAGCGGCCCAGCAGGGTCACGTCGACCGCCGTCTCGATGCCGTGCTGCCACTTGTCGTCCATCAGGTGCTGGAACAGGGCGCGGTGCAGGGTGTCCATGGCGTCGTCGTCCTGCTCCAGCTGGAGCGCCAGCCGGACGTCCTCGGTGGCCAGCACCTGGGCGGTCTTCGCCATCAGCCGCTGGGCGAGCTGTCCCATCTCCAGGACGGTGGCGTGCAGGTCGGAGGGGACCGCCTTCTGCGGGTAGCGCAGCCGCGCCAGCTTGGCCACGTGCTTGGCCAGGTCGCCGGACCGCTCCAGGTCGGCGGAGATCCGCAGCGAGGTCACCACCCTCCGCAGGTCGGTGGCCACCGGCTGCTGGCGGGCCAGCAGGGCGATGGCCCGGGCCTCCAGGTCGTGCTGGGTCTCGTCGACCGCGCGGTCCGACTCGATCACCCGCTCCGCGAGTGACAGATCGGCGTCCAGTATCGCCGCGGTCGCCCGCCCCATCGCCGAGCCGACCGTACGGGCCATCTCCGCCAGGTCCTCGCCGATCGAGTCGAGTTCCTCGTGGTACGCGTCACGCATCCGTGCTTCCTTTCCGATGACGAACGGTCCCGGGCGGATCCCGGGGTGCCCCGGGCGGGCCGAACACGAAGGTGGTGCCAGGTGCCGTCCGTCCTTCCCGCCCGGCGTCCGGTGAAGCCACTGTCGCCCGCCGCCCCTGCCGTACCGGTCCCCTCCGGTGAACCGACACGGACCGGAAGGTGAACTCTGGGCGACCAGTGCGCCAGGTCTCCCTCCGGAGGCTGCGGAGCACCCCCCGCCCCCGCCTAACCTGGAGGCATGGACGTAGACGCGGCGGTCGCCGCAGCGGCGGCGATAGCCGGTGTGCTCACCGGCGTGGTCGCCATGCTGGCGTTCCGCTGGAGCGAGAGCGACCTGGAACGCCCCTCCCGCGCCGCCGACCGGGCCGAGGCCGCGCTGCCCCGCGGGGTGGACACCGTGCTGTCGGTGCTCCGCTCCTCGGCGGTGGTGCTCGACGAGGCCGACGCCGTGGTGAAGGCCAGCTCCGCCGCCTACGCGCTGGGTCTGGTCCGCGGCGGCCGGCTCGCCGTCGAGCCGATGCTCCAGATGGCCCGGGACACCCGCCGGGACGGCGAGATACGCCAGGTCGAACTGGAACTCCCCCGGCGCGCCGGCCGGGCCGAACCGCTGGCGGTGTCCGCCCGGGTGGCCCCGCTGGGGTCGCGCCTGGTCATGCTGCTGGTGGAGGACCTCACCGAGGCCCGCCGGATCGAGGCGGTGCGGCGTGACTTCGTCGCCAACGTGTCGCACGAGCTGAAGACCCCCGTGGGAGCGCTCTCCCTGCTGTCGGAGGCCGTGATGGACGCCTCCGACGACCCGGAGGCGGTCGAGCGGTTCGCCGGCCGGATGCAGATCGAGGCCACCCGCCTGACCAACCTGGTGCAGGAGCTCATCGACCTCTCCCGCATCCAGAACGACGACCCGCTGGAGTACGCCGAGCCGGTCAAGGTCGAGGTGCTGGTCGACGAGGCGATGGACCGCTGCCGCCAGCAGGCCGGCTCCAAGCACATCACCATGGCCGCGGCCGGCGCCGAGGGACTGTACGTCTGGGGCAACCGCGGCCAGCTGGTCGGCGCCCTGGGCAACCTCGTGGAGAACGCCGTCAACTACTCCCCGGCGCAGACCAAGGTCGGCATCGCGGTCCGCCGGGTCGCCGACGCGAGCGGCGACATGGTCGAGATCGCTGTCACCGACCAGGGCATCGGGATCTCCGACCGGGACCGGGACCGCATCTTCGAGCGCTTCTACCGGGTCGACCCGGCCCGCTCCCGGGCCACCGGCGGCACGGGCCTGGGCCTGGCGATCGTCAAGCACGTGGTCGCCTCGCACGGTGGCGAGGTCACCGTCTGGAGCACCGAGGGCCAGGGCTCCACCTTCACCGTCCGGCTGCCCGAGGCCGCCGCAGCACGCGACCGCGGCCGCCGCGACGGCTCCACCCCCGGCCGGCTCGCCCCCGTCCCACCCGTCGCCACCCCGCCCGCCACCGGCGCGCCCGCCACCGGCGCGCAGGGCACCGACCAGTTCACCGCAGGTCCGCAGGCCGGTGTCGTGCCGGCCGCCCCCATCGCCACCGGGTCCACCGCCGTGCCCGCCGCTTCGCCCGATCCGCTTCCCGCTCCCGCTCCGGAGGTCCGCCCGTGACCCGTGTGCTCGTCGTCGAGGACGAGGAGTCCTTCTCCGACGTCCTGTCGTACATGCTCCGCAAGGAGGGCTTCGAGGTCGCCGTCGCGGCGACCGGCCCCGACGGCCTCGACGAGTTCGAGCGCAACGGAGCGGATCTGGTCCTGCTGGACCTGATGCTGCCCGGGCTGCCGGGCACCGAGGTCTGCCGTCAGCTGCGCAACCGCTCCAACGTCCCGGTGATCATGGTCACCGCCAAGGACAGCGAGATCGACAAGGTCGTCGGCCTGGAGATAGGCGCGGACGACTACGTCACCAAGCCGTTCTCCTCGCGCGAGCTGGTCGCCCGCATCCGCGCCGTGCTGCGCAGACGCGGGGAGCCCGAGGAGGCCACCCCCGCCGCGCTGGAGGCGGGCCCGGTCCGCATGGACGTCGACCGTCACGTGGTGACCGTGGACGGCGCGAAGGTGGACCTCCCGCTCAAGGAGTTCGACCTGCTGGAGATGCTGCTGCGCAACGCGGGCCGGGTGCTGACCCGCATGCAGCTGATCGACCGGGTCTGGGGCGCCGACTACGTGGGCGACACCAAGACCCTGGACGTCCACGTCAAGCGGCTGCGCGCCAAGATCGAGCCGGACCCGGGTGCGCCCCGGTACCTGGTCACGGTCCGCGGTCTCGGCTACAAGTTCGAGCCGTAGACCGGCCCGGCCCGGACAGCGGAAAGGGGCGGCTCCCCCGGGGGAGCCGCCCCTTTCGCGTGCGGTGCGGGTGTCAGTGACCGGCGCCGGACGCCGACTGCTCGGCGGACGGCTCGGCCTCGCCCTGGGACGCGTCGAGGTCCCCGGGCTCGGAGGCCGAGGCGGACGCGGAGGAGGACGGCTCGCCCGACGGACCGGCCGCGCTCGGCACGGCCGAGGGGCCCCAGTCCGCGAACTGGTTCTCGGCCGGGAGGACCAGGGCGTCCAGGGAGACGTTCCCGGTCTCGCTGAAGGCGAAGGTCACCCGCTGGACGTCGCCGTCGCGGACCGCCTCACGGCCGCCGGGGATCGTGGCGACGGCGGCGGCGTCCTTGCCGCCGATCACCACCCGGCCGCCGGCCGGGACCTTCACCTGGCTGCCCTTGTCGGCCTTGAGGTCCACGGTCGGACCACCGGGCAGGGTGATGGAGTCGAGGGTCTGGTCGGTCTGCCCGTCGTTGAAGACGGTCGCCATCACGGCGGCCGGGCCGGTGGCCTCAGGGTCCTCCTGGGTGAGGACGGCGACGTTCTGGACCTTGATGTGGCCGACGGTGACGTCCGCGAGGTCCGGCTTGATCTGAAGGGTCTCGGCGTGGTTGCCGGCGCCGCAGGCGGCGAGCGAGGCGATCGAGAACGCGATGGCGGCGGCGGCGAGGGCGCCGCGTCGAAGGCTGCTGCTCACGGCGGCGGCAACTCCTTGAACGTGGGCGGAGCGGGACGGCGCGGACGCCGGCTCCCTTGGGTCTGTGTAGCGCACCAAGATTACCGAGCCCGTTGTTCCCCGCCGCACCCGACCCACCCTGTGCGAACAGCACATGCACACGGCGTGATCCGGCTCTTCGCGCATCTTCGCACACACAGGAACTTCACCGGTCCGCTTGACGTTCATCACAACGCGACGTTCTTCAGGTCGCGGAAGCGGTGCGAACCCCCGCCGCACGTCCCGGAATCACCGCTCCCCGGTTCAGCATTCGCATAACTGCGGGGCGTTATTTCCGCAGGCCCAAATGGCGTCCGTGAAAATCGATCAGGTGGTCACTCGGCCGGCCGGTGATCAATTTCGGATAGCCCCGGGGAGCTCGGCGGGAGGCACCCGGTCCGCTCGAACGGAGTAGCGGAGATCGTTCACTTGGAATCGGACATTCTGGGGCGTAACGTCGTTGTCGCGAGGCCGCGAAGGGGCGTAACGTCCGCGTTTCGCACGGCCGTGAACCCCCCTCCGACCTGCGAATACCCCCTTCCGTTCCCCTTCCGAAGCATGTACCCGCAGGAGTTGTCAAGCCCCGAGATATGCCCTGACCTGCGAAAACGCCATTCAGAACACGCCCAATCCGTGTTACCCTGGATAGCCACGGAAGGGGTACCTGTCACATGACGTTCAAGGTTGGCGACACCGTGGTCTATCCCCATCACGGGGCCGCGCTGATCGAGGCCATCGAAACTCGCCAGATCAAAGGCGTGGACAAGACCTACTTGGTGCTGAAGGTCGCCCAGGGCGATCTGACGGTGCGTGTGCCCGCGGACAATGCGGAGTTCGTAGGCGTGCGCGACGTGGTCGGTCAGGATGGGCTGGACCGGGTCTTCGAGGTGCTGCGCGCGCCGTACGCCGAGGAGCCCACGAACTGGTCGCGCCGTTACAAGGCAAACCTGGAGAAGCTGGCCTCCGGCGATGTCATCAAGGTCGCCGAGGTCGTCCGCGACCTGTGGCGTCGCGAGCGTGAGCGCGGCCTGTCCGCCGGTGAGAAGCGCATGCTCGCCAAGGCCCGCCAGATCCTGGTGAGCGAACTGGCTCTCGCGGAGAACACCAACGAGGACAAGGCCGAGGCCCTGCTCGACGAGGTGCTCGCCTCCTGATGTTCCCCCGGTCGTGCCCGAGCGGTGACGCCGTGCGCGACCGGACGTAGGACACTTGCTGCCGTGGTGCCCGATGATGCGAAAGCATTGCCGGGCGCCGCGGCATGTCCGTACCCGGAAGTGGTCCGTACCGGCCGGGTGTCACGGAAGGGCCCGGTCGGTGGCGGAGCATCCGGTTCGCCAAGCCCATACCCATCCGGGTGGAGCACACAAACCTGACAGGAACCGATGTCCGACGCAGCTTTCCCCCGAGAAGAGCGCCCCTCTCCTTCCGCGGCCCATGCCGCCGTCGTGATCCCGGCCGCCGGCCGCGGCGTACGCCTGGGCCCCGGCGCCCCCAAGGCGCTGCGCACGCTCGGGGGCACCCCGATGCTGATCCACGCGGTGCGCGCGATGGCGGCGTCCCGTCATGTCTCCCTGGTCGTGCTGGTGGCGCCGCCCGAGGGCGTCGCCGAGGTGCGGTCGCTGCTCGACTCCCACTCCCTGCCCGAGCGCACCGACTTCCTGGTCGTCCCCGGCGGGGCCACCCGGCAGGAGTCCGTGCGGCTCGGCCTCCAGGCCCTGCCCGCCGGCTCCGAGGTGGTGCTGGTCCACGACGCGGCCCGGCCGCTGGTGCCGGTGGAGACCGTGGACGCGGTGATCGAGGCGGTCCGCGACGGCGCCGTCGCCGTGGTGCCCGCGCTGCCGCTCGCCGACACCGTCAAGGAGGTCGAGCCGGCGGAGGTGACCGGGGCGCCCGAGCCGGTGGTCGCCACCCCGGTGCGGGCCCGGCTGCGCGCCGTGCAGACGCCGCAGGGCTTCGACCGCGCCGTGCTGACCCGTGCGCACCAGGAGGTCGAGGGCGAGGTGACCGACGACGCGAGCATGGTCGAGCGGCTCGGCCTCGGCGTCGTCACGGTGCCCGGGCACGAGGAGGCGTTCAAGGTGACCCGCCCGCTGGACCTGGTCCTGGCCGAGGCGGTCCTGGCCCGCAGGAGGCGCAACGATGGCTTCTGACCAGGCCGTTCCCCGGCAGGACCTGCCGTACCCGCTGCCCCGGGTGGGCATCGGCACCGACATCCACGCCTTCGAGGAGGGCCGCGAGCTGTGGTGCGCGGGCCTGCTCTGGGAGGGCGAGGGCCCCGGGCTCGCCGGGCACTCCGACGCCGACGTGGTCGCGCACGCCGCCTGCAACGCGCTCTTCTCCGCCGCCGGGCTCGGTGACCTCGGGCAGCACTTCGGCACCTCCCGCCCCGAGTGGTCGGGCGCCTCCGGCGTCACGCTGCTCACCGAGGCGGCCCGGATCGTGCGCGAGGCGGGCTTCGTGATCGGCAACGTCGCCGTGCAGGTCGTCGGCCCCCGCCCCAAGATCGGCAAGCGGCGCGAGGAGGCGCAGAAGATCCTCTCCGCGGCGGCGGGCGCGCCGGTCTCCGTCTCCGGCGCGACCACCGACGGACTCGGCTTCCCCGGCAGGGACGAGGGCCTGCTGGCGGTGGCCACCGCCCTGGTCGTGGAGGCCCCCGCGGCGCGGCCCGCGTAGGGGCGCGCAGCTGTCGGCCGGTTGTTTCGCAGTGGGCGTGAGGCAGTGCCGCACGCCCACTACTCTTGAGGCGTGACTATTCGCCTGTACGACACCAGCGCCCGGCAGATCCGTGACTTCGTCCCGCTCACGCAGGGCTGTGTCTCGATCTACCTGTGCGGTGCCACCGTGCAGGCCGCTCCGCACATCGGGCACATCCGCTCGGGCCTCAACTTCGACGTGCTGCGCCGCTGGTTCGCCCACCGCGGCTACGAGGTGACGTTCGTGCGGAACGTCACCGACATCGACGACAAGATCATCACCAAGTCGGCCGAGTACGGCCGCCCCTGGTGGTCCATCGGCTACGAGAACGAGCGGGCCTTCACGGCCGCCTACGACGCGCTCGGCTGCCTGCCCCCGACCTACGAGCCGCGGGCCACCGGCCACGTCACCGAGATGGTCGAGATGATGCGCGGCCTGATCGAGCGCGGCCACGCCTACGAGGCGGACGGCAGCGTCTACTTCGACGTGCGCTCTTTCCCCGAGTACCTGTCGCTGTCCAACCAGGACGTCGACGACCTCCGCCAGCCCGACGAGGGCGTGGCCGGCAAGCGCGACCCGCGGGACTTCGCCATGTGGAAGGCGGCGAAGCCCGGCGAGCCCAGCTGGGAGACGCCCTTCGGGCCCGGCCGCCCCGGCTGGCACCTGGAGTGCTCGGCGATGGCCCACAAGTACCTGGGCCCCGCCTTCGACATCCACGGCGGCGGCCTGGACCTGATCTTCCCGCACCACGAGAACGAGATCGCCCAGTCCAAGGCGTTCGGCGACGAGTTCGCCCGCTACTGGATGCACAACGCCTGGGTGACGATGAGCGGCGAGAAGATGTCCAAGTCGCTGGGCAACTCGGTGCTGGTCTCCGAGATGGTCGGGCGGTGGCGGCCCATCGTCCTGCGCTACTACCTGGGCACCCCGCACTACCGGTCGATGATCGAGTACAGCGAGGAGGCCCTGCGCGAGGCCGAGTCCGCGTTCGCGCGGATCGAGGGCTTCGTCCAGCGTGCCGTCGAGCTCGCCGGCGGCCCCGTCGAGCCGGCCGCCGAGGTCCCGCCGGCCTTCGCCGAGGCGATGGACGACGACCTGGGCACCCCGCAGGCGCTCGCCGTCGTGCACACCACGGTCCGGCAGGGCAACAGCGCGCTCTCGGCCGACGACAAGGAGGCCGCCGTCGCCCGTCTGGCGGAGGTCCGCGCCATGCTCGGCGTGCTCGGCCTCGACCCGCTGGACGAGCAGTGGTCCGGCGGCGCCGACGGCCGGGGCGAGGAGCTCGAGGGCGTCGTCGACGGCCTGGTCCGGCTGGTGCTGGAGCAGCGTGAGGCAGCCCGCGCCCGCAAGGACTGGGCGACCGCCGACGCCATCCGCGACCAGCTCGGCGCGTCCGGCCTGGTCATCGAGGACAGCCCGCACGGACCCCGCTGGTCCCTCGGCGGCCGCTGACCCCACCTGCGTGACCTGCGCGAATGTGCCGCCCGGGCCTCCGGGCGGCACACTTGCACTTCCAGACCCACATCCCCCCAGCTTCACGGAGACGATCAGCTCATGTCCAAGGACCGCCGCGCATCGAGTAAGAAGGGCGCGCAGGTCGGCAGTGGCGGCCAGCGACGCCGGGGCCTCGAGGGCAAGGGACCGACCCCGCCCGCCGAGATGCGCAAGGGCCACGCCAAGCAGCGTGCCGCCAACGCGAAGGCCCGCCGCGCCCAGGGCAGGCCGGCCACCGCCCGCCGTGGCGGCGGCCGCTCCACCTCCGAGCTGGTCGTCGGCCGCAACCCGGTCGTCGAGGCGCTGCGCGAGGGCGTGCCCGCCAAGACCCTCTACGTGCAGCAGTTCATCGACAACGACGAGCGGGTGCGCGAGGCGCTGCAGCTCGCCGCCGAGCGCGGCGGCATCAACCTCATGGAGGCGCCGCGCCCCGAGCTCGACCGGATGACCAACGGGCTCAACCACCAGGGCCTGGTCCTTCAGGTGCCGCCGTACGAGTACGCGCACCCCGAGGACCTGGTCGCCGACGCCGCCGACAGCGACGAGGACCCGCTGATCGTGGCGCTGGACGGCGTCACCGACCCGCGCAACCTCGGCGCCGTGGTCCGCTCCGTCTCCGCCTTCGGCGGTCACGGCGTGGTCGTGCCGGAGCGCCGCGCGGCGGGCATGACGGCCGGCGCCTGGAAGACCTCGGCCGGCACCGCGGCCCGCACGCCGGTCGCCCGGGCCACCAACCTGACCCGCGCGCTGGAGCAGTACAAGAAGGCCGGAGTGGTCGTGGTGGGCCTGGCGGCCGACGGCGAGCACGAGATCGGCGACCTCGAGGCGCTGGGCGGCCCGGTCGTGATCGTGGTCGGCAGCGAGGGCAAGGGCCTGTCCCGGCTGGTCGGCGAGACCTGCGACTACCGGGTCCGCATCCCGATGCCGGGCGGCGCCGAGTCGCTCAACGCCGGTGTCGCGGCGGGCATCGTGCTCTACGAGGCGGCCCGCCGGCGCAGCTGATCCGCGGTGCGGCTCGGTGCGGCTCGGTGCGGGGCCCTCAGCGGGCCTCGCACAGGTGTGCAGAAATTCGCCCGGGCGGGGTGTTTTGCGGGCGACACCCAAGCTTGACGTGCTTCGGACAGATCGGGGCGCACGCGGCAGTGTCCTTACGTGTCGTCACTCGGTTAGATGAGTGTGGACACCAGAACACCCCGCACACCTTTGGGGGACGGTCCGTCGGGCTTCGACGACACCCCCGCGCTGAGCATGGTGAAGGTGCCCTGCGATCCCGCGCAGGTCATCGTCAACCACGTGAGCTTCCGCGTGCAGTTGGGCTCCTCGGCGCGGCGGGCCAGGTCGACGCGGATCGCCGGGCACGTGAGAGCCACCGACGACACGACGCCGATCCCCGTCGTCGCGCAGCCGGGTCCGGCCGCCGCCGGGAAGAGGCGCCGGCCGGTCGTCTGGAGCGGGCACACCGCCCCGGACGACACCGGGGCGCACCGGCTGTTGCAGGCCGTGCGGGGCGCGCAGCTCGGGGGCCTCGCCCCGGCTCCCGCCGCCTCCGGCCGGCCCGCGAGCACCCCGGCCGCCGGTCCGGGGGCGACCCGGACCATCCCGCGGCCGCCCGACTCCGTCGCGGGCGTCGGCCCGGGCGTCGGCACGGGCCCGGGTGCGGGCTCCGGCTTCGACGTTCCCGGCTCCGGGTCGGGGTCCGGCTTCGACCGTGCGGGCTCCGTCCGCGGCTCCGGGTCCAGCTTCGGCGACTCCGGCTCCGCCTTCGGCGGCGGGTTCGGCGAGGGCTACGACGGCGGCACCGGGGGCCACGGGGGCCGCTACGGCGACGGAGCCGCCGGGTACGCGGGCGTCCGCGAGGAGAGCGCGGCCGAGCGCACCCTGGAGAACCCCGTGATCGGCGAGGGCACCCGGCTGCTCCCGCCGATGCGGTCGGTGGGCAGCGCCTTCGAGGAGCCCGGCTACCTGGCGCCCGGCGCCTACGAGGGCTACGGCGAGGGCGACAGGTACGGTTCCGGCGGCTACGGCCGGACCGGCGCCTACACGGACGCGGGCCCCGGCCACGAGGGCTACGACGGCTACGGCGCGGCCGGCTACGGGACGGACGCGTACACCGCCGACGGCTACGGGCCCGACGGGTACGGCCCGGACGGGTACGCCGCCGACGGGCGCGCGGCGGAGGAGACCGAGGAGGGCCGCGGCGGGCGGCGGGCGTCGGAGAAGCACGCCTACTACCCCGGCCGCCGGATGAACCTCGGCGTGGTGCTGCTGCCGCTGCGGGTCTTCCTGGGCTTCGTCTCGGTCTACGACGGCATGGGCAAGCTCTGCGACCCCGTCTACTTCGACGGCGGCGAGCGCGGCTCCATGACGCGGCTGCTGCACTCCCTCGAGCCGGGCGGCGTCGGCGAGCCGCTGCACGGCTTCGCGCTCCAGCACCCGGTGGGCTCCGGCCTCACCGTGGCCTTCCTCCAGGTGATCGTCGGCGTGCTGACGGTCCTGGGCCTGTGGCAGCGGGTCGCCGCCGGGCTGGGCGTGCTGCTGGCGTCCGCGCTGCTGCTCGGCGCGAGCTGGCAGGCCGTGCCGGTGTACGAGATGGCGGACGTGGTCTACCTGGCGGCCTGGACGCCGCTGCTGGTCGCGGGCGCGCCGGTCTACTCGGCGGACGGGGCGCTGGCCGGGCGGGCCTGGCGGCGGCTGGGTCCGCGGGCCGCGATCTGGGACCTGCGGCGCTACGTGCTCAAGCGGGGCGCGCTGGCGACGGGCGTCGTCGCCGGCCTCACCCTGCTGGTCGGCTCCCTGCTGGGCGCGGCGGTGCGGGACGCGGACCGGGTGGTCGTGCCGCGCCCCGGCGAGGCCCCGCGCAACGCGCTGCCGGGCACGCCGCTGCCGGGCGACACGGCGCCGGGGAGCGAGTCCCCGTCCGAGTCGGCCTCGGACGGCCCCACGGCGGGCTCCGAGGGCACCGCGGGCGCGGAGGAGACGGCCGGCACGGCCGGGTCCGAGGAACGGAACGCGGGCGCGGAGCCCGAGGCGGACGTCGCCGGGACGGACACCGGAGCGACCGGTGACGTCACGGGCGGGCGGCCGAGCGAGTCCGGTCAGGCCCCGCCGGTCGAGCCGGCCCCCGAGGAGGCGCCGGGCGGCTCCGGCTCCTCCGTCGACGCCCCCTCCGGCGGCTCCCCCTCCACCGGCGGCGGCTCCCCCGCCGAAACCCCTCGCAAACCGGGCCTCGTCGGCGGCCTCCTCGGCTGACCGCCCGACCGCCCGGCCCCTGGCCCCCGCCGCGCCCTGGTGCGGCGGGGGCCTTCCGGTGAGCCGGGGGTCTTCGTGGTGCCCTGGGGCGGGGAGTGCCGTGCGGTGGCTGGTGCTGCGTACCTGCGGGCAATCGTGCCGCTGGGGCGGCACGGGTGGGCGCAGGGCCTCACGTCCTCACGGGACCGGCTCGCTCCGCGCCGCGTAAGCCCTCCGGGAAGGGGGCGGGGCAGAGGATCAAACGGTGCTGTCCCCGGGGGCCCGACCCTGTGCCGCGCTGCCGTGCGGGTCACGCCTGCTCGCGCTGCTGTCGGCTTGGGCACGGTGGGAAGCCGCTCGCCGCGGCGGAGGCCAGGGGCTGCGCCGCCCGTGCCGTGCCGCCGCCCCCTGGGGGCCCTCAGCCTTCCGCAGGCGGTGCAGGAGACCGCACGGCGGCGGGCACGGCCCGAGCGGCAGGCACGGCAGGGACAGCGGGGGCGTGGCACGGCTGTCCGCCGGAGGGGAGCGAAGACGGCGAGGCCGGCCAGGAGAGCCCGGGCCCTCGGCAGCACACGGCGGCCAGGGGCGGACGGAGAGATACACGCCGCGCCCCGGACACCCCCCGTCAGCCGTTGAGCGCGGCCAGTTCCTTCGCCGCCTCCGTGAGGTCCTTCGCCGTGTCGATGGCCCGCCAGTACGCCCCCTGCGGGATGGAGTACCCCGCCAGCCGCCGCTCCCGCGCGAGCTGCGGGAACGTGCTGCGCTCGTGGTCCCCCCGCTCCGGGAGCTGCTCGGCGAACTCCGGCGAGAACACGTAGACACCCGCGTTGATCTCGAACGTCGACGGCGGCGCCTCGATGAAGTCGCTGATGTACCCGAACCCGTCGGTCCGCACCGCCCCCCACGGCAGCCGCGGCCGCGCCAGCGCCAGCGTCGCCGTGGCGCCGCGCCCGGTGTGGAAGTCCGCCATGTCCCGCAGGGAGAACCGCGTCCAGATGTCGCCGTTGGTGGCGTACCAGGACCGGTCGGGGTGCGGCAGGTGCGCCGCCGCGTACTTGAGACCGCCGCCCCGCCCCAGTGGCTCCGGCTCCACGACGGTGGTGACCCGCGCCGGCAGGTCGGCGCCCTCCAGCCACTTCTCCAGCACCTCGGCGAGGTGCCCGCAGCTGACGACCACGTCGGTCACGCCCTCCTGGGCGAGCCAGGCGATCTGGTGGCCGATGATCGGCGTACCGGTGCCGGGGATCTCCACCATCGGCTTGGGCCGGTCGTCGGTGTACGGGCGCAGGCGGGAGCCCTGGCCACCGGCCAGGATGACGGCCTGGACGGGGCGCGCGGCGGCGTTCGGATCGGTCATGGACCGCACTGTACGTGCGCCCCGCGCGCCACAGGACGAGGAGGGTGGAAATGGGAGCCGGCCCCACGCCCCGCCCGGCCCTCCGACGGGCAGCGGCGGGGCGTGAGGTCGGTCATGGGCCGGTCGGCGGTCATGGCCCGGCCGGCGGTCAGAGCCCCGCCGCGGCCACCCCCGTGGCGAAAGCGGTGTCGCACACCGGCCGCGAGAAGGACTGCGCCTTCACCGGCCCGTAGGTGCGGACCGCCGCCTTCCCGAGCGCACGGGCGATCGAGGCGCAGTGACGGGCCAGCGACGGCCGCTCGTCGACCGCCTTCTGGAGGTGGGTGAGGGCGACGCCCGGGTCCTTCTCCCGCATCTCGGTCAGGAGCCGGTCGCGCAGCACGTCCTGCGGGGCGGGACGGTGCCGGCCGGACACGCCCGCCGGGGCCTCGGCGTTCGCAGCGGCGAGCACCGGGTCGGCGGGCTCGCCCGACCAGTTCACCCGGGTGACCGCGAGCGTGCCGGAGAGGACCAGGACGACGGGGAGGACGAGGGCGAGCGTGCGGCCGATCCCGCGGGCGGGACCGCGGCCGGTGCGCGTCTGCTGGTTCGTGGTGTGCTTCACGCGAGTGAGGGTAGCGGGCGGTAGTTATTTGGCGACATTTGGTAACCCTGATGGGTGACGTTTCGGTGGAGCATTCGAGTCACCGTGTTGACGCCGTGCCCGGCATGCCCTCTTTCTCACCGGCGCACAGGGTCCGGAACGCGCGAGGGCCCCGCGGCGCGAACGCCGCGGGGCCCTGCGTACCACTTCGCCGAGATCAGTCGGAGAGACGCTCGCCCGTGGAGGTCGAGAACACGTGGGTCTCGCCGGCCTTCGGGACGATGCTCAGCTTGGAGCCCTTCTCCGGGACCTGACGGCCGTTGACGCGGACGACCAGGTCCTTGTCCTCGCCGCCGACCCGCGCGGTGCCGTAGACGTAACCGTCGGCGCCGAGCTCCTCGACCACGTTGACCGAGACCTCGAGGCCGCTCTCCTTGGAGAGACCGCCGGCGCCGACCGGCACCACGTCGAAGTGCTCGGGGCGGACGCCCACGGTCACCGTGGAGTCGCCGCGGCTGCTGGCGGCGGTGATGGCCTCACGGCTGACCGGCACCACGGTGTTGCCGAACATCACGCCGCCGTCGGTGATCGGAACCTCGACCAGGTTCATCGCGGGCGAGCCGATGAAGCCGGCCACGAAGAGGTTGGCGGGACGGTCGTACATGTTGCGCGGGGTGTCGATCTGCTGCAGCAGACCGTCCTTCAGCACGGCCACCCGGTCGCCCATCGTCATGGCCTCGACCTGGTCGTGGGTGACGTAGACGGTGGTGATGCCGAGACGGCGCTGGAGCGACGCGATCTGCGTACGGGTGGAGACACGGAGCTTGGCGTCCAGGTTGGACAGCGGCTCGTCCATGAGGAAGACCTGCGGCTCACGCACGATGGCGCGGCCCATCGCCACACGCTGACGCTGACCACCGGAGAGCGCCTTGGGCTTGCGGTCCAGGTACTCGGTGAGGTCGAGGATGCGCGCGGCCTCCTCCACCTTCTGGCGGATGACGTCCTTCGGCACACCGGCGATCTTGAGCGCGAAGCCCATGTTCGCGGCGACCGTCATGTGCGGGTACAGCGCGTAGTTCTGGAACACCATGGCGATGTCCCGGTCCTTCGGCGGCAGGTGCGTGACGTCACGGTCACCGATGCGGATCGCGCCGCCGTTGACGTCCTCGAGACCCGCGAGCATGCGCAGGGAGGTGGACTTGCCACAGCCGGACGGGCCGACCAGAACCAGGAACTCGCCGTCCTGGATCTCGATGTCGAGCGCGTCGACGGCGGGCTTGGTGCCGCCCGGGTAGATCCGGGTCGCCTTGTCGAACGTAACAGTGGCCATGGTGAGGGCCCCCTTCACCGGCAGGAACGTGCCGGACGATCCGTAGTGGAAGGTGGATGTCGAGTCCGGCGGACCGGACTGCAGGGACGTTAACCCGCGGGACCGCCGAAAGTCAGCAGTTGCCGGAGGAGAACTTCACAACAATTGCCGACGGGGCCACCCGGCCCGGTGGGTACACTGCTCGGGCAGCGCCTCCTTAGCTCAGCTGGCCAGAGCACCGCTCTTGTAAAGCGGGGGTCGTCGGTTCGAACCCGACAGGGGGCTCAGAACGAAGGGCCAGTTCAGAGGCGTGAACCTCTCGAACTGGCCCTTCGGCGTGACGGCAGCCGTGCCACACGCGTTCTGTGACCCATGCGCGTCATCAGCTCCCGCAGGCTCGTCCCGCGATGCCGTAGCGCAGGGTGGTCGCGCGCCGTCTCCAGAATCGCGAGGCCGCCGGTTCGAATCCGGTCGGCTTGGCCTGCCCCAGCTGTGCGTCCAGGACGAAGAGCGACCGTGCAGATGTGTTCCAGAACGGCCGGCGACCCACGGCCTGTCCCGGTTGCCGCGACGTAGTATGCGCTTCGCTTCAGAGCGCTCCGCGCTCTTCACAGTCTCGTGGGGGGACTTCACGTGAGAAAACGATCCCTGGCACTCGCCTGTGCCTTTGTGGCGGCAGGCGTCCTGCTGGGCCCGGTGCCGGCCGCGCACGCTGCGGTGGCACCCGTGCTGTACGGCGTGGGCAGTGACGGGCCGGCCTCCGGCCTGGTCTCGGTGAACGCCTCGTCCGACAGCGCCATCACCTCCATCACGGCGCACCTGT
Organism: Streptomyces sp. NPDC002734; assembly: GCF_040295685.1. Classification (NCBI taxonomy): domain Bacteria; kingdom Bacillati; phylum Actinomycetota; class Actinomycetes; order Kitasatosporales; family Streptomycetaceae; genus Streptomyces; species Streptomyces sp. NPDC002734. The sequence continues at coordinate 84,493 of NZ_JBEOVU010000005.1, forward strand.
ACGCGCCGGACTCCGCCGCCGGCGACCCGGAGGTCGCCGAGGTCAGCGACTTCACCCGTGCCTCGGGCACCGACCAGCAGGGCTCATGGCGGACCAGCACCCCGCTGCGCCTCGCCGACCTCGGCGCCTACCGCGTCATGGTCGATCTGACCGACGCCGACGGGGACACCACCACGGCTCAGGGCACCTTCGAGTACGAACTCGAGGCGAACCTGACCGACCTTCAGGCCACACCGCAGAACCCTGACTACGAGCACCAGAACGTCACCGTCACGGGCGGCTTCACGGTCACCGACCCGCGCACCGGCGAGACGACACCGGCAGCGGGCAAGCTGGTGGACCTCGAGATAACCAACGAGGCCGACAAGACGACCACGACCGGCGCCGACGGCCGTTTCACCTCCACCTACACCGTGGACGACCCGTCCGTCGCCTACGTCAACGCCTGGCTGCGGCTGGGCGAGCCCTGGTACCAGTCCAGGGCCAACCAGAGCGTCGAAGTCAGGGCCGTGCAGTCGCAGACGCGCGTGACCCTGGACGCCGGCGACGTGTACGTGAAGGCCGGTCAGCCGGCCACGGTCTCCGGCACGGCCGAGGTGTACGTCGGCGGGGCGTGGAAGCCACTGGCCGGAGCCGTCGTCGACGAGGTGTGGGACGACGGCAGTGGAGGACCCGGCGTCGCCTCCCGGCCCGTCACGGACGCCCACGGCCGCTTCACCGGAAACCTGACCGTACCGAGGTCGGGACGGGTCGAGGTGCAGGTGCGCACCGGGACGTACCTCGGGTACAGCGGCTCTCAGACGGTCCACGTGTACGTCGCGAACAAGACGTCCATCACCGGCTTCACGGCGACCTTGAACAAGTACTCCGAAGTCACCGCCAAGGGCCGGCTGAACACCGGACAGCGGATTCCCTCGGACGCGGTCAACAAGGTCGAACTCCAGTACTCGGCCGACGGCAGGACCGGCTGGCGGACCATGAAGACGGTCACGCCGGGCAGCGGCGACCCCGAATCCGGCGCACCGTTCAAGGGCACGTTTGACGCGCCCTACAAGGGCTACTTCCGGGCGCACTTCAAGGGCAGCCGCGACTTCCAGGAGTCCTACAGCGCGGTCGTGTACGCCAAGCGCACCCCGACCCGGATCACCGACGGCAATGCCTCGCCCGAGCCGGTCCGCAAGGGCCGCACGATCACCTACAAGGGCAAGCTCCAGCGGTACACCTCGGGCGCCTGGAAGGCTTACGCCGACCAGAAGGTGAAGATCCTCTTCCGCCCCAAGGGCTCCAGCACCTGGTACGACATGGGCAACACCTACACCCGCTCGGACGGCACCTTCAGCAAGGGCTTCACGGCCTCGAAGGACGGCACGTGGGTCGCGGTTCTCCTGTACCCGAACAGCACCCACCTGGTGAGCTCGGGGCGCGAGGACTACGTCGACGTCATTTGAGCACGAGCACATGCGTAAGGCCGCCCCGGTCATAGCCGGGGCGGCCTTACGTTCAGCAGTCGTGAACGGCCCGAGTGTGCACGGGTGGAACTCGACAGGCAGCGGATGGATCGAAGGGCCATCAGGTCGGGCGGCAGGGGCAGCAGCCCCGCGACCGCGAGCATCCCTAGGTGCTTCGGGCAGCATTGCCCGCTGGAGCTCGGGCCTCCCCAGGGGAGCCGGGACGAGATCGGTGGAAAACGGAACGCACCATGTCGGGCGCGGAGAGGTCCTGCATCTCCTCCGGGCCGGCGCTTCAGCGGACCTGCTCCCCCTGCTGGCTGCCTCGGTCATTACCGTCAGAAGGCGTCGGGGCACCGTAGCCCGCTCATTGCCAGGGCTCGACCGCCACCACGGCCTCGATCGGCACCGCGCCGTACACGTGGGGGAACTCCTCGCCGTTCGGCGGCATGGCCTCGTATCTCAGCGGGACATCGAGCCGGTCCGGGTCCACGACCAGCACCACCAAGTCGTCGGGGCCCTCGTAGTCGCCGTAGAGGAGAGCGGCGATGCGCGGGAGCTGGTCGCGGGTGGAGAAGTGGACGAAGCCCTCCTGCTGGAGCGTGCGGCCACGGGTGGACATCTCGTAGGTGCCGGACGCACGGGCCGTCTCCCAGAGAGAGCGCTCGGTGATGTGCACGATGTGCTGAGGTTTCGGCATGCGGGCACGCTACGGGGCCGGCTCCGCCGAGCGCACCTGAGGGGCCGACGTCGCTTCTGTCCACGTCCCGACCGCGCAACGCGGCTGGGGCTGAGCGAAAGGAAGTGCCCCGGGCGATGCCGTGCGGGCAGGATGCGGGGCGTGACCGAGCTGCCGAGCAACGCCGTCCCGTCCCCCGCCGTGCGCGATGCCTTCGGTGTGAGCGGCACTCCTGTCCTGCTGGCCGGCGGGCAAGGGCGAAGCGTGCTCGTCGGTGGGGCGGTGTTCAAGGCCGTCAAGGGGGCTGAGGACGAGGTCGAGTGGGCTGCCTCCCTGTTCGAGCGGTTGCCACCGAGCAGTGACTTCCGTGTCCCGTTGCCGCTCCGGGCCACCGACGGGCGGAGCGTCGTGGACGGCTGGGCTGCCGGCGCGTTCCTGACCGGTGAGCCGGGTTCGCAGGGACACTGGGCCGGCGTGCTCGGCGCCGGCCGTGCCTTCCACAGGGCTCTGCGGCAGGTGCCCCGGCCCGGTTTTCTTGACCGGCGTACCCATCCGTGGGCTGTGGCCGACCGGGTCGCGTGGGGTGAGCAGGACGTCGACGTGGTCGAGGACCTCCACGCGCCTTACTCGGCGTTGCTGGAGCTGAGGCGCCCCGTGAAGCAGGAGGGGGCTCAGCTCATCCACGGCGACCTCACCGGCAACGTCCTGTTCGCCGCGGACGAAGCGCCCGCTGTGATCGACTTCTCGCCGTACTGGAGGCCTCCGGTGTTCGCCGACGCGATCGTGGTCGCGGATGGTCTGCTGTGGTTCGATCCCCCGTCCGACCTGCTGACGGGTGGCAGCGATCATCCTGACTGGCAGCAGATGCTGATCCGGGCACTGCTGTTCAGGCTCGTCGCGCACAGCGAGAGCGTGGGTTCCTCGGGGCGGGCTCAGTGTGGTGAGCGGGAGCGGTACGGCAGGGCGACCGACATCGTGGTGCGGAGGTTGGCGGCGCGTTAGAGGGACGGGAGGGACGCGGTCGAGGCTGGTTCGACCTCCCCGCTTCGTGGGAGGCGGGAGGGGCTGATGCCCGTTTGTGCTGCGTGGGCGTACAACCTCGGCGGGGTGCCGGCTGTCTGTAGGGCGCTGAAGGAACGCGCCTTCGGGAGCGGTTCCGTACGGAGATTGGGGTTCAGGTGGGGAAGCAGGTCTGGAGAGTCGCCGTGGCCGGTGGTGCGGCGGTGGTGTTCACGGCTTTGGCCGCGGTGCCGGCCGGGGCGGCCGAGGGTGGGGTCTCGTTCACCCGGGTCCAGGTGAACAGCGGCAAGCCGATCGTGATCGGGGTGTCGAAGGAGGTCGCGGTGCCCGCCTCCTTCCGGATGGCGACCACGGAGGCGTGGGAGTACCCCAGGGTGTTCCTGTACCGCGGTGCCGTGAACGGTGGTGACCAGCTGTGGCACGTCATCGACGGGAGCGACTGCATCAAGGTGAGCGCGGGCGTCTGCGACTTCAACGAGACGATCTATTTCGACCCGAGCGAATACGACATGCGCAACAGCGAGGCCGGGGCCTGGAAGGTCGGTGCCGAGGTGTTCTTCAAGGGCGACGGCGGCGACGCGGACGACGAGGGGCAGACGACGTACGTCAAGCGCAACTCCCGCCTGACCGTCAACGCCTCGCCCGAACCGGTGGCCAAGGACAAGACCATCACCGTGACCGGAAAGGTAACGCGGGCCAACTGGGAGACCAGGAAGTACGCCTCCTACGGAGGACGTCTGGTGAGCCTGCAGTTCAAGCCTTCCGGCAGCACCTCGTACACCACGGTGAAGAAGGTGTACGCGAACAGCTCCGGCGATCTCCGGACGACCGTGAAGGCATCCACGACCGGTACCTGGCGCTGGGTGTACTACGGCAACACCACCACCGGGCCGTCGACGTCCTCCGGGGACAACGTCGTGGTGCAGTGATGTCCGCGGCGCCGGCGGCCCGGCCCGGTGGGGGCCGGGTTGCCGGTGACGGGCACGGGACCCGACGTGCTGCGGCCCGTGTGGGGGTGGTCCCGTGGATCGACGGGGACTAGTGCGAGGTGCCGAGCGAGCCCTCGGGGGCCGGAGAGGACCGACGGGCCAGGAGCGCGCCGGCGCAGGCCAGGACGACGGCGAGCCCTGCCAGGAGGGTGAGGAGCACGTTGATCGACGGGGAGACGTGCTCCACCGTCGTGCCGTCGGAGTAGACGCAGGCGCTGCGAGGAGGCCAGTACTCCTGCACCACGCCGCCGAGTTCGGCGCCGGAGGCGTTCCGCTCCCCGCACAGCTCGGGAAACGGCCCTCCCAGGGCGACGGCCATCCAGCCGTAGCAGTACACAGCCGTCGCGGACGAGGCGAAGAGCAGGGCGAGGAGTGCGGAGAGTCTGGATGGGGGGACGGGTGGGTTCTTCAGCATCAGGGCGGCGGTCACGATGCTCGCCGCCGCTGTGGCAAGGCTGACGAGCAGCAACACGCCCAGCAAGGGGAAGGACAGCGGCACGGTGCTCTCTTCTCATACCTCGACCGGTGTGACGGCGGGCGGGCATCATGGACGCCATGGACACGTCCAGTGTGGAGTGGATCTGCGTCGCGGGCTACGAGAACCTGCCGGGCCGCCCCCGGCCGATGGCGGCCGTCCGCGCTTGACTGCGTGAGCGGGGGATCGACTGGATGCCGTTCGGGCCGGAGGAGATCCGGTTCGATCTTGCCTGTGGACCTGGCCCTGACGGGCGGTGGCGTGGCTTCTTCGACGTCTACGCCCAAGGGGATGCCCTGCGGAGGCTGGGGCTGCATCCGGATCAGCCCAGCTCCGTCGTCACCGGTGCGTCGCCGCCCGGGTGGTGGCACGCCGCTGCGGAGCGCGCTGCTCAGCAGCGGCGCCTGCCTGTGCCGGGGCCGGAGGGACACCTTTTCGCTTAGTTGCATGTTGCTTGCAGGAGCGAGTGGGTTGCATCAGCATGGTGGGTGGCGGCGAGGTCGGCCCGTCGGCTTTCGGTGGGACGGTGCCTGAACGCGGGGTGCGGTTCCGCGGGAAGATGATCGTCTTCTCTTCCGGCGTCCGCCGGATCCGGGCCGGCCTCGCTCCCCACCTCGACCACCTCGGTGGGGAGCGCCCGGTGTCGGCGTTCGGGGGCAGGAGGGTCGTCCGTGGCCGGGTGAAGCGTGGAGCAGCCGCCTCACCTTGGAACAGAGGTTCCCGATGACGGCGGTGAGCGTCCCCGAGGGACGCCCACCGCTGTGAGCCGGATGCCCCACCGGGGCGCGCGGCTGCGGACCGGAGGGGGAGCGGGTCGTGTGGGCCGCCCTTCGCCCGGCGGGAGCGGCTGGGCCCTTCCCGGTCCGGTCAGACGTTGCCGAGGGTGAACGACTCGGAGACGCCGATGGTGGAACGGCTTGCGACGAGCGGGCTCGTTCCGCCGTTCCCGGCGGTGACGTACAGGTTGTTGACCTGCGCCCGCAGGCTGATGGAGCCGTCGGAGTTGTTCACGCGCTGGAAGGTTTCCCAGGGCCCGACGCTGGTGCGGTTGGCGACGAGCGATCCGCTGCCGGCGTTCTCGGCGCAGACGTACCGGCTGTTGACGCGGGCCCGCAGGGCGACGGCTCCGCCGCCGAGGTCGACCAGGTCGAAGCGCTCCCAGTCGCCGACGGTGGCGCGGTTGGCGACGAGTGGGTTGGCTCCCGCGTTCTCCGCGCAGACGTACTGGTCGTTGGCCCGGGAACGGAGGCTGACCACCGACCCCGTGGGGGGTGACGACGGAGTGAGGACGGCCTCCCAGCTCGTGGTGGTGGTGCCGGAGGTGGCGTCGGTGGAGAGGCGGTCGCGGGCGGCGGTGTCGGCGTAGAGACTCCAGCGCATCCAGTCCACGTAGGTGGCCACGGTCTGGGCGTGGTTGTAGCCGCTCCAGATGTACTCGTCGTGGCGCGCGCCGCGGTGGGTGAGGAAGGCCTTGGGCGCGGGCAGTTCCGCGTACGCCTGGCGGGCGGAGGAGTACTGGCAGGTGGGGTCCTGGTCGCCGTGGACGAACAGGACCCTGGCGGCGACCGTGCTGCCGGGGTTGCCCATGTCGACGCAGGCGAAGGGGACGGCGGCGGCAATCCGGCTGTCCGGCCAGGCGGTCAGCAGGCCGTGGGTGGTCATGCCGCCCAGCGAGTGACCCGCGACACCGACGCCGGGCCGGGTGTCGAGGTGCCCGGCGAGCGGATCGCCGGCCGTGGTGTTCAGGGCGAGGGTGTTGGTGATCACCTGGGAGACGTCCAGGGACTGGTTCCCGTTGTAGACGTCCTGGATGTTGCCCGAGGTGCCGCTGGACGTGGTCGGGAAGACGGGGGCCGGGACGACGAACCCGGCCTCGGCCAGGGGGCGGATCAGCGGTGCGTAGCTCTCGGGGTTGCCGCCGAGGCCGTGGCTGAACTCGACGACCGGGAAGACGCCGTCGGCTACCGGGGCGTTGACGACCGGGTTACCGCCCGGCGTTCCCGTCGAGGGGTAGAAGATCCGGGTGGTCAGCCGGCGGCTTCCGCGTGACCAGGCGTACTCCCTCACCCCGATGGCGAAGCGCTGGGTCGGCGCGGCTGCCGAGGCGGACGGGGAGGCGGTCGCGGTGGTGGCGCCGTGCAGGTGGACGGCGGCCACGGCTCCGGCCGCGCCCAGTCGTAAGAGGGTGCGTCTCTTCATGGCCATGGTGTGCTCCTTGTCGGGGACGGAGGGTGAGGTAGAGGGGACCGGGGGGTGAGGGAACGGAGGGTTAAGGGGAAGACGGGCGGGGACGCCGGCGGCCTCCACCGGCGGAGCGCGGGCCGCCGGACCGGACGCGGAGCTTCCACGGCCGGCCCGCCGGCGAGGACAGTCGTGGTGGGCCCGGGCGGCGAGGGCCGGTAGACGGTTCCCGCCGCCCTCGCGACTCGGACGATGGCCAGGAGGCAGGGGCCGGCGACCGGCAGCCGTCGTCGTCAGGGGGACGAGGCCGGCGCGGAAACGGACTCAGGTGCCGACGGCCGACGCGGTGGGGGGCGTCGCGGCATGCCGTGGCGGTCGCGTGCCCGGCGCGGGTGGCGGCGACGTCGTAGGCGGGCAGGTGGGGCTGCGCATGGGATGTCCTCTTCGGTGTCCGTTGTGGGGGTGGACCACGGTCTGAGGTGCGGTGGTGCCGGGGGCGACTCCCGTCGGCAGGGGGCCCGAGGCGGGTGACCGGCCTCGGGAGGTGCCGTCGGCCCTCCGCGGGATGGTGCCGAGCAGTCGCGAACCGTCCCGAGCAGTGCCGATCGGTGCCGGTGGGCGCCGGTGGGTGCCGATCGCTCGCCGCGTCGTCCGGTGTTCGCCCGGATGAAGGGACACTAGATTTCCGCTGATGGAGTGTCAATCAGCGAATTCGGTCGCTCGATGACACCTTTGCGCGGTCCCGAGTCGGCATGTGAAGGGGGCGCCCTTCAGCTGAGCGGAAGGCGCTGCGAAATATCGACGAAATGCAAAACGGGAACTCGCGACGTGAGAGATAGGCGCCGGTTCTTCCGCATTTCCGCGGGAGAAGCGCTTCCGAAACTCGACGAAACCGAACCGTGCGCGCATTGGCCGAAACGGCACGTCGGCGACGGGCACCCACGCGCGACGGACAGGGGGAAAGGCGTTGACGTCCACGCGCGGGATCCGGTGTGCTGCCGTCATGAGCGACCTACGTATGGAGCGGCCGGAGGACGAGGCGTCCCTGGCGGACTGGCGGTTCGTCCACAACACGATCATCCCGACGCACCAGTTGTCCCTGGAGGACGTGCGGGAGCGGGCCAAGCGGAACCACCTGGAGGTCGCGTACCTCGGGGACACGCTGGTCGGGTGCTCGACGGTGCGGCCGCCGGCGGAAGGGACGGCGACGGCCACGGTGATCGCGCGGGTGCTGCCCGCGCACCGCAGGCGAGGGCTCGGCGCGGAGCTGTACGCGCGCGGGTTGCGGCGGGCGCGGGAGCTGGGGGCCGAGGCGATCGAGACGGTGGTGCTGTCGTCCAACAAGAACGGTCTGCGCTTCGCCTACCGGAACGGGTTCCAGGAGATCGAGCGGTACCTGCTGGAGGGGGACACGATTCCGTGGGTCGACCTGCGCCTGGTGCGGCCGGCTGCCGGGCGCTGAGACGGGCCGTCCGCCCCTTGGAGCGACGTGTGAGGATGGGCGGCATGATTCGACCCGCCGCACCCGCCGACGTTCCCGTCATCCACGGCCTGATCCGTGAGCTCGCCGAGTACGAGAAGGCGCCCGAGGAGGCCGTGGCCACCGAGGAGCAGTTGCGAGAGGCGCTGTTCGGCGAGCGGCCCGCCGTGTACGCGCACATGGCGGTGGACGAGGCGACCGGGGAGCCGGTCGGGTTCGCGATGTGGTTCCTGAACTTCTCCACCTGGCGTGGGGTGCACGGGATCTACCTGGAGGACCTGTACGTGCGGCCCGAGGCGCGCGGCGGCGGGCACGGGCGGGCGCTGCTCACCGAGCTGGCGCGCATCTGCGTGGAGCGCGGCTACCAGCGCCTGGAGTGGTCGGTGCTGGACTGGAACGAGCCCGCCATCGGCTTCTACCAGGCGCTGGGCGCCCGTCCGCAGGACGAGTGGACGGTGTTCCGGTTGACGGACGAGGCGCTCACCGCGCTCGGGAGCTGACGGCCGCCCGCGGGGCCGGCGGCCTGAAGCCGGGGACCGCCCGGTAGGGACCGAGGGCCAGGCCCACCGCGGTGAGGGCGCTGCTGAAGGCGACGGCGGAGAGCACGCCCGGTGCGGCGACCTGGTCGCCGGCCAGGAACACGCCGCTGCCGCGGTCCACCGCGGGACGGTCGCGCCAGGTCGTCCCGGGCGGGTCGACCGCGCCGGTGCGTCCCTCGGCCAGTGCCTCGCGACGGTAGGTGATCCGCTCCCGCCAGTCGGGCAGCCCGAGGTCGAGCAGGGTCCCGCCGCGGGCGAGCGCGTCCTCGCGGGGCTCGCCGGGGGCCAGGGGGAACTGGGCCTGGAGCAGCTGCTCGCCCTCCGGGGCGAGGGTGGGGTCCGTCCCGGAGAAGCGCTCCATGTACCCGGGGCCGTCCAGGTCGACGAGGGCGAAGGCGTCGCGCGGGTCCTCGCGCAGTGCCAGGTCGACCAGGACGGTGCGGCCGCCCGGCCAGGTCAGCGACGGATCGTCGAGGAGCGCGCGGGCGGCCGGCAGCGCGGTCGCGACGATCACGGGACCCCTGTCCGGCCGGGCGTCGGCGAGGTCGGTGACCCGCGAGCCGCTCTCCACGCGCACGCCGAGGTTGCGGACGCGGGCGGCCATCCGGGCGATGAAGGACTGCCAGCCGCCGCGGGGGTAGCGGACCTCCGGCGGGACGTGGGTCATCCGCCGCAGCCGCTCCTGGACGAAGCGTGCGGACAGTGAGCCCGGGTCGTGGTGGAAGAGGATCGTGACGGTGGCGTAGGCGGTGGCGCGGGCGGCCTCCTCGCCGACCTGCCATGAGGCCCAGCTGAGGAAGTCGACGTCGGCGGGCACGTCCTCGGGGTCGAAGCGGAGCAGGCGCGCCATGCCGAACGGTGGCGTGCGGCGCAGGACGCCGTCCCGGCGGAAGCGGAGCCGGGTCAGCTCGCGCAGCGGCGTCGGGGCGACGGGTCCGATCAGGCCGCGGTCGTTCAGCCACCGCCACTGAGGGCTCAGGCTCAGGAAGGCGTGGGGGCCGTCGTTGGTGCGGTAGGGGCCGGCGGTGGTGCGGGCTCGGCCGCCGAGGTCGTGGTGGGCCTCGTGCAGGGTGACGTCGGCGCCGCGTTCGGCGGCGGCGATGGCGGCGGTGAGTCCGGCGAGGCCGCCACCGACGACGGTGACGGTGCGGGGCATGGTTGCCTCCCGGTTCTCTCCCTCGGACGCGGGCGGGGCGATCCGCTGCCGTGCGGTGCCGCCGGCCGGGGCGTCCGGTGCGTCCGGTGCGGCGGTGCCGTGCGGTGCGGTTCGCTTCCGCCGGTACGTGGTACGAGTCCCCGCTCGCGGGACATCGACGCGGCGGCGCGGGCCTGGGTCTTCGAGGCGGCCGGGAGACGGTCAGGCCTCGGCCCGAGGGGGGGGAGGGAGGGGAGGGAGGGCTAGGGGAGGCGGGGGAAGCGGGCCTGGAGGGTCCAGAGGGCCGGGTTCTCGCCGAGGTCCTCGTGCATGTCGACCAGGTCGGCGATCACGTCGTGCAGGAAGTCCCGCGCCTCGCGCCGCAGCTCGGCGTGGGAGAACCGCAGGGGCGGCTCGTCGGTGGTCATCCAGTCGGCGTCGATCTCGACCCAGCCGAAGCGCCGCTCGAAGTAGAGCCGGTCGGTGGACTCGGTGAAGTCCAGTTCCGCGCGCTGCGGGCGGGAGGCGCGGGAGCCGGCCGGGTCGCGGTCGATCTGCTCGGCGATGTCGCACAGCGCCCAGGCGAAGTCGAGCACCGGCACCCATCCCCAGGCTGTGGAGATCTCCTCGTCCTTCTCGGTGTCGGCGAGGTAGACGTCACCGCAGAAGAGGTCGTGGCGCAGGGCGCGGACGTCCGCGCGCCGGTAGTCCGTCTGCGGCGGGTCCGGGAAGCGGTTGGAGAGGGCGTAGCCGATGTCGAGCACATGCCGATGGTGTCATGCCGCGGCGGTGCGGCCGGGCGCGTGCGACCGGGGGCCCGGGGCGGTCCCTGGATCGAGCCCCGGGGTCTTGGTTCCGGGCCTGCGCCCAGGACCGGGTCCAGCAGCAGAGCGCCAGGATCAGGGCGTCAGGGGCAAGCGCCAGGACCGGTGCGACGCCAGGGTGCCGGGACGAGGGCGCGGGGACTCGAGGGCTCGGGGGCTCCGGAGGGGTCGCCCCGCTGGGCTGCCCGTGCAGACCGGCGGGGGCGGGGGACGGCGCGACCCCTCGCGTGGACAGCCGGACGCTCAGGCAGCCGGACGAGCGGGCCCCCCCCGACGGCCGGTCACGCCGTCTCTGCGTCGGCGGCGGTCGCCGCTGCCACGAGAGGGGCCAGGCGGGGCGGCCAGATCGTCTCCCTGGTGGCGGCGAGTTCCTCCAGGGTCCACCAGCGCCAGGCGAGGATCCCGTCCGCGCCGTGGGCGTCCCCCAGGTCGCCGGACAGGTCGCGGCGCGCGCCCCGTGCCAGGTACACGTGCTCGTGCTGACGGACCGGGACGCCGTGGTAGGTGAAGTCGTGCTCCCAGACGCACAGCAGCGGCCCGGGGGTGACGTCGCTCCAGCCGGTCTCCTCGCGGACCTCGCGGGTGGCGCCCTGGAGGGGACTCTCACCCGGTTCGAGACCGCCGCCGGGCAGCGCCCAGTACACGCCGTCGTCGGGGTTCTCGTAGCGCAGCAGGAGGACGGGACGGTCGGGGCCGGGGCCGACCACGGCGACCCGGGCCGCGGCACGGGGCATGCGCGGGGTGGTGGGGTCCTGCAGCGGCTTGCGCAGCACGGAGCAGGGGCGCTGGTACTGGCGGTCCAGCCGGTGGCCGATCACCTGGTAGCCGAGGGAGGTCCAGAAGGCGAGCGAGCCGGGGGTGCTGTCCAGGACGGCGAGCCGGACGGCGGTGCGGCCGGCGGCGAAGAGACGGGCCTCCACGGCGGCGGCGAGCCGGCGGCCGAGGCCCTGGCGGTGGACGGTCGCGTCGATCATCAGCAGGCCGATCCACGGGTCCGGGTCCACCGGGTCCGGGTGGTGGGCCAGGGTGACGGCCAGGCCGATCAGGCGGCCGGCACTGCGGGCGAGGAGGATCTCGATGTCCGGGTCGGCGATCTCCTCCGCGAGGGCGGCGGCGACCTGCTCGGGCCGGATGTCGTCCGGGTCGGGGAACTCGTCGTCCCCCGCGAGCGCGTGGAACTCGCGGTTCGACGCGTAGAGGGCGGTGAGCTCGGTGAGCACGGGGCCCGGGATGTCGCGGTCCGGGGTGAGGGGGAGCGGCTCCAGGATCATGGGCGCACGCTAATCGACCGAGCGGCGCGGGGAATCCCTCTTACCGTTCGGACAGGAATCCGTGGCCGCGGCCGGACGGTGTTCCGCGGCTGCCGGCCGGACGGGCCCCGCGTCGGGCCGGGGGCGGCGCGGCGGGGCGACCGGGCCCGGCCCGCCCCGAACGGGGGCGGGCCGGGACATGGCCGGGAGGACTCAGACGTTGACGCCGAAGTCCTGGGCGATGCCGGTGAGGCCGGAGGCATAGCCCTGGCCGACCGCGCGGAACTTCCACTCGGCGCCGTGGCGGTAGAGCTCGCCGAAGACCATGGCGGTCTCGGTCGCGGCGTCCTCGGAGAGGTCGTAGCGGGCGATCTCCGCGCCACCGGCCTGGTTGACCACGCGGATGTACGCGTTGCGGACCTGGCCGAAGTTCTGCGAGCGGTTCTCCGCGTCGTAGATGGAGACCGGGAAGACGACCTTGTCGACCTCGGCGGGCAGACCGGCCAGGTTGACGTTGATGGCCTCGTCGTCGCCGGCGCCCTCACCCGTGCGGTTGTCACCGGTGTGGACGATGGACTGGTCCGGCGTCGCCTTGTTGTTGAAGAAGACGAAGAACGCGTCCGAGTGCACCCGGCCGGCGGCCGTGACGGCGATGGCGGACGCGTCGAGGTCGAAGTCCGTTCCCGTGGTGGTGCGGACGTCCCAGCCGAGGCCCACGGTGACGGCGGTCAGGCCCGGGGCCTCCTTGGAAAGCGAGACGTTGCCGCCCTTGGACAGGCTTACAGCCATGGTGGGAGTCCTTCCTTCGGTGTGTGACTGACGGGCTTCGCACTGGGGGCGAACCTACCGTCGCTTCGTTGAACGCCGGGAGAGGTCCGAGAGGTTCCGCCTCGCTTTACCTTTTTTACCGGTTCACCCGAACGGACGGGCGAAAACCGGGATGACTGCGGCGCCCCGGGCGGGGGACCATGGGGGCATGTCCGGTCGCCCTCTTCTCATCCGCGGCTCCGTGCCTCTGCCCGAGGCGGAGCTCAGCTGGCGCTTCTCCCGTTCCGGCGGGCCGGGCGGACAGCACGTCAACACCAGCGACACGCAGGTCGAGTTGCGGTTCGACCTGGCGGCGACCGAGGCGCTGCCGCCGGTCTGGAAGGCCCGCGCGCTCGAGCGGCTGGGGTCGCGGCTGGTGGACGGGGGCGTCGTGGTGGTGCGGGCCTCGGAGCACCGCTCGCAGTGGCGCAACCGCGAGGCGGCGATGGAGCGGCTGACGGCCCTGCTGGGCGAGGCGGTCGCGCCGCCGCCGAAGGTCCGGCGGCCCACCCGCATCCCGCGGGGCATCAACGAGCGCCGCCTGGAGAACAAGAAGAAGCGGGCGGACACCAAACGGGGACGCAGCCCGCGCAACTGGGACTGACCGGCCGGGACGGGCCCGCGCCCCGGGAGAACCGACCGCGGCCGGGGCAGGACCGCGCCCCGGGAGACCCCGGGAGACCCCGGGAGACCTCGGGAGACACGCGCCGCCGGCAGGCGGAGGCGGACGGGATCAGCCCAGGTGCCGGTACCGGCTGCGGAAGTGCAGCAGCGGCCCCGCGTCGCCCGGCGCCGTCGACGCGGTCAGCACGCGGCCGACGAGGAGCGTGTGGTCGCCCGCTTCGACGCGCTGCTCGGTGCGGCACTCCACGGTGGCGAGCGCACCGGTGACCAGCGGGGCGCCGCTGGCCTCGCCGCGGGTGTGCGGGACGTCGGCGAACAGGAGCCGGTCGCTGATCCGCCCCTTCATGGCGAACCGCCCCGCGACGTGCCGCTGGTCCTCCGCGAGCACCGAGACCGCCCACAGCGGCTGCTCGGCGAGCAGGTCGTCCATCCGGGAACCGGTGCGCAGGCTGATCATCGCCAGCGGCGGGTCGAGCGAGACCGACATGAAGGCCGTCGCCGTCATCCCGGCGTCCTCGCCGGCCGGGCCGTCGGGGTCGGGCTGGGGATCGTGCGCGGTCACCAGGACCACACCCGAGGCCAGCCGGGACATGGCCGCGCGGAATTCTTCGTCGTTCACCCCTTCAGCATGCCCCGGGGCAGGGTCGCCGAGGACGGCAGGTGCCAGGGAGGCCGCCGAGGTGCGAGAGGCCGCCGAGGTGTGAGATGCGGGAGGGAAGGAAAGGGTCGCCACATGAACGACGCTAGGCGCCGCCACGCCTGCCCCGCATCGGCCCCGGGCCGCATCCCGGGTGCGCTGCGAGACCTAGGTCCCCCGCCCGGCGTCCCGGCCCGCCCCCTCCGCTGGCCCCGTGGCGCGGGGGTTCTCGACGGTCTCCGCTGCAAAGTCCCCACGTTGTCCCTGTTTCCCGTGATACATGTGACTTGACTCACAGCGACAGAAATTTGCTGACCCTGCGTACCGGTGGAGCAGCGCGCTGTGATTCAGTGACGTTGAAGCTGCACGAGTACGCCGAACACAACCCTTGATTCGCTGCGAGGTCTCGGGGGGAGGGCGAGCATGGAGACCGAGTCGGAACCGTATGTCCGCCTTGCGACTCTGCGGCAGTTGCACCAGCTGATGGCGCGGATGAACACCGCCCGCAGCCTGGCCGACACCCTGCAGACGGTCGCCGACGGCCTGGTCGAAGGGCTGGGCTGGGAGCTCGCCGCCGTCAACCTGGTCCGCCCCGAGAAGAACGATCTGGTCGTCGCCGCCATGGCGGGCAACACGGCCGCCGAGGCGCTGCTGACCGGCCGGTCCGGCTCCCGCGAGTCCTGGGACCGCCGGCTCACCATGGGGGAGACCTGGGGGGCGCTGCGGTTCATCCCGCACACCGAGGCGTGGATGCTCAACGAGGACGACGTCCCGACCTGGCTCACCGGCGGCCCGCTGCCCCGCTTCGAGGACGAGTGGCACCCCGACGACCGGCTGTTCGCGCCGATGTACGCCCCCGGCACGCTGGACCGCAACGTCGAGCCGGAGCTGATCGGCGTCATATCGGTGGACCGCCCGCGCAACGGCCGCCGGCCCGGGGCGTGGGGGCGCGAGGCGCTGGAGACGTACGCCTTCCACGCCTCGATCGCCATAGCCAACGCCCGGCTGCGCTCCAACATGCAGCGCGCCCTGGTCCGCCTGGAGCGGGAGCAGCAGGCCCTGCGGGCCAGCGAGGAGAGCTTCCGGCAGGCCTTCGAGTACGCCCCGTCCGGCATGGCCATCGCGGACATGGGCGGCGGCGACCAGCACGGCCGGATACTGCGCACGAACGACGCCCTGTGCCGGCTGCTGGGCCGCCCGGCCACCATGCTGTGCAAGCAGTCCTTCGAGGCGCTGGTCCACCCCGAGGACGCCTCCACGCTGCGCCGGACCTCCGCGGAGGGCGGCCGGGCCGAGCTGCGCCTGGCGCGCCGGGACGGCAGCTACGTCTGGGTGTCGCTGCGCAACTCGGTGGTGGCGGACACCGCCGACGGGCCGCGGTTCCTGCTCACCCACGTCGAGGACATCGAGGAGCGCAAGCGGCATGAACTGGCGCTCGCCCACCGCGCCTCGCACGACTCGCTGACCGGCCTGCCGAACTCCGCGGAACTGCGGGCCCGGCTGAGCGCCCGGCTCTGCGACCGGCCGTACGCGCCGGACACCACCGACAACCGCCTGGCCGGGGTCGTCGAGTCGCTGGACGCTGCCTACGGGGACGAGCCCGCCGAGCTGGGCCTGTACGAGCCGGGCGCCTACGACACCGGGGTGTACCACGACCTGGCCACCGAGCCCTTCCGCGAGGGCGGGGGCTACGAGGTGGACCCGTTCGAGGGGCTGGGCCACAGCCGCGCGCCGGTGCCGGTGGACGGCTACGACGGGTTCGGCGGGGGCGACAGGTACGGCGGCATCGTCCGCGAGCCCCGGCACGTGCACACCGTGGCGCCGCGCGAGCGGCGGGACGACGGCGGCAAGGGACTCGCGGTCCTCTTCTGCGACCTGGACGGCTTCAAGGGCATCAACGACCGCTTCGGTCACAACGCCGGCGACGCGGTGCTGATCGAGGTGGCCCGCCGCCTCAGCGAGTGCGTCCGCGACGGCGACACGGTGGCCCGGCTGGGCGGTGACGAGTTCGTGGTGCTCGCCGACGGCCTCTGCCGCTCCGACGCCGAGGACCTGGCGGCGCGGCTGCGCAGCCGAATCGTTCAGCCGATCGTGGTGGAGGGCCGGGAAGTGAAGGTCGGCGCGAGCTTCGGCATCGGCTGGGCGCACTGCGGGATGACCGCGGAGGAAGTGCTCAAGTCTGCCGACGAGCGCATGTACGTTCAGAAACGATCACGTCCGAAAACTCACAGACGCGCGGGTTAGACCGCAGGTCAGAGCGCCGTCACCGGCCCGTGGGATCTGTGTCACCCACTCGGGCTACAAACAACGGGTACGCTCGCAAGACATCACCTGTCGCACCTGACCCCGCATCTGTTGAGGAGTACCAAGGGATGACGTCCGGTAACAACGGCGCCAGCACGCCCGAGGACGACGACCCGTTCGGCTACCTCTACGCCGACGGGCAGGCCAACGGCGCCCAGCCGCCCAGTGGCGGCGGTTACGGCTACCCGAACTCCGTCAACCGCGTGCGGGCCGTCGGCGAGCGCCGGTACGGCGCGCAGCAGACGGCGCAGCAGCCCGCGCCGCCCGCCGGTGCGGGCTACGGCCGTCCGAACCCCCACTACCAGGCCCCCGAGGTCGCCATGGGCTCCGTCGGGGTTCCCGGCGGTCCCGCGGACGGCGGCCACCGCTCCCACGGGGGCGGCGGCCGTGGCCGTGGCCCCAACACCAAGGGCCTGCTGATCGGCGCGGTGGCCGTGGTGGCCGCCGTGGTCATCGGCATCGGCGTGGCCATGGCCGGCGGCGACGACGACTCGGGCGACAAGGCCGAGGCCTCCCCGTCGCCCACGCTGACCGCCATGGACAAGCCGGCCGGTTCGGACGGCAAGGACAAGGGCAAGGACAAGGACGTCTTCGAGCCGTTCGCGATCGAGGCGGCCTCGCTCACCGGAGGCCTCTCCGGTGGAGCCACCCCGGCGAGCGACGTCCCCGGTTCCCGGGCGAAGAGCGGTTCCTACGTGGCCGGACTGAACACGCCCGGCGCCTCGGTGACGTGGACGGTCAACGGTGTGCCGGAGGACGGCCAGTACACGCTCTTCACCTACTACGGCGTCCCCGGTGAGGACACCAAGGCCACGCTGACCGTCAACGGCGGTCCGGGAGCCGAGGTGGACATGAAGAACTGGGCCAATGCCGAGAAGGGCGCCTGGGACAAGGGCTGGACCCGCACCTACAACTACGTGCCGCTGAAGAAGGGCACCAACAAGATCACCCTCACCTGCGCGAGTGGCTGCAACGCCAACATCGACCAGTTCGGTCTGGTCGCCGGCGAGGTGAAGGAAGCGCCGAAGGAGTTCGGCTCCTGATCCGCCGGAGCCCCGCTCAGGCCGTGGGCGCCGCCTCGGTGACCCGGACGCGGCCGAGCAGCTCCTGGTAGCGCGCCCGGTCGAACTCCCCGGCGACGGGCGAGAGCACGGTGGCCGCCGAGAGGGCGGCCGCCCGGGCCAGCCGCTCGGGCCAGGGCAGGTCCTCCATCAGCCCGGACAGCAGACCGGCGACCACCGAGTCGCCGGCCCCCGCCGGGTTCCCGCGCAGCGGGCGGGGCGGCGCGGCCCGCCAGTGCCCCTCCGGTCCGGCGGCCAGCAGGCCCCCGGCGCCCAGTGAGGCCACCACGGTCCGCGCCCCGCGCCGCCGGGCGTCGCGGGCCGCCTGCAGCGGGTCGTGCGAGCCGGTCAGCTCGGCGAGCTCCTCCGCGTTCGGCTTGAGCAGGTCGGGGCGGGCGGCGACGCCGCGGCGCAGCGGCTCGCCCGAGGTGTCGAGCAGCACGGTGACCCCCGCCGCCCGGGCCTCGCGGACCAGCAGCGCGTACGCGCCGACCGGCACGCCCGGCGGCAGGCTGCCGCACAGGGCGACCGCCCGGGCGGAGGGCAGCAGGCCCCGGTAGGCGTCGCGCAGCGCGTCCCACTCCGCGGCCGAGACCGTGGGACCGGGCTCGTTGAAGAGGGTGGCGTCCTCGGCGGCCGGGTCGACCACCGAGACGGTGCGGCGGGTGGAGCCCGCCACGGGTATCAGCGCGTCGGTCACCGGCCCCGGCCCGCCTGCCAGCAGCTCCCGCACGGTGCGCCCGGTCGCGCCGCCGGCGAAGCCGGTCACCGTGACCCGGTGCCCGAGGGCCGCCAGCACCCGGGCGACGTTGATGCCCTTGCCGCCCGGCCGTTCCACGACCTCCGACACCCGGTGACCGGTCTGCGGACGCAGGGCCCGCACCCGGTAGGTGATGTCGAGCGCGGCGTTCAGCGTGACCGTCAGGATCACCCGGTCCGCCTCCCCCCGATGATGCGCCAGCTCCGAGGGCGGCCGGTCCGCGGCCGCCTGTTTCTGGCTCGATCATGCCAAAAGCAGGCCCGGTGGCCCAGAGGCCCGACGAGCCGGGGGACGGCGGAGGGGGGAGGGGTGAAAGAGGCGGCGGGTCGGTCGCGGCGGGTCAGTCGCCTCGGGGGTCGACCACCCAGTCGCCCTTGCGCATCACCCCGCGCAGGGCGAACTCCGCGTCCAGCACCACCAGATCGGCGTCCTTGCCGGGTTCCAGCGAGCCGATCCGGTCGTCCAGGCCGAGCAGCCGGGCGGGCGTCGCGGAGATCGCCGCGACCACGTCCTCCACCGGCAGGCCGTCGAGGGTGACGGCCCGTCGGAAGGCGCGGTCCAGGGTCAGGGTGGAGCCGGCGATGGTGCCGTCCCCGGCCAGCCGGGCCACGCCGTCGAGCACCTCCACCTCCAGCGGCCCCAGGTGGTAGCGGCCGTCGCCGAACCCGGCGGCGTCCATGGCGTCGGTGATCAACGCGACCCGTGCGCCGCCCGCGTGACGGAACGCCAGCCCCAGGGCCCCCGGGTGCAGGTGGACGCCGTCGTCGATGAGCTCGACGGTGACCCGCTCGTCCTCCAGCAGCGCGGTGACCGGTCCGGGGGCGCGGTGGGCCAGCGGCGGCATGGCGTTGAACAGGTGGGTGGCCACGGTGGCGCCCGCCTCGATGGCCTCGACGGTCTGCTCGTAGGTGGCGTCGGTGTGCCCGACCGCGGCGATGACGCCCATCTCCTTCAGCATCCGCACCGACTCGACGCCGCCGGGCAGTTCGGCGGCGAGGGTGACCATCCGGGCCTGCCCGCGCGCCGCCTCCACCAGCTTGCGGACCTCCGCCGGGTCCGGCTCGCGCAGCAGCTCCTCGGAGTGCGCGCCCTTGCGGCAGGGGGAGATGAACGGGCCCTCGAAGTGGACGCCGGCGATCTCGCCGTCCTCGGCCAGCTCGGAGAGCATCCCCGCGCGTACGGCCAGGGTGGACAGGTCACCGGTGACGGTGGAGGCGACCAGGGTGGTGGTGCCGTGGAGACGGTGGGTGCGCACCCCGCGCAGGACGTCCTCGACGGTCCCGGAGCTGAACGAGGCGCCGCCGCCGCCGTGGTTGTGGAGGTCCACGAAGCCGGGGACGACCCAGCAGCCGGACAGGTCGACGACGGTGGCGGGGGCGTCCGCGGGGACGGCGGCCGGGTCGGCGAGGCGGGCGCCCTCGACGACCACCCGGCCGTCGGGGACGACGCCGCCCGGCAGGACCACCCGGGCTCCGGTGAGCACGGTGCGTGCGGCGTCGGCGGCGCGCGCGGGAGACGGGTCGGCAGCGGCGGGGGACGCGGCGGTGGGGGAGCCGGCGGCGGGGGATGCCGGAACGCTGCCGGGGTCGGTGGCCGTCATGGAGCGGGGACCTCCAGGGAGGGGGCGTCGGGGGAGGGGCCGGCCGCGGCGCCGGCCGGTGCGTCGAGCAGGTCCCAGGCGAGGAGGCCGGCGCCCAGGCAGCCCGCCGTGTCGCCGAGGGCGGCGGGGACGATCTCGGGCGGCCGCTGGAAGGTGATCCGGGCAGCCACCGCCTCACGCAGCGGGGTGAACAGCGTCTCGCCGGCCTCGGCGAGACCGCCGCCGACGATCAGACGCTGCGGGTCCAGCAGGGTCAGGCCGGTGATCAGGCCGTCGGCCAGGGCGTCCACCGCCTCCTGCCAGACCTCCCGCGCCCGCGCGTCGCCGCGGTCCGCCGCCGCGGCGCAGTCCGCGGCGTCCGCGTCCGGGTCGCCGCAGACGCGGGCCCAGGCGTCGCCGACCGCGGAGGCGGAGGCGTACCGCTCCAGGCAGCCGTGCTGCCCGCAGGGGCAGGGCCGGCCGCCGGGCCGCACGACGATGTGGCCGATCTCGCCCGCGTTGCCGTGCGCGCCCTCCTCGACCCGGCCGGCGATGCCGATGGCGCCCGCGATGCCGGTGCCCAGGGCCACGAAGAGGAACCGGTCCGCGCCGCGGCCGGCCCCGGCGCGGCCCTCGGCGAGACCGCCGGAGCGCACGTCGTGGCCCACCGCGACCGGGACGCCGCCCAGCCGCTCCCCGATCAGGGCGCGCAGCGGGACGTCCTTCCAGCCGAGGTTCGCCGCGTAGACGGCGACCCCGTGCTCGGCGTCGACCAGGCCGGGGACGGCGATGCCGACCGCGGCGGCGCCCCGGCCGAGACGGGTCACGCCCTCGGCGTGCAGGTCGGCGGCGAAGCCGAGGATGCCGTCCACGACGGCCTCGGGGCCCCGGTGCCGGCCGGTGGCCCGGCGGTCCTGGTGCAGCAGGGTGCCGTCGGGGCCGACCAGGGCGGCCTTCATGCCCGTGCCGCCGACATCGAGGGCGATGACGTGATTCACGTCGATCAGTCTGGCGGGTGCGCCGCGAAAGGTCTAGTCCACTTGCGGGGCTTGGTCATGCCTTGACGGTCCTCGGGCGCTCGCGACGGGGCCTGGGTGCCGCGACGTGACCCCGGGTGCGGTCCGGCGGGGTGTCCGCGTCAGCGGTTACCGTGCAGGGATGGAGGAGCTCACTGGCAGGGAACGGGACGTGCTCGCGCTCGAGCGGCGGGGGTTCGCGGGGCCCGGCGCCAAGGAGCGGGCCATCCGCGAGGAGCTCGGCCTCGCCCCCGTGCGGTACTACCAGCTGCTCAACGCGCTGCTGGACGACCCGCGGGCGCTGGCGCACGACCCGGTGACGGTGAACCGGCTGCGCCGCGTCCGGGACAGCCGCCGCGCGGAACGCTGATCGGGGGGTTGGCGGCCGACTGCGCGGTTATGGTCCCGATATGGGCAGCGACCAGAACCAGACCTCTGCGAACTCTTCCTCCGGCGACCTCGGTGACGGCGACCTCGGTGACGGCGACCTCGGTGACGGCGGCCTCGGTGACGGCGGCCTCCCGGAGCCGGTGACGGCGGCCGGACGGGACGGGCTCGAGGCCATCCTCGCGGCGCCCGAGCGGGCCGTGATCGCGCTGGACTTCGACGGCACGCTGGCGCCGATCGTGCCGGACCCGGACCGTGCCCGCGCGCACCCCGAGGCGGTGCCCGCGCTGGCCGCGCTGGCGCCGAAGGTGGCGGCGGTGGCCGTGGTCACCGGGCGGCCGGCCGAGGTCGCGGTGCGCAACGGCGGCTTCGCAGGGGTGGCCGGCCTCGACCACCTCGTGGTGCTCGGGCACTACGGGGCGGAGCGGTGGGAGGCCGCCACCGGCAAGGTCACCGCGCCGGACCCGCACCCGGGGGTGGAGGCGGTGCGGCGGGAGTTCCCCGAGGTGCTGGCCTCGGTGCCGCAGTCGCGCGGCACCTGGATCGAGGACAAGGGCCGCGCGCTGGCCGCGCACACGCGGCGGGCCGAGGACCCCGAGGCGGCCTTCGAGGCCCTGCGGGAGCCGCTGTACGCGCTGGCGGAGCGGCACGGACTGATCGTCGAGCCGGGGCGGATGGTCCTCGAGCTGCGGCCGCCGGGCATGGACAAGGGGGTCGCGCTGTGCGCCTACCTGCGGGACGTCGGCGCCGGGGCGGTGCTGTACGCCGGGGACGACCTCGGGGACATCCCCGCCTTCGACGCGGTGGAGGCGCTGCGCGGCGAGGGGCTGCCGGGGGTGCTGGTCTGCAGCGCGAACGACGAGGTCCGCGAGCTCGCCTCCCGCGCCGACGTCGTGGTCCCCGACCCCGAGGGCGTCGTCCGCCTCCTCGCGGCCCTCGCCGCCCGCCTGGGCTGACCCCGGCCCGCCGGCGTCCGGGTCTGTGGGCCGTCAGGGTGAAATACCGGCCGCCGGTGACGGTTTCGGCGTGTCGCGTGGGATTCATCCCTGTCGGGTGCTGAAGCAGCGCCTTCTTCTCTGTCCGTCGCGGCGCGATCCGCGGCGGGCGCGAAAGGAGCAGCTCGTGATACGAACCCGGCTCGCATACGTGGCGGCCCTGGCGGTCGCCCTGTCCGTGACCTCGGCGGGGCCGTCGTCGGCCGCGGCGGTCGACGACCAGGACGTCATGTTCGTGAAGGCCGCGCACCAGGGCAATCTCGCGGAGATCGCCGCCGGACAGGACGCGCAGAAGAACGCCACGACCGCGTGCGTGAAGAAGGTCGGCTCGGTGCTCGTGCGCGACCACACCAAGCTCGACGCGGACGTGCGGGCCCTGGCGGGCAAGCTCGACATCGCGCTGCCCGCCGGCCCCACCGAGGAGCAGAAGCGGGAACTCGCCGCGGTGCAGGCCAAGGCGGGCAGCAGCGCCTACGACAAGGCGTGGCTGATGCTCCAGGACGCCGCGCACACCAAGACGCTCGCCCTGATCGACCAGGAGCTGAAGGCCGGCGGCAACGCCGAGGTCAAGGCGGCGGCGCGGGCCGCGCGGCCGGTGGTGGCGATGCACCTCGACATGGTGCGCGGCGGTGTCTGCCACGCGGCGACGGACGCCGGGACGGTGAAGGCCGGAAGCGGCGGACAGCTGGCGGAGCAGGACGGCGGCGGCCTGCCCGCGGCCGGAGCGGCCGGCCTGGTGGGCGGCGGACTCCTCGCCGGCGTCGGCGCCGCCTGGCTGGCACGCAACCGGCGGCGGTCGGCCCACCGGAGCTGACCTTGCGGCGTCGGCGCCGCCCTGCGGTGGCCGCCGTCGTGTGCGCGCTCGGCGCCGCGACGGCGACCGCCGGATGGGCCGTGCTCGTGGGCCCGTCTCCCTTCCCGGAGGCGGGCCCGGTGCCGTCGGTTGCCGCCTCCGCGGCCCCGGCTGGTGGCCGTGGTCCGGCCGTGCCCACGGAGGTGCGCGGGCCGGCGGGCTTCCGGGCGGCGCTGGTCCCGGTCGCGGCGCGGGCCGACGGCTCGCTGGCGTTGCCGGGGGACGCCCGGCTGGGGGGCTGGTGGGCGCTGGGGGCGTCGGCCGGGGCCGCCCGCGGCACCCTGCTCGTCGCCGGACACGTCGACACGGCCCGCGACGGCCTGGGCGTGTTCGCGGCGCTGCACCGGCTGAGGGTCGGCACGGCGGTCGACGTGGTCGGGGCGGACGGCCTGGCCCGCCGCTACCGGATCACCGCCCGCCGCACCTACCCGCAGCGCGCCCTGCCGCGCGACCTGTTCAGCCGCGACGGTCCCCACCGGCTGGTGCTGGTCACCTGCACCGGCGTCTACCACCGGGCGGCGGGCGGCTACGACCGGAACCTGGTGCTCTACGCCGTCCCCGTCCGCCCGGGCGCTCCCGGGCCCCCTGCCGTCACCGGGCCGCCTGCCGTCACCGGGCCCCTGCCGTGACCGGGCTCCCTGCCGTCACCGGGCCGCTGCCCCGCTAGGGCGACCCCCGCTGCCCGTCCGCCCCGAGGGGCACGGCACGGGGCCCCGCCCTCAGGAGAGCGGGGCCCCGGTACGGGCGGCGCGGTGCGGCTGTCAGCGCGGCGTGGTGGTCAGCGTGCCGTGGTGGTCAGCGCGTCGAGCTGGTCGAGGAACCACTTGGCCGGCGGCGTGGCGGTGGCCGCCGCGACGAGCCGCTTGGTGCGGTCGGCGCGCTCGCCCGGGGGCATCGTCAGGCCCTCGTGCAGCGCCCGCGCGGTGGCGTTCACGTCGTAGGGGTGGACGGTGATCGCGTCGTCGCCCATCTCCTCGTGCGCCCCGGCCTCGCGGGAGAGCACCAGCGCGCAGCCGTTCTCGGCGAGCACCGGCACCTCCTTGGCGACCAGGTTCATGCCGTCGCGGATGGGGTTGACCAGCGCCACGTCGGCCAGCCGGTACGCGGCCAGCGAGCGGGCGAAGTCGTCCTGGAGGTTGAGCACCACCGGCGTCCAGTACGGCGTGCCGTACTCCGCGTTGATCTCCTCGGCGACCCGCGCGACCTCCGCGGTGTAGTCCCGGTAGACGGCGAGGTCCTGCCGCGAGGGGTAGGCGAAGGCCACGTGCACGACGCGGTCGCACCACTCGGGGTGGTCGTCGAGCAGCTGCCGGAAGGCGTGCAGGCCGCGGACGATGTTCTTGGAGAGCTCGGTGCGGTCCACCCGCACGATCGTCCTCCGCGGGTTCCCGTCGGTGTCCTGGCCGATCTCGGTGCGCAGCTCCGCCACGCGCTGGTCGACGTCGGCCTGACGGGCCCGCTCGCGCAGGAAGTCGGCGTCGGCGCCGAGGCCGTGCACGCCGATCCGGGTGTCGCCGAGGCCGCCGACGACGGTGTCGCAGCAGGCGGTGAAGGCGTCGGCCCAGCGCTGGGTGAGGAAGCCCAGGCGGTCGGCGCCCAGCATGCCGCGCAGCACGGACTCCGCGACGTCGTCGGGCAGCAGCCGGAAGTACTCCGGCGGTGCCCAGGGCGTGTGCGAGAAGTGCCCGATGCGCAGGTCGGGGCGGAGCTCGCGGAGCATGCCGGGGGCCAGCGTCAGGTGGTAGTCCTGCACCAGCACCGCCGCGCCCTCGGCGGCCTCCTGGGCCAGCGCCTCGGCGAACGCCCGGTTGTACTCCTGGTAGGCGGCCCACTGCACCCGGAACTCGGTGTCGAACACCGGTTCGAGAGGGGTCTGGTAGAGCATGTGGTGCACGAACCAGAGCGTCGAGTTGGCGATGCCGTTGTACGCCGCGTGATGGGTCTCGGCGGAGATGTCGAGCATCTTCACGCCCGGCTCGCCCACCCCGCGCCGGACGGCCTCGCGGTCCCCTTCGCCCAGCGCCGAGCAGACCCACAGGGCGCCGGCGTCGGGGCCGATCGCGGAGAGCCCGGAGACCATCCCGCCACCGCCCCGCCGGGAGACCAGCGAGCCGTCCCCGGCGACCGAGTAGGAGACCGGGCCGCGGTTGGAGGCGACCAATACCTGTGCAGATCTTTCGGCGGAACCCATACGCGTCACCTAGCCCGGAGGAGAAAAATCCAAACGTGCGGCGATCACTCCGCGACGACGGCAGCGCCCCGCGCGAGGACGGGACGCTGCGCCGAACGGGTGGGATCAGGCCACTTCGCGTGAGCGGTACTCGACGATCTCCGCCATCGGCGGCCGCTCCAGGGTGTCCACCGCGTGGGTCCGCGGCGTGAAGCCCCTGTCGGTCCGGTCGAACTGCGTGATCAGCGGCCGGACCATCTGTCCGCGGGCCAGCCGCAGCTGGGCGGTGCGGTAGATCGTGGCGGCCATCCGGCCCAGGGCCTGGCTGTCCTGGTTGCGGTGCTTGCGGACGCCCACGTCGACCTGCGCGAGCGCGTCCAGGCCCACCGTGTGCAGCGAGTCGATCAGCATGGCCAGCTCGATGCCGTAGCCCACGGGGAACGGCAGCCGCTCGAGCAGCGACCGGCGGGCCGCGTACTCGCCGCCCAGCGGCTGCACGAATCCGGCCAGCTGGGGCCAGTGCAGGTTGATGAGCGGGCGGGCCATCAGCTCGGTGACCCGGCCGCCCTGACCGGGCTCGGCGCCCAGCGGGCGGTCGTACATGGCCTTGACCAGCGAGATGCCCGGATCGGTGAGCAACGGCCCCACCGTGCCGGTCACGAAGTCGGAGGAGAAGTCACGCAGGTCGGCGTCGACGAAGCAGACGATGTCGCCGCTGGTGGCCAGCAGCGAGCGCCACAGCACCTCGCCCTTGCCGCGGACGGCGGGGACCCGGGGCAGGATGCTGTCGCGGTGGACCACCTTGGCGCCCGCCGCGGCGGCCACCTCGGAGGTGCGGTCGGTGGAGGCGGAGTCGACGACCACCAGCTCGTCGACGAGCGGGACCTGCTCCACCAGGTCCCTGCGGATCGTGGAGACGATGTCACCGACGGTCGCCTCCTCGTTGAGCGCCGGCAGGACGACGGAGACGGTCGAGCCGCTCTGGCGCTTGGCGGCGAGTATCTGGTGCAGCGGGCGGTCGGTCACATGCCAGGAGCGTGTGCCCAGCCAGCCTTCGACTTCTTCCAGCACAGTCACCGGCTCCTTCACTGTCCCCGCCTGCCTTGCGGCGGGCGGTCCGTCTCGCGTTCCGGACGATCCTCTCAACTGTCCTGGCCTTCGGTTACAGTCTTGAACATCACCAGTGACCACCGCATGTCGGGGTCGGCGTCACTCGACTGGTAGATGCGAGTCCCCCTTGCGGGAGTGGCTCAAAACGCGCGACGCGAAACAACCGAACAACAACAGAAGAACGCTCATCCAGAGGGGCAGAGGGATACGGCCCGATGAAGCCCCGGCAACCCTCCAGCCGCGCCCGCTCACGCGAGGCCCCGGCTAGGGAAGGTGCCAAATCCGTCTCACGGCGAAGACGCCGCTGAGGAAGATGAGGAGAAAGGGCCTCGCCTCTCATGGCTGTACAGACTGTCACGACCGATTCCGCGTCCACGACGACCTCCGCCGCCTCTGTCGATCTCGGTCCGGCCACCGCGCTCTCCTGTCGCGAATGCGGCCACCGCGTCCCGCTCGGCCCCGTCTTCGCCTGCGAAGAGTGTTTCGGGCCCCTCGAGATCGCCTACGACTTCTCCTCCTACGAGGCCGGGGAACTGCGCCGTCGCATCGAGGCCGGTCCCGCCAACATCTGGCGCTACGCCCCGCTGCTGCCCGTGCCGGCCGACGTCGCCGACAAGCCCAACCTGAACCCGGGCTGGACCAAGCTGGTCAAGGCCGACAACCTGGCCCGCGAGCTCGGCGTCACCGGCGGCCTGTACGTCAAGGACGACTCCGGCAACCCGACGCACTCCTTCAAGGACCGCGTGGTCGCCCAGGCCCTCGAGGCCGCCCGCGCCTTCGGCTTCACCACCCTCTCCTGCTCCTCCACCGGCAACCTGGCCGGCGCGGTCGGCGCCGCCGCCGCCCGGGCCGGCTTCCGCTCGTGCGTGTTCATCCCGCACGACCTGGAGCAGGGCAAGGTCGTCATGGCCGCGGTCTACGGCGGCGAGCTGGTCGGCATCGACGGCAACTACGACGACGTGAACCGCTTCTGCTCCGAGCTGATCGGCGACCCGGCCGGCGAGGGCTGGGGCTTCGTCAACGTCAACCTGCGCCCGTACTACGGCGAGGGCTCCAAGACGCTGGCGTACGAGATCTGCGAGCAGCTCGGCTGGCGGCTGCCGGACCAGCTGGTGATCCCGATCGCCTCCGGCTCGCAGTTCACCAAGATCGACAAGGGCCTCAAGGAGCTCATCGCGCTCGGTCTGGTCGAGGACAAGCCGTACCGGCTGTTCGGCGCCCAGGCGAACGGCTGCTCGCCGGTCTCCGTCGCCTACAAGGCCGGCCACGACGTGGTCCGCCCGCAGAAGCCGGACACCATCGCCAAGTCGCTGGCCATCGGCAACCCGGCGGACGGCCCGTACGTCCTGGACATCGCCCGCCGCACCGGCGGCGCGGTGGAGGACGTCACGGACGAGGAGGTCGTGGCGGGCATCCGGCTGCTGGCCCGCACCGAGGGCATCTTCGCCGAGACGGCGGGCGGCGTGACGGTCGGCGTCACCCGCAAGCTGATCGAGAACGGTCTGCTGGACCCCACGCTCACCACGGTCGTCCTCAACACCGGCGACGGCCTCAAGACGCTGGACGCGGTGGCCGACCAGGGCCTCACCGCGACCATCCGTCCGAGCCTGGAGTCCTTCCGCGAGGCCGGCCTCGCCTGACGGCCGCCGCCGTCGCCACCCCGGGCCGCGGTCCGTCCGTCCCGTCACCCGCTCACCGTCATCGGAGGTCACCCCGCATGAGCGTCACCGTCCGCATCCCCACCATCCTCCGCACCTACACCGGCGGACAGGCCGAGGTGGACGCCGAGGGCGCCACCCTGGGCGAGGTCATCGCCGACCTGGAGAAGAACCACACCGGCATCGCCGCGCGCGTGCTCGACGACCAGGGCAAGCTGCGGCGCTTCGTCAACGTCTACGTGAACGACGACGACGTGCGGTTCGAGCAGGGTCTGGAGACTGCGACGCCCGCGGGCGGCAACGTCTCGATCATTCCCGCGGTGGCCGGCGGCGCCTGACGGCCACGCATTTTCCCGCCCGCCTTTCCGGTGCCGCGTTTCGGGTACCACCCCCGCGTGCCGCCTTTCCGCCTCCGGAAAGGCGGCACCGCCGTTTTCCCGCACCGCCGCTTTCACGCGCCGCCCTCTCCGGGTCGTACCGGCTCCATGCCGGCGTCACATTTCATCGACAAGCGGAAGCGGCGATTCTGCATGATTGGGCGCGGTACAGTTGGGGTATCCCGCGCCGAACTCGGGCCGGGCGCCGACGGGTTCCTGCCTCCCGCACGACAAGAAGCAGCCAAACTGCGCGGGTCTTTTGCGCGGTTCGCTCCTTCTGTCCGCCCCGACTTGCCCTGAATTCCGGCGAAATCTCAGCATATTCCTGGCTGCCCGTCTCCAGAATTGTCGTCGGAATGACCTGTTGCAGAGGGCAGTTGGACAGATACATTCGGCCGCGGTCGACGCGTTCCGGCGCACGCCCGTCGCTCTCGGCGGCGGGTGAGGTCTGACCCGGATCCGCGAAGTGTGGATCTGTGCAAGGGCCAGTAATAGGGGAGTTAGGCATGGCTCAGGGCACCGTCAAGTGGTTCAACGCGGAGAAGGGGTACGGCTTCATCGCGGTCGACGGTGGTGCGGACGTCTTCGTGCACTACAGCGCGATTCAGATGGACGGCTACCGCACCCTCGAGGAAGGCCAGCGGGTCGAGTTCGAGATCTCGCAGGGCCAGAAGGGGCCGCAGGCGGACATGGTCCGACTGGCTGCCGGCTGAACGTCTCGACCGAACATCCTGACGTGACATCGGGCCCGCGGCCCCCTCGGGGGGCCGCGGGCTCCTTGCGTTCCCGGTGACCCTCCCGCCCCACCCCTCCTCCCCCTCCCGCCCTTGTGCGCCCGGGCCGTCCGGCGCCCCGACGGGGGCGCGCGAGGGTGTCCAGGGGGCGGGAAACGGGGGTGGGATCGGGGGAGTGTCTTGCACTCGCAGGGGGCGAGTGCTAATTATTGCGTTAGCACTCTGAAGGTGAGAGTGACAACGATGGACCGGGTCGGTGAGGTCCGCGTTGCTGTTGGCGGGGAAGGAACCGTCCGGCACGCAGGCCGTCCGTCGCGGGCGCGGGCGCGGTCCGAAGGAATCACCCCCAGTCCTGGGAGGACCACTTCACATGGCCAAGATCATCGCGTTCGACGAGGAGGCGCGGCGCGGCCTCGAGCGCGGCATGAACCAGCTCGCGGACGCCGTCAAGGTGACGCTCGGCCCCAAGGGCCGCAACGTCGTCCTCGAGAAGAAGTGGGGCGCCCCCACGATCACCAACGATGGTGTTTCCATCGCCAAGGAGATCGAGCTCGAGGACCCGTACGAGAAGATCGGCGCCGAGCTGGTCAAGGAAGTCGCCAAGAAGACGGACGACGTCGCCGGCGACGGTACGACCACCGCGACCGTGCTCGCCCAGGCGCTGGTCCGTGAGGGCCTGCGCAACGTGGCGGCCGGCGCCAACCCGATGGCCCTCAAGCGCGGTATCGAGAAGGCCGTCGAGGCCGTCTCCGGCGCCCTGCTCGAGCAGGCCAAGGAGATCGAGACCAAGGAGCAGATCGCCTCCACCGCCTCCATCTCCGCCGCCGACACCCAGATCGGCGAGCTCATCGCCGAGGCGATGGACAAGGTCGGCAAGGAAGGCGTCATCACGGTCGAGGAGTCCCAGACCTTCGGTCTGGAGCTCGAGCTCACCGAGGGCATGCGCTTCGACAAGGGCTACATCTCGGCGTACTTCGCGACCGACATGGAGCGCATGGAGGCGTCGCTCGAGGACCCCTACATCCTCATCGCCAACTCCAAGATCTCCTCGGTCAAGGACCTGCTCCCGCTCCTCGAGAAGGTCATGCAGTCGGGCAAGCCGCTGCTGATCATCGCCGAGGACGTCGAGGGCGAGGCCCTGTCGACCCTGGTGGTCAACAAGATCCGCGGCACCTTCAAGTCCGTCGCGGTCAAGGCCCCGGGCTTCGGCGACCGCCGCAAGGCCATGCTCGGCGACATCGCCATCCTCACGGGCGGCGAGGTCATCTCCGAGGAGGTCGGCCTCAAGCTGGAGAACGCGTCCCTGGACCTCCTGGGCCGCGCCCGCAAGGTCGTCATCACCAAGGACGAGACCACCATCGTCGACGGCTCCGGCTCCGCCGACCAGGTCCAGGGCCGGGTCAACCAGATCCGCGCCGAGATCGAGAACAGCGACTCGGACTACGACCGCGAGAAGCTGCAGGAGCGCCTGGCGAAGCTCGCCGGCGGTGTCGCGGTCATCAAGGCCGGCGCCGCCACCGAGGTGGAGCTCAAGGAGCGCAAGCACCGCATCGAGGACGCCGTCCGCAACGCGAAGGCCGCCGTCGAGGAGGGCATCGTCGCCGGTGGTGGCGTGGCCCTGCTGCAGGCCTCCCAGGTCTTCGAGAAGCTGGAGCTCGAGGGTGACGAGGCGACCGGCGCTCAGGCCGTGAAGCTCGCGCTCGAGGCCCCGCTGAAGCAGATCGCCGTCAACGCCGGCCTCGAGGGCGGCGTCGTGGTGGAGAAGGTCCGCAACCTCACCCCGGGTCACGGCCTCAACGCCGCGACCGGCGAGTACGTCGACCTGATCGCCGAGGGCATCATCGACCCGGCGAAGGTGACCCGTTCCGCGCTGCAGAACGCCGCCTCCATCGCCGCGCTGTTCCTCACCACCGAGGCCGTCATCGCCGACAAGCCGGAGAAGGCCGCCGCGGCCGCTCCGGGCGGCATGCCGGGCGGTGACATGGACTTCTGAGCCTGACGGCTCGAAGCCCTGACGCACGCGTCACGCAGGAGGGCGGCACCCACCACGGGTGCCGCCCTTCGGCGTTCTCGCGTACCGGGTGCGGGTGCGGGTGCGGGTGCCGGTGCGGGTGCGGAACGGCTCCGGCGCGGGTGCGGTGCCGTGCGGCCCGTGTGCCGATCGTCACCGGCGGCGGGGAATGCCCCGGCATACCGACTGGTTCGCACAAGTACGCGGACGCGCACGCCGTCGGACGGCGTACGCGCCCGCGCAGTGTGAACAAGACCGATCGCTGACCGCCCCTCCCCTAGGAGCCCCACCGTGACCGTCGCCACCGGTGCCGAGATCGCCGACCGCGCCTCCCGGGTCCTGGCCCGCCCGCTCACCATCAACGGCATGACGCTGCGCAACCGTCTGGTGATGCCGCCCATGACCCGCAAGTTCTCCCCGGGCGGCGTGCCGGGCGAGGACGTCGTCGCCTACTACCGGCGGCGCGCCGCGGCCGAGGTCGGGCTGATCGTGACCGAGGGAACGTACGTCGACCGTCCGGCCGCCGGTGACAGCCGCCGGGTGCCGCGCTTCCACGGC
The DNA here is from genome assembly GCF_040295685.1 of Streptomyces sp. NPDC002734. NCBI lineage: Bacteria > Bacillati > Actinomycetota > Actinomycetes > Kitasatosporales > Streptomycetaceae > Streptomyces > Streptomyces sp. NPDC002734. The sequence continues at coordinate 116,154 of NZ_JBEOVU010000005.1, forward strand.
GAGGACGCGCTGGCCGGCTGGCGCGAGGTCGTCGAGGCGGTTCACGCCGAGGGCGGGAAGATCGTCCCGCAGCTGTGGCACGTCGGCATGACCCGCCCGGAGGGCCGCGGCCCGTCCCCGGACGCCCCGTCCGAGGGCCCGTCGGGCCTGCTGCTGAACGGTGAGGCGGCCCCGAACGGCCGCGCGATGACCCAGGAGGACATCGACGCCACCGTCGCCGCCTTCGCCCGGGCCGCCGCCGACGCCGAGCGCGTCGGCTTCGACGGCATCGAGCTGCACGGCGCCCACGGCTACCTGATCGACCAGTTCCTGTGGGAGCGCACCAACCGCCGCACCGACAAGTACGGCGGCGACGCGGTGGCCCGCACCCGCTTCGCGGTGGAGATCGTCGAGGCGGTCCGCGCCGCGGTCTCGCCCGACTTCCCGGTCATCTTCCGCTTCTCGCAGTGGAAGTCCGAGGCCTACGACGCCAAGCTGGCGACCACCCCGGAGGAGCTGGAGGCGGTGCTGCGGCCGATCTCCGAGGCCGGCGTGGACGCCTTCCACGCCTCCACCCGCCGCTACTGGCTGCCCGAGTTCGAGGGCTCCGACCTCAACCTGGCCGCCTGGACGAAGAAGCTGCTCGGCAAGCCGGTGATCACCGTCGGCTCGGTGGGCCTGGACGGCAACTTCACCGACGCCTTCGCCGGCAAGGGCTCCCCGGTGCGCGCCGTCGACGACCTGCTGGACAGCGTGGAGCGCGAGGAGGTCGACCTGGTGGCGGTCGGCCGCGCGCTGCTCCAGGACCCCGAGTGGGGCGCCAAGCTGCTCGGCGGGCGCACGGACGAGATGTCCTCGTACGACCCCGCCTCGCTGATGAACCTGCACTGATCCCCGACCCACACCACCGCCGGGACGCGAACGGGCCCGGGGCGCGGATCGTCTCCGCGCCCCGGGCCCTTCCCGTCGCCGTCGCCGTCCGGCGGGGCCGTGCGTCCCCGTCGCCGTCGCCGTCCGACCGGGCCGCGCGGCCCGGTCAGCCCATCGGTTCGACGGGGACGACCCGGGGTTCGCCCCAGACGCGCAGCACCTCGTAGTCGGTGAACTCGTGCACCAGCCGGTACGCCATGGCGGGGCGCGGGGAGCGGCGCTCGGCGGCCAGGAACAGCTCGGCCTCCCGACGGTCCCGGCGCGGCGTGCCGCACAGCTCCCAGGCGCGGCCGTTCCACGCCTCCGGCAGCCAGCGCTGCTGCGGCTGGGGACGGTCGCCGTGCATCCCGTACCGCGACGGCACCGGGTCCACCGGGCGGTCCGGGACCGGGCCGCCGCTGAGCCGGGCCCTGCGGGCCGAGCGGCGGCGGGTCTCGCAGAGCAGGCACAGGTCCGGCGCGCTCGCGTCCACCGGCCCGTTGGGGTGTTCCGGGCAGCGGGTGGCCGGGGCGGCCGTGGTGACGGTGTCCTCCAGCAGCTCCATCGCGCGCCGCAGGTCGCCCTTCAGCTCGTGCAGCCGCGAGTCGGGGGTGTCGGCACCCAGGGCCTCCCCGTGCTCGCCGAGCACGCGCAGGGCGCGGCCCAGGGCGTTGAGCTGTGCGTGGTTCACGGCGGTGCGGTCCTTTCCGGGACGTGACGGGACCGGCGCGACGGTGCGGGAGCGGGACCGGCCGGGAGCCGGAGCCCTGCGCTTCGCGGTGACGTCGCGGCGGGCCACGGGTCGGAGTGCGTCGGAGTGCGGCTTCCAGCGTCGCACACGCCGTGCCGGCCCCCGGAGCGCGTGCGGTGGGCGCGGCGGCGCACAATGCGGGCATGACCGCATCCCACGCCGACACCGCCGACCTCGACGCGCTGCGCGCCCGCTGGACGCGGACCCTGACCGCCGCCCGCGGCGGGGCCGCGGAGCCGGATCCGGCGCCGTACGCGGAGAACCTGCTGGCCCGCTGGGCGGAGCCGCAGCGGCACTACCACACGCTCACCCACCTGACCGCGGTGCTGGACCGGGTGGACGAGCTGGAGCGGTACGCGGCCGACGCGGACGTGGTGCGCCTGGCGGCCTGGTTCCACGACGCCGTGTACCGGCCGGACCGTTCCGAGAACGAGGAGCGGTCCGCCCGCATCGCGGAGACCGCGCTTCCCGAGGCCGGCGTCGACGCGGCGAGGACGGCCGAGGTCGCGCGCCTGGTCCGGCTCACCGTCACCCACGACCCGGCCGACGACGACCGCGACGGCCAGGTGCTGTGCGACGCCGACCTGGCGGTCCTCGCCTCGCCGCCCGAGGCGTACGCCGCGTACACGGCGGCGGTCCGGCAGGAGTACCACTTCGTCCCGCCCGAGCTGTTCCGCGAGGGCCGGGCCGCGGTGCTGCGTCAGCTCCTGGAGCTGCCCCGGCTGTACCGCACCCCCCACGGCGCGGAGCACTGGGAGGCGACCGCCCGCTACAACCTGCGGGCCGAAATGGACCTGCTCACCGGCTGATCGCCACCTAGGCTCCGTACATGACAAATCTGGGGGCCCTCGGGGGCGACGCGGCGGCGCGGGCAGTGACGGACACGGTGGCCGAGGCGGTGGCGGCACTGCGGCCGGCCGCGGGACGCGACTGGTCCGACGTCCGGGCGGGACGGACCGAGTGGAACTGCCTGCGCACCGCCGAGCACGTGGTCAGCGACCTCTTCGCGTACGCCACGCAGCTGGCGACGCGCGCGCCGGACGCGTACCGGCCCGTCGAGTACACGGTGGACCCGCCGCACGACGGCGCCGCCGTGGCGAAGGACGCGCTGGAGGCGATCGAGGCGGGCGGCGTGATGCTCGCGCTGACCTGCCGCACCGCGCCCCGGGCGGCCCGCGGCTTCCACCCGTACCCCTTCCGCAGCGCGGGCCGGGAGGGCTTCGCCGCGATGGGCATGGCGGAGGTCCTGCTCCACACCCACGACATGGCGCAGGGGCTGGGCGTCGATTTCCGGCCGTCCGCCGAGCTGTGCGGCTACGTGCTCGCGCGGCTCTTCCCCCACGTGCGCCAGGGCGAGGACCCGTGGCGGACCCTGCTGTGGGTCACCGGACGGGGGGAGCTGTCCGGCGAGGAGCCGGTGGAGACGTGGCGCTGGTACAACAACCCGCTCGTCGAGGCGGAGCGGCTGACGATGGAGGCGCTGACCGTGCCGGCCGCGGCGGACCTCGCGCTCGGCGGCGACGGCGGCTTCGACTGGGTCTCCGGCGGGCCGTTCGAAGGCACCCGGGAGGGCGCCTCCCTCATCACCGCGGCCTACGAGAAGGGTGCCTTCCGGCCCGAGTGGACCTCCTACGTCCTGGTGCGCCGTGAGGACGACCGCGCGGTCGGCTCGATGGGCTTCCACGGGCCGCCGGACGAGGACGGCCAGGTGGAGATCGGCTACGACCTCGCCGTCGCGGCCCGTGGCAAGGGATACGCCACGGAGGCCCTGCGGGCGCTGAGCACCTGGGCGTTGGCCCACGACGGGGTGGACGTGGTGACGGCCCGCGTGGACCCCGCGAACACGGCCTCCCGGCACGTCCTGGAGCGCGGCGGCTTCGCCCGCGCCGGCCACGTGGACGAGGCCGGCGGCGTCCTGGTCTTCGAGCGCCGCGCCGACTGACCGGCGGCGGGCCGGTGAGGCGGGGCCCGTCCCCGCGGAGGCGGCCAGGCCGCGGGGTTGCCGGGCCGCCGGGTCGCCGAGCCGCCGGGTTGCCGAGCCGCCGAGCCGCCGAGCTGCCGGGTCGCCGGGTCGCCGGGCCCGCGGAGAGGTCAGGGGAGGTCGGCGAGGCCCGGGGTCTTGCGGCGGCGCAGGCCGGCGGCGTGCAGGCGGCGGACGATCTCGCGGCTGCGCACCGGGATGGCACCGGCCGCGACCGCGGCGGCGTACAGGTCGGCGGGGATGTCGTAGTGGTCGCCGTCGAAGGCCCGGACGGGCGCGCCCAGTCCGGCCGCGAAGGCGTGCAGCTCCTCGAAGGAGACGTCGCTGATCAGGTGGGACCACAGCCGGCCGTGACCGGGCCAGTCGGGCGGGTCGATGTAGGCGGCCACCGGATCAGGAAGCCCCCGGCAGGGCGGAGGCGAGCCCGCCGACCGCCGCCACCCGTACGCCCGCCTGATGGCACACCCAGTGCGGGTCCGGCCCCAGCTCCGGCTCGATCTCCAGCGCGTGCGGCTCGCCGTGCGCGCAGACCGGGCACAGCGGCCACCGCCCGTACTTGTCGAGCAGCGCGTCCTGGACGTCCTGCGCGACCAGGCCGGGCAGGAAGTCGGCGCCCTCCGGCCACTGTTCCACCCACCAGCGGCGTTGCACCACCGAGTCCTCGACCAGTGAAACCACGTCGGCCTGGGCGACGTCTCCAGCTACCAGGTCGGCGAGGACCAGGGCGCGTGCCGCGTGCACGGCCTGTTCGAGGGGGGTGATGGCGCTCATGCACCCATTGTCACGCGCCCTTGACCGCGGCAGGCGATGAAAATAGCTTTCAGGTACACCTCGTGAGATGAAGGAAATTTTCGTGAGCGCAGCGAGCCAGCCGTCCGCCGCCCGCAGGGCCGCGACCCGCTCCCCGGACCGGGCCGTGGCGCCCGCCCCGCCCGCTCCGGCCGCCCTGGCGGCGAAGGTGCGGACGCTGGCCCCGTCGATGACGCGGTCCATGCAGCGGGTCGCCGAGGCCGTCGCCGGTGATCCGGCGGGCTGCTCGGCGCTCACCGTCACCGGGCTGGCGCAGCTCACCGGCACCAGTGAGGCCACCGTGGTGCGCACGGCGCGGCTGCTGGGCTACCCCGGCTACCGGGACCTGCGGCTCGCGCTGGCCGGTCTCGCCGCACAGCAGGAGTCGGGCCGCGCGCCGTCGGTGACCGCCGACATATCCGTGGACGACCCGATCGCCGAGGTCGTCGCGAAGCTGGCCCACGACGAGCGGCAGACCCTGGCCGACACGGCCGCCTCCCTGGACACCGCTCAGCTCGGCGCGGCCGTCGCGGCGATGGCGGCCGGCCGGCGGATCGACGTGTACGGGGTGGCTGCCTCCGGCCTGGTCGCCCAGGACCTCGCGCAGAAGCTGCTGCGGATAGGGATGGTCGCGCACGCGCACAGCGACCCGCACCTGGCCGTCACCAACGCCGTGCAGCTGCGCGGCGGGGACGTGGCGGTGGCGATCACCCACTCCGGCTCCACCGGGGACGTGATCGAGCCGCTGCGGGTGGCCTTCGAGCACGGCGCGACGACGGTGGCCATCACCGGCCGCCCCGGATCGCCGGTCACCCAGTACGCGGACCACGTGCTGACCACCTCGACGGCCCGGGAGAGCGAGCTGCGGCCGGCCGCGATGTCCTCGCGCACCGGTCAGCTGCTGGTCGTCGACTGCCTGTTCGTGGGCGTCGCCCAGCGCACCTACGACCGCGCCGCGCCCGCCCTGTCCGCCTCCTACGAGGCGCTCGCGCACCGCCACCGACGCTGACCCGGCCGCACCTCCGGCCGCGCCCACCCGCCGCCCTCATCACCGACTTCGTCCGCCGATCCCGCCCCACGACCCCGGGAGTGCCCGCCGCCATGTCCGGTGCCGAACTGAGAGTCCAGCTCGAGAGCCTCGCCACCGAGGCAGCCCGCCCCGACCTCGCCGAGCTCGACCGCCTGCCCACCGAGCGGATCGCCGAGCTGATGAACGAGGGGGACGCCGCCGTGCCCGCCGCGGTCCGCGGACAGGTGCCGCGGATCGCCGCCGCCGTGGACGCGATCGCCGCGCGGATGGCGCGCGGCGGCCGTCTGATCTACGCGGGCGCCGGGACGGCCGGCCGGCTGGGCGTGCTGGACGCCTCCGAGTGCCCGCCCACCTTCGGCACCGCCCCCGGGCAGGTCACCGGCCTGATCGCGGGCGGCCCCGAGGCGCTGGTGACCTCGATCGAGGGCGCCGAGGACGACGCGGACGCCGCGCGCGCCGACCTCGACGCGCTCGGCCTGACCGCCGGCGACTGCGTGGTCGGCGTCTCCGCCTCGGGGCGCACGCCGTACGCCGTGGCCGCGGTGGAGCACGCCCGCGCCGCCGGGGCGCTCACCGTGGGGGTGGCCTGCAATCCGGGCAGCCCGCTGGCCGCGGCGGCGGAACACCCCGTCGAGGTGGTGCCCGGTCCCGAGATCGTCGCGGGCTCCACGCGGCTGAAGGCCGGCACGGCGCAGAAGCTCGTCCTCAACATGCTCTCGACCATCACCATGGTCCGCCTCGGCAAGACCTACGGGAACCTGATGGTCGACGTCCGGGCCACCAACGAGAAGCTGCGGGCGCGCGCCCACCGGATCGTCGCCCTGGCCACGGGCGCGCCGGACGAGGAGGTGGCCGCGGCGCTGCGGGCCACCGGCGGCGAGGTCAAGCCCGCGGTGCTGGTGGTGGCCGCCGGGGTGGACGCGGAGACGGCGGCGCGGCTGCTGGAGAAGTCCGGCGGTCACCTCAGGGCGGCGCTCGGCGGGGCGGCGCGCTGACGCCGGACCTCAGGCGCCGGCGGCGTCCGGCGGCGCTTCGGTCTCCTCGTTCTCCTCGTTCAGCAGGTGGAACAGCAGGTGGTCCTGCCACCGCCCCGCTATGCGCAGGTATCGCGGGGCGACGCCGAACGGGGTGAAGCCGTTGCGGCGCAGGACGCGCTGCGAGGCGGCGTTGTGGAACAGCGTGCAGGCCTCCAGGCGGTGCAGCCCGAGCTCGCCGAAGGCCAGGCGCACCGCGTCGGCGACCGCGGCGGTGGCCAGGCCCCGGCCGCCGGCCTCCTGGGCCACCCAGTAGCCCAGCGACGCGGACAGGAACGCGCCGCGGACGACGTTGTTGACGCTCAGGCGGCCGGCCAGGCGACCGTCCTCGTCCAGGACCGCCAGCGGGACCATCACGCCGCGGGCGTGCAGTTCGAAACATTCGGCGAGCACCGCGCGCTGCCCGGAGGCGGTGAACCAGGAGTCCGGGCGCGCGGGTTCCCAGGGGTCCAGGAACGTCCGGTTGCGGCGGAGGCAGACGGCGAGTTCCTCGGCGTCGTCGAGCGTGACGAGGCGGGTGACGGGCGGCCGCATGGTCAGTTCCCTTCCAGCGCGCGGTGATGGCCGACGACGGGGCGCCCGTCGAGGAGGAAGCGGCCGGTCACGGTGAAGCCGCAGCGTTCCAGGACGCGGCGGGAGGCCAGGTTGTCCTCGTCGGCCGTCGCGGTGAGCGCGCGCAGGCCGTACTGCTCGGCGGCGGTCCGGCACAGCTCCCGCACGGAGGCGGTGGCCAGGCCCCGGCCCGCGTACCGCTCGGCGACCCGGTAGCCCAGCTCGGCGGAGCCGTCGGTCACGTCGACCAGGTTGACCCGGGCGGCGATCTCCCCGCCGTCGCCGCGCACCACGTGGAAGTGGCAGACGCCCGCCTCCTGTTCGGCCAGCAGGGCGTCGAGGCGGTCCGCGAAGTGGGCGAAGTACGCGTCGCCCCGGTCCGCGACGGTGCGGGCGAACCAGGCGCGGTTCTCCCGCTCGAAGGCCAGCAGGGCCTCCGCGTGGTCGGCGCGCAGGCGTTCGAGGGTGGGCATGGCGCGAGGGTACGCGTGGCGGCGGGGCCGCGCCCTGCCGTTTTCGAGGACCACGCCCGCCGCGTCCGGTCGCGATCCGCTGCCCGGCGGCGGTCGCCGCGTTAGCGTGACGGCATGACGACTCCCGCGGACGTACGCCGAGTTGACCGTGACCCCGAGCTGCCCGGGCGGCTGCTCACCGCCGAACGCGACGCGCTGGTCCCGCTGCTGCGGTCCCGGCCCGACGCCGACTTCGACCTGCCGGTGCCCGCCTGTCCCGGCTGGAGCGTGCGGGACGCGCTGTCCCACTGCGGGGCGGTGCTCACCCGCCTGGTGGAGGACCGGTGGGAGCGGGGGACCGGCGGCCCCGAGGCCAACGCCCGGGACATCGCGGAGCGGGCCGACTGGCCGGTGGCGCGGATCGTGGACGAACTGGAGCGGGGGATGGCCGAGGCCGGCGCCGCGATCGCCCGGAACGAGCGCGGGTCGCGGGACGGCGTCGCGTTCGGCGAGTGGGTGCACGCGGGGGACGTGCGCGAGGCGTGGGGACTGCCCGGGGCCTACGCGGGACCCGGGCAGGCGGACGCGCTGCGGCTGCTGGCCTGGGTGACCGCGCACTACGGCCTGGCCACCGTCCACGCCGACCTGGACGGCTACGACGAGCCGCTGCGGCTGGGCGATCCCGCGCGGACCCCGGCGCGGTACATCGGCGACGCGGCGACGCTGGTCCGGCTGTGCACGGGGCGGTCGACGGCGGGGGCGTCCTACGAGCTGGCCGGGGTGACCGAGGCCGAGCTGAACATCTTCGGCTGACCCGGCGGTGCGGGGCGCGTACCCTGGGGGTCCAATTGGACTAGACCTATGTGGTGGTGGCCCGTGAGTCTCGTGAGTGCGGAGCGTCCGGTGCTGGAGGTGATCGCGCTCGACGCCGAGGACGCGGTCGCGGCGCGGGAGGGCGGGGCGGACCGCCTGGAGCTGGTGACCGACATGGCGGCCGACGGGCTGTCCCCGTCGGCCGCCGTCTTCACGGCGGTGCGGGCGGCGGTGGACCTGCCGGTGCGCGTGATGCTGCGCCTGTCCGACGGGTTCTCCGCCGGAGGCGACGCCGGGGTGGACGAACTGGTCCGCCGGGCGGGCGAGTTGCGGGAGGCGGGCGCGACGGAGTTCGTGCTCGGCTTCCTGGACGGGTTCGGGCTGCTCGACCTCGCGGCGACGGAGCGGGTGGTGGCGGCGCTGGACGGCTGCGCGTGGACGTTCCACCGGGCGCTGGACCACGCGGCGGACCGGGCCGCGGTCCGCAAGGCACTGGCGGGGCTGCCGGGGCTCGACCTGTGCCTGACCGCCGGTGCGGCCGGCGGGGTGGGGACCGGCCTGCCCGTGCTGCTGGCCGAGGCCGCCGCCGCGACCCCCGGGGACCCCGGGCTGATGGTCGGCGGCGGGCTGCGGCTGGACCACGTGCCGCCGCTGCGGGCGGGCGGCGTCCAGGCCTTCCACGTCGGCGGCGCGGTCCGCGACGAGGGCGGCTGGGCGGGCCGGGTGTCCCCGGCCGCGGTGCGCGCCTGGCGCACCGCGGTGGACCTCGTCCCCGCCGCGTGACCGCCGCGCGGTGTGCCTCCCGCGCCGCGTGACCGCCGTGCCGCCCGGCCGCCCCGTCAGGCGAGGTGTGCGGGCAGGGCTGTCGCGTGGGTGACGACGAGGCCTGAGACGGCTCGGGTGAGGGTGACGTAGAGGCGCCGCAGGCCGGTGCGTTCGTCGGGCTCGCCGTCGACCACCGCCTGCGGCTCGTCGAGCACCACGTAGTCGTACTCCAGGCCCTTGGCCAGCGAGGCCGGCACCAGGGTGAGCCGGACGGCGGCGGTGGTCTCCTCGCCCGGCGCGAGGTGCTCGACGCCCGCCGTGGCCAGCGCCTCGGCCAGCACCGGCACCCGCGCGTCCGCGGCGATCAGGCCCACCGACCCCTCGTTGCGCAGCAGTTCCTGGCAGGCCGCGACGACGGCCCCGGTGTCCTCGACCGGCCGGACGTCGAAGAACCCGGGGTTCTCACGGACCGAGGTGACCGGCGTGAGTCCCGGCGCGATGTGCGGCAGCAGCCGCGAGGCGTACGTGATCACGTCCGTCGGCACGCGGAAGCCGGCGGTGAGCTCCTCCACCGCCCCGTCCGGCTTGCCGAGGTGCCGCAGCGCCTCGTCCCAGCTGCGCGTGGCCCACGGCGTGGTGCCCTGCGCGAGGTCGCCGAGCACCGTCGCCGAGCCGGTGGTGCAGCGGCGGCCCACCGCGCGGTACTGCATCGGGGAGAGGTCCTGCGCCTCGTCCAGCACCACGTGCCCGAGCGACGGCGTCCGCTGCACCAGGTCGGCCGCCTCGTCGATCAGCACCGCGTCCGCCGCCGACCACTTCGCGGACCGCACCGAGCGCGCCGGTTTCGTCCACAGCAGCAGCTTCTGCTCGTCCCCGGTGAGCACGCCCTCCGCCTGCTCGGCGAGGAACTCCGGGTCGGACAGCAGCCGCAGCACCAGCTTCGCCGGGTCCACCGGCGGCCACACCGCCTTGACGGCCGCCTTCACCGCCGCGTTGCGGGCCACCGAGTCCTGCACCCGGTCGTCCGGCGCCTCCCCGGACTGCTCCATCCGCACCAGCACCGCGTGCGCGATCCGCTGCGGCAGCGCCTCCCGGGCCGCGCCGTAACGGATGTCGCGGCCCAGCAGCTCGGTGACGATCTCCTCCAGCTCGTACGCCGGGATCCGCCACCGCCGCGAGCCGCGGACCACCACCACCGGCTCGGTGGGCATCGTGACGTGCGAGCGCACGGCCCGCCGCACCACCTCGGCCATCCGCGCGTCACCCTTGAGCAGCGCGGTGGCCGGCTCGTCGGCGCCGCGCACCTCGATGCCGGAGACCTGGGCGACCAGGTCGTCCACGGTGGCCTGCTTGACCTCCAGCTCGCCCAGCGCCGGCAGCACCTGCTCGATGTAGTGCAGGAAGGAGCGGTTCGGCCCGATCACCAGCGTCCCGGTGCGGGCCAGCCGCTCCCGGTAGGCGTACAGCAGGAACGCCACCCGGTGCAGGCCGACCGCGGTCTTCCCGGTGCCGGGGCCTCCCTGCACGCAGACCGTGCCGCCCAGCCCGGCACGGACGATCTCGTCCTGCTCCGGCTGGATGGTCGCCACGATGTCGCGCATCGGGCCGACGCGCGGCTTCTCGATCTCCTGCTGGAGCAGCCGGCTGGTGGTCTCCGCCTCCGCCGGGTCGGTCAGGCGCTCGTCCTCGTACGCGGTGAGCTCGCCGCCGGTGTAGCCGAAGCGGCGGCGCAGCCCGATGTCCATCGGGTCCTTGCGGGAGGCCCGGTAGAAGGCCTGGGAGACCGGTGCGCGCCAGTCGATGACCATCGGGTCGCCACCGGCGTCGTGCACGTGCCGCCGCCCGATATAGAACTGTTCCCCCCCGGCGCCCTCGGCCCGCTCGGCGCCCGGCGCGTGCAGGAAGTCGAGGCGGCCGAAGAACAGCGGGGTGTCGCTGAGGTCGGCGAGGGACCGGATGCGTTCGTCGATCTGCCGGGTCAGGATCTGCGCGTTCACCCAGTTGGCGGTGACGTCGCTGATGTCGAGGGCCTCGACGTCCTCCCGCATGGTCCGCAGCGCGGCCCTCGAGGCCGCCAGGTGGGCGCGCTCCCGGGCGAGCGGGTCACCGGCGTGAGGGTCCTCGGCGGGGGCGTCGGACGGGCTGGACGGGGTCGTGCTGGACACGGCATGCCTCCGGACGTACGTACCTGATGGTGTGCGGCGACGGGCCGCCGGGCGCGAGGCGCGGGGGCGGCGGACCGGCCGGTTTCCGTCCGGTCGGCGGCACTCCGGGGCACGGAGGCGGGAGACGCGGGATCCTACGCCCCCGCGCGGGGGCGGCGCCAACGCGTTTCCCGCCGCCATGGGCCCCGAGCTCCACCCGTGCCGGCCGGCTGGTGGCCCGGGTCACCCCGCGCCCCGCCCCGGGTGATGCACACTGGACGTTTGGCCGACGAGGTGCGGCCATGAGGGAGAGGTGGCGTGGGGTGAACGGTCCGCTGATCGTGCAGAGTGACAAGACGCTGCTGCTGGAGGTCGACCACGAGCAGGCCGACGACTGCCGTCGGGTCATCGCGCCCTTCGCCGAACTGGAGCGGGCGCCCGAACACATCCACACCTACCGGATCACGCCGCTCGGCCTGTGGAACGCCCGCGCCGCCGGGCACGACGCCGAGCAGGTCGTCGACGCGCTGGTCACCTACAGCCGCTACCCGGTGCCGCACGCGCTGCTGGTCGACATCGCCGAGACGATGGACCGCTACGGCCGGCTGACGCTCTCCAAGCACCCCGTGCACGGCCTGGTGCTCACCACCACCGACCGGCCGGTGCTGGAGGAGGTGCTGAAGTCCAAGCGGATCGCCCCGCTGGTCGGCGTCCGCATCGACGCCGACTCGGTGGCCGTGCACCCTTCCGAGCGCGGCCAGATCAAGCAGACGCTGCTCAAGCTGGGCTGGCCCGCCGAGGACCTCGCCGGGTACATCGACGGCGAGGCGCACCCGATCGACCTGCACGAGGACGGCTGGCAGCTGCGGCCGTACCAGAGGCAGGCGGTGGAGAACTTCTGGCACGGCGGCAGCGGCGTCGTCGTGCTGCCCTGCGGCGCGGGCAAGACGCTGGTCGGCGCGGGCGCCATGGCCGAGGCGAAGTCGACCACGCTGATCCTGGTCACCAACACGGTCTCCGCCCGGCAGTGGAAGTCCGAGCTGGTGCGGCGCACCTCGCTGACCGAGGAGGAGATCGGCGAGTACAGCGGCACGAAGAAGGAGATCCGGCCGGTCACGATCGCCACCTACCAGGTGCTGACGACCCGGCGGAAGGGCGTCTACCCGCACCTGGAGCTGTTCGACTCCCGCGACTGGGGGCTGATCCTCTACGACGAGGTGCACCTGCTGCCCGCGCCGGTCTTCAAGTTCACCGCCGACCTCCAGGCCCGGCGGCGGCTCGGGCTGACCGCCACCCTGGTGCGCGAGGACGGCCGGGAGTCCGACGTCTTCTCGCTGATCGGGCCCAAGCGGTTCGACGCGCCGTGGAAGGAGATCGAGGCGCAGGGGTACATCGCGCCCGCCGACTGCGTCGAGGTGCGGGTCAACCTCACCGACTCCGAGCGGCTGGCGTACGCGACCGCCGAGACGGAGGAGAAGTACCGCTTCTGCGCGACGACGGCCACCAAGCGGAAGGTGACGGAGGCGCTGGTCCGGAAGTTCGCCGGGCAGCAGATCCTGGTCATCGGGCAGTACATCGACCAGCTCGACGAACTGGGCGAGCACCTGGGCGCCCCGGTCATCAAGGGCGAGACCAGCAACGCGCAGCGGGAGAAGCTGTTCGACGCGTTCCGCAACGGCGAGATCAACGTGCTGGTCGTCTCGAAGGTCGCCAACTTCTCGATCGACCTGCCCGAGGCGACGGTCGCCATCCAGGTGTCCGGCACGTTCGGGTCCCGGCAGGAGGAGGCCCAGCGGCTGGGGCGGGTGCTGCGGCCGAAGGCGGACGGGCACCAGGCGCACTTCTACTCGGTGGTCGCGCGGGACACCGTCGACCAGGACTTCGCGGCGCACCGGCAGCGGTTCCTGGCCGAGCAGGGGTACGCCTACCGCATCGTCGACGCCGACGACGTGCTCGCCGCCGACTGACGGACCGGGGCGCGGGCGGTCCGGAAGGTACCGCCCGCGGTCCGGCGGGGCGGGCGCGTCGCCGTCGCGGCCGCCCGCGGTGCGCCTGTCGCGCCGGCCGAGCCTGTCGCGCCCGTCGTGCCCCTCCCGCCCGTCACCCCTCGTCGTCGAGTTCGGCGGCGCCGGTGATGCGGTGGAGGGGGTACGTGCGGACGCCCGCGGCCGTGTGGTCGTGGGCGGTGACGAAGCCGCCCTCCACGCTGAGCGGCGTCAGCACCCGCTGGGTGGCGATGCCCGTCGCGTCGAGGTGACCGATCAGCACGCGGGTGCCCGTCATGACCGCCATCTGCAGCGTGGCCAGCGTGTCCGCCGCCGAACCGCGCGGCAGGTCCCCCTCCGCCCCGTCCGGCGCCCGCAGCGGCGCGGTCGAGGCGTCGTCCCCCGCGCGGATCGCCCGTACCGCGGCGGACAGCGCCGGTCCGTCGGGCGTCGGCGGCCCTTCCGGCACCGGCTGCGGCACCGCGCGCGGCGGGGTCCGGTGCGCGGCGGCGCGGGCGATCAGCACGTCGCCCTCCGGCGACTCCGCGGCGGGGGCGAACCCCATCGACCGCAGACCCTCCAGCAGCGTCGTCGGGTCGGTCCGCGCCGCCAGCACGGTCGGCGCCAGCCGTCGCAGGCCCAGCCCGGAGGACCGTCCGTCGGCCAGGATCTCCTCCAGGACCTTCTCGTCGTCGCACCGCACGTACGAGGAGGACGCGCCCACCCGCAGCACACCGTGCCGCCGGGCCACGTCGTCGATCAGGTAGGCCAGCGGCTGCGGCACCGGCGTGCGGGAGTGCGCGGCGAGGAAGGCGTGCAGGTCGGCGGCGGTGCGGCCGGAGTCCAGCGCGCGCCGCACCGAACCGGGCGTGAATCGGTAGACCGTGGCGCCGCCCTTGGACTCCACCTCCGCCAGCACGTCCAGCGTCTCGGCCAGCGGCCGCACCAGCGGCCCCGGCGCGACCGCGGTGAGGTCGGCCTGCAGCAGCACGTGGTCCAGCGGCGCGGGCAGCAGCGGCGTCAGGACACGGGCGGCGAGGTCCGCGGCCTCGGCCTGCTCGGCGGGCGGCAGCGGAGCGGGGATCGGCTCGGGACCGCCGGCGGCCCCGCCGGGGTGGTCGTGGACGTCGTGGTGGCGGTGGACCGGGAGCTTGTCGCCCGGCCCGGTGTCCGCGACGGCGGTGGAGCCGTGGCCGCCGACCGCCTCCGCCCCGTCGGGCACTCCGCCGGGCGTCCCGTCGTGCGCCCCGGCCGCCGCCGGCTCCCGCACCTCGCCGAGGAGCAGCGCGCGGCCGTGCGAGGACAGCGCGCCGCGCCCGCTGACGCCGAGGCGTTCGGCCTCCTCCAGCGTCCAGCGGGCGATCCGGGTCCGCAGGTCCTCCTCGCCGCCGCCCGGGCCGCCGGAGGAGCCGGCCGAACCGTCCGCCCGTCGCAGCGGGCGCTCCCACTGGAGCCGCTCCAGCAGCGACCGCTCGTCCGGCGCGGCGCCCGACGGCAGCGAGGCCGCCAGCGTCAGCACCCGGTGCCGCACCTCCGGCGCGGCGGAACGGTCCAGGCCGGGGCCGAGCGCGGACAGCGCGCGGTCCTTGGCGTCCCGGCCGCCCACCACACCGGGCGTGCGGGTGGCCGTCAGCCAGGCCTCGGCCAGCCGCGCCCACCGCTCGGCGGGCGGTGCCTCCAGCCACGCGTCGGAGGCGGGGGTCGGCGCGTACCGCTCGTCGGCCTCGCCGTCGGAGGCCAGCAGACCCGCCGCGAAGGCGAGCTCCAGCCAGAACGCCGCCTCCGGCTCGGACACGCCGAGCGACACGGCGGTCCGCTTCAGGTCGCGCACGCTGAGCCCGCCGGCCCGCAGCACGGCCGGGCCGCCGCCGTCCCACAGCTTGAGCAGGTCCTCCACCGTCACCAGCGCCTGGTAGGCCTGTCCGGCCGCGGTGGCGTCCACCACCTGCGGCGGGTGCTGCGTGGCGGCCCGCACCGCGGGCGGCTGCGGCTCGGTGACCCGGTGGGCGCGCCCGCCGCGCAGGTGCAGCGCCACCTCGCGGGGCAGCACGACGGTGCCGGGGGCGATCGGCAGCAGCAGGCCGCGGTCCATCAGCCAGCGCAGTCTGGGCGCCGGATCGTGCGTCACCTGGCCGTAGGGCGGGCCCCACACCAGGCGGTCCAGGATCTCCAGGGAGTCGGCGGGCGCGTCGGACAGCAGGTCGGACATCCGCTGCGGGTCGGTGAACAGGTCGGTGAGCGCGGTGACCGCGGAGACCGCGTCGTGGGTGGACGACAGGCCGGCGGTGGCCAGGATGTCCTGCACCCGGTTGGGCGACATGGGGACGGCGGCCTCCGCCACCGTCGGGCCCAGGCCGGTCGGCGAGGGGTGCCGCGGCGTGGGCGCCATCACCTCGCGGGCCGTGCGCACCAGGCGCAGCCGTGCGTCGTCGCCCCACACCAGGGCCTGCTCGCGCAGCTTCGCCACGGCGTGCGGGAGGGCGCGGGCCACCGGGGAGTCGGCGGCGTGCGGATCGTCCCCCTGCTCGCCCGCCATCAGCCGCAGCAACTCGTCGTAGGACGCCGGGTCGGCGGCGACCGCCAGGGCCTCGGCGGTCTGGAGGGTGAAGCGGTCCAGCCGCTCCAGGGCGCGCGCCACGGAGGCGCGGGTGCCGGCGCGGGTGGCCAGCTGCGTCAGGTCGGTGGGGACGGGGGTCACCAGGTCGGGGCGGGCGCGCAGCAGCGCGGACAACGACGCGTCGTCCCGGGCGCGCAACGCCTCCGCGAGGGAACGGGGGGTTGCCGCCGGCTTCTCCTCGGTGCTCATCCGCCTAACGGTAGTGGGTGGGACCGTCACAGCCTGGGCAGGCCTGTGGAGGGGCAGGCGGGGCGGCGGGTCCCGGGGAGTGTCAGGGTCGGCGTTCCGGGGCCGCGGCGGGGTCTCTGCGCTAGCGTGCGAAGGCGCGGGCCCGGGGGTGCGCGGGGCGGCGGCAGGGCGGTGGCACGGGAGGTTGAGCACGTGGGGATCGAGAGCGACCGGCTGGTCTACGACTACCTGAGCCGGGTCGGTGACGTCGCCCAGCAGCGGCAGTTGCCGTCGGCGACGCGGATGCGGCTGGTGACGGAGCTGCGCGGCGAGATCGACCGGCGGCGCGCCAAGGCGATGGGGGACGGTCCCGCGACGGTGCGGCGGATCCTGGACCGGCTGGGGTCGCCGGACGCGGTCGTCGCGGCGGCCGGCGGGTCGGTGCCGGTCCAGCGGGCGGCCCCCGACACGCCGCCCACCGCCCCGTCGGCCCCCGCGGCCCCCGTGGCCCAGGCTCCGACCGCCGCGTCCCCGGCGCCCTCGTCCCCGGCGCCCTCGGCGGAGGGGCCGCCCTCGCCCGAGGCCGCGCCGTCCGCCCCCCAGGGGTCCCGGCTGTGGGGGCTGCGCAGGAGCGTGCCGAAGCAGCGGGAGGACGAGGCCACCGCGGCGGGCGACTGGTGGCGGGTGGACCCGGTGGCGGGGCCCGACGACGTGCCCGGGTTCACCGGGGGCGTCGAGATCCCCGAGATGCTCAAGCCGCCCCCGCGGGAGCGCGCACGCGACCGGGACCCCGGGGCCGGGGCGGACGCCGCCCTGCCGCCGGACCCGGGAGCGGTCGCGCCGGCCGTCGTCCCGGCGGGCCGGCGGTTCGGGTGGCTCCCCCGCAGGCGCAAGGGCGCCGGGGGCGGGGCGGGCCTCGGCAGTCCCCTCCTGATCGCCGCCGCACTGCTGCTGGTCGCGGGCGCGGTGCTGGGCGAGCTGCTGCCGCTGGCCCTGGGCTGGCTGATCGTCTGGGGCTCCCGGCGGCTCGGGCCGGGCGGGACGCGGTGGGCACTCATGATCATGCCGGGTCTCGCCGTCGCGGGCGGCGTCGTCTGGCTCTGGGGCCGCGCCCGCGGCCGCTGGGGAGCCCCCCTCCTCGACGGTGAACTCGCCGCCGCCCTCACCCAGACCGGACCCTGGGTCCTGCGCGCCGCCGCCGTCCTCACCGCCGTATACGTCCTCTGGCACACCCGCCGCCGCCCGGTCTGACGGCCCGCCCCGCCCGACGGCGTGAGGCCCCGCCCGACGGCCTGGACGGTCGTGTCAGGCCAGGGTGCGGCGGCCCGTCGCCGTCGCGCTGTGCAGGAGGCCGCGGACCGTGGTGGCCCAGCCGACGCCGACGATGGCCGCGGCGACGGCCATGCCGAGGGGGCCCACCAGGGGGAGCGAGATGCCGATCGCGCCGCCGACCACCCAGGCGAGCTGGAGCGTGGTCTCGGAGCGGGCGAACGCGGAGGTCCGCACCTGTTCGGGGACGTCCCGCTGGATCATCGCGTCGAGCGAGAGCTTGGACAGCGCCTGGGCGAACCCCGCGACGCCCGCGAGGACCGCCACCATCGCCGCCCCGAAGAACGCCGCCGCCAGGCCCCCCGCGAACACCACCAGCGCGACCACCGACACGATGATCCGCTCCGGCGCCCGCGCCCGCACCCACGCGCCGACCGCCGTGCCCAGCGCGTTTCCGGTGCCCGCCGAGACGCCGACGATGCCCATCGAGACGGCCACGCTCTGCCCGCTCATCGGGTGCTCCCGCAGCAGGAAGGCCAGGAAGAAGAGCAGGAACCCGGAGAGCACCCGCTGCGAGGCGTTGACCGCCAGCCCGTGCGTCACGCTCGTGCCGACCGCGCGCAGCGCCAGCCGGGGCCGGTCCCCGGGGCTGCGCCGGTGCGGGCCGTGCAGGTGCTCGGGGTCGGCCGCCAGCAGAGCCGGCTCCTCCCCCTTCGCGGAGTCGACCTTCTTCGGCAGCGAGAAGGACAGCAGCGTCCCCGCGACGAACACCGCGCACGCCGCGTACAGCGGCCACCGCGGCCCGAGCTGGTGCAGCGCGGCCCCGACCGGCGCGGCCACGCCGGTGGCGATCAGCCCGCCGAGAGTGACCCGGGAGTTCGCCTTGACCAGCGAGAACTTGCGCGGCAGCAGACGCGGCACCACCGCGCTGCGCACCACCCCGTACGTCCGGGAGCACACCAGCACCGCCAGCGCCGCCGGGTACAGCTGGATGCCGCCGCCGACCACCGCCCCGGTGAGGACGAGTGCCAGCACCGCCCGCGCCCCCATCGCGGTCGCCATGGCGGCCCGGCGGCCGTACGGGATGCGGTCGATCAGCGGCCCGATCACCGGGGCGAGCAGCGCGAACGGCGCCATGGTGATCGCCAGGTACAGCGCGACGCGCCCGCGCGCCTCGTCGGTGGGGACGGAGAAGAAGACGGTGGAGGCCAGTGCCACGGTGATCAGGACGTCGCCCGCCCCGTTCACCGCGTGCAGCTCGATCAGCTTGCCCAGCCCCGACTCGCCCGCCCCGTGCGCGTGGGTGACCCGGCGGATCAGCCGGCCCAGCGCGCCGAACGGGGACCTCAGGGCACGCCCGACGGCACGGAACGGTCCGTCGTCACGGTCCGCTCCGCCGATGGTTCGCCCCCCGGATCCCCGGGACGTCCGTACGGCTGCCACCCCGTCATAGTGCCCCGCCCGCGGCGGTTATGCGCTGTTCCGTCCGGGCGGTTCGGATTGTCGGAGGAAGGGCCGGCACGTCCCGCGAGACCCTCGCGCGCCGATCGGGAACGCCGGAACCGCCCGCCGGTGTGGGCCGACGGCCACGGAGAAGGTAGCGTTCGGTTGCGCGCCGTGGTGGTTGCACTCGGCTGCGCGCCTGAACCTCATCCCGCAGAATGGATGACATAGGTGCGCCCGAGCGCGATCGGGCGCGGACGTCGACGCGGCCCTTCGGTCCGCTCCGTCCGCCCCGCCGCCGTACGCGTGCACCCGTGAGACGGCGTAGGAGAGAAGCGATACCTGTGAGCGCAGCGACAACGCGAAGCCGCACCCCCGACCGCCTGTGCGCCGAGGCCGTCGACCTCGCCCGCGCCGCAGCCGAGGAGGCCGCCGCGCCGGGAGTCGTCGGTGAACACGTCGGCATGGTCTCCGAGGGGGACCGCGTCGTCACCCACTTCTTCGAGTGCAAGGACCTCGGCTACCGCGGCTGGCGCTGGGCCGTGACGGTGGCCCGGGCCTCCCGCGCCAAGATCGTCACCCTGGACGAGACGGTGCTGCTGCCAGGCCCCGACTCGCTGCTCGCTCCCGAGTGGGTGCCGTGGAGCGAGCGGCTGCGGCCGGGCGACCTCGGTCCCGGCGACCTGCTGCCGACAGGCGCCGACGACCTGCGCCTGGAGCCGGGCTGGAGCGGCGAGGACGAGCCCGCGCCGAACTCCGCGGTCTCCGACGAGATGGCCGCGCTGGCCGAGGCGGAGGACGCCGAGGTCGAGGGCGCCGGGCCGGCGGAGCTGCCGGTCACCCCGGCCCGCGGCACCATCGCGGCCGTCGCCGAGGAGCTGGGCCTGCGCCGGGCCCGGGTGCTCTCCCGCTACGGGCTGCACACCGCCGCCGACCGGTGGGAGGACTCCTTCGGCCCGAAGGCCCCGATGGCGCAGGCGGCGCCCGCCACCTGCGTGAGCTGCGGCTTCCTCGCCCGGGTGGGCGGCTCGCTGGGCCAGGCGTTCGGTGTGTGCGCCAACGAGTTCTCGCCCGCGGACGGACGCGTGGTGTCGCTCGGATACGGCTGCGGCGCCCACTCGGAGGCCGCCGTGATGCCGAAGCCGCCGCGGCCCGCGCCGCCGGTCCTCGACGAGACCCGGGTCGAGTCGATGGTCCTGCACCCCGTCTCGGTCCCCGACGAGGGCTCTGTCCCCGCCACGGCCGACTCCTCCACGGAGGACCTGGGCCACTCCTGACCGGTCGCGGGCCCGCGCGGCCCGTCGCCGGGGTGCGGCTCGGCAAGCGCCCCGCCCGGCCCCTCACCCGGCCTGCCCAGGAGGCGAAAGCGTCCCCCGCACGGCGGTTCGCACCGTATGGGCGCCGCGGGGGACGGCACGCCGACCCCCGCGTGACCTTGTCGTTGCCGGGGCCAGATAGCCTTCGGCCATGACCACGATGCACTCCGCCGCGCGCCGCCGCCGAGCCGTCGCCGCCGTCGGCGCCGTTTCCGCCGGGCTGCTCGCGCTCTCCGCCTGCGACGCGCCGTCGCCGGTCGCCACCGTGACCGTCAACTCGGACACGGTCCACTCGGAGGCCTCCTGCTGGAACGACGGCAAGGCGATCGGCTCCGAGGAGCTGACCTCCTGCCTGCAGGACAAGGACGTCCCGACCCTGAAGGTGAACCAGGACGAGACCGTCCGGTTCGGCGTCGACCAGGAGATCGCCGAGAGCCGCTGGGTGATCCTGATGAACGGCCGCCCGCTCGTCGAGGACAGCGGCCGCTCCTACCGGACCATCCCCGGCAGCGTCTTCTTCAGCTCCCAGTACGGCGCCCAGGGCAACTCCACCGTCGTCGCCATCCAGGCGCTGGACAAGGACGACAAGGCCAAGACCACCGGGCTGTGGACGTTCAAGCTCAAGCGCGGCGACGACGCCTGACCGCGCCGTGCCCGGCATGACCCGCGTACTGGTGGCCACCGCCGTCCCCGCCGAAGGGGACGCGGTGGCCCGCGCGTTCGGACCCGTCACCGGTGAGTCGGCGCTGCCCGGCGGCCTGCTGGTGCGCGGTCTCCCGGACGGTCCCGACCTCCTCGCGGCCGGCGTCGGCCCCGCCCTCGCCGCCGCGTCCACCGCCACCGCGCTCACCGCCGCCGCCCTGCGCGGCGAGCCGTACCGCCTGGTCGTCTCGGCCGGCATCGGCGGGGGCTTCGCGCCCGCCGCGCCCGTCGGCTCGCTGGTGGTGGCCGACGAGATCACCGCCGCCGACCTGGGCGCCGAGACCGCCGACGGCTTCCTGCCGGTCACCGAGCTCGGCTTCGGCGCCGTCACGCACCGCCCGCCCGCCGGCCTGGTCCGCGCCGCCGCCGAGGCCACCGGAGCGGCCACCGGCCCGGTGCTCACCGCCTCCACCGTCACCGGCACCGCCGGTCGCGCCGCGCTGCTGCTCTCCCGTCACCCCGGCGCGCTCGCCGAGGCGATGGAGGGCTTCGGCGTCGCCGAGGCGGCCGCCGCGCACGGCGTCCCCGTCCTGGAGATCCGGGCCGTCTCCAACCCGGTCGGCCCCCGCGACCGCGCCGCCTGGCGGATCCCCGAGGCGCTGGCCGCCCTCACCACCGCCTTCGAAGGGCTCGCGCCCGTCCTGAGGCGCTTCAGCACCGAGAGAGTGGAGCCATGAGCGACACGCCGAAGCACACCCCCGCCGCCGTCGTCACCCCGGCCGCCGCCGTCACCCCCGCCGCCGCCGCGCAGGACCAGCACGCAGGCCGTGCCGAGGGCGCCGCGCTGCGCATCGCCTACTCGCCCTGCCCGAACGACACCTTCGTCTTCGAGGCGTGGGCCCACGGCCGGATCCCCGGCGCGCCCCTCCTCGACGTCACCTTCGCCGACATCGACATCACCAACGGCATGGCCGAGCGCGGCGAGTTCGACGTGCTGAAGGTGTCGTACGCGGTGCTGCCGTACGTGCTGGACGAGTACGCGCTGCTGCCCTGCGGCGGCGCGCTGGGCCGCGGCTGCGGCCCGCTGGTGCTCACCCGGGACGCCGTCGCCCCCGGCGACCTGGCCGGGCGCACCGTCGCCGTGCCCAGCGAGCGCTCCACCGCCTACCTGCTGTTCCGGCTGTGGGCGGCGGCCGAGGTGCCCGGCGGCGTCGGCGAGATCGTCGTCATGCCGTTCCACGAGATCATGCCCGCGGTCCGCGACGGCAGGGTGGACGCCGGCCTGGTCATCCACGAGGCGCGCTTCACCTACCAGGACTACGGCCTGACCAAGCTCGCCGACATGGGCGAGCACTGGGAGGCCACCACCGGGCTGGCGATCCCGCTCGGCGCGATCATCGCCAAGCGCTCCCTGGGCGAGGACACGCTGAACCGGCTGGCCGACGCGGCCCGCGCCTCGGTGCGCGCCGCCTGGGCGGTGCCCGAGGCGACGCGCCCGTACGTGATGGAGCACGCGCAGGAGATGGACCCGGCCGTCGCCGACCAGCACATCGCCCTGTACGTCAACGAGTTCACCGCGGACCTCGGCGAGGAGGGCCTGGCGGCGATCCGCGGCCTGCTGGACCGCGCCGCGGACCAGGGCCTCGTCCCGGCGCTCAAGCCGGACGCGCTCGCCTTCCCGTGACCGTGACTGTGCCCCCTGGACGTCCGGTCACCGGCGACCCGGACAGGCCCTAGACGTCCAGGTCGTCGGCGACCGCCCGCAGCAGGGTGGCGACCTTCTTGCCGACCGCCTTGTCGGGGTAGCGGCCCCGGTCCAGGCCGGCCACCATGCCCTCCAGCAGCGTGGTCAGGTCCTGGACGATGGATGCCAGCTCGGCCGGCTTGCGCCGCTGCGCCGCGGCCACCGAGGGGGCCGGCTCCAGCAGGGTCACGGCGAGCGCCTGCTCGCCGCGCTGACCCGCCACCACGCCGAACTCGACCCGCTGACCGGGCTTGAGGGCCTCGACGCCGGCGGGCAGGACCGAGGAGTGGACGAAGACGTCACCGCCGTCGTCGCGGGAGAGGAAGCCGAAGCCCTTCTCCTTGTTGAACCATTTGACCTGGCCGGTAGGCACGTCCGTCGTCCTCGTCCTCGTGCTGGTTGCGGTGATGGCGGCCGTCGATATCGGCCGGTTTACAGGCTAATGGGCCCTCACCGGGCGACAAGACGTCCCCCGGCCGTTTCCCCTGGCTGGGAACTACCCTGGTCGGGTGCGTGAACAAACACCGTTGAACACCGGCGACCGCCTGGTCCGTGCCGGAGGGATCGTCTTCGTCGTCGGCGCCGTGGCCACCCTGGTCACCGTGGCGCCTCTCCTGCTGGGCACCACGCCGTTCCCCGTCTACATGTTCTGCCTGAGCATGCTGATGGGCGTGGGCTTCCTGATCGCCGCCGCGGGCGTGCTGACGTCCGCCGCGGCCGGACGCCGCGAGGCGCGAGAGGCCCAGGAGGCCCGGGCGGCGGCCGCCGCTCAGGCGGCCTCGGGCTCCGGCGTGGGCGCCGAGAGGTAGCCCGCCAGCCACCCGGGGAACTCCGAGAGGTCCGCCAGCACCACGTCGGCGCCCGCCTCGCGGAGTTCCTCCGCAGGGCAGGGGCCGCTCGCCACGCCGACGGACAGCGCGCCCGCGCGCCGCGCGCCGAGCACGTCCCCGACGTGGTCGCCCACGTACACGTGCGCCTCCTGGGCCCGCAGCGCCTCCGCCTTGGCCTCCGCCCACAGGCCACCGATCACGGCGTCGGCGTCGATGCCGAGGTGCGCCAGGTGCAGCTTCGCGTTCGGCTCGTACTTCGCGGTCACCACGACCGCCCGGCCGCCCGCCGCGCGCACCGCGTCCACCGCCTCCCGGGCCCCGGGCATGGCGGTCGTCGGCGCGACGGCGAAGCGCGGGTACAGCTCCCGGTACACGTCGGCGATCTCCGCGACGCGCTCCTCGGGGAACCAGTGCGCCAGCTCCGTCTCCAGCGGCGGGCCCAGCCGGGTGACGGCCAGATCGGCGTCGACGAACGTGCCGGTCAGCGCCGAGAGCTCCGTGTAGCAGGCATGGATGCCCGGGCGGGAGTCGATCAGGGTCATGTCGAGGTCGAAGCCGACCGTCGGCGTCCTCGAGGACGCCGGGGCCGTCCGGGAGGTCGGGGTCGTCGGTCCTGTCCGGGGCGTCTGGCTCGTGTTCACCCCGCCATGGTGCCTGCTCATGGTGACCGTGAGGTGAACGGGCTCACCTCGTGGACGGATCGTGGACGCGCCCGCCGTGGCGTTAGCCTCCTTCACGTGAACGTGACGAGCACCGACCCCGGCGCCCCGGACCCCGCCCCGGACCTCTTCGGCACGGCGCCCCTGCGCCGCGCCGTCCTGGACACCTGGACCACAGCCCCGCCCCGCTTCCGCGAGGACGCCAACGCCGAGGAGGACCTCGTCCTCGGCGGGTACCGCGACCGCCTGGTCGTCGAGCTCGCCCAGAACGCCGCCGACGCGGCCGCCCGCGCCGGCGTCCCGGGCCGCCTGCGCCTCACCCTGCGCGACGGCGTCCTGGTCGCCGCGAACACCGGCGCCCCGCTCGACGCGGCCGGCGTGGAGTCGCTGTCCACCCTGCGCGCCTCCGCCAAACGCGACACGGACACCGCCGTCGGCCGCTTCGGCGTCGGCTTCGCCGCCGTCCTCGCCGTCACCGACGAGCCCGCCGTCGTCTCCCGCCACGGCGGCGTCCGCTGGTCCCTCGCCGAGTCCCGCGACCTCGCCGCCGCCGAGGCCGGGGCCAAGGGCAGCGCGGGCCTCGCCGAGGAGATCCGCCGCCGCGACGGCCACGTCCCGGTGCTGCGCCTGCCCTTCCCCGCCGAGGGCACCGCGCCCGCCCCGTACGACACCGCCGTCATCCTCCCGCTGCGCGACACCGCCGCCGAGGCGCTCGCCGCCCGGCTGCTGGACGCCGTGGACGACGCCCTGCTGCTGGCCCTGCCGGGACTGGCCGAGGTCGTCGTGGAGAGCGACGACGGGCCCGAGCGCGTGCTGAGCCGCCGCGACGAGGGCGACGTGGTCGTGGTCGAGGACTCACGGACCGGGACGACCTGCTGGCGCACCGCCGCCGACCACGGCGAACTCGACGCCCGGCTCCTCGCCGACCGCCCCGTCGAGGAGCGCCTGCGCCCGCACTGGTCGGTGACCTGGGCCGTCCCCGTCGACGACGCCGGAGCGCCCGGCCGCCCCCGCACCAGCCCCGTGCTGCACGCGCCGACCCCCAGCGACGAGCCGGTCGGTGTGCCCGCCCTGCTGATCGCCACCTTCCCGCTGGACACCACCCGCCGGCACGTCGCGCCCGGAGCGCTCACCGACTTCCTGGTGGAGCGCGCCGCCGGCCTCTACACCGCGTTGCTGTCCGCCTGGCGTCCGGTCGGCGAGGGCCTGATCTCCCTGGTCCCCGGCCCGCTCGGCAAGGGAGAACTGGACGGCGCCCTGCGGGCGGCCGTCCTGGACCGGCTGCCCCGCACCGCCTTCCTGCCCCCGGCCCTCCCGCCGCGCGGCGACGGCTCGGACAGCGACCTGCCCGAGGCGCTGCGGCCGCGCGACGCCGAGGTCGTCGAGGGCGCGGGCGCCGGCACCGTCAAGGTCCTCGCCGAGGTGCTGCCCACCCTGCTCCCGGCCGGACTGGAGCGCCGCACCGAACTGCGCTCCCTCGGCGTCGCCCGGCTCCCGCTGACCGAGGCGATCGACCGGCTGGCCGGGCTGGAGAAGTCCGCCGAGTGGTGGCACAGGCTCTACGACAGCCTGCTGGGCGTCGACCCCGACCGGCTGACCGGCCTGCCCGTCCCGCTCGCCGGGGGAGGCCGCACCGTCATCGGCCCGCGCCAGGTGCTGCTGCCCACCGCCGACGGGCCGTCGGCCGACCCGGAGCTCCTCGCCCGCCTCGGCCTCAAGGTGGCCCACCCCGACGCCGCGCACCCCCTGCTGGAGAAGCTGGGCGCGCTGCCCGCGACCGCCCGCGCCGTCCTCACCACCGGCCAGGTCCGCGCCGCCGTCGCCGCCTCGCTCGAGGACGAGGGCGCCGGCTGGGACGAGAACGCTCTGGACGCCGACGAACTCGCCGACCTGGTCCTCGGCCTGGTGCGCGACGCGAACCTGGAGCCGGGCGACGAGCCCTGGCTGGGGGCGCTGGCCCTGCCCGACGAGGAGGGCGAACTCGCGCCCGCCGGTGAACTGCTCTTCCCCGGCAGCGCGTTCGCCCGCGTCGTGCGCGAGGGCGAACTGCTCGCGGTGGACGAGGAGATCGCCGAGCGCTGGGGCGAGGAGACCCTCGCCGCCTGCGGCGTGCTGGCCGGCTTCACCCTGGTCCGCGCCACCGACGTCGTCCTGGACCCGGACGAACTCGAGCCCCGTGACGCGGAGTTCGCCGAGCCCGACGACGCCGGGCTGCTGGACGCGGTCGACGTCTGGTGCGAGGACGTTTTGGACCGCTTCCCCGGCACGCCCGTTCCGCCGGTCGCCACCGAACTGGTCGCCGTCCGCGACCTGGAACTGGTCGACGACGACCACTGGCCCGAGGCGCTGGCGATGCTCTCCCTCCCGCCGCTGCGGGACGCCCTCGTCCAGCCGGTACGGGTGCTGATGCCCGACGGAACCCACGAGACCGTCCGCCCGTACACCGCCTGGTGGCTGCGCGGCCACCCGGTGCTGGACGGCCGCCGCCCGGCCGGACTGCTCGCGGCCGGCGGCGACCCCCTGCTGCGCGGCCTCTACGACGAGGCGGACGCCACCGGCTTCGACGACGTCCAGGTGCTGCGCGCCCTGGGCGTGCGCACCTCGGTGGCCGCGCTGCTCGACGAGCCGGGCGGACCGGCCGAGCTCCTGGACCGCCTCGCCGACCCGGACCGCACCGTCACCCCCGCCCAGCTGCACGGCCTGTACAGCGCGCTCGCCGAGCTGGACCCCGAGCGGGTCGGGCTGCTGCCCGACGAGGTGCGCGCGGTGGTGGACGGCCGCGCGGAGATCGTCGACTCCGCCTACGCCGTGGTGGTGGACACCCCCGACCTGCTGCCGCTCATCGAGGGGACGCCGCTGCTGCCGGTGCGCCCGGAACTCGCCGCCGAGCTGGCGGAGCTCTTCCAGATCCGCCGCCTCAGCGAGACGGTGCCCGGGACGGTCGTCTCGCAGGGCGTGGAGCACGAGGTGCCGCAGGCGGTGCGGGTGCTGCTGGGGCCCGCCGCCCCGGAGACGTACGTGGAGCACGAGGAACTGGTGGTCGACGGGACCGAGCTGGACTGGCGGCTCGCCGTGGACGGCACGGTGCACGCCGCCACGCTGGAGGGCGTGGCCGCCGGGCTCGCCTGGGCCGCCCGCCAGTGGCCCCGCCGCTTCGAGGTCGCTGCCCTCCTGGAGGACCCCTCGCGCACCGCGGAACTCGCCACCGCGCGCTGGTTCGACTGACCGAGGGGCGTCGCCGTCCCGGGGAGCCGCAGGGCAGCCGCCGGGCCTTGTCCGCCGGCCGGTCCTCCGCCAGGCGGATGGCGTCGGGGCCCCCGGGGCCGTCACCCTGGGGGCATGCGCCTCTTCGCCGCCGTGCTGCCCCCGGACGACGTGATCCAGGACCTCGCGGACGCCGTGGCGCCGCTCCGCGGGCTCCCCGCCGGGCAGCGGCTGCGCTGGACCGTGCCCGCGAACTGGCACCTGACCCTCGCCTTCTACGGCGAGGTCGACGAGGAGCGGCTGCCCGCCCTGCGCGAGCGGCTGGCCCGCGCGGCCGCCCACACCGCGCCGTTCACGCTGAGCCTGGCCGGGGCCGGCCAGTTCGGCCGGGGGCGCGCGCTGTGGGCCGGGATCCAGGGCGACGTGCGGGACCTGGGCTTCCTCGCCTCACGCGCCGAGGCCGCCGCCCGCAGGGCCGGGCTGCGCCTGGAGGAGCACCGCCGTTACCGGCCGCACCTCTCGCTGGCCCGCTCCGGCCGCGGCGCCCCGCCCCCGGACGTCCGGCCGGTCCTGGAGGCCCTGGACGGCTACCGCGGGCGCTCCTGGCCGGTGGAGGAGCTGGCCCTGGTCCAGAGCCTGCTGCCGCGCTCCGGGATCCCCGGCGAGCAGCCCCGCTACGAGACGGCCGCCCGCTGGCGGCTCGGCGCCTCCGGTTAACCTCGAAGGCGTGGATACCAAGACCCGGAACCGGATCATGGCCGGTGTGCTCGTCCTGATGTTCGTCGCCGTCGCCCTGGCCTCGGCCATCGGCCGGTAGTCCGGCCGACGGCGCGAGGGCCCGACGTCGCGACGGCCCGACGGCGGACGCGACGGCGCGAGGCGCCCGCCCGCGCCCGGCGGGCGAACGCCTCCCGCGGCGGGTCTACCAGGCGAACGCCTCCGGCGACGGGCCGGGACCGGGGAAGATCTCGTCCAGCTCGGTCAGCACCTCCTCGCTCAGCTCCAGCTCGAGCGCCCGCAGCGCGGACTCGAGCTGCTCGACGGTGCGCGGGCCGACGATCGGCCCGGTCACGCCCGGCCGGGTCAGCAGCCACGCCAGCGCGGCCTCGCCCGGCTCGATGCCGTGCTTGTCCAGCAGATCCTCGTAGGCCTGCACCTGCTCGCGCACCGCGGTGTTCGCCAGCGCGTCCGCGGACCGCCCGCTGGCCCGCCGCTTGCCCTCGTTCTCCTTCTTCAGGACGCCGCCCAGCAGTCCGCCGTGCAGCGGCGACCAGGGGATCACGCCCAGCCCGTAGTCGCGGGCCGCCGGGATGACCTCCATCTCCGCGCGCCGCTCGGCCAGGTTGTACAGGCACTGCTCGCTGACCAGGCCGATGGTGGTGCCGCCGCCGCGGCGGGTGGCGACCTCGTTCGCCTGGGCGATCTTGAAGCCGGGGAAGTTGGAGGAACCGGCGTAGAGGATCTTGCCCTGCTGGACGAGGACGTCCACCGCCTGCCAGATCTCCTCGAACGGGGTCCGGCGGTCGATGTGGTGGAACTGGTACAGGTCGATGTAGTCGGTGTTCAGCCGCTTGAGGCTGGCCTCCACCGCGCGCCGGATGTTCAGCGCGGAGAGCCGGTCGTGGTTGGGCCAGGGCTTCTCGTCGGCGCTCATGTTGCCGTACACCTTGGTGGCCAGCACCACCTTGTCGCGGCGCTCACCGCCCTTGGCGAACCAGCTGCCGATGATCGACTCGGTGCGGCCCTTGTTCTCGCCCCACCCGTACACGTTGGCCGTGTCGAAGAAGTTCAGGCCCGCGTCGAGGGCGGCGTCCATGATTGTGTGGCTGTCGGCCTCGTCGGTCTGCGGACCGAAGTTCATGGTTCCGAGGACGAGCCGGCTGACCTTGAGACCCGTGCGTCCCAGTTGTGTGTACTTCATGGTCCCCAGCCAACGCCCTGGCGGCGCGTCGGGCAAGAGGGACTCGACGTCACGACGGTGAACGGCGACCCCGTTACGGGTGCGACGGCTCGTACCGCCGCCCGTATCCCCACTCCTCGTGCATCACGTCCGCGAAGGTCGCCGCCAGCTTGTGCTCTCCGGAGGCGTTGGGGTGGGTGCCGTCGTAGGTGTCGTGGTCGATGTCCCAGCCGGGCGGCACGGGGGCGAGGAGGACGGGGGAGTGCTCGGTGTGCAGGGTCTCGACCTCCTGGGCGAGGAGCTCGTTGAAGCGGGTCACCTCCAGGGCGAAGTCCTCGTCCTTCGCTGCGCGCACGTTGGGGATCACCGGCAGCATCACCATCCGCACCGCGGGCCGGACCTCGCGCGCGTTGATCACGAAGCGGCGCACGTTGTCGGCGGTCTGCCGGGCGTTGGTGTAGAAGCCCAGGTCGATCAGGCCGAGGGAGATCAGCAGCACGTCGGCGCGGTGGGCGCGGGCCTCCTCGCCGATCAGCGGCATCATGTGGTGCCAGCCCTCGCCCCAGCCGGCCAGGTGCGCGCGGGGGAACGCCGGGTCGACGTCGGCGGCGTACGCGTACGCGTCGGGGCCGTCGGTCGCCGGGTCGTGCAGCGCCTCACGGGGACCGACGATCCCGAACGGGGCGTCGAGGGTGGCCCGCAGGTGCTGCCAGAGGCGGTAGCGCCAGGTGTGTTCCCCCGCGCTGCCGATCGTCATGGAGTCCCCGACGGGCATGAACCTGAGCATCCGATCATGATGCCCCGTTCCCGGCCCGCGACGCGACGTGAGGGGGGACACTGGGCGCATGCTGCGTCGATCGCTCGCGACCCTCGCCGGGGCGGTGCTCCTGGCCGTCGCCGGCTGTGCCGTCTCCGCCGCCCCCGCCGCCGCCGAGGAGGGGGACGGGAGCTTCACGCTGACGGACCCGCGGATCACCGAGTCGAGCGGTCTCGCCGCCTCGCGCCGGCACCCGGGGATCTACTGGACGCACAACGACAGCGAGGACGGCTCCCGGGTGTTCGCCGTGGACGGCCGCACCGGGCGGACCGTGGCCACCGTGACCCTGTCGGGGGTCGGGCAGGCGCGGGACATCGAGGCCGTGTCGGTGGGGCCGGACGGGCGGGTGTACGTCGGGGACATCGGCGACAACTTCGACGGCGGCTGGGACCACGTCTGGATCTACGCCTTCCCCGAGCCGAAGCGGCTGCGGGACGCCACCGTGCCGGCCACGCAGTACGTGGTGCAGTACGAGGGCGGGGCGCGGGACGCCGAGTCGCTGGCCGTGCACCCGAAGACCGGGCGGGTCTACATCGTCGACAAGCGCAAGGGCGGCGACGGGCACGTCCTGGCCGGGCCGAAGCGGCTGTCGGCGACCGGGGTGAACATCTTCCGGCCGGTGGCCGGCATCGACGTCTGGGCGACGGACGCGGCCTTCTCCCCGGACGGGTCCCAGCTGGCGGTGCGGGGTTACCTGGACGGCGTGCTGCTGGACTGGAACGGCGGTCGGCCGAAGGAGCGGCAGCGGCTGTCCCCGCCGTTCCAGGGGCAGGGGGAGTCACTGACGTACAGCGCGGACGGGCGGCTGCTGCTGTTCGGCAGCGAGGGCGAGGGCAGCCGGGTGGTCGCGAAGCCGGCGCCCGAGGGCGCCGCGGTGGAGCCGCCGGAGCGGTCCGGACGGTCCGGGGGCGCCTCGCCGTCCTCCCGCTCCCCGGCGGCGGGCCCGCCCGCGGAGGCCTCCGGGGGCGACGGGGGCGACGGCGGCAACGGGGGGAGCGTCACCCTCGGCGGGGTGGCGCTGATCGCCGTGATCGTCGGCCTGTGGGCCGCCGCCCGCCACCGCCGCGCGGACTGACCTCCCGTGCCGGGCTCCTGAGCACCCTGAGCGGGCTGGGACGGGCGAAGGGGGCGGGCGCCGGAGATCTCCGGCGCCCGCCCCCTTCCTGGCTCACGCTTTGTCCCCGTCAGCTCGCGGTGACCAGCTCCCGCTCGCGCGGGACGACCCGCACCGTGGGGTGCGCGCCCTGCCAGCCGACGGCGAGGCGCAGGCGGCCCAGCCGGGCCAGCGCCACCCCCACCGCGACGGCGGACAACGTGGCGACCGCGCCGCAGGCCACGAAGCCCGCCCGCGCCCCGTACACGTCCGTCGCCCAGCCGGCGAGCGGCGCCCCGATCGGCGTGCTGCCCATGAAGACCATCATGTAGAGCGACATCACCCGCCCCCGCATCGCGGGCTCGGTGGCCATCTGCACGCTCGTGTTGGCGGTGACGTTGAGCGTCATGCTGAACGCCCCGAGCGGCACCAGCAGCGCCGCGAAGAGCCACAGCCCGGGGCTGAGCGCCGCCACGACCTCCAGCAGACCGAAGGCGAGCGCCGCCCCGATCAGCAGCCGCAGCCGCGCCCTGGCGCGCCGGGCGGCCAGCAGCGCGCCGGCCAGCGAGCCGACGGCGATCAGGATGTTGAAGAACGAGTAGCCCGCCGCCCCGGTGTCGAAGACGTCATAGGCGAAGGCGGACAGCACCACCGGGAAGTTGAAGCCGAAGGCCCCGACGAAGCCGATCAGGACGATCGTCCAGTACAGGTGCGGACGCCCGGACACGTAGCGGATGCCCTCCCGCAGCTGCCCCTTGGCGCGCGGCGCGCGCTCCACCGGGTGCAGCTCGCACGTGCGCATCAGCATCAGGCAGGCGAGGGGGGCGGCGAAGGAGAGCCCGTTGATCAGGAAGGCCCAGCCCGTGCCCATGCCGGTGATCAGCACGCCGGCCACGGCGGGACCGATCAGGCGGGCCGACTGGAAGTTGGCGGAGTTGAGGCCGACCGCGTTCTGCAGTTGCCCCCGGCCGACCATCTCCGAGACGAAGGTCTGGCGCGCCGGGTTGTCGACGACGGTGGCCATGCCGACCAGCAGGGCGGCGACGTAGACGTGCCACACCTCGACGTGCCCGCTCAGGTCGAGCGCGGCCAGCGCGAGGCCGGTGACGGCCATCGAGGACTGGGTGACCAGCAGGGTGGGCCGCTTGGGCAGCCGGTCCACCAGCAGGCCGCCGTACAGCCCGAGCAGCAGCATGGGCAGGAACTGCAGCGCCGTGGTGACGCCCACGGCGGTGGACGAGCCGGTGAGGCTGAGCACCAGCCAGTCCTGGGCGATCCGCTGCATCCAGGTGCCGATGTTGGAGACGACCTGGCCGGTGAAGAAGAGCCGGTAGTTCCTGATCCTGAGGGAACTGAACATCGAGCCCTTGCGAGGCTCGGCGACGGCAGCGGGGGTGGTGCGGGGGGTCGGTGGTTCGAACGGTGCGGGGGCGGAGTCTGCTCCGGATCCCGAACTCAAAAAGGTTCGCCTCCTTCTGGCGTCCAGCTCACAGGTGGGCGAGCTTCTCCAGCACCGGCGCGGCGGCCCGGAGCTTCGCCCACTCCTCCTCGTCGAGTCCCCCTTCGACCAGCGCGGCGAGGAACGCGTTCCTCCTGCGGCGGCTCTCCTCGAGCATCGCCTCGGCCGCGTCGGTCTGGGAGACGACCTTCTGCCGGCGGTCGTCCGGATGGGGTTCCAGACGGACCAGCCCCTTGGCCTCCAGCAGGGCCACGATGCGGGTCATGGACGGCGGCTGCACGTGCTCCTTGCGGGCCAGCTCACCAGGGGTGGCACGGCCGCAGCGGGCGAGGGTGCCGAGCACCGACATCTCGGTGGGGCTCAGCGACTCGTCCACCCGCTGGTGCTTGAGGCGGCGGGCCAGGCGCATCACGGCGGAGCGCAGGTCGTTCACGGCGTCCGCGTCGTCGCCGTGGTGGAGGTCCAGCATGTCCTTAGCGTAACTCATTACTCTCTCTAAAGAACAATGACGGGGCCTCATGCGTGCAGGAGGGTGGGCGAGATCACCCGAAGGAGTGGTCCGAGCGAAGGAAACGGGACTGTTTCCACCCTCCGGCGCGACCCTCATGTCCATGCAGATGACGCAGACGACGGGACACACCGACAGCGGTGTGCTCAGCCTGCGCGTCGACGGGGACCTGCTCGACCGTCTCCGCAGGCACGCGGCGAGAAGCGGGATGAGCGTCCAGGACTACGTGGTCCGGACGCTGGTGAGGGACGACTTCGACCAGCGGTTCCGGGCCGCGGTCGAGGAGACGGAGAAGCACTACGGCCCCGCGCACGGGAGCGCGGGGCCGTAGCGGACGGGGGCGGCGAGCCCCCGGGAGGATCAGGCGAGGCCGAGGGCCGGCATCAGGTAGTAGAAGACGAACACCGCGGCCACCGCCCACATCGCCGCCGGGACGCCCTTGGCGCGGCCGGTCACCAGGCGCAGCACCGCGTAGGTGATGAAGCCCAGGCCGATGCCCGTGGTGATGGAGAAGGTGAACGGCATCGTCAGCATGGTGACGAAGGCCGGGACGGCGATCGACCAGTCGTTCCAGTCGATCTCCTTGATGTTGCCCGCGAGGATCAGGAAGCCGACCGCGACCAGCGCCGGGGTGGCCGCCTGCGACGGCACCATGGTGGCGACCGGGGTCAGGAACAGCGCGAGCGTGAACAGCAGGCCGGTGACGACGTTGGAGAGGCCGGTGCGGGCGCCCTCGCCGACGCCGGCGGTGGACTCCACGAAGCAGGTGGTGGCCGAGGACGAGCTGGCGCCGCCGGCGGCGACCGCGATGCCGTCGATGAACAGCACCTTGTTCATGCCGGGCATCTGGCCCTGGGCGTCGGTCAGCTTCGCCTCGTCGCTGATGCCCATGATCGTGCCCATGGCGTCGAAGAAGCAGGACAGCAGGACGGTGAAGACGAACAGCACGCCGGTCAGCACGCCGACCTTCTCGAAGCCGCCGAACAGGCTGACCTGGCCGATCAGGCCGAAGTCGGGGGCCGCGAAGGGGTTGCCGGGCCACTCGGGCGTGGTCAGGCCCCAGCTCTTCACGTCGGCGACCGCGTTGATCACCACGGCGACGACGGTCATCGCGACGATCGAGATCAGGATGGCGCCGGGCACCTTGCGGATCATCAGCGCGAAGGTGAGCAGCACGCCCAGCGCGAAGACCAGGACCGGCCAGCCGAGGAGCTGGTTGCCGACGCCCAGCTGGAGCGGGACGGTGGTGTGGGCGGCGTCCGGGATGCGGGTGACGAAGCCGGAGTCGACCAGACCGATCAGCAGCACGAACAGGCCGATGCCGATGGCGATCGCCTTGCGGATGCCGAACGGCACCGCGTTCATCACGCGCTCCCGCAGGCCGGTGGCGACCAGCAGCATCACCACGAAGCCGGCCAGCACGACCATGCCCATCGCGTCGGCCCACGACATGCGCGGGGCGAGCTGGAGCGCGACGACGGTGTTGACGCCGAGACCGGCCGCGAGCGCGATGGGCACGTTGCCGATGACGCCCATGAGGAGCGTCGCGAAGGCGGCGGAGATCGCGGTGGCGGTAACCAGCTGGGCGTTGTCGAGCTGGTTCCCGTACATGTCCTTCGCGCTGCCCAGGATGATCGGGTTCAGCACGATGATGTACGCCATCGCGAAGAAGGTGGCGAAACCGCCGCGGACCTCGCGGGGCAGCGTGCTGCCGCGCTCGGAGATCTTGAAGTAGCGGTCGAGAGCGCCGAACTGGGGCCGGCGGCCCGGCTGCTCGGGCGCGGGAGCCTTGGCGGTGGCCGAGGAGGACATACGGGACCTCAGGAGTACGGGGGTCGGGGGGCCCGCCCGGCGGCTCTCGCGGACTCTCGTGGATTCCTACGAATGGATCCAGCCAAGCGGTGTCTCCACCAGTATGAACATATAAACCTCGCGTTAGCGAATCTCTGCGGGTCGATGTGACGAGGGTCGGAAGAGGGGGCGAGGGCGGCTGCGAGGGGCCTCGTAGACTGGGGCCATGGCGAAGTGGACCCCCAAGCACGAGGCGCCGGAGCCCCTGGAGGGGCCCGTTGTCGCCACCATCACCGGCGGCACGATCCTGTGGTTCGTCCTCTTCCTCGTTCAACTCCCCTTCTACGGCTGGTTCGACGAGAACGGGCACGCGTGGTGGGTGTGGACCTGCCTGGCCGGCGGGGGGCTCGGGCTGATCGGTGTCTGGTACGTGCGCAAGCGGGACGCGGCGATCAAGCGGGCCGCCACCGACCGCCTCACCACCACGTGACCTGTTTCACGCCACCTCCCTCACCCTCCGGCCCGCTCCCCGCCCCCGCAACCGCGGGGGCGTCCCTCTGCCGCCACCCGGCGTAACGGCGCTGCCCGCGAGGTCCGCGTGCCCGGCGCGCCGTCACCCTGCGGGCGGTCCCGGGAACGCGAAACGCCGCGTTCCGGGGAACGCGGCGTTTCGGCGGTGCGGGGACGGTCAGAGGTGGTCGATGACGTGGTCGACGCAGGCGGTGAGCGCCGCGACGTCCGCGGGGTCGATCGCCGGGAACATCGCGACCCGCAGCTGGTTGCGCCCCAGCTTCCGGTACGGCTCCGTGTCCACGATCCCGTTCGCCCGCAGCACCTTCGCCACCGCCGCCGCGTCGATCTCGTCGGCGAAGTCGATCGTGCCGATGACCTGCGACCGCTTCGCCGCGTCGGCGACGAACGGCGTCGCGTACTTGGAGGCCTCGGCCCACCCGTACAGGTTCCGCGCGGACTCCGCCGTGCGGGAGACCGCCCAGTCCAGGCCGCCCTGGCCGTTGATCCACTCCAGCTGCTCGTTCAGCAGGAACAGCGTCGACAGCGCGGGCGTGTTGTACGTCTGGTTCTTGAGCGAGTTGTCGATCGCCGTCGGCAGCGAGAAGAACTCGGGGATGTGGCGGCCGGAGGCGTGGATCCGCGCGGCGCGCTCGAGCGCGGCCGGTGAGAACACGCCGATCCACAGACCGCCGTCCGAGGCGAAGGACTTCTGCGGGGCGAAGTAGTAGACGTCCGTCTCCGAGACGTCCACCGGCAGACCGCCCGCGCCGCTGGTCGCGTCGACCAGCACCAGCGCGCCCTCGTCCGCGCCGGCCACCCGGCGGATCGGCATGGCGACACCGGTGGAGGTCTCGTTGTGGGTGAAGGCGTAGACGTCGACGCCCGCCTCGGCCTTGGCCTCGGGGTGGTCGCCCGGCTCCGCGGAGACCAGCGTCGGGTCGCCCAGCCACGGGGCGAGCTTGGAGGCCTTGGCGAACTTCGAGGAGAACTCGCCGAAGGTGAGGTGCTGGGAGCGGTTCTCGATCAGACCGTGCGTCGCGATGTCCCAGAAGGCGGTGGATCCGCCGTTGCCGAGGATCACCTCGTAGCCCTCGGGCAGGGAGAACAGCTCGCGGATGCCCTCCCGCACCTTGCCGACCAGGTTCTTGACCGGGGCCTGGCGGTGAGACGTGCCGAGCAGAGACGTGCCGGTCGCGGCGAGGGCTTCCAGCGCCTCCGTCCGCACCTTGGAGGGGCCAGCGCCGAATCGTCCGTCGGCGGGCTTGATGTCAGCGGGAATCTGGATCTCAGCCACGAGCGCGAGCGTAGTCCCTTCGGGAAACCCGTACGAAACGTGGTCCGGCCGCTGAGACGACGTGTCCGGCGGCCTCCCGCCGGGGATCCTCGGGAGATGCACGAGTTCGAGCCGCGCTCGCCGTCCGAGTCGTCCCCGCCGTCCCCGCCGTCCCCGCCGGCCCCGCTGGAGGCCGCCCTGCGCCGGGCGGTGCGCGGTGAGGTCGCGTTCGACGCGACCGCCCGCGCGCTGACCACCATGGACGCGTCCAACTACCGCCGGGTGCCGCTGGGCGTGGTCACCCCCCGGGACGCCGACGACGTGGCGGCGGCGCTGGAGGTCTGCCGCGAGCACGGCGTGCCGGTGGTCCCGCGCGGCGGCGGCACCTCGATCGCGGGGCAGGCCACCGGCACCGGCGTCGTGCTCGATTTCACCCGCTCCATGAACCGCCTGGTGTCCCTGGACGCCGAGGCCCGTACCGCCGTCGTCCAGCCGGGCCTGGTGCTGGACCGGCTCCAGGAGGCGGCCGCGCCGCACGGCCTGCGGTTCGGGCCCGACCCGTCGACCCACGGCCGGTGCACGCTCGGCGGGATGATCGGCAACAACTCCTGCGGCTCCCACTCGGTGGCCTGGGGGACCACCGCGGACAACGTGGAGTCGCTGGAGGTGCTGACCGCGCGCGGCACGCGTCTCGTGCTCGGCCGCGGCGGGCGGGGCGCGCCGGACGGGCTGCGCGACCTGGTCGGCGGCGAACTGAAGCTGCTGCGGACCGGGTTCGCGCGGGACCTGCCGCGCCGGATCTCCGGCTACGCGCTGGACGCGCTGCTGCCCGAGCGCGGGGTGGACGTGGCGCGGTCGTTCTGCGGCTCCGAGGGCACCCTCGGGGTGCTCACCGAGGCGACGGTGCGACTGGTGGAGTCGCCGCCCGCCCGCGCCCTCGCGGTGCTCGGGTACGCCGACGAGTCCGCCGCCGCGCAGGCCGCGCCAGGACTGCTGCCGCACCGTCCGCTGACCGTGGAAGGCATGGCGACCGATCTGGTGCCGTCCGCCGAAGGGCTGCCGCGCGGCGGGGCCTGGCTGTTCGTGGAGACCGGCGGGGCCAACGGCGTCGAGGCCCGGGCGCGCGCCGAGCGGATCGTGCGGGCGGCCGACGCGCTGGACGCGCTGGTGGTCACCGACCCGGCCGCCCAGCGGGTGCTGTGGCGCGTCCGCGAGGACGCCAGTGGCACGGCGACCCGGATGCCGGACGGCACCGAGGCCTGGCCCGGCTGGGAGGACTGCGCGGTGCCGCCTGCCCGGCTGGGCGCCTACCTGCGCGACTTCCGGCGGCTGACCGCCGAGCACGGCCTGCGCGGCGTCCCCTACGGGCACTTCGGCGACGGGTGCGTCCACGTCCGCATCGACTTCGACCTGCTGACCGCGCCGGGCATCGCGCGGTTCCGCCGCTTCTCGCAGGAGCTGGCCGACCTGGTGGTGGCGCACGGCGGCTCGCTTTCGGGGGAGCACGGCGACGGGATGGCGCGGGCGGAGCTGCTGGAGCGGATGTACGGGGCGGAGGCGGTGCGCCTCTTCGAGCGGGTCAAGGACCTCTGGGACCCCGACGGCCTGCTCAACCCCGGCGTCCTGGTCCGGCCCGCACCGCTCGACGCCCACCTGCGGTTCGCGGCGCTGCCCCGGGAGCCGGTCGACGTGGAGTTCGGCTACCCGGCCGACAACGGCGACTTCCGGGCCGCGGTCCGGCGCTGCGTGGGCGTCGCCAAGTGCCGCACGACGACGGTGGCCGGGGGAGAGGTGATGTGCCCGTCGTTCCGGGCGACCGGCGAGGAGGCGCACTCCACCCGGGGCCGGGCGCGGCTGCTGCACGAGATGCTGGCCGGCGAGGTGATCACCGACGGGTGGCGCTCGGAGGAGGTGCGCGACGCGCTGGACCTCTGCCTGTCCTGCAAGGGCTGCCGCACGGACTGTCCGGTGGGCGTCGACATGGCCACCTACAAGGCGGAGTTCCTGCACCACCACTACGCGGGGCGGCGCCGGCCGGCCGCGCACTACGCGATGGGGTGGCTGCCGGTGTGGCTGCGGGCACTCGCCCGCACCCGGGTGCCCGGCATCGTCAACGCGCTGGCCTCGGTGCGGCCGCTCGCCGCGGTGGCCAAGCGGCTGGCGGGGGTCGCCCCGCAGCGGCCCCTGCCGCGCCTCGCCCGCGAGACGTTCACCCGGTGGTGGGAACGGCGCCCGCGCACCGGCGTTCACCCGCGGGGGTCGCACGCGGCGGGGCCTGCGGGCGTCGACCCGCGGGAGTCGCGGACGGTGGGGCCTGCGGGCGTCGAACCGCTGGAGTCGCGGACGGTGGTGCTCTGGCCGGACACCTTCACGGAGTACCTGTCGCCGTCCGTCGGCCGGTCCGCCGTCCGGGTGCTGGAGGCCGCCGGGCTGACGGTGACGCCGCCCCCGGTGCTCCGGCCGGGCGGTCCGCGGATCGCCGACGGCCGCACCGGCGGAGCGCGCGGCGCGTTGTCCGTCCTGGCCTCCGCCGTCCGCCGCCGCGGCCGGGTCTGCTGCGGCCTCACCTATGTCTCCACCGGCCAGCTCGACCGGGCCAGGGCGGTGCTGCGCCGCACGCTGGATCTGGTGGAACCGGTGCTCGACGCGGGCCTGCCGGTCGTCGTCCTGGAGCCGAGCTGCGCGGCGGCGCTGCGCGGCGACCTGCCCGAGCTGCTGGGCGACGACCCGCGCGCCGCTCGGCTTGCGGACGCGGTGGTCACCTTCGCGGAGGCCTTGGAGCGGCACGCGCCCGACTGGACGCCGCCCCGCCTCGACCGCCCGGTGGCCGGTCAGACCCACTGCCACCAGCACGCCGTCCTCGGCGACGCCGCCGAACGCCGGCTGCGCGAGGCGGCCGGTCTCACCGGCGACCTCTCCGGCGGCTGCTGCGGCCTGGCCGGCGACTTCGGCTTCACGCGCGGCCACCACGAGGTGTCCGTCGCCTGCGCGGAGGAGCAGCTGCTGCCCGCCGTCCACGCCGCGGGGGAGGAGGCGGAGCTGCTCGCCGACGGCTGGTCCTGCCGCACCCAGCTCGACCACCTCGCGGGCCGGCGCGCCCGTCACCTGGCGGAGGTGCTCGCGGAGGCGCTGGACGAGGACCGGCCCGGTAAGGACTGAACCCGCTTTACGCGGATGACGGCCCGCCCGTAACCTCGTGCTGGTCCCTGAGGACCCTTTCGCGCCCCTCATACCCCTCGCACCTTTCGCACCAGGACGGCATCGTGAACGCACCCCGCACCGACCGGCCCCTCGCGGGCGCCACGGCCTCCGGCGCCGGCGAGGCCCCCGTGCCCGCCGCCGGTTCCGCCGCCGGTTCCGCCGTCGGGTCCACCGCAGGTTCCGGCGCCGGGTCGCGGAGGGCGCTCGGCCCCGTCGGCCTGGTGATGGGCGGGGTCGTCTCCGTGCAGTTCGGCAGCGCGCTGGCCGTGAACCTGATGGACCGCACCAGCGCGCTGGGCGTGGTCGCGATCCGCCTGGTGGTCGCGGCGGCGCTGCTCCTGGTCTTCTGCCGTCCCCGGCTGCGGGGCCACTCCCGCGCCGACTGGGGCACGGTGATCGCCTTCGCGGGGACGCTGGCCGGCATGAACGGCCTCTTCTACCAGGCCGCCGACCGGATCCCGCTGGGCCCGGCGGTCACCCTGGAGGTGCTGGGCCCGCTGGCCCTGTCGGTGATCGCCTCGCGGCGCGTGGTGAGCCTGCTGTGGGCGGGCCTGGCCCTGGCCGGCGTCTTCCTGCTCGGCGGCGGCGACTTCTCCGGCCTCGACCCGGCGGGCGTGGCGTACGCCCTAGGCGCGGGCGCGATGTGGGCGGGTTACATCGTCTTCAGCGCCCGCACCGGCCGCCGCTTCCCGCAGGCCGACGGCCTGGCCATCGCGATGGGCCTCGCCGCGCTGCTGATCCTCCCGCTGGGCGTCGGCTCGGCGGGCGCCGAACTCCTCGACCCGGTGACGGTCGGCCTGG
This sequence comes from Streptomyces sp. NPDC002734, assembly GCF_040295685.1. NCBI lineage: Bacteria > Bacillati > Actinomycetota > Actinomycetes > Kitasatosporales > Streptomycetaceae > Streptomyces > Streptomyces sp. NPDC002734. The sequence goes on from NZ_JBEOVU010000005.1 coordinate 156,586, forward strand.
GCGCGGGCGTCGCGGTGCTGTCCTCCGTCCTCCCGTACACCCTCGAACTGATCGCCCTGCGCTCGCTCCCGGCCGCCGCGTTCTCCATCCTGATGAGCCTGGAACCCGCGGTGGCCGCCCTGGCCGGCTTCCTGATCCTCCACCAGACCCTCGGCGCCGCCCAGGCCGCGGCCATCGGCCTCGTCGTCGCCGCGAGCATGGGCGCGGTCCGCACCCAGGTGGGCGCGGTGCGCGTCACGAAGGAATCCGAGCTGGGCTGACGGGGGTTCGAAGCGTGGCTACACCGGGCGCACGGCTTGTCCCCTCAGTACCGCCGGTAGCTCACCGTTCCGGGTGACGGTGCAGGTCACAGCTATTTTCGGCGTCCTACGCTCCGGGCCATGACCCTTAGCCCGTCCGAATCTTCGGCGCGGGCCGACCGCAAGGGATGCCATGGTCAGTTCGGCGCACGAGGCGCTGCACCGCATCTTCCGGGACCACCCGGATCTCTTCTACCGCCTGTCGGCCCGGCTGGGCTTCGATCTCCCGCCCCCGACGAAGGCGACCGTCGAATGCCCCGACGTGACCGAGACGGCCGCGATCGAGCGAAGGATCGACACGCTCATCCGCTTCGAGACGGAGAGTCAGGGGCCCTTCCTGCTGGCGGTCGAAGCGCAGGGCAAGCCTGACCCGGACAAGCCGTCGAGCTGGGCCTATTACGTCAGCTACCTCTGGAGCAAGTACCGGATTCCCACGCACCTGATGGTGGTCTGCCAGGACCGCCGGACAGCGGCCTGGGCGCAGCAGCCGGTGACCAGCGGGCTCCCGTTCATGCCCACGCTCACCGTGCGTCCCCTGGTCGTCGGGCCGCACAACACACCTGTCATCGCCGACCCGCGGCAGGCGAGAGAAGACATCTACATGGCGACGCTCTCGGCCATCACGCACGCGGCGGAACCGGACATTGATGACATACTGAAGGCTCTGTCCCGTGCCCTCCGTGACGTTCCGGAGGACGAAGGCAGCCAGGTCGTCGAGTACACAGCCCAAGGCCTCAGGAACGCCCGGGCGAAGCAGCTCTGGAAGGAGCTTCTTATGGTCGACACTAGTTTCTACCGCTCGTGGCTCTTCGAGGAGCTTCGGGACGAGGCCCGCGCACAGGGGATGGCTCAGGGCGTGGCCGAGGGCATGGCCCAGGGCGTGGCTCAGGGCGTGGCCGAAGAGTCGGTGAGGTCGAAGGCCGAAGACCTCCTGGTCGTCCTTGAGCAGCGCAACCTGGAGGTGTCGGAGGAGACGCGCAGGCGCGTCGAGGAGTGTGGGGACCCGGACGTCCTGCGTATGTGGCTTGTGCGGGCCGTGACCGCCCCGACGGTCGACGCCGTCTTCGAGGGGACTCCTCGGGAAGGCGTGCCGGGCCAGTCCCGGGTGGAGAGCGGCAGCCGGTAGCCGTCCGGGTCCTGCGAGTGCCCCGTCCCCGTCGACGGGGCACTCGCCGTCCGCGGCAGCGGCGAAAGGCCTGGGGCCGACGGCGGACGCCTGGCTAGGGTGCGCGCATGAGTGAGCAGCGCACGAGTGAGCAGCAGCTGAGGCTGGAGCCGATCACGCCGGGGAACTTCGACACCGCGATCGGCATCGAAGTGGCCCCTGGGCAGCGCAGGTTGGTCGCGCCGGTGGTGAAGTCGCTGGCGCAGGCGTACGTGTACCCGGAGGCCGCCTGGCCGCGGCTGATTCGCGACGGGGACCGGGCCGTCGGGTTCCTGATGGCGTTCCTGGACATCGACTGGCTCGACGACGGCAGCCGCAGCGACGTCCGGTCAGGGCTGTGGCGGCTGAACATCGCGGCGGACGAGCAGCGGCGTGGCTACGGCGCCTTCGCGGTGCGGGCGGTCGCGGAGGAGATCCGGCGCAGGGGCGGGTCGCGGCTCTACGCGACCTGGGAGCCGGGGGAGGACGGGCCGGAGGAGTTCTACCTGCGGCTGGGCTTCCGCAGGACGGGGGAGATCTCCGGGGGACAGATCGTCGGTGTGCTGGACCTCGACGAGGCCGAGTGACCGCCGGGGGAAAAAATCAAGCAAGCACGCTTGATTGATTCCCGTCCCGCTGCCATGCTCCGAGGCGCACCACCCCGCACACCGCCGTGCCCGGAGGGAGCAGGACCCCGCGATGGACGATCCGACGACGTCGGTGATCGACGACATGCGTGAGGAGTCGGCCGAACTCGACGCCCTGGTGGCCGGGTTGGACGACGACCGGTGGGCGGCGCCCACGCCGGCGCCGGGCTGGAGCGTCGCGCACCAGATCGCCCACCTGGCGTGGACCGATCGGGCCGCGCTGGCCGCGATCGGTGACAAGGAGGCGTTCGACGCCGAGGTCCAGCAGGCCCTCGCGGACACCGACGGTTACATGGACGCGCAGGCCGCGCTGGGTGCGAGCAGGCCGCCCGCGCAGGTGCTGGCGGCCTGGCGGGAGAGCCGTGCCGCGCTGGAGACGGCGCTGCGTGCGGTGCCGCGCGGGACGAAGATCCCCTGGTTCGGGCCGCCCATGTCCGCCGCCTCCATGGCCACCGCCCGGCTGATGGAGACCTGGGCGCACGGCCAGGACGTCGCCGACGCCCTCGGCGTCGAGCGGCGCCCCACCCGCCGGATGCGGCACATCGCCCGGCTGGGCGCGCGCACCCGCGACTTCGCGTTCCTGATGAACGGACTGCCGGTGCCCCGGGAGGAGTTCCGGCTGGAGCTGGAGTTCCCCGACGGCGAGGTGTGGACCTCCGGGCCGGAGGACGCAGCGCAGCGGGTCACCGGGTCGGGGCCGGACTTCTGCCGCCTGGTGACGCAGCGCGCGCATCGCGCCGACCTGGACCTGCGCGCCGACGGCCCGGACGCCGACCGCTGGCTGGACGTCGCCCAGTGCTTCGCCGGGCCCCCCGGCGGCGGGCGCGGGCCGAAGGAGGGGCGCGCGTGACCCCCGCACCCCCGCACATCCGGCCCCTGCGCATCGGCAACGCCTCCGGCTTCTACGGCGACCGCTTCGACGCGATGCGCGAGATGCTCACCGGCGGCGAACTCGACGTCCTCACCGGCGACTACCTCGCCGAACTCACCATGCTGATCCTGGGCCGCGACCGGCTCAAGGACCCCGAGGCCGGCTACGCCCGCACCTTCCTGCGCCAGCTGGAGGAGTGCCTGGGCCTCGCCCACGAGCGCGGCGTGCGGATCGTCGTCAACGCGGGCGGGCTCAACCCCGCCGGGCTGGCGGCCCGCGTGCGGGAGCTGGCCGGGCGCCTCGGGCTCGCCGTCCGCGTCGCCCACGTCGAGGGCGACGACCTCACCGCGTCGCACCCCGGCGCGCTGGCCGCCCACGCCTACCTCGGCGGCTTCGGCATCGCGGCCTGCCTGCTGGGCGGCGCCGACGTGGTGGTCACCGGCCGGGTCACCGACGCCGCCCTGGTCACCGGCCCGGCCGCCGCCCACTTCGGCTGGACCCCCGCCTACCACGACGCCCTCGCCGGCGCCGTCGTCGCCGGACACGTGCTGGAGTGCGGCGCGCAGGCCACCGGCGGCAACTACGCCTTCTTCGGCGACCTCGACCCTCACCGCCTGGTCCGCCCCGGCTTCCCGCTGGCGGAGATCCACGCCGACGGCAGCTCCGTGATCACCAAGCACCCCGGCACCGGCGGCGTCGTCGACGTCGGCACGGTCACCGCGCAGCTGCTCTACGAGACGGGCGGCCCCCGGTACGCCGGGCCGGACGTCACCGCACGGCTGGACACCGTCACCCTCGCCCAGGACGGTCCCGACCGGGTCCGGATCAGCGGCGTGCGCGGTGAGGTCCCGCCGCCCACGCTCAAGGTGGGCGTCAACCGCTTCGGCGGGTTCCGCAACCAGCTCGAGTTCGTGCTCACCGGCCTGGACGTGGAACGCAAGGCCGCGCTGGTGCGGGCGCAGATGGAGGACGCGCTGGAGCGGGCCGCGTCCCGCCCCGCGCACGTCTCCTGGGAGCTGGCGCGCACCGACCGGCCCGACGCGGCCACCGAGGAGACCGCGAGCGCCGTGCTGCGCCTGGTGGTCCGCGACCCCGACCAGCAGGCCGTCGGCCGGACCCTGAGCAGCGCGGGCGTCGAGCTCGCCCTGGCCAGCTACCCCGGCTTCCACGTCACCGCCCCGCCGGGCAAGGGCGCCCCCTACGGCGCCTTCTCGGCCGCGTACGTCCCGCAGGGCGAGGTCGAGCACGTCGCCGTGCTGCCGGACGGCACCCGCGAGAAGGTGCCGCCGGCCCCCGAGACGCGGGAGCTCGCCGCGGTGGACGAGCCGCCGCTGCCCGCGCCGCCCGACCCCGGTCCGGTGCGCCGGGCCCCGCTGGGCCTGGTCGCCGGGGCCCGCAGCGGCGACAAGGGCGGCGACGCCAACGTCGGCGTGTGGGTTCGGGGCGACGAGGCGTGGCGGTGGCTCGCGCACACCCTCACCGTCGAGCGGTTCAAGGAACTGCTGCCCGAGACCGCGGCGCTCACCGTCACCCGGCACCCGCTGCCCAACCTGCGCGCGCTCAACTTCACCGTCGAGGGGATCCTCGGCGAGGGCGTGGCCGCGCAGCACCGATTCGACCCGCAGGCCAAGGCGCTCGGGGAATGGCTGCGCGCCCGCCACCTGGACATACCGGAGGCCCTGCTGTGACCGTGCTGCCCACGGCCCTGGACACCGACAGCCCCGAGTACGCGGCCCACCGCGCCGCGCTGCTGGAGAAGCTCGCGGCGCTGGACACCGAGCACGCCAAGGCGCTCGCGGGCGGCGGCGAGAAGTACGTCGCCCGGCACCGCAGGCGCGGCAAGCTGCTGGCCCGGGAGCGCATCGAGCTCCTCGTCGACCCGGACACCCCGTTCCTCGAACTGTCGCCGCTGGCCGCCTGGGGCAGTGACTACCCGGTGGGCGCCTCGATGGTCACCGGGATCGGCGTGGTCGAGGGCGTGGAGTGCCTGATCACCGCCAACGACCCGACGGTGCGCGGCGGCGCGACCAACCCGTGGGGGCTGAGGAAGGCGCTGCGGGCCAACGACATCGCGCTGGCCAACCGGCTGCCGGTGGTGACGATGGTGGAGTCCGGCGGGGCCGACCTGCCCTCGCAGAAGGAGATCTTCATCCCCGGCGGCCAGGTCTTCCGCGACCTGACCCGGCTCTCCGCGGCCGGAATCCCCACCGTCGCCGTGGTCCTCGGCAACTCGACCGCGGGCGGCGCGTACATCCCCGGGATGTCCGACCACGTGATCATGGTGAAGGAGCAGTCGAAGGTCTTCCTCGGCGGTCCGCCGCTGGTGAAGATGGCCACCGGCGAGGAGAGCGACGACGAGTCGCTGGGCGGCGCCGAGATGCACGCCCGCTCATCCGGCCTCGCCGACTACTTCGCCGTGGACGAGCTGGACGCGATCCGGCAGGCCCGGCGGGTGGTGGCCCGCCTCAACCACCGCAAGGCGCACCCGGACCCCGACCCGGCGTTCGTCGAGCCGCCCAAGTACGACGCCGAGGAACTGCTGGGCATCGTCCCGGAGGACCTGCGCACGCCGTTCGACCCGCGCGAGGTGATCGCCCGGATCGTCGACGGCTCCGACTTCGACGAGTTCAAGCCGCTGTACGGCACCAGCCTGACCACCGGCTGGGCCACCCTGCACGGCTACCCGGTCGGCATCCTGGCCAACGCGCAGGGCGTGCTGTTCAGCGCCGAGTCGCAGAAGGCCGCCCAGTTCATCCAGCTCGCCAACCAGCGCGACATCCCCCTGCTGTTCCTGCACAACACCACCGGCTACATGGTCGGCAAGGAGTACGAGCAGGGCGGCATCATCAAGCACGGCGCGATGATGATCAACGCGGTGTCGAACTCGACGGTGCCGCACCTGTCGGTGCTGATGGGCGCCTCCTACGGGGCCGGCCACTACGGCATGTGCGGCCGGGCGTACGACCCGCGGTTCCTGTTCGCCTGGCCGAGCGCCAAGTCCGCGGTGATGGGCCCGCAGCAGCTGGCCGGCGTGCTCTCCATCGTCATGCGGCAGTCCGCGGCGGCGAAGGGGCAGCCCTACGACGAGGAGGGCGACAAGGCGCTGCGCGCCATGGTCGTGCAGCAGATCGAGGCCGAGTCGCTGCCGATGTTCCTGTCCGGGCGGCTCTACGACGACGGGGTGATCGACCCGCGCGACACCCGGACCGTGCTGGGCATCTGCCTGTCCGCGATCCACACGGCCCCCTTCGAGGGCGTGCGCGGCGGCTTCGGCGTCTTCCGGATGTGAGGGAACTCCTGTGATCTCCGTGATCTCCAAGGTACTGGTCGCCAACCGGGGCGAGATAGCCTGCCGGGTCTTCCGCACCTGCGCCCGGCTGGGCGTGCGCACCGTCGCCGTGCACTCCGACGCCGACGCCGGGGCGCTGCACACCCGCACCGCCGACGAGGCGGTCCGGCTGCCCGGGTCGTCGCCCGCGGACACCTACCTGCGCGGCGACCTGATCGTGAAGGCCGCCCTGGCGGCCGGGGCGGACGCGGTGCACCCGGGGTACGGCTTCCTGTCCGAGAACCCGGACTTCGCCCGCCAGGTGCTGGACGCCGGGCTGGTGTGGATCGGTCCGTCGCCGGAGGCCGTCGAGGCGATGGCGTCCAAGACGCGGGCCAAGGAGCTGATGGGGCTGGCGCCGCTCGCCGAGGTCGGCGAGGCGGACCTGCCGGTGCTGGTGAAGGCGGCGGCCGGCGGCGGCGGCCGCGGCATGCGGATCGTGCGCCGGCTGGCCGACCTGGAGGCCGAGCTGACCGCCGCCCGGGCCGAGGCGCTGAGCGCGTTCGGCGACGACGAGGTGTTCGTCGAGCCCTACGTGGAGGGCGGCCGCCATGTCGAGGTGCAGGTGCTGGCCGACACCCACGGCACGGTGTGGGCGCTGGGCACCCGGGACTGCTCGCTGCAGCGCCGCCACCAGAAGGTGGTCGAGGAGGCCCCGGCCCCCGGGCTCCCGCCCGGGCTGGTCGACGAGCTCCACGAGCTGGCCGTCCGGGCGGCGCGGGCCGTCGACTACGTGGGCGCGGGCACGGTGGAGTTCCTGGTCGCCGACGGCCGGGCGCACTTCCTGGAGATGAACACCCGGCTCCAGGTCGAACACCCCGTCACCGAGGAGGTGTTCGGCATCGACCTGGTCGCCCTCCAGCTGCGGATCGCCGAGGGCGGCGCGCTGGAGGCCGAGCCGCCCGCCCCGCGCGGGCACGCCGTGGAGGCCCGCCTGTACGCCGAGGACCCGGCGCGCGGCTGGGCCCCGCAGACCGGGGTGCTGCACCGGATCGGGCTGGACGAGGCCGCCCGGGCGGCCGGCGTGCGGGTGGACACCGGCTTCGCCGACGGTGACACGGTCGGCGTCCACTACGACCCGATGCTCGCCAAGGTGGTCGCCCACGCGCCCACCCGTGCCGAGGCGGTCCGCAAGCTGGCCGGGGCGCTGGAGCGGGCCGCCGTGCACGGGCCGGTCACCAACCGGGACCTGCTGGTGCGTTCGCTGCGGCACGAGGAGTTCGCCGCCGGACGGATGGACACCGGTTTCTACGACCGGCACCTGGCCGAGCTCACCCGGGAGAGCACCGACCCGCACGCGCCGCTGGCCGCCGCCCTGTCCTCGGCCGCGGCCGTGTCCGGCGCGGGCGCCCGCTTCGGCGGGGGCTGGCGGAACGTTCCCTCGCAGCCGCAGGTCCGCCGCTACCGGGTGGGGGAGAAGGAGCACGAGGCCGCCTACCGCTGGACCCGCCGGGGCCCGGAGGCCGACGGGGCGGTCGTGGTGCACGCCGACGCCTCCCTGGTCGTCCTCGAGGTGGACGGGGTGCGGCGCAGGTACGAGGTGGCCCGGTACGCGGACGGACGGGTCTTCGTGAACGGCACGGCCCTCACCGAGCTGCCCCGCTTCCCCGAGCCCGAGTCCCGCCGGGAACCGGGCTCGCTGCTCGCCCCGATGCCCGGCACCGTCGTCCGCGTCGCCGACGGCCTGGCCGTCGGCTCCGCCGTCACCGAGGGGCAGCCGCTGCTGTGGCTGGAGGCGATGAAGATGGAGCACCGCGTCACCGCCCCCGTCTCCGGCACCCTCACGGCGCTGCACGCCGCACCCGGCCGCCAGGTCGAGGTCGGCGCCCTGCTCGCCGTCGTCCAGCAAGCGCCACCAGAAGCCGAAGGTTCCGCCGACCACGAGGAGAGCCAGTGAGCGTCGTCATCGAGACCGAGGAGCACAAGGCGCTGCGGGAGGCCGTCGCCGCGCTGGGCCGCCGCTACGGCCGCGCGTACGTCACCAAGGCCCTGGAGGAGGGCAAGGGCCCCGAGGAGCTGTGGAACGAGGCGGGCAAGCTCGGCTACCTCGGCGTCAGCCTGCCCGAGGAGTACGGCGGCGGGGGCGGCGGCATCTACGAGCTGTCCCTGGTGCTCGAGGAGCTCGGCGCGGCGGGCTGCCCGCTGCTCCTGCTGGTGGTCTCCCCGGCGATCTGCGGCACCATCATCGCCCGCTTCGGCACCGAGGAGCAGAAGCGCGAGTGGCTGCCCGGCCTCGCCGACGGCAGCAGGATCATGTCCTTCGGCATCACCGAGCCCGACGCCGGCTCCAACAGCCACCGCATCACGACCACCGCGCGGCGCGACGGCGAGGAGTGGGTGCTCAACGGGCGGAAGGTCTTCATCTCCGGCGTGGACATCTCCGACGCCACGCTGATCGTGGGCCGCACCGAGGACGCCCGCACCGGCAAGCTCAAGCCCGCCCTGTTCATCGTCCCGCGCGACACCCCCGGCTTCCACCGCACCATGCTCGACATGGATCTGGCCGCCGCCGAGAAGCAGTTCGAGCTGGTCCTGGACGACGTGCGGCTGCCCGCCGACGCGCTGGTCGGCGACGAGGACGCCGGCCTGCTCCAGCTGTTCGCCGGACTGAACCCGGAGCGGGTGATGACCGCCGCCTTCGCCGTCGGCATGGCCCGCTACGCGCTCACCGCGGCGATCGGCTACGCCAAGGAGCGGCAGGTCTGGAAGACGCCCATCGGCGCCCACCAGGCCATCCAGCACCCGCTGGCGGTCGCCCACATCGAGGTGGAGACGGCGAAGCTGATGATGCAGAAGGCCGCCCACCTCTGCGACGCCGGCGACGACCTCGCCGCGGGCGAGGCGGCGAACATGGCCAAGTACGCGGCGGGAGAGGCCTGCGTGAAGGCGGTGGACACCGCCGTCCACACCCTCGGCGGCAACGGCCTCACCAAGGAGTTCGGCCTCGCCTCGCTGGTCAACGCCTCGCGGGTGGCCCGGATCGCCCCGGTCAGCCGGGAGATGATCCTCAACTTCGTCTCGCACCAGACGCTGGGTCTTCCCAAGTCGTACTGACATGACCATATTTGGCGGCCACGCCTCAAGGGGAGGCGAGCACAGCGTCGTGCGACAAGGAGCCTTCATGTTCCGCAGCGAGTACGCAGATGTCCCCGCCGTCGAGGAGCCCATCCACGACGCGGTGCTCGGCCGGGCCGCCGAACGCGGCGACACCCCCGCCCTGATCGACGGGGTGAACGGCATGACCCTCACCTACGCCCAAGTCGGCGCCTTCCACCGCAAGGTGGCGGCCGGCCTGGCGGAGGCGGGCGTCGTCAAGGGCGACGTGCTCGCCCTGCACAGCCCCAACACGGTCGCCTTCCCGATCGCCTTCTACGCGGCCACCCGGGCCGGCGCCGCCGTCACCACCGTGCACCCGCTGGCCACCGCCGAGGAGTTCGCCAAGCAGCTCACCGACTCCGCGGCCCGCTGGATCGTCACCGTCTCCCCGCTGCTGGAGACCGCGCGGGCGGCCGCCGAACTCGCGGGCGGCATCGCGGAGATCTTCGTCTGCGACACCGCCCCCGGGCACCGCTCGCTGATGGACTTCCTCGGCACCACCGCCCCCGAACCGCGGGTGGAGATCGACCCGGTGCGGGACGTCGCCGCCCTGCCCTACTCCTCGGGCACCACCGGGACGCCCAAGGGCGTGATGCTCACCCACCGGTCGATCGCCACCAACCTGGCGCAGCTGGAGCCGGCGGTGCCCACCGGGGAGGGCGAGCGGATCCTGGCAGTTCTGCCCTTTTTTCACATCTACGGTCTGACCGCCCTGATGAACGCCCCGCTCAAGCAGGGCGGCACCGTGGTGGTGCTGCCCCGCTTCGAGCTGGACGGCTTCCTCTCGGCGATCGAGAAGCACCGCATCACCGCGCTGTACGTCGCCCCGCCGATCGTGCTGGCCCTCGCCAAGCACCCGGCGGTGGACGGCTACGACCTGTCCTCGGTGCGCTACGTCATCAGCGCCGCCGCCCCGCTGGACGCGGAGCTGGCGGAGGCCTGCCGGGCCCGGCTCGGAGTGTCGTCGGTCGGCCAGGCGTACGGCATGACGGAACTGTCGCCCGGCACCCACGTGGTGCCGCCCTTCTCCCAGGACGCCCCGCCCGGAACCGTCGGCAAGCTCATCGCGGGCACCGAGATGCGGATCGTCTCGCTGGACGACCCCGGCAAGGACCTCGCCGCCGGGGAGACGGGCGAGATCCTCATCCGCGGCCCCCAGGTGATGAAGGGCTACCTCGGCCGGCCCGACGCCACCGCCGCGATGATCGACGCCGACGGCTGGCTGCACACCGGCGACGTCGGCCGGGTCGACGAGGCCGGCTGGCTCTTCGTCGTCGACCGGGTCAAGGAACTGATCAAGTACAAGGGCTACCAGGTCGCCCCGGCCGAGCTGGAGGCCCTGCTGCTCACCCACCCCGGCATCGCCGACGCGGCGGTGATCGGCGTGTACGACGACGACACCAACGAGGTCCCGGCCGCCTTCGTGGTCCGCCAGGCCGGGGCCGAGGCGCTGACCGAGGCGGAGGTGACGGCCCACGTGGCCGAACGCGTCGCCCCGTACAAGCGGGTGCGGCGGGTCACCTTCGTCGACGCCGTGCCGCGCGCGGTCAGCGGCAAGATCCTCCGGCGCGAACTGAGGGAACGAGCATGAGCACGAAAGGACGCACATGACGGACACACCCCCGGACCTGGTGCGGCGGTCGGACGAACGGGGCGTCGCCACGCTCGTCCTCGACTCGCCGGCCAACCGCAACGCCCTGTCCGCCGCCCTGGTCGGGCGGCTGGCCGGGCTGCTCGAGGACTGCGCGAAGGACGACGAGGTACGGGCGGTGGTGCTCACCCACACCGGCTCCACCTTCTGCGCCGGCGCGGACCTGCGCGACCCTCCGCCGCCGGAGGCGCTGACCGGGCTGCTCCGGCGGATGCTGGAGCAGCCCAAGCCGGTGGTCGGGCGCGTCGACGGGCACGTGCGGGCGGGCGGGTTCGGGCTGCTGGGGGCGTGCGACGTCGTCGCCGCCTCCACGGGGCGGTCCACGTTCGCCCTCACCGAGGTACGGATCGGGGTCGCCCCGGCAGTCATCTCGCTGACCCTGCTGCCCCGCGTGGAGCCGCGCGCGCTGTCCCGGTACTACCTCACCGGGGAGCGGTTCGACGCCGCCGAGGCCGCGCGGATCGGGCTGGTCACCGCGGCGGGGGAGGACGTCGACGCCGTGCTCGAGCCGGTCCTCGACGGCCTGCGGCGGGCCTCACCGCAGGCCCTCGCGGCGACCAAACCGCTGGTCACGGCTAAGGTGCTGGAGAACTTCGACCGGGACGCGGAGACCCTCTCCGCGCTCTCGGCCCGGTTGTTCTCCTCCGACGAGGCGCGGGAGGGGATGACCGCCTTCCTCGAACGACGGGATCCGGCGTGGGTGAAGTGAACCAGGCGACGTCCACCGCGGCGCGCGCCCCCAAGCAGGACCGCAGCCGGGCCACCCGGCAGCGGCTGCTGGAGGCCGCCGTCGCCTGCCTGGCCGAACACGGCTGGGCGGGCTCCACGGTCGCCGTGGTCGCCGAACGGGCCGGCGTCTCCCGGGGCGCCGCCCAGCACCACTTCCCCACCCGCGAGGACCTGTTCACCGCGGCCGTCGAGCACGTGGCCGAGGAACGCTCCACCGCCCTGCGGGAGTTGTTCCCGCAGGGCGCGGCGGGGGACCGCGGGGCGGTGGTCGCGGAGATCGTCGCCCTCTTCACCGGGCCGGTCTTCCGGGCCGCCCTCGCCCTGTGGGTGGCCGCCTCCAACGAGGAGCAGCTGCGCGGCCGCGTCACCGAGCTGGAGGCCCGGGTCGGCCGGGAGACCCACCGCACGGCGGTGGAGCTGCTGGCCGCCGACGAGTCCCGGCCGGGCGTGCGGGAGACCGTGCAGGGTCTCCTCGACATGGCGCGCGGCCTCGGGCTGGCCAACCTGCTCAGCGACGACACGGCCCGCCGGGAGCGGGTGGTCGCCCAGTGGGCGGCGCTGCTCGACGAGGCGCTGGGGCCGCCGCTCAGAGGCTGAAGCCCGCCGTACAGAGGCTGGGCCCGCCGCACAGGGGCTGATGTCGAGCGCTCCGCTCAGGGGCTGAGGCGCTCGGTCCGCCAGCCGCCGTCCGGCAGCGCGACGTACCGGAGCCGGTCGTGCAGCCGGTTGCTGCGGCCCTGCCAGAACTCCACGCTCCGCGGCACGACCCGGAAGCCGCCCCAGTGCGGCGGGACCGGCACCTGCTCGTCGGCCGGGTAGCGGGCGTCCAGCTCGGTGAAGGCGCGGTCCAGCTCCTCGCGCGAGGAGATCACCGTGGACTGCTCGCTGGCCCAGGCGCCCAGCTGGGAGCCGTGCGGCCGGGTGCGGAAGTAGGCGGCGGTCTCGTCCCGGCCGGTGCGGGCGGCCGTGCCGGTGACGATCACCTGCCGGGCCAGCGGGTACCAGGGGAACAGCAGCGAGACGTGCGGGTTCTCGGTGAGCTCGCGGCCCTTGCGGGAGCCGTAGTTGGTGTAGAAGACGAACCCCTGCTCGTCGTAGTGCTTGAGCAGCACCGTCCGCGCGCTGGGGCGGCCCTGGGCGTCGGCGGTGGAGACCACCATCGCGTTCGGCTCGAACACCGCGGGGGTGTCGGTGGCCTCGCGGAACCAGCGGCCGAACTGCTCCACGGGCGTTGCGGCCAGCTGGGACCTGCCCAGGCCCTCCGCCTGGTAGTGCCGGCGTATCGCGGCCGGGTCGGGCACGAGGGCGGGAGCGGTGTCGTCGGACGGGTCGAGGGCGGCATCTCGGTCGGTCACGCGATCATCTTGCCGTATGCGCAGACACGTTCGGGTCACGGCCGGTGGTGCCTTCCGGGCCGCGTCGCGTGACCGGAGGTGGCACTGAGTGCCGCGCCTCTCCCCAAAAGTGGCACTCGTGGATACGATCCGATGCACGGGGCAGACCCACAACTGTCGAGGAGCCGCACATGTCCGACTTCGTTCCCGGGCTCGAGGGAGTCGTCGCATTCGAGACGGAGATCGCCGAACCGGACAAGGAGGGCGGCGCGCTCCGCTACCGGGGCGTCGACATCGAGGACCTGGTGGGCACGGTCGGGTTCGGCCACGTCTGGGGCCTGCTGGTCGACGGATCGTTCAACCCCGGCCTGCCGCCCGCCGAGCCGTTCCCCATCCCGGTCCACTCCGGCGACGTCCGGGTGGACGTGCAGGCGGCGCTCGCGATGCTCGCGCCCGCCTGGGGGCTCCGGCCGCTGCTGGACATCTCCGTCGAGCAGGCCCGTGACGACCTCGCCCGCGCGGCCGTGATGGCGCTGTCCTACGTCGCCCAGTCGGCGCGCGGGCAGGGCGTGCCGATGGTGCCGCAGAAGGAGATCGACAAGGCGAACTCCATCGCCGAGCGGTTCATGGTCCGCTGGCGCGGCGAGCCGGACCCGAAGCACGTGGCCGCCGTCGACGCCTACTGGACCTCGGCCGCCGAGCACGGCATGAACGCCTCCACCTTCACCGCCCGGGTCATCGCCTCCACCGGCGCGGACGTCGCCGCCGCGCTCTCCGGCGCGGTCGGCGCGATGTCCGGCCCGCTGCACGGCGGCGCGCCCTCGCGGGTGCTCGGCATGATCGAGGAGATCGAGCGCACCGGGGACGCCGACGCGTACGTACGGGGCGCGCTGGACCGGGGCGAGCGGCTGATGGGCTTCGGCCACCGGGTCTACCGGGCCGAGGACCCGCGCGCCCGGGTGCTGCGGCGCACCGCCCGCGAGCTGGGCGCTCCGCGCTACGAGGTCGCCGAGGCGCTGGAGAAGGCGGCGCTGGCCGAGCTGCACGCGCGGCGGCCGGACCGGGTGCTGGCCACCAACGTGGAGTTCTGGGCGGCCATCGTCCTCGACTTCGCCGAGGTGCCGGCGCACATGTTCACCTCGATGTTCACCTGCGCCCGCACGGCGGGGTGGTCGGCGCACATCCTGGAGCAGAAGCGGACGGGGCGCCTGGTGCGGCCCTCCGCGCGGTACGTCGGTCCGGCGACGCGGCCGGTCGAGGCGATCGAGGGCTACGGGGACATCGCGGGCTGACCGCCGTCGCGGGTCACGTCCCGGGAAAGGGAACGACCCGCGAGCTCTGGTCCCACGGAAGGGGGCCGGCCGGACGTGCCGGCGAGCTCGCGGGTCGGGTGACTGCTGGTGCTGGGCCGAGGCCCGTCGTGGTCACGGGCGTTCAGCCCGCAGCCACCTCACGCGTCCGGGTGTCACTCATGTACCCGATCACCTCCTTTCCCGTGTAGCCCCACCGTACGACCGGTCCCTCCGTGAGGACAACGGCTTTTTCCCCCCTTGTCCCCGAGCCCGCCGGCCGGCCCCGGCGCCGGGGCCGGGAGGAGCCGAGCGGGTCGGTGAAAGTGCTGTTCGGCCGGGGTGCGGTGGAGTTGAATGGGAGCCCCACGGCCCAGTCACAGGGAGAACCACCGTGACCGCTCCGACCGGCGAGGACCAGTGCGGCGACCGACTCCTCGCCGCCCTGCTGAACGGCATGGACGCCGCCCTCTGCGCCTTCGACGCCGACGGCGTGGTGACCCACTGGAACCGCGAGGCGGAACGCGTCCTCGGCTGGAGCGCCGCCGAGGCGGTGGGCCGCCGCGGCCTGGCCGGCTGGGCGGTCCGCCCCGCCGACGCGGCCGGCACCGAGGCCCGCCTGATGGCGGCCATGCACGCGCCCGGCCGCCGCGTCCACGACTTCGCGCTGCTCACCAAGGACGGCGGCCGCGTCCTGGTGCGGACCCAGTCCGCCGCAGTCCCCGGCCCGGACGGCAGACCCGCCGGCGTGTACCTCGCCTTCGGCCCCGCCGACGCGCAGACCGACCTGGAGCGCTCCCTCGCCCTGAGCGAGGCCCTCTTCTCCGACGCCCCCTGGGGCGTGGTCCTGGTCGACGCGGACCTGCGCCCCGCCGTGGTGAACGCCCACGCCGCCCGCGCCCTGGGACGCGGCCGCGCCGCGCTGCTCGGGCGCCCGCTGGGCGAGATGCTCACCGAGGGCGTCCGCGAGGTGGAGGCCGCGCTGACCCATGTCCTCGCGCAGGGCGCGCCCCCCGCCCCCGCCGACCTGTGGGTCACCGTCGCCGCGCCCGCCGCGCCCGGTGGCGCCGGTGCGGCTCCCGGTGCGGCTTCGGGGGCGGCCGCCGGTGCGGCGCCGGGGGAGCGCCGCTGCTGGCGCAGCGGCTTCGTGCGCCTGGCGTCCCCGCTGACCGAGGAACCCACCCCGCTCGGCGTGGGCTGGCTGTTCCAGGACGTCACCGAGGCCCGCACCACCGAGCAGGAGGCCGCGGTCACCCGCTTCCGCGCCGCCCAGTTGCACCGGGCGTCGCGCGCCGCCGCCGAGTGCGACAGCCCGGCCGAGGCCGCCGCCGTCCACCTGGACTTCGCGCTCGCCGGCTTCGCCGACCACGCGCTGCTGGACCGGGCGGCCGGCGGCGCGGTGCCGGACGACGAGGAGACGCCGCTGCGCCTGGTGCGGACGGCCGCCACGCCGTTCGGCACCCCGGGCGGCGGCGAGGGCGCCGACCGCTCGGGCCTGCCGGTGCCCTACCCGTCCGGGCACCCGGCGCTGCGGTGCGCGGAACGCGCGGGCACCGTGCGGGTGTCCGCCGCCGCCGGGTTCACCCGGCAGTGGCCGCAGGACGCCGCGCACGCCCTGTGCGTCCCGCTGCGCAGCCGGGGCCGCACGCTGGGCGTGGTGACCTTCCTGCGCGGCCCGGCCCGCGGGCCGTTCGGCCGCCACGACGTCGCGCACGGCGAGGAGGTGGCGGGCCGGGTGGCCGCCGCCCTGGACCTCGCTGCGGCCCTGGAGGACACCGCCGGGTGACCTCCGCCGGGGCGCCTGCCCCGGGAGAGCTCGGCGCCGGCGCCCGGGGGAGCTCAGTGCTGGTGGAAGATCCGGTCCCGGTACCGGTCGAAGACCGCGTCGTTCCAGTCGCGGCCACCGTCCACGTTGCCCGACCGCAGCAGCGGCGGCTCCACGCCCCGCTCCGCGAGCGTGCCCGCCGCGACCGCCATCACGGACTGCATGACCGCCGAGGTCACCACCGTGGAGGCGGAGGCGAACGGCGCGCCGACACCCTCCAGGGTGAGTTCCGCGTCGCCCACCGCGACCTTGGAGTCGACCACCACGTCGCAGTGGTCCTTCAGGAAGGTGCCCGAGGGGTGGCCGGGCGCGGTCTCCCGCGCGTAGGCCACCGAGGTCACCCCGACCACCCGCACCCCGCGCGCCCGGGCCTCGGAGGCCATCTCCACCGGGAGCGCGTTGCGCCCGGACAGGGAGATCACCACCAGCAGGTCCCCGGCCCGCAGCGGGGAGACGTCGAGCACCGTGGCCGCCAGCCCCTCCACCCGCTCCAGCGCCGAGCCCAGGGTGGCCGGGCGCACGTCGACGCCGGTCAGCCCCGGCACGGACAGCAGGTTCATCAGCGCCATGCCGCCCGCCCGGTAGACCACGTCCTGCGCGGCCAGCGACGAGTGCCCCGCGCCGAAGGCGAACAGCCGCCCTCCGGAGCTCACCGTGTCCGCCACCAGTTCCCCGGCGGCGGCGATCGCCTCCGTCTCCTCCACCCGGACCCGCCGCAGCAGCCGTTCCGCCGCGTCGAAGTACCGGCCGACCAGATCGTCCGCGTGTCCGCTCACCGGCAGGCTCCCTCCTGTGTGTCGATGATCACCGTGAGGTCTGGACCACAACGGTGTCAACGGGTGGCATCGGCCG
The DNA here is from genome assembly GCF_040295685.1 of Streptomyces sp. NPDC002734. Classification (NCBI taxonomy): domain Bacteria; kingdom Bacillati; phylum Actinomycetota; class Actinomycetes; order Kitasatosporales; family Streptomycetaceae; genus Streptomyces; species Streptomyces sp. NPDC002734. The sequence continues at coordinate 173,651 of NZ_JBEOVU010000005.1, forward strand.
TTCGCCGAGGGGCAGTAGGGAGCCGAACCGGACTGTTTCGACTCCTCCGGCAGGGCACGCTTGTCGGCCGCATGCGTAAGAATTGGATGCGGAGTCGGCGCGCCGCCCGGAGCAGCCGGGCAGGCCTGACCGCCGAGGCTGCGCGCGGCTTATCGGCAGATGTATTGCGAGGGGCACGTATGTCCGGACTGATCGACACCACGGAGATGTATCTCCGCACCATCCTCGAGCTCGAGGAGGAAGGTGTGGTCCCCATGCGCGCCCGAATCGCGGAACGGCTCGACCAGAGCGGCCCGACGGTCAGCCAGACGGTGGCGCGGATGGAGCGGGACGGCCTGCTCTCCGTGGCCAGCGACCGTCACCTGGAGCTGACCGAGGAGGGCCGCCGGCTGGCGACGCGGGTGATGCGCAAGCACCGGCTGGCCGAGTGCCTGCTGGTGGACGTCATCGGCCTGGAGTGGGAGCAGGTGCACGCCGAGGCCTGCCGCTGGGAGCACGTGATGAGCGAGGCCGTCGAGCGGCGCGTCCTCGAGCTGCTCCGCCACCCGACCGAGTCGCCCTACGGCAACCCCATCCCCGGCCTCGAGGAGCTCGGGCAGGAGGCCACGGCAGACCCGTTCCTCGACGAGGGCATGGTGTCGCTGGCCGACCTGGAGCCCGGCCACGAGGGCAAGACGGTCGTCGTGCGCCGCATCGGCGAGCCCATCCAGACGGACGCGCAGCTGATGTACGCGCTGCGCCGGGCGGGCGTGCAGCCCGGTTCGGTGGTCAGCGTGACCGAGTCCCCCTCCGGTCTGCTGGTGGGCAGCGGCGGCGAGGCCGCCGAGCTGGACGGCGAGGTCGCCTCGCACGTCTTCGTGGCCAAGCCCTAGCCGCACTCACCGAGGCGCGCGCTGCGGCGGGAGCCCGGCGCGGCCGCTTCCGACGTCGCCTCCGCGGACGCTCGCGGGCGTCGTGCGCTCCCGCGCGGATGTCGTGACGCCCGTGTCGCGCGCCGTCTTTCACGCCGCCCGCCTTTTCAAGGTGGCTCACCGTGGGGCAGTGTGGTGGGCGAGGCATATGACCCGAGGACCCCGCCCCGAGGGGCGACCCACGCAACAGGGCCCCGGCGCGGCGTCGGCCGTGCCGGGGCCCGTCCTCCCCTGTGCCGACCTGGAGCCCCGAGCTCCCGAGGTCGGTCGTCCCCGCGGACCGCTTTTCCCCGAGTGGTCCGCCTCCCGCTCAGGATCTCCCCGCGTCGACGACGGTCAATCCCCGGCCGTGGTCACTCGAACGAGGGGTGTCGGCGATATGAACCCGCGTTTTCGAATACAGATTCGATAGTCTGCGGGAGATGGCGCAAAGCAGCGCACAACCGGGCAGACAGGCGTCAGGATGGGCGCGCGACAGGGCGCGCATTGAGGGGGCACGGATGGCACGGCGGATCGACCTGACCGGAGCGGGTGGCCTGCGCCTGGCCGCCTGGGAGTTCGCCGAGCCCCCCAAGCCGGCCGGGCAGGCGGGCTCGCGGGGACGGCCGGACGGTTCTCCCTCTGGCCCGGCGCCCGTGGCGGCCCCGGTGGCCGTGTCCGGGCCCGGACCGCGCCGGGAGCCGGAGGAGGAGCCGTCGCAGGGGCCGGGGGTCCTGTTACTGCACGGGCTGCTGGGCCGGGCCTCGCACTGGGCGCAGACCGCCCGGGGCCTGTCCGGCAGGTGCCGCGCCGTGGCGCTCGACCAGCGCGGGCACGGGCTCAGCGACCATCCGGAGGGGCCGGCCGGGCTGACGCCCGAGGCCTTCGTCGCCGACGCCGAGGCGGCCCTGGAGCAGCTGGGGCTGGGGCCCGCCGTGGTGGTGGGGCACGGCATGGGAGCGATGATCGGCTGGCGGCTCGCCGTCGCCCGGCCCGACCTGGTGCGCGGGCTGGTGCTGGCGGAGATGCGCGCGGCGGCCGTCGGGGCGGCGATGCAGCGTGAGTGGGAGGACTGGCTGGCGGCCTGGCCCACGCCCTTCGCCACGCTGGGGGAGGTCCGGAAGTGGTTCTCCCGTGATCCGTGGGTGGAGCGTCCCAGCGAGGCCCGGGCCGGCTACTTCGCCGAGGTGATGACCCACGCGCCGGACGGCTGGCGCCCCGTGTTCGACCCCGACCAGATGCGGCTCGCCCGTCGCGGCTGGGCCTTCGACGCCCACTGGGAGGAGCTCGCCCAGGTGCAGTGCCCCGCCCTGGTGGTGCGCGGCGTGGACGGCCAGCTGGGCCGGGCCGAGGCCCACGAGATGGTCCGCGTCCTGCCGCGCGGCGAGTACGCGGAGATCCCCGACGCCGGCCACCTCCTCCACCACGACCAGCCCGACGCCTGGCAGGACCTGCTGACCCCCTTCCTCCAGGGAGTCCTCACCCCTTGAGCGCCCCGGCGGCCCGTGGCCCCCGCTCAGCCCTTGCTGACGGCGGCCAGGATCTCCGGGAGACGGGCGGCCGCCCGGGGCGCGGCCAGGCGCAGGCCGGTCACGGCCAGGAGGGCGCCGTAGGCCGTGCCCACCGGCAGGAGCAGCCAGCCCCACGCGGCGGCGTAGCCCGCCAGGTGCAGCCAGACGGTCAGCGCGATCACCGGCGCGGAGAGGACCGCCGCGGCCGCCATGCCGCCGAAGATCGCCATCCACACCAGCCCGACCTGGCCGGGGGCCACGTTCCGGTTGCCCTCCGGCGGGATGGAGTAGGGGTGGCGCACGGAGGCCCACGCGCCGGTCGCCGTCATCGCGCCGAGCAGCGACAGCGACAGGCCCAGGGCCTCGGGGAGCCTGCCCCACTCGCCGAGCACCGCCACCGTCGCCACACACACCAGCACCGAGTAGGGCACCGCGTACGAGACCAGCGCCAGGGCCCGGCCCCACAGCTCGCGCAGCGCGTCCCGGGGGGAGGAGATGGTCATCGCGACCATCCAGAAACCCGAGTAGTCCTGGCCGAACTGGTTGTACATCATCGAGCCGAGCATCCCGGCGGCGAAGCAGGCGAAGTACACCGACCCCGAGCCCTGGAGCGCGTTGAAGAGCGGCACGATCAGCCCGACCGCGAGCGAGACGACCAGCGCGGCCCGGGTCTTGGGGTCGCGCCAGGCGTAGCGCAGGCTGCGCTCCATCACGGTGCGGACCCGCCCGGGCGGCAGCAGCCGGGCGACCACCGGGCCGCCGGAGCGGCGCCCCGCGCGGTCCGCCGCCGGTTCGGCGGCCTGAAGGGTGGAGGAGTCGGGCGCGGTCATCAGCCGGGTCAGCGTCGCCGACCACCAGCGCAGCGCGAGCGTCAACGCCAACGCGGTGAGACCGAGTTGGACGGCGGCCGTGCCGTACGCGCCGTCGCTCGCGGCGTCCACGGCACCGATCGCGGAGGCGGGCGGGACCCAGCGGAGCACCTCGGCGAACGGGTCGAGCTGGGCCAACCCGGACGCGCCGAGCCGCTGCACGCCAAAGTTGACGGCCTGCGCCCCGATCGCCACGACCAGGCCGCTGACCACGGCGAGGTCGCGGCCGCGGCGGCTGGAGAGCAGCCGGGTGTTCGCGGTGACCACGGCCCGGGCCAGCGCCACACAGGTCAGCAGCGCCAGCGCCACCGCGACCACCGCGGTCGCCGCGCCGGCCGCGCCGCGCGCCACGGCGATCGCCGAACCGGTCAGCAGGCAGAGCGTGAACAGCGGGCCGATGCCCACCAGCGAGGCGGCCAGCAGCGCCCGCACCAGCGGGCGGGGGCGCAGCGGCAGCAGGACCAGCCGGGTCGCGTCCAGGGTCTCGTCGCCGCTGGAGGAGAAGAGCGGCATCACCGCCCAGCCCAGCGCCAGCACGGCGGTCAGCGGCACCACCACGGAGGCGGCGTGCGGGTGGCCGCGCAGCAGGAGCAGCCCGAGCAGGAGGAACGCGGCCAGCAGCAGCACCACGACCGCGGAGGCGATGTAGGCCGCGCGCCGGCCGCCGGACTGCCGCAGGCCGTTGCGCACGATCGACAGCTTCAGCCGGACCATCACCCCGGTGACGGAGTCGGCCCGGGCGGCGGAGACCGGGGAAGGGGCCGGGGTGCCGGGGGCGCCCGGGGGAGCGACGGAGGAGGGAGCCGCGCCGGCCGGTGCGGGACGCTCCGTCATCGCGCGCCGCCCAGCCAGTCCAGGCTGCTGCCGACGGCCCGGTCGCCCGCGCCGACCAGCTCGAGGAAGGCCTGCTGCAGCGAGGCGGCGTCCCCGCGCACCTCCGCCAGCGGGCCCGCGGCGCGGATCCGGCCGGCGGCCAGCACCGCCACCCAGTCGCAGAGGGACTCCACCAGTTCCATGACGTGCGAGGAGAACACCACCGTCGCGCCGGAGGCGGTGTACCGCTCCAGCACCGTGCGGATGGTCTGCGCGGAGACCGGGTCGACGCCCTCGAACGGCTCGTCGAGGAAGAGCACCTCGGGATTGTGCAGCAGCGCCGAGGCGAGACCGATCTTCTTGCGCATGCCGGTGGAGTAGTCGACGACCAGCTTGTCGCGGGCGGCGGAGAGGTCGAGGACCTCGATCAGCTGGGCCGCCCGCTTGTCGGTCTCCTCGCCGGGCAGACCCCGCAGGCGGCCCGCGTAGGAGAGGAGCTCGCTCCCCGAGAGCCGCTCGAAGAGCCGCAGCCCCTCGGGGAGGACGCCGATACGCGCCTTCACCGCGGCGGGGTCGCGCCACACGTCGTGCCCGACGACCTCCACCCTGCCCTGGTCGGGCCGGAGCAGCCCGGTGATCATCGAGAGGGTGGTGGTCTTGCCGGCGCCGTTGGGGCCGACCAGGCCGACGAACCGCCCGGCGGGCAGCTCCAGGTCGATCCCGCCGACGGCGACGTGGTCGCCGAAACGTTTCCAGAGGCCTTCCACGCGTACGGCGGCAGTCATCTCATCCCTCCGCTGGGTCGGTACCGGGCACGGAACCGACCCTATGGCCCCCACGGCCGCGCGGCTCCCCCTCCACAGCGACGAACCGGACCTCCGGGCGGTTCCGCCTCCGGCCGGGGGCGGAACCGCCGCCGGCGCCGGGGGAGCGTCAGCGGGTGCGGGCGTACGGGCTCCGAGGGAGCGTCAGCGGGTGCGGGCGTACGGGCTCGAAGGGAGGGTCAGCGGGTGCAGGCGTAGGCGAGGGCGGGGACCAGCACGGTCGCGTCGGGAAGGCGGCGGCCGGCCGGCGTCCGGACCCACTGGACCGGACCCCGCGCCCCGTAGCGTGTGGGCGGCGCCGGGATCCATCCGCCCGCGCCGGTGACCGTGAGGTCCAGGGTCTCGGGGGCCCACCCCAGCGCCCGGACCGCGCGCGGCACCCGCGCCACCGCTCCCGGAGCCACCAGGAACCGCATCCGGCGGTCCGGCGACAGCAGCACCGGGCCCGCCGCGCCCTCGGTGCCCAGCCGGTCCAGCCGGGCCAGCGCCAGGAACCCGGCCGTCTCCGGGACGTCCACCACGTCGAACCCGTGCCCCGTCGGGAGCAGCACCGCGGCGTCGGGCCGGTCGCTCCACATCCGCCGGGCGACCGCCCCGCTGAGCGTGGCCTGGGTCGCCCAGTCCGGCCCCTCCGGGTGCGCCCCCGGCAACGGGCAGGCCGCGTCGCCGCAGGAGCAGCGCACCACACCCGCCGTCGTCTCCAGCGACACCCCGGGGAAGACCTGCCACTGCCACTGCTCGGCGTAGCGCACGGCGGCCTCGAGCGCGGAGGAGACCGGTGTGCGGGCGTCGTCGGAGCCCTGCGGGCCTGCCTCACCGCGCTGCTGGGGGATGGAGGTGACTTCGGTGCCGGAGATCGTATTTTCCACGAACGACTCAACTCCTCTCACACGTCCGGGTTACGCCGGACACGCGGACGGGGAACGGCCGCGCCAGGGAGCGCGGGGCGCACAGGTGCATTCGAGGGGGCGCGCGGGCGGCGGGCGAGCGGGCGCTGGGTAGCCACTGGGGGGTCCCGGCCGGGCGCACCGGCCAGGACCCGCGTGATCGCGGGACCACACCAGGCACCACCCAGGCACCAACGGCAGCAACAGGGGGTACTCATGGCCGCCAGGCCACTCGTCGCACGGCAGCCCAACGAACGGCTGCAGGCACTCATCCAGGAGGCGGGCTGCTCCAACGCCGGGCTGGCCCGCCGGGTCAACCTGTGCGGCGCGGAACACGGTCTCGACCTGCGCTACGACAAGACCTCGGTGGCCCGCTGGCTCCGCGGACAGCAGCCCCGGGGGCGCGCCCCCGCCGTCATCGCCGAGGCCCTCGGCCGCAAGCTCGGGCGCGCCGTCACCATCGACGAGATCGGCATGGCCAACGGCAAGAACCTCGCCACCGGCGTCGGCCTGCAGTTCGCCCCCACCGTGGCGGGCGCGGTCGAGCAGGTCAGCGAGCTGTGGCGCAGCGACGTGGGGCGGCGGGACTTCCTGGCCGGCACCTCGGTGGCCGCCTCGGCCCTGGTGGAGCCCAGCCGTGACTGGCTGATCTCCGCCCCGGACCCGCAGGTCGCCCGCGCGGTCGGCCCCCGGGTCGGCCCCTCCGACGTGGACGCGGTCAAGGCGATGACGCAGGCCCTGGTCGACCTGGACCACCGCTTCGGCAGCGGTCACGTCCGGCCGGTCCTGGTCCACTACCTCAACAGCGTGGTCTCCGGGCTGCTCTCCGGGTCCTACAAGGAGTCGGTGGGGCGCGAGCTGTTCGCCGCGGTCGCCCGCCTCACCGAACTGGCCGGCTACATGGCGGTGGACACCGGGCAGCCCGCCCTCGCCCAGCGCTACTACATCCAGGCGCTGCGCCTGGCCCAGGCGGCGGGCGACCGCGGCTACGGCGGCTACGTGCTCGCGGCCTCCATGAGCCACCTGGCGGCGCAGCTCGGCAACCCGCGGGAGATCGCCCAGCTGGCCCGCGCGGCCCAGGAGGGCGCGCGCGGCCGGGTCACCCCGCGCGCCCAGGCGATGTTCCACGCCGCAGAGGCGCGGGGACACGCGGTGCTGGGCGACGCGGCGGCGGCCGAGGTGGCCTGCGGCAGGGCGCTGGACGCCATGGAGGCGGCGCCGACCGCCACCGAGGCCGGCGACGACCCGGTGTGGATCAGCCACTTCGACGAGGCCTACCTCGCCGACGAACTGGCCCACTGCCACCGGGACCTCGGGCAGGCCGAGCAGGCCGAGCGCTACGCCCGCCGGTCGCTGGACGGCCACCCCGCGACCAGGGCACGCCGCCGGGCCATCGGCCACGTGCTGCTCGCCACGGCCCAGCTTCAGCGGCGGGAGCTGGAACAGGCCTGCGCGACCGCGCTGGACGCCGCGGGAATCCTCGGCTCGCTGCGCTCCAACCGGGGCGCCGAGTACCTGGACGACTTCCGGCACCGCCTGGAGCCGTACCGCTCCGAGGCCCCGGTCCGCGCCTTCACGGAGCGCCTGGCCGTGGCGTGAGGCGAGGGCGCGCGGCCGCGCCCGGCGGGCGGCGCCGGCTCCAACTGCGCTGCTCACAGGGCGCGGTGGGAGGTTGGGTGGAGGGCACGGCGGACGAGCGGGTAGCGTGAGCCGACGATTCCGCAAGCCCCCGATGTAGGAGCCCCGGTGACGCAGAGTGGACACGGCGGTCCGTGGACGCCGGACCAGCCGGACCGGCCGCCGTACCCGCGCCAGGCGCAGCCCGAGGAGAACTGGCAGGGCGCCGGGACCCACGGCGACGGCGCCCACGGCGACGGGACCCACGGCGACGGTGCCCATGGCGCCTGGGACTCCGCACCGCAGCTGTGGACCGGCGCGCCCGGACCCGGCCCGCTGCCCCCCGAGACCCCGGCGGGCAGCGGTCACGGCGAGGCCACCCAGTACCTCCCGCCGGTGCCTCCGGGACCGTCCGGGCCGACGGGTCCGTCCGCGTCGCACGGCGGGCACCGCGGGCAGGGGCACCCGGGACAGCCGGGCCACCCGGGGCAGCCGGGTCACCAGGGGCTTCCCGGTCAGGCCGGGGCCGGCGGCTTCGCCGACGAGGCCGCCACCCAGTTCATACAGCCCATACCCGCGGCGCCCGGCGACTCGGCCGCCACCCAGTTCATCCCCCCGGTGCCGGCCGGCGACCAGGCCGCCACCCAGTACCTCCCGCCGGTCCCGCCGCAGTCCGCGGACGGACCGCAGAACCCCGGGCAGCACCCTCAGCAGCATTCCCCGCAGCAGGGCATGGACCGCGACACCCAGATGCTGCGCCGGATCCCCGGGCCCCAGGCGCAGTCTCCCGGCGGCGGCGGCGACGGCGAGGCCACCCAGTACCTCCCGCCCGTCCCCGGCGGCGGCTACGGCGCCGACGAGAACCGGCCGCCGCCCGCCGAGTTCGACAACCTCTTCCGCTCCCACGCCCCGCGCCCGGACTACGGTCAGCCCGCCCCCGGCGGCTACGACCCGCATCCCGCCCCGGCCGCCCCCGTCCGGCGCGGCGGCCGGATCCCGCTGCTGGCGGCGGCCGGCGTCGGCATCGTGGTGCTGGGCATCGGCATCGGCTCGCTGATGGACGGCGCCGACGACTCCGGCAAGGGCTCGGCCGCGGTGGACTCCCCGACGCCCTCCGACGCGCAGGAGGAGGACTCCGGCGGGGCGGAGAAGGAGGAGAACAAGGCGCGCGAGCAGGCCGTCGCCCTGGACAAGCTGCTCGCCGACAGCGGCAACAGCCGCTCCGCGGTGGTCGGCGCCGTCGAGAACGTCCGCCGCTGCGAGAAGCTGGGCGAGGCCGCCCAGGCGCTGCGCGGCGCCGCCCAGCAGCGCGCCGACCTGGTCACCCGTCTCAACGAGATCCAGGTCGACCAGCTCCCGCAGCACGCCGCGCTGACCCAGGCGCTCACCAAGGCCTGGCAGGCCTCGAAGTCCGCCGACGAGCACTACGCGAACTGGGCGGACCAGGTGGCCGGCGACCGCGGCAAGTTCTGCAAGCACGGCCACGCCCGCAACACCCCGGAGACCGGCGCCGCCGTCGAGCAGAGCGGCACCGCCACCGCGGAGAAGCAGAAGGCGTCCGACCTGTGGAACCCGATCGCCAAGGAGTGGAAGCTCACGGAGCGGCGTCCGATCCAGCTCTGACCTGCGGCGACACCCCCGGGCCCGCTGCCGTGACGGCCGTTCGGGGGTCGCCCCCGGGGTCCGCGGCCGCGGGCGGAACGTACGATCGGATGTCGTGCAGACTTCGGTGAACTCTTCCCGCCACGGGCGTCGCTCCTCCACCATGGGCGTCATGCCCCTCAACGACATGCCGTGGTGGCGCTGGCGCGGGAACGTCCGCTCGGCGCTGCACATGCTCTCCGACCCGGACTTCCAGCGCGACGTCTGGCTGGCCGGGGCCGACGGGTACGGCGACGTCACGGACGCCGTCTACCGCCTGGTCGAGGACACCTGGCTGGACAACTGGTCCGCCGAGAAGTACGTCGGCACGATCTTCCGGGACTCGCAGGAGGCGGCGCTGGTCGACACGGCCGTGCTGCGGGTGCTGCGGATCATGCACCAGGTGGGGCCGGACGCGCCGGTGTCGGCCTACATGGCGCACGCCGGGTGGCCGGAGGCGGTCCGCGCGGCCCGGGACGCGCACGTGCGGATGGCCGTCGGGGACGGCGACGACCCCGACACCCCGCCCCAGTCCCTCGAAGTGCTGCGCATCCTCACCCGCACCGCCTGACCTCGGCGACAGGGTGTCCCGGATGGAGGACAAGGTCGGCGTGGGCGGGAGACGATGTGCGACCCTGACGGGCATGAGTGAACAGTCCGCCGCCGCGCCTGTCGAGCAGTACGTCCTCACCCTCGCCTGCCCGGACAAGCAGGGCATCGTCCACGCCGTGTCGAGCTACCTCTTCATGACCGGCTGCAACATCGAGGACAGCCAGCAGTTCGGCGACCACGACACGGGACTGTTCTTCATGCGGGTCCACTTCTCGGCCCCCGCCCCGGTCAGCCTGGACAAGCTCCGCGCCAGCTTCGCGGCGATCGGCGACTCGTTCCACATGGAATGGCAGATCGGCCAGGCCGGCGAGAAGATGCGCGTGCTGCTGATGGTGAGCCGCTTCGGCCACTGCCTGAACGACCTGCTCTTCCGCGCCTCCACCGGCGCGCTCCCGGTGGACGTCGTCGCGGTGGTGTCCAACCACACCGACTTCGCCGAGCTGGTGGGCTCGTATGACGTGCCGTTCCACCACATCCCGGTGACCCGGGACACCAAGGAGCAGTCCGAGGCCCGCCTGCTGGAGATCGTCCGTGAGGAGGGCGTCGAACTCGTCGTCCTGGCCCGCTACATGCAGGTGCTCTCCGACGACCTGTGCAAGCAGCTCAGTGGGCGGATCATCAACATCCACCACTCCTTCCTGCCGAGCTTCAAGGGCGCCAAGCCGTACCACCAGGCGCACACCCGCGGCGTCAAGCTGATCGGCGCCACCGCGCACTACGTGACCGCGGACCTCGACGAGGGCCCGATCATCGAGCAGGAGGTCGAGCGGGTCGGCCACGAGCTGGCGCCCGAGCAGCTGGTCGCGGTCGGCCGTGACGTCGAGTGCCAGGCGCTGGCCCGTGCCGTGAAGTGGCACGCCGAGCGGCGGGTGCTGCTCAACGGCCGTCGCACGGTCGTCTTCTCCTGACCCGCAGTCCTGACCCTCGCAGTCCTGACCCTCAGAGCCGGCTGAGCGAGGCCGCCGCGTAGAGCACGTCCTCGACGGCGGCCCGGTCGCCGCTCTGGCCGGCCGCCGCGTCCCGCGGCCTTATGTGGCCGGCCACCACCTGGGCGAACTCCTCGTCGTCCAGCACCACATGGGCGACGACGTGGTGCTCCGAGGGCAGCGCGGCGGGGGAGTCCAGCGGGATCAGCCAGTCGCCGCCGCCACGTCCCTCGATCTCCAGCATCAGGCTGCGCCCCGGACGGCCCGCGGAGACCAGATGGCGTGCGCCGGGGGAGGGCTGCGCGGCCCGGCCGGCCCGGCGCCTGGTGGCCAGCGCGTCCGGCAGCCGGCGGGCCGCCAGGTCGAGCAGGGCGTGCAGATGACGCGGCGCGGGCGGCCGGTAGGGGTAGTTCACCGCGTCCGCGATGTCGCCGCCGTGCACCCAGCAGGCGAAGGCCCGCTCCAGCATGGCGTCCCGCAGCGGGATCTCGCACGGCCCGTACGCCACCGGCAGGCCGCCCGTGGTGCCGCCGGTGAACGAGGCGGTCCGCACCAGGTCGTGGCTCTGCGCCCGCCAGGGGTCGCGCACCTCGCGGGTGGGCGGACGGTTCAGCGCCGCCCAGTAGGCCCGGGTGCGGGAGGTCGGGGTTCCGGTGCCGCCGGCCGGGGCGGGGCCCGGCAGCGCGGCCAGCGGGTCGGCGAGGCCCAGGGCGACGGCGACCAGCCCGTCCACCGCCATCAGGTGGGCGATCACCTTGGCGACGGTGGAGCGGTGGTGGCGCTCCTCGTCCTCCTCGATCCAGCGCAGCCGGACCGGGGCGTGCCACTCCGCCTCGTCGATGTCCTGGAGCAGCGCGTCCAGCCGGGCGGTCTCCGCGTCGTAGGGCGTCGCCCACTCCGGGACCGGGATGCGCGGCGGGCGCCGGTCGAGGCAGGCGTCCAGCACCCGGGTCCGCAGCAGCGGGTCCAGGTCCAGGCTCTCCGGGCGCTGAAGCAGCGGCACCGCGTCGCGCAGCGACCGGGCCTCGTCGGAGCAGCGGCGGCACACCGCCAGATGGGCGTCGACCGCGGCCGTCTCGGCGGGCGTGCAGACCGCGAGCGCCCAGGCGCCCAGCATGGCCTTCAGCTCCGCGTGCGTGGCGGGCACCGCCGGCGGGCGCTCCTCGCGTGTCCCCGGACTGCGCGAGGGCTCCGCGGAACCGGCCGCCGACGGCAGCCGTCCCCCGTGGCTCCGGTGCGGGCCGGCGCCGGCGGCGGGGCGCCGCCCGGGCCCGCGCCCCGGGGCGGCCGCGTCCTGCGACCAGGGCCGCTCGCCATGGGGCTGCCCGTCGTACGCCTCCGCGTCCCCGTTCACGCCGCGCCTCCCGGGCCGTGACCGGCGTCCGGCAGGGACTGCGGCAGGGACTCCGGCGGGACGACCGCGTGCGCGGTGGACAGCAGCTGGAGGCCCAGACGCATCCGGCGGCGGATCTCCACCTCGGTGACGCCGAGGTCGGCGGCGGCTCCCCGGTAGTCCCGGCGGTGGTGGTAGGCGAGGTTCAGCGCGGCCCGCAGCGAGGCGGGCATCGACGTCACGATGTAGTCGGCGCGGGCGGCCACGGCCGCCTCGCGGACCTTCTCCTGGAGCTCCTCGCGCGCCTCGGGGTCCTCCGGGTCGGCGCCGTCGCGCCGCAGTTCGGCGGCTCCCCGCGCGTGCAGCCGGCGCACCGCGAGGTCGCGGGTCAGCTCGGAGAGCCAGGTGCGCACCGGGCCGCGGCCCGGGTCGTAGGCGGAGGGGTTCTCCCAGACGTGGGTGAAGACCTCGCGGGTCACCGCGTCGGCGGCCCGCTCGTCGTCGAGCACCCGGTTGGCCAGTCCGTGGACCAGGGAGGCGTACCGGTCGTAGAGCTCGCTGAGTGCCGCGGCCTCCCCGCGCTCGAGCCGTTGCTGCATCCTGCGCTCCGCGCGGACCGGTCCGTCCGTGGCGACCGCCACAGTCCCCTCCCTCCGGTTGCCCCCGTGCCCCGTCACTTCCGCCCCGCCCCTGCGGGGGTCCTCCCCGACGAATGTAGTCGGCACCCGGTGCCGCGCACGGCTCTTTCCCGTAAACGCGCGCCCCGGAAGCGCTCCCACGTGATAAGGGTCGCGCGGCGCGGGCTCCGGTGGCACCAGGTGTGCGTCTTGTCCCCCTACGGCGACCGCAATTGATCGATGTGTGAGAATTTTCGATCGAATGAGGTCGAATAAGCCTGAAAGTGGCTGGTCGATGTCTGGTTCTCCCGGTCCGGCCCTGGGTTTCATGGAGGTGTGGCGGGGGCAGGGGCGCTGCCACAGGACCGCCTCCGGCGAGTAAGGGGCATGATGTGGCGTTCACGGTGACCGGCACCGAGCACGACGGATGGGTCGTGCTCCGGGTGTCCGGCGAGATGGACCTGATGACCTCGCCCGAGCTGCGCCGTCGGGTGCACGACGCGGTGGCCGGGGGGCACCGCAGCGTGGTCGTCGACCTCTCCGGCGTCTTCTTCTGCGACTCCAGCGGCGTGGGCGTGCTGATCGCCGCCCGGCGGCTGCTGCGTTCCTGCGGAGGCCGGCTGCGGCTGGTGCTGCCGGCCGCGGGCGCGGAGGACGGGTCGCACGTGAACCGGGTGCTGGGCGCGCTCGGGGTGCGGCGGCTCTTCGAGGTCTTCCCCGACGCGGACGCGGCGCTGGACGACGACATCCGCCCGATGTCGGCGTGAGCCGGGCCGGGACCGGGACACGCGAGCACGCAACACGCCCGATGCGCCGTCCAGTTGAAAGCCGCCTCGCGGCCGGGGTTCACCCGTGCGTGATCAGGAGACGCACGTCACGCACCGTCGCGGCCGCGCGGTCACGGAGAGTTGACGCACCCGGGCGCGGGACCGGATCCGCCCGCCGCCCGATGTCGGTCCGCCCTCGGGTACCTTGGGTGAAATGCGACGGATGCCAGGGCCCAACGGCCCTTGTGCGAGGACGCATCGCACGGCGGGAGTCGTCGCACAGTATGCCGCACGGGTACTCCTTCGCGCTGGAATATGCCCGAAGCGCTTGTTGGCGTGACTCAGTGTCAACCATGCTGTGCTTCAAGGGAGTCACGGACCGTGACTCCGTGTCGTGTCCGCCGGTTCGGATGGTGTGAGCGGTGCAGGTGCTTCAAGTGCAGTTGGAGATCCGGCCCGACCCCGCGGAAGTGGGGAGAGCCCGGAGATGGGCCCGGTCGCGGCTCGCGGGGTCCGGCATGGACGCCGACGAGTCGCTGGCCGAGACGGTGATCCTGCTCGTGTCGGAGCTGGTGACCAACGCGGTGGTGCACACGGGGTGTCCCGCGGTACTACGGCTGGTGCTGCCGGCCGAGGACCCGGGCGAGGCCCCGGCCGGCGCGATGCCTCCGGTCCGCCTGGAGGTCGCCGACGCGGACTGCCGGGCGCCGGTGCCGCGATGTTCCGACGAGGACGAGACGGGCGGCCGCGGCCTCGCGCTGGTCGACGGTCTGGCCGACCGCTGGGGCTGGACCCGTGAGGGCGCCGGCAAGCGGATCTGGTGCGAACTCGACCGCGGCGCACAGTCCGGCACGGGCGGCGCGGCGACGGTCGCGTACGGCACGGGCGTCGCGGCGTGCGGCGGCCTGGCCTACGAGGCCGTCTGACCGCGCGGGACGAACGGGCGGTCCGTGCGGACGGCCTGAACGCGGGGCCTGAACGCGCGGCGTTCCTCGATGCCTTCCCCTGGCTGTGCCCGGCCGAGCGTGAGCGGCTGATGGCCCGCGGTGTTCCGGGCCGCGCCTCGCGCACGTGCGGCGCGCCGGCCTGTGCGTGCTGCCTCCCCGGTCTCCCCCTTCTTCTTCTCTCCCTTCCTCCCCTCCGGTGTCGCTGAACAGAGGGGGCGAAAAGTTGTCCACAGGGTGTGGACAACTTTCAGCGGGTCTCGTGGAACGTGCGGCGGTAGGTCGTCGGGGCCACGCCGAGGACGGCGCGGACGTGCTGGCGCAGGGACTGCACGCTGCCGAACCCCGCGTCGCGGGCGATGCGTTCCACCGGCAGGTCGGTGGTCTCCAGCAGGTGCCGCGCCCGCTCCACCCGTTGCAGGGTCAGCCACTCCCCGGGGCTCACCCCGGTCTCCTCGCGGAACCGCCGGGTGAAGGTCCGCACCGACAGCGCTTCGCGTTCCGCCAGGTCACGCAGCCGTACCGGCTCGTGCAACCGCTCGAGCGCCCAGGCCCGGGCCCGCGCCGTGCCCGCCGCCCGCGCCTCCGGCACCGGACGCCGTACGTACTGTGCCTGCCCACCGTCGCGGTGCGGCGGCACCACCGTGACCCGGGCGACCTCCGCGGCCACCGCCGCCCCGTGGTCCCGGCGCACCAGGTGCAGGCAGAGGTCGATGCCCGCGGCCACTCCCGCCGAGGTCAGCACGTCGCCGTCGTCGACGAACAGGACGTCGGGGTCCACCCTGACCTGCGGGAAGAGCCGTTGGAAGTGCTCGGTGCTCGCCCAGTGGGTGGTGGCCGGGCGGTCGTCCAGCACGCCGGCCGCGGCCAGCACGTAGGCGCCCGTGCAGATGGACACCAGCCGGGTGCCGGGGCGGATCACGGTGAACGCCGCCGCCAGTTCGTCGGTGAGCACGCCCCGCTCGTGCAGCACGCCCCGCTCGTGGGAGGCCGGCACCACCACGGTGTCCGCCCGGGCCAGCGCCTCCGGACCGTGCTCGACCCGCACCGCGAAGTCGGCGTCGGTGCGGACCTCGCCGGGCGGACCGGCCGAGCAGGTCGTCACCTCGTACAGCGGGCGGCCGTCCGCGCTCCGGGCCCGGCCGAAGATGCGGTGCGGTATGCCCAGCTCGAAGGGGATCAGCCCGTCCCGCACCAGCACCGCCACCCGGTGCGGCCCGCGGTCCGGCCCCGGGCCCTGCTGTGTCCCGCCTGCGTCCTGCTCCGTCATGCGGGGAGCGTAGCCCCGGACGGAGGGGCGTGTGGCCCGATCCTGTCGAACGGTGTCCCTCGGGCCACTCGTCCCGGAGGGACCGGAGAACGGATGCTGTCCCGGTGACACAGACGGAACTCGGTTCATCCGCCCCCGCCCTCCCGGCACGGCCGCCACGCACGAAGGGCCCGCTGGGGCCGCGGGGCCCGAAGGCATGGATGCCGCACCGCGCCTGGCTGGTGGTGGCGGTCGCCTTCGTGACGATCATCGGCGCCGCGGCCTTCCGCACCCTGCCGGGGCTGGTCACCGACCCGCTCGCCGAGGACTTCGGGTGGTCGCGCGGCACCATCGGCGCGGCCGTCTCCGTCAACCTCGTGCTCAACGGCTTGATCGCGCCGTTCTCCGCCGCGCTGATGGACCGCTTCGGCATCCGCCGGGTGGTGACCGGCGCGCTCGGCCTGATCGCGGTGGGCGTCGGCGCGGGCGTGGTCATGCGGGAGGCGTGGCAGCTCCTGCTGCTGTGGGGCGTGTTCGTGGGGCTGGGCACCGGCGCGCTGGCCACCGGGTTCGCGGCCACCGTCACCAACCGGTGGTTCGCCGAGCGCCGCGGACTGGTCTCCGGCATCCTCACGGCGGCCGGGGCCTCGGGGCAGCTGGTGTTCCTGCCGGTGCTGTCCTGGCTGGTCGTCGCCCACGGCTGGCGGCCGGCCACCGCCACGGTGGCGCTGGCGGCGCTGGCCGTGGTGCCGCTCGCCTGGCTGCTGATGCGGGACCACCCCGCCGACGTGGGGCTCCCGCTCCTCGGCGCCACCGAGGTGACCCCGCCGCCGCCCCCGGTCCCCGGGGTGGCCCGGCGTGCGCTGACGGTGCTGTCGCGGGCGGTGCGCACCGGCACGTTCTGGCTGCTCGCCGGGTCCTTCGCGATCTGCGGGGCCTCCACGAACGGGCTGATCCAGACCCACTTCGTGCCCGCCGCGCACGATCACCCGCACCACATGCCGGTCACCGCGGCGGCCTCGCTGCTGGCGGTCGTCGGGATCTTCGACGTGGTCGGCACGATCGCCTCCGGCTGGCTCACGGACCGGTTCGACTCGCGTCGGCTGCTCGCCGTGTACTACGCGCTGCGGGGGGTCTCGCTGCTGTTCCTGCCGATGCTGCTGGCGCCGGCGGTCCATCCGCCGATGCTCTTCTTCATCGTCTTCTACGGGCTGGACTGGGTGGCGACGGTGCCGCCGACGATCGCGCTCTGCCGGGAGCACTTCGGCGAGGACGGGCCGATCGTGTTCGGATGGGTCCTGGCCTCCCACCAGGCCGGGGCGGCGGCGGTCGCGTTCCTCGGCGGGGTGGCGCGGGACGTGTTCGGCACGTACGACGTGGTCTTCTACGCCTCCGGCGCCCTGTGCGCGGCCGCGGCCCTCATGGTCCTCGTCATCCGCCGAGGCGCGAGGTCCGCGGCCACGGTCCGCCAGGAGGGCGGGCCCGCCGCGGCGGGGTCCGGTGTCAGTGGTCGGTGAGGGCCGAGACCACCAGGTCGGTCAGCAGGGCGCCGGCGGTGCCGTCCGGGTCGAGGTCGGGGTCGTAGACGGTGACGTTGAGGCCCACGCAGCGCGGTGAGCGGACGAGGGGACGCAGCAGCGCGGTGAGTTCGTCGGGCATGAGGCCGTCGGGGTCCGGGCTGTCGACCGCCGGCATGACCGAGGGGTCGAGGACGTCGGCGTCCAGGTGGACCCAGAACCCGTCGGTCCCGGCGTGGTCCAGACGGGCGGCGGTGGCGGCTCCACGAGCGGCGGGGCCGAGGCGGCGCAGGTCCCGGACCGTGGTGACGGGGACCTCGGCCGCGCGGAGTTCGGTCACCTCGGCGTCGTCGGCGTACGCGTCCCGGGTGCCGAGGAGGACGATGTCCTCGTCCCGTAGGTAGGGGCGGAGTCCTTCGAGGTCGGTCAGGTCGTCCTGCCCGCGGCCGGTGGAGAGGGCGAGTTCCTCTCCGGCGGCGGCGCCGACGCGGTGGGAGTTGCCCGGATGACGGAAGTCGGGCGAGGCGTCTACCGAGACCAGGCCGTAGCGGCCGAGGCGGCGCAGGGCGAGCGCGGCGCCGAGCTGGATGGAACAGTCCCCGCCGAGGACGAGGGGGAACCGGCCCCCGCGGACATGGTGTTCGATCCGATCGGCCAGTTTGCGCGTGTACGCGGCGATCGCCGCGGCGTTGAAGACCCCGTCGCCCTCCCGCCAGTCCCCCCGGTCGTAGCGCGGCGGCACGACGACGCCTCCCTCGAGGGCTCCGGTCCTGCGCACGATCCCGTTGTCCCGCAGTGCTCCGGCCAGCTTGTGGCAACCGGGGACGGTACCGGGGGCCGGAGGGCGCAGGCCGAGGTTGGAAGGGGCGTCGACGACCACGATGCTCGGCATGCGGCCATGCTCCCCGCCGGAGGGCCGGTCGCTCAAGAGAGCCGGTGCGCGGCCCGCTGCCCGCTGCCCGCGGGAGGGTGATGCGGAATGGTGGGTGCCCGGGCGGCTGCGGGCCGCAGGTCAGCGGGCGGCGCGGGAGATGGCCTTGGCGAGGCGTTCCGCGTCGCGGGAGAGCTCCCGGAGGGTGCCGCTGATCGGCGTGGTGAAGCCCGTGAAGAAGAGTCCCGGCGCGTTCCGCGGGGACCGCGGACCGTGCGCCGCGGGAAGCCCCCGCGCGTCGAGCACGTCGAGGTGCCCGAGCAGCCCCTCCAGCCCCCGGTCGTACCCCGTCGCCGCGACCACCGCCTCGGGCGTGATCCGCGACCCGTCCGCCAGCAGGACCTCCGCCCCGTCGAACCCGTCGACCGCGGCGACGACCTCCACCCGCCCCCGCCGGACCGCGTCGATCAGACCGGCGTCCTGCACCGGGATCGCCCCCTGCCGCACCCGGGAGTACAGGCCGGTGTCCGGACGCGGCAGCCCGTGCGCGGACAGGTCGGGGACGCTGATCCTCGCCATCGCGCGGGCCAGCCGGTCCACCACCGGCACCGGCAGCCGCCGCACCAGGATCGCCGTGTTCTGCGCGGGCCACCCCGCCGTGGAGCGGCGCACGATGTGCGGCGCCGTCCGCACGGCCAGCCGCACCCGCGCCGCGCCGCCCTCGACGAGGTCGACGGCGAGTTCCGCGCCGGTGTTGCCCACGCCGACGACCAGCACGTCGCGTCCGGCGAAGGCGGCGCCCGAGCGGTAGTCCGAGGCGTGCAGGAACTCCCCGGCGAAGTCGTCGAGGCCGGGCCAGCCGGGGACGCGCGGGGTGTGGTTGTAGCCGGTCGCCACGACGACGGCGCTGCCGGTGAGCCGCCGGCCGCCGGTGGCGTGCAGCACCCAGGCGCCGCCGCCGTCACCGTCGCCGGCCCGCTCCAGGCGGGTCACCTCGACGCCGGTGACGACCTCGAGACCGTGGTGCTCGACGTACTTCTCCAGGTAGCGCACCACGTCGTCGCGGGCCGGCCACCGGCCGAAGGAACGCGGCATCGGCAGCCCGGGCAGCGAGGACCGCTTGCGGGTGGTGTGCAGCCGGAGCCGGTCGTAGTGGCGGCGCCAGGAGTCGCCCACCCGGGGCGCCTTCTCCAGGACCACGGCGCGGATTCCGCGGGCCCGCAGCGCCTGGGCGGCTGCCAGGCCTCCGGGTCCGCCGCCGATGACGTAGACGGGGTGCTGGGCGCGGGACCGGGAGTCCTGAGGGACAGGCTTTTCGAGCATGATGCCGAAATCCTATGCACGGCATCACTCGATTGGTCTCATTCAAGATCGGAATTGATTCCGAATCGGTCACGCTCACGGGTGAATTGTGAAGCCCGGCGGAAGAGCGGCGGAAGGGCGACGGAAGCCCGGCGGAAGAGCGGCGCGAGCCCTCCGCGAGAGCGGCGAGGGCGGGCCGCCGAAAACCGCGCGTGATGACAGGATGCGAACCCCGACGGCGTACTAACGCGTCGGCTTCTTCCCGGTGACCCCGAGGTGCACCAGCTGCGCCAGGCTCGGCCGGAGTTCGGCGGCCTTGTAGCCCCAGCCCTGGTGCCCGCCCTTCTGGTGCGAGGCCGCCGCGGAGAGCATGGCGACCAGCGAGGCGGCCGTCGCCGCCGGGCTCACGTCCTGGTCGACCTTGCCCTTGGAGCGCAGGCCGTCGATCGCCTCCGTCAACCCCTTGTGCAGGGTCCCCAGGATGCGCACACGCAGCTTGGAGAACCGTTTGTCCCCCTCGGCCGCGGCCAGGTCGACGACCCGCAGGATCGCGTCGTTGGCCCGCCAGAAGTCCATGAACCCGTCGACCAGCTCCTGGGCGGTCTGCCATCCCGCGCGCCCCGTCCAGGACCGGCCCTCCAGCAGGCCGCCCAGTCCCGCGCCGCCCGCCGCCAGGTCCTCGGCGATCTCCAGGACGGCGCTCTCGACGTCCGGGAAGTACTGGTAGAAGGTCGCGGGGGAGGTGCCGGCCCGGCGCGCGACGTCGATCACCTTGACGTCCCGGTAGGGGGCGGAACCGAGCATTTCTCCGAGGCAGTCCAGCAGCTTCTGCCGCGTCGCCTGCCCTCGCCGACCAGCCACGCGGCCGTCGACCGTGCGTACGTGTCCT
This sequence comes from Streptomyces sp. NPDC002734, assembly GCF_040295685.1. NCBI lineage: Bacteria > Bacillati > Actinomycetota > Actinomycetes > Kitasatosporales > Streptomycetaceae > Streptomyces > Streptomyces sp. NPDC002734. Next base: position 193,730 of record NZ_JBEOVU010000005.1, read on the forward strand.
GTCATGTCGTCAGCTTATCGACGGGGGATTCGCGCGCTATTCGGCAGACTGCAAATGGGGTGCGCGTGCTCTGCGTGACCGTTCCCGTGCCGCTAACTTGACGCCATGGCCGAAAATGGGGCATCCGTGAATACGGAGGGCGGCGAAGCCGCCGAAGGCGTTCCCTGCTGGGTGGACGCCTCGCTTCCCGACGTGGAGGCGGGCAAGCGTTTCTACGGGGAACTGTTCGGGTGGAGTTTCGACGCGGTGGGCCCGCGCGGGGTGGAGGGCGGACCGCTCGGCGCCGCCTGGGCGCACCGTGAGGGCGAGCCGGTGGCCTCGTTGCTCCCCAAGCGGGACGGCCGGATGCCGACGGTGTGGACGGCCTACCTGGCCACCCGCGACGCGACGGCGGTGGCCCGGCGGATCACCGAGGAGGGCGGCCAGATGATCAGCGCCCCCGCGCCGATGGGCCGGCTGGGGCGCCAGGCGCTCGCGGTCGGCCCCGAGGGGGCCGTGTTCGGGCTCTGGGAGCCGGCCCTGCACGAGGGCTTCGGGCGGCGCCCTCCGGCCCGTGGCGGGTTCGCCGGGGCGGTGCTCCACACCCGTGACCCGGAGGGCGCCCGGCCGTTCTGGCGACACGTGTTCGGCGGCCTGCGGGACGGCATCGCCCCCCTGGCGGGCGTTTTTCCGGAAGTCATGCCGTCGCACTTTCTGGTGCATTTCTCGGTGGACGACCTGGAGGGCGCGCTCGGCGCGGTCTACCGCCTCGGCGGCAGGGTGCAGGCGCAGCCCTTCACCACCGACCGGGGCGCGGTGGCGGTGGTGACGGACAACCAGAACGCCTCGTTCGCCCTCCTGGAGAGCCGACGCGGCGCCGGACGGTGAAGGAGACGGAGCGGGCGGCGGGTACGGCGCTGAGCAGCGGGAAGGCGGCGAAGGGCCGTGGCGGGCGGTCCGGGGCCCGGGAACGGGTCCTGGCCGGGGTCTGGACCCGGGCCGCCGTGCACGGTACCCAGGGGCGAGCGACGCCGGGTTCGCCCCCGGGTTCGCGCGGCGGCGCTCGGGCAGGGAAGAATCGGGGTGCGTGCCGCCACGGCGGTGCGGTGGTGAGACGCTGCACGGGGTCGCGTACACACGAAGGCGACGCGGCTCTCACGGGGAGGTGGCAGGCAAGTGGTGGATCAGCTGACACAGACCGATCCGCGCCGGATCGGTCCGTTCGAGGTGCTCGGACGCCTGGGGGCCGGCGGCATGGGCCTGGTCTATCTCGCGCGCTCGGCTTCCGGGCGCCGGGTGGCGATCAAGACCGTGCGGACGGAGCTCGCCGAGGACCAGCTGTTCCGCGTCCGTTTCACGCGTGAGGTGGAGGCGGCCCGCGCCGTCTCCGGCTTCTACACGGCCGCCGTCGTCGACGCCGATCCGCGCGCCGCGGTGCCGTGGCTGGCCACCGCGTACGTGCCGGCGCCCTCGCTCGAGGAGATCGTGAACGAGTGCGGCCCGCTGCCCGTGCAGGCGGTCCGCTGGCTGGCCGCCGGCGTCGCCGAGGCGCTGCAGTCGATCCACGGCGCCGGTCTGGTGCACCGTGACCTCAAGCCGTCCAACGTCCTGGTGGTCGAGGACGGTCCGCGGGTCATCGACTTCGGCATCGCCTCCGGGGTCTCCTCCACCCGGCTGACCATGACCAACGTGGCCGTGGGCACCCCCGCGTACATGTCGCCGGAACAGGCGAAGGACTCCCGCAGCGTCACCGGCGCCAGCGACGTCTTCTCCCTGGGCTCCACCCTGGTCTTCGCCGCCACCGGCCACCCGCCGTTCCACGGCGCCAACCCGGTGGAGACGGTCTTCATGCTGCTGCGTGAGGAGCCCGACATGGAGGGGCTGCCCGACGAGCTGCGGCCCCTGATCGACGCCTGCATGAAGATGGACGCCTCGGCCCGCCCCAGCCCGGCCGACCTCCAGGCACAGCTGGCCCCCCACCTGTTCGGGGCCGGCTCCGACGACAGCGGCACCGCCTCCGCGTGGCTGCCGGAGCGTGCCGTCCACCTCATCGAGCAGCGCCGCAACGGCGGCCGGACCACCACCTTCCCCGCGCCGCAGCCCGGCCAGGGCCGCCCGCAGGTGCCTCCGCGGCCCGCGCACGACCCGGCCCCGCCGGTGCGGCCGCACCACGGTCCCGGGCCCGGCGGCCCCCTCCCGCACCCGTCGCCGGCGGGCTCGCAGCCCGACCTCGGGCCGGTGCTGCTGCCGGGCGCCCGGGTGCCGATCGGCGCGGGGCCCGTGGTCGCCGAGGTGCGCGCCGCGGCCGGCGCCCGCGCGCCGCTGCCGGAGGCCGGTCTCGCCGCCTCCTGGTCGCGGCCCCAGCAGGGCGCCGCGCCGGTGCCCCAGCAGCAGGTGGGGCAGCCCGGCCCGGCCGGCGACGAGCAGCCGGCGGACGGCCGGGGCGGCTGGCGGCCGTGGCGTTTCCGGATGTCCAACGACGTCTGGGGCACCCCCGAGGTGGCCGACGACCTGGTCTACGTCACCTCCTTCGAGGTGCACGCCCTCGACGTGCAGACCGGCCGCCGCCGTTTCAAGACCCGCGACGTCGCCTGGTCGATGAAGGTCGCCGACGGGCGCATCCACGCCTCCGACGGTCCCTCCCTGTTCGCCCTGGACGCCCGCGACGGCTCCGACCTGTGGCGGCTCTCCGCCGAGGCCTGGGTGTACTCGCTGCAGGCCGAGCGCGGCTACGTGCTCACCGGCACGCGCGGCGGCGGCGTCCAGGCGTGGGAGGCGGCCACCGGCCGCAGGCTGTGGCAGCTGAACGGCGCGCAGACCGACTTCGAGACCCCCGAGGCCGGACCGGCGCTGCACGAGGGAACCGCCTACGTCTGGCAGGACGCCCGGCTGCGCGCCCTCGACATGCGCACCGGCGAGGAGCGGTGGTCGTACCCGATCGGCGACGCGGCCTCCTGCGGGGGCGTCCCGGTACGGCTGAGCCACGCCTCCGACGGGTGCGTGTACGTGTCCGCCGGCACCCGGGTGCTGGCGATCAACGTGGCGAACGGCCATGTGCACTGGCACTTCGAGGCCCCGGCGGTCTTCCTCGGCCCGCCCGCCTTCGTGCCGGGCGCCGCCGTGACGGGGGGGCGGGGTGTACCTCGCCGACTACCTCGGCACGGTGTACGCGCTGGACGCGGCGGACGGCCGGGACCGGTGGCGGATCGCCACCGAGGCGCGGTCCTCGGTGGAACCGGTGCTGGTCGCCGCCGGGCACATCCACGTCGCCAGCGGCAAGGGCCTCTACACGCTCGACGCGGTCACCGGCACGCCCAAGTGGCGCTTCCAGGCGGGCGGGGACATCGTGGGCGCGCCGGTGGTCGCCGAGGGCCGGATCCACTTCGGCTCCTCCGACCACCTGCTGTACACGCTCAAGGCCGACGACGGCCGGCTGCGGTGGAAGCTGGCCACCGGCGGGGAGATCACCGGGTCGCCGGTGGTGCGCGGCGGTGTCGTCTACGCGTGCAGCAAGGATCGTTGCGTCTACGCCCTCGACGCGGAGAAGGGCACCGGCACCGCCCGCCCGGCCTGACCCCCGGGTCGCCGCCCGGCCTGCGAGGGCCTCCTGCGCCCTCCCCGGGGCCACCGGCCTCGGGTCTGCGGGCTGCGGGCTGCCGCACCCGGCACCACCCGGCACCACCCGGCCCGCCCGGGCCCGGGGCGCCCATCAGCCCTCGGTCCGCCCCTGGGGGAGTGCCACCCGCCGGATGGCCGGCCCCGCCCCGGCCCGGGTGGCCGTCCCGGCGGCACGGCGAGATCCCGCCTTGTCTAGACCTAATATGTCTAGACCTCTTGTCCGGACCGGACCCGACGGCTACGTTTCCCGCTGTTCGGAGTACCTCACGTTTCCTTCAACTCCCTTGCCCCGCAAGGCTGGAAGGAGCACGTCCGTATGCAGGACCGGAGTCTGTCCCGACGAACCGTTCTCGCCTCCGCGACCGTGGCCGCCGCGAGCGCGGCGGGCGTCGTCGGCGCGACGGCCACCCCCGCGGCCGCGCACCGCCGAGGCGACCGCATCGAGAAGATCATCGCCGCGATGAGCGTTGAGGCGAAGATCGGCCAGCTCTTCGTGCCGTACTTCTACGGCACGTCGGCGACCTCCCCCAGCGCGCTCGACCAGGACCGCAACCTCGCGGAACTCGGCGTCCGCACCGTGGCCGAGCTGATCGCCAAGTACCAGGTCGGCGGGGTCATCTACTTCTCCGGCTGGGCCAACAACATCCAGGACCCTGCCCAGGTCGCGGAGCTGACCAACGGGGTGCAGCGGGCCTCGCTCGCCCTGCCCACCCCCGTGCCGTCGCTGATCTCCATCGACCAGGAGCACGGGGCCAACGTCCGCATCGGGAGCGGCGCCACCCAGCTCCCCGGCGCGATGGCCCTCGGCGCGGGCGGGTCGGCGTCCGACGCGCGCACCGCCGGGTACATCTCGGGCGCCGAACTCGCCGCCCTCGGCATCCACCAGAACTTCGCCCCGGTCGCCGACGTCAACGTCAACCCGGCCAATCCCATCATCAACGTCCGCTCCTTCGGCGCCGACCCCCGCGAGGTCGGCCGCATGGTGGCGGCCCAGGTGACCGGCTACCGGCGGGCCGGCGTGGTGGCCTGCGCCAAGCACTTCCCCGGCCACGGGGACACCGGCGAGGACAGCCACACCGGGCTGCCCGTGATCACCCACAGCCGCGAGGAGTGGGAACGTGTCGACGCCCCGCCCTTCCGCGCCGCGATCGCCGCCGGCGTCGACTCGATCATGACCGCGCACCTCCAGGTCCCGGCGCTCGACCCCAGCAACGACCCGGCCACCCTGTCGCCCGCGATCCTGCGGGGCGTGCTGCGCGGCGAACTCGGCTTCGACGGCGTGATCGTCACCGACGCGCTCAACATGCGCGGCGTCCGCACCAAGTACGGCGACGACCGGGTGCCCGTCCTCGCCCTCAAGGCCGGCGCCGACCAGTTGCTGTTCCCGCCGGACATCGACGTCGCCTACAACGGCGTCCTGGCCGCCGTGCGCGCGGGGGAGATCACCGAGGAGCGGCTCGACGAGTCGGTCCGGCGCGTCCTGCGGCTCAAGGACAAGGCCGGACTGCTCGACGGCAGCCCGTACGTCTCGCCGAAGGAGGTCGACCGGGTCGTCGGCGCCCGCGCGCACCGGCTCGCCGCCGCCCGGATCGCCGAGCGCACCACCACCCTGCTGGTCAACGACGACAGGGCGCTCCCGCTGCGCCGGACGCAGCGGAAGCTGCTCGTGGTGGGCGCGAGCCCGGCGTTCCCGACCGACGCCACCCGCACCACGGTGCCCGAGCTGGCCAAGGCGTTCGAGGAACTGGGCTACGGCACCACCCAGCTCGCCACCGGCCGGACGCCCGACACGGCGAAGATCGACGAGGCGGTGGCCGCGGCGCGGGGACGGGACGCGGTGGTGGTCACCACCGACAACGTCGGCGCCACCAGCGCCCAGCGCACCCTGGTGGCCCGGCTGCTCGCGACCGGCGTGCCCGTCGTCCACCTCGCGGTGCGCAACCCCTACGACATCGCCCACCTCGGCGACGTCCCGGCGTCACTCGCCTCCTACTGCTGGACGGAGGTCGAACTGCGCGCCGCGGCACGGGTGATCGCCGGCCGGGTCGAGCCGCGCGGCACCCTGCCGGTGCCGGTCCAGCGGGCCGACGACCCGGCCACGGTGCTCTTCCCGCTGGGGCACGGGCTGTCGTACGACGGCTGACGCGCCCGCGCCGGTCCGCCGGTTCGCCTGCCCGCCGGTCCGCCCGCCCGTCTGCCCGTCTGCCCGTCTGCCCGTGGAACGGTCCGCGGCCCCGGTCCCCACGAGAGCGTGGGGACCGGGGCCGCGGGCGTGGGCCGCAGGTTCGGCTCAGGGGACGACGACCACCGGGGTGCCGGTGGAGGCGAACTCCCACAGGGCCGCGCCGTCCTGGACCTTCATGCGGACGCCGGCCGTCTGCTTGCCGTCGGCGGGGGCGGGCGAGGCGCCGTCCTTCGCGTGCGAGAACGCGAAATTCACGCCGCCCGAGAAGGCGAAGTACACGACGTGCTCGATGGCCACCCCGTCGGACCCGGTGGTGGCCGCGGTGCGGGTGCCCGCCTCGTACTCCCCGGGCTCCGGGTCGAGCGTGCCGGGCCACACCGTGAAGCTGCGCAGCGCCTTGTCGCCGGCGTCGACCAGCCACACCCGGTCGGCCTCCAGGCCGTACACGAGCCGCCGCCCGGTCCCGGACTCCGCCGGCACCGACGTCCCGGCGGACTCCTCGCCGCCCTTGCCGTCCTCGCCGTCCTCGGACAGCGACTTCTTCGGACGGGGCGTCTCGGAGGCCGAGGCCACCGGGCTCCGGTCGTCCAGGGCGGCGGGCTTCGGCCCCGAGCCGGCCTGCACGGCCAGTCCGATGACCACCACGATCGCCGCGCTGGTCAGGCCGGTCACCCAGGCCCAGGTGGGAAGCCCTCGGGAAGCCACGTGTACGCATCTCCTCAGCAACGGGCCCGGTCACGGGCCGCGGCGGGAACAGAGTCGGATCATCCTACGGCGACCCTCCCCGCCCCTGACCAGGGGCCCGGCCCGGCAATCCCACGGGCCCGGCCCGGCAATCCCACGGGCCAGCCGCGGAGACCTACCGGCCGGGCCCGGGGAATCCGACGGCCGGGCCCGGGGAATCCGACGCCCCCGGCCCGTCCGCCGCCCTCCCGTGTCAGTCCAGGACCGGCAGCAGTTCGGGGAGGTGACCGTCGGAGGCGGCGGCCGCGTGCTGCCGCTCCTCGGGGACCTCGCCGTACAGCGTGGTGCGCGGCCGGGACGGACGCCCCGCCGCGTCGGCGATCGCCACCAGGTCGGCCACCGAGCGGTAGGAGCCGTAGGAGGAGCCCGCCATCCGGGAGATGGTCTCCTCCATCAGCGTCCCGCCCAGGTCGTTGGCGCCCGACCGCAGCATCTCGGCCGCGCCCTCGGTCCCCAGCTTCACCCAGCTGGTCTGGATGTTCGGGATGTGCGGGTGCAGCAGCAGCCGGGCCATCGCGGTGACCGCCCGGTTGTCCCGGACGGTCGGCCCCGGGCGGGCGATGCCGGCCAGGTACACGGGGGCGTTGGTGTGCACGAACGGCAGCGTCACGAACTCGGTGAACCCGCCGGTGCGCTGCTGGATGCCGGCCAGTGTCCGCAGGTGCCCCAGCCAGTGCCGCGGCTGGTCGACGTGGCCGTACATCATCGTCGAGGACGACCGGATGCCCAGCTCGTGCGCCGTGGTGACCACCTCGACCCAGGTGGCGGTGGGCAGCTTGCCCTTGGTGAGCACCCACCGCACCTCGTCGTCGAGGATCTCCGCCGCCGTGCCCGGGATGGTGTCCAGACCGGCCTCCTTCGCGGCGGTCAGCCACTCGCGGATCGACATCCCGGTCCGGGTGGCCCCGTTGACGACCTCCATCGGGGAGAAGGCGTGCACGTGCATCCCCGGCACCCGCTCCTTCACCGCCCGCGCGATGTCGAAGTACGCCGTGCCCGGCAGGTCCGGGTGGATGCCGCCCTGCATGCAGACCTCCACCGCACCCACGTCCCACGCCTGCTGGGCCCGGTCGGCGACCTGTTCCAGCGACAGCGTGTACGCGTCCGCGTCGGTGCGGCGCTGCGCGAAGGCGCAGAAACGGCAGCCGGTGTAGCAGACGTTGGTGAAGTTGATGTTCCGCGTGACGATGTACGTCACGTCGTCGCCGACCACCGACCTGCGCACGTCGTCGGCGACGCGGCACAGCGCGTCCAGGGCCGCCCCGTCCGCGTGGAACAGGGCGAGCGCCTCCTCGTCGGTCAGCTTCGTCGGGTCGTCCGCGGCGGTGCGCAGCGCCGCCCGCACGTCGCCGTCGATCCGCTCCGGCACCATGCCGGGGGCGGCGGCCTCCCGCAGCGACTCCCAGTCGCCGTACACCTCGTCGAAGTCGTCCCGCCGGTCGGCCGTGCGGCCCTCGGAGTCGATGGTGCGGTGCAGGTCGGTCCGGCCCGACGGCGTGAACGCCTCGTCCGGCTCCTGCCAGGGCCGTCCCTCGACCACCGCGTCCGGCACCGCGAGGCCGGTCTGCGGATCGGTCAGCGCCCGCACGTGCGGCAGCACCCGCGGATCCAGCCACGGCTCGCCCCGCCGCACGAACTCGGGGTATACACACAGCCGTTCCCGCAGCTCGAAGCCGGCCGCCGCGGACCGCTCGGCCAGCTCGTCGATCTGTGGCCAGGGCCGCTCCGGGTTCACGTGGTCGATGGTGAGCGGCGAGACCCCGCCCCAGTCGTCGACGCCCGCCCGGATCAGCCGCTCGTACTCGGCGTCGACCAGGTTCGGCGGCGCCTGAAGGCAGGCCGACGGCCCCATGACCACCCGCGCCACCGCCACCGCGGCGACCAGGTCGTCCAGCTCCGCGTCCGGCATGCCGCGCATCGCGGTGTCCGGCTTGGCGCGGAAGTTCTGGATGATCAGCTCCTGCACCGAGTGGTACGCCCGCGCCACCTTCCGCAGCGCGAACAGCGACTCGGCGCGCTCCTCGTAGGTCTCGCCGATGCCGAGCAGGATCCCGCTGGTGAACGGCACCGAGGAACGGCCCGCGTCCTCCAGCACCCGCAGCCGCACGGCCGGCTCCTTGTCGGGGGAGCCGTGGTGCGGCCCGCCCGGCTCGGACCACAGCCGGGTCGCCGTCGTCTCCAGCATCATCCCCATCGACGGGGCGACCGGCTTCAGCCGCTGGAAGTCCGTCCAGCTCAGCACCCCGGGGTTCAGGTGCGGCAGCAGACCCGTCTCCTCCAGGATCCGGATCGAGATCGCCCGCACGTAGGCGATGGTGTCGTCGTAGCCGTGCGCGTCCAGCCACTCCCGCGCCTCGGGCCAGCGGTCCTCCGGCTTGTCGCCGAGGGTGATCAGCGCCTCCTTGCACCCCATCGCCGCCCCGCGCCGGGCGACGTCCAGCACCTCGTCCGGCGACATGAACATCCCGTGGCCCGCGCGGCGCAGCTTGCCGGGGACGGTGACGAAGGTGCAGTAGTGGCACTTGTCCCGGCACAGCCGGGTGAGCGGGATGAACACGCTCTTCGAGTACGTGATGACGCCGGGCCGTCCGGCCGCCTCCAGGCCCGCGTCCCGCACCCGCGAGGCGGTGGCGCACAGGTCGTCCAGGTCCGCCCCGCGCGCCTGGAGCAGCACCGCCGCCTCGGCCACGTCCAGCGCGACCCCGTCCCGTGCCCGCCTGAGGGCACGGCGCATCGAGTTCTCGGTGGGGCGGCCGGTTCCGGAGCTGGCGGAAGTCGTCATCCCCCGAGCATACGAGCGGCACGAGCTGGGCAAACACGGGCGTCCGGTCGTGCGGAGGGGGTTTCCGCGGGTAATTCGATGCCGGACCGTCGGTAACCCTTGTTAGGTTCACGTCACGTTGCTGAGTACACGTCAGAGGGGGCGTTCCGTGCGGAACAAGGATCGAAGCAGACGGGGAGTGGTCGCGTCGGCGACCGCCGCGCTGCTGCTGGCGACGCCGGGGGTCGCGTCCGCGGCGGAGAGCACACTGCCGCAGCCGCGGGTCGAGGACCTGAGGACGGGCTACGGCGCGTGTGCGACGGGGGCCTCCGCGCCGTACGTGGGGGAAAGGCCACAGCTCGAGGTGACGCTGCGGAATCCCGACTCGGGGGCCTGGGCGAGTGCCGAGATCGAGGTGTGGTGGACCGACGCCGCGGGCGCCGAGCGGCGTGAGACGCTCACGACCCACGAGAGCACCCCGGACGTCCCGCTCCGGGTCACGCCGTCCTCCGACGTCCCCACCGACACCCTGGTCTCGTGGCGGGTGCGGGCCATCGGCGATCAGGGGGCGATGTCCGCGTGGAGTGATGAAGGGGACGGCCGTCCCTGCCAGTTCGTGGTGGACACCGACCACCCCCAGCAGGCGACGATCACCTCGGACCGCTACGACGACACCGCCTGGCACGACGGGGTGGGCGTCTACGGCGGCTTCACCTTCGACTCGCCGTCCGACGACGTGGTCGCCTATGTCTACCGGTTCACCGGCGAATCCGATCGCACCGTGGAACCGGAGGAGGCGGGTGGGCCGGTGACACTCCGCTTCATGCCTCGGAAGGACGGACCCGACTCCCTGACGGTCAGGGCGGTCGACCGCGCCGGTAACTCCAGTCCCACGACCTCTCACCGGTTCCTGGTGGCCAAGGGCCGCGCCCCCGTCGCCCACTGGAAGCTCACCGACGCCTCCGCCGAGGCCGGACCGGCCCTGCGGGCCGAGGACGGCGTGACGTTCCGCGAGGCCGCTCCGTACGGCACGGGCCTCACCGGCAGCGCACGGCTCAGCGGCGAGGGCAACGGCTACCTGACGCCGGACGCACCGGTGGCGGACACCGGGACGACCTTCGCGGTCGGCGGCTGGGTCCGCCCGGACCGCACCGACCGCGCCATGACGGTCGCGAGCCAGGACGCCGCCGACGGCACCTCCGCCTTCACGCTGGGCCTGAAGCCCGCAGCGGACGGCGACGCCGACTGGGCGTTCACCTTCGGCGGCGCGACCGTCGCGGGCGGCGGCCCGGAGACCGGCGACTGGGCCCACGTGCTGGGTGTCTTCGACACCGAGGACGACACCCTGCGCCTCTACGTCGACGGCAGGGCCGTCGGCGAGCCGGCGAAGACCGGCCCCGTCGCGGCGCCGGGCGCCTTCCAGCTCGGCCGGGCCCGCGGCGACGGCGGACGGCGCTGGCAGGGCGACCTGGCGGACGTCCGGGTCTGGGACCGGGTGGTCGTCGGCGCGGAGGCTGCGGCGCTGGCGAAGCGCGAGCCGCAGGACGCCGGGGTCTGGGACTTCGAGTCGGTGACCGACGGCAGCGCCCCCGGCGGTGCGGGCGGCGCGCTGACGCTGCACGACGGCGCCACCGTCTTCCGGTACGTGGACGACCCGGACTGCTGGATCGACCCGGAATGCGTTCCCGGCCCGTCCGCCCTGGTGGGCGACGCCCATCTGGAGCTGGACGGCTCCGCCGGCCACGCGGCCGGCGAGGGGCCGGTCGTCGACACGTCCGGCAGCTACACCGTCGCCGCCCAGGTCCGGCTGGCCGACAAGGAGCCGGCGGGGCCCATGACGGTGCTCTCCCAGGGCGGCGAGCACGGTGACGCGTTCAAGGTCCGCTACGACCCCGCCACCCACGCGTGGCAGCTGGTGGTGACGGACGGCGAGGGGCCGGACGCCGAGGAGACCGTGGCCTCACGCATCACGGCCCCGGACGGCGGGAAGGGCGACGGCCACCACATCGCGGTGGTGCACGACGACTCGGCCGACACCGTCCGGCTCTACGTGGACGGGTCACTCGGCGACGAGGCGGCCTTCGACGCCCCCTGGTCCGCCGAGGGCCCGCTGCAGATCGGCCGCGGACACACCGCGGACGGCTGGGGCGAGTACTTCCACGGGGCGGTCGACAACGTCCGGGCGTTCACCGGCGTCGTCGACGCGGATCGGATCCCCCGGCTGCGGTACTGACCCCGGCGGAACCCGCCACCGTCACGGCGCCCGCCCCTCGCCCACGCGAGGGGCGGGCGCCGTCGTTCCGGTGAGCGCGCGCACGGGAGGTGTGCGGATCCGGAGGGGATCCGGTGGAAGCGCGGACGGCCCCGGAGCCGTACATGCACATCGGCCGGAAATGCCCGTTCCGCCCGGAGCGGCGGCCGGTTAGCGTCGGCGGGGGACGGGGCCCAGGCCCGGTTCCGCAGGCGTGGACGACGGCCGTGGGAGGTCGGGCGGTGGCTGGTGCGTGGGGCCGGGCCGAGTTGCAGGACTTCCGGAGCAGGGTGCGCGGCGTCGTGCTCGGATCGGCCGTGGGCGACGCGCTGGGCGCACCGCTCGACGGACTGACACCCGGCGAGATCGTGGCCGCGCACGGCCCCGAGGGGCTGGCCGCGCCGGTCCCCGCGTACGGACGGCTCGGCGCCGTCACCGACGTCACCCAACTGTCGCTGTTCACCGTGGACGGGCTGATCCGCGCCCAGGTGCGCCGGGACACCGGCGTCTGGCACCCGCCCAGCGACCTGCACCGCGCCTGGCGCCGCTGGGCGGTCACCCAGGACGACTGGGGCCCCGACGAGCGGCGGGAGGACGACGGCTGGCTGGCCCGCGAGGAATGGCTCTACGCCCGCCGCGACCCCCACGGCCCCACCCTGCTGGCGCTGCGCGGCGAGAGCATGGGGACGCCCGCCGAACCACGGAACCCCCGTGAGCGCGGACCGCACGCGGCGGCCCGCTCCGCGGCGTTCGGCCTGCTGGTGGGCTGGGAGCCGCAGCTCGTCGCCCAGCTGGCCGTGGAGTGCGCCGCGCAGACGCACGGCCACCCCACGGCCTGCCTCGCGGCCGGCGCCTACGCGGTCACCGTGCACGGCCTGGCACGCGGGGAGGCGTTGCCGCAGGCCGTGCGGACGGCGATCGGGGCGGTCGAGCCGTGGCCCGGCCACCAGGAGGTCGTCAAGGCCCTGGAGGCCGCCCTGGCGGGCGCCGAGGAGCCGCCGCACCCGCTGGAGGCCGACGCGGGTGCGGACGAGGTCCTGGGAGCCGCCGTGCGCTGCGCGCTGGACGGGGAGGACGTGCGGCACGCCCTGTGCCTGGCGGTGAACCTCGGTGGTCCGGCGAGTGTCACCGGGGCACTGGCGGGCGGACTGCTGGGGGCGCTCCACGGGGAGACGGCACTGCCACCGGCATGGCTGGCCGAACTCGAGGGCCGCCCCACCCTGGTGGTGCTGGCCGACGACTTCGCGGTCGAGATGACCCAGGGGCCGGCCCTGCACGGGCCGTCCTACGCGTCCCCCGGCTGGCTGGCCCGCTATCCCCGCTGAACGGACGTCCGGCTGAACGGACGTCCCGCTGGACATTCGACCGACCGGTTCGGCATTGGGCGAGCCCCCTCGGCCAGGACGGCGAGCCGGACGAGAGGGCCGTACAGGGTGGTGCCCAGGTGCCGGGCCGGTGCGGCCCGTTGTCGCGGCGGTCGGTCAGATCCCGCCGAACGCACCACGGTTGACCCCGGAGACGAACGCGCTCCAGGAACCCGCCGGGAAGGCGAGGGTCGGGCCCGCCGGAACCTTGGAGTCCCGCACCGCGAGCTCCTCGCGCACCGGGGACTTGACCTCCACGCACGCTCCGTTGCCGGTCGAGTAGGAGGACTTGGTCCACGTGGGGGTGGCGCCCTGACGAATAGCCATTTTCTGCTCCGAGTTAACTGAGGGTGACGATGCGACTGATCTCCGCCAACTGGCTGTGACCGTTGGCGTGATCGACGCTACTCGCCGCCCCGCGTTTCGGAGGAGTCCATTCACTCGTGCGGATGGCATGTCCCAATAGCCCCTACCGCACCAGCAGTTGTGCGTGTACGGTTCCTCCCTTTGCCGTTGGCAAAGTCCAACGGCAACGGATTCGAGGTTACGGCGTCACGCAGTGTGAAGGCGGTCGGCGCCCCTCACGCGTAGGACTTCGCGATGTCCTCGATGAACTGCCGCGACTGCTCCACGTTCAGCGCCTGGGCGCGCAGGTGCTCGTACATCACGCTGTACTTCTGCACGTCGTTGGGCTTCTCCAGGTACAGGTCGCTGGTGACGCCCTCGATGTAGACCACGCTGGAGTCCGACGCGTCGGGGAACTCGAGGATCGCGTACTGGCCGTTGAGCCCCGGGTGGGCGCCCAGGTCGAACGGGATCACCTGCACCGTCACGTGCGGCATCTGCGCCTGCTCGACCAGGTGCTCCAGCTGCTCGCGCATCACGGCCTGGTTCCCGACCATGCGGCGCAGGGCCGCCTCGTCGAGCACCGTCCACAGGCGCAGCGGGTTCTCCCGGGAGTTGATCCGCTGCTGCCGGCGCAGGCGCACCTGCACCCGCTTCTCGATGTCCGCGGCCGCCGTCTCCGGCAGCGCGCCGGTGATCAGGGACTCCGCGTACCGCCGCGTCTGGAGCAGCCCCGGCACCACCTGCGGGTCGTAGACGCGCAGGCTGGCCGCGTCGGTCTCCAGACCGATGTAGACGCTGTACGGGATGTCGCCGAAGGAGTGCCACCAGCCCTGCTGGCGGGAGTCCTTGGCCATCTGCATGAGCGACTCGACGATCCGCTGGTCGTCGACCTCGTAGACCCCGCAGAGGTCGCGGACGTCACGCTGGCTGATGGACCTGCGGCCGTTCTCCAGCCGGCTGATCTTCGACTGCGAGACCAGCAGCCGCTCCGCCACTTCCTCGGCGGTCATGCCCTTCTGCTCGCGGAGCCTGCGGAGCTCCTGGCCCAGGCGGCGGCGCCTGACGGTGGGGTTGACACTGGACGCCACGGACGGCACCTCCGGCTGCGTACCTCAACTTTGCGTATCTGCTGTTCAGCAGATTGCCACCTGGGTGTGGGCCGCCGCTGGGAAACGGCGCACAATCGCTGCCCATGCGTGACGTCCTGGTCACCCGGCGTCCCTCCTGGGAGCGGATCCGCGGCAACGGTTCACGCTTTCGGGTTCGACTTGACGTCGGGAGTTGACGGCTGGCCCGCAGGGGTCCGGCGACGGCCCCGGGGAACGGGTCATGCCCGGACGGGGGCGGACCGGGAAGGTCCGCCGCCCGTCCGGGCATGTGCCCGTGCCGAGGTCAGCGTGCGACGGCCCGCATCATCGACCCCGGGTGCGGCTCGGCCGTCACACCCCGGGGCGCCTGCTGCGGAGCGGTCGCCCGCCCGTGCGCCGGGACCGGCGTGCGGGCGGCCGGCGCCTGGGCGCGGCGTGGTTGCGCCGCGGCGCCGTTCTGGACGTCCATGACCGCGTGCGCGACGAGGCCGCCCATCGGGTCGTGCCTGATCAGGTCCCGCAGCCGGGAACGGGCCGAGCGGCCCTCGTTGCCCGGATACAGGTGCTTGCCGAGGCCGACCGCGTGGGCCAGCGCCGCGAGCGCGGCGGTGCGGGGGTCCGGTGGGACACCCGTCTTGATCGCCGTGTCCAGCCGGGCTCTGATCTCCCGGCTGATCGCCGTGTCCGTCGCCTGGTAGCGAGTCGTCGGCAGTACTCCGCACATCGGACCGGCGACGGCATGAACCATGCCGCACCGCTCCAGGTGCGCGAGGTACGTCTGGCGGAGCCCCAAACGGGGTCCGCCGATCCAGTGGACCGCGCGTACCGGGGCGCCGCGTCGGCGCAGCAACTCCAGTGCGTGGTCCAGAGTCGGATCTCCTGTCGGCCGTGGCATCACCACGGAGATACGATCCCCGTCCGGGGCTATCCGTCCGGCCATGGCCAGCTCGACGAGCTGTGCTCCGGCCAGACCCAGGTCGAGCGACTGCGGCTGTGCAGTGGTACCCGTGGCCGGGTCCAACGCCAGCAGCAGAAGCTCCTCCGGAAGTGTTCTGCGGCTCCTGCCCATCCATGCCTCCCCGCGTGGATGTACGACAGGGTGACCCCTCTCACACTCATCTGTCGAGAGTGCGAGTCCGCTATCGGATGGAACCGGCAGGTATGTCGTTCTCGTCCCTGCGGAAGGGCCGGGAGCGCTGACGCGAGACTGGAACCTGGTCCGGACGGTGGCCGCCGGAGTTCACGGTCGGCTGGTTGGGCAGGCGCACGGGGAGTGCGGCGTATGGAGGAGGCACAGGTGGCGGGCGAGTCCCCCGACAGGTCGAAGCAGCGAGAGTCCTCGGCGGGTATGACGCCGGGCCCGGGGGAACCGGTTGCGGAGACCGCCGCGGCGTCGGCGTCCGCCGACCCGCGCGCCGCCTTCGCCCGCACCGCCGTGGCGGACCCTCCCTCCGAGCGGGACGCGGACGGGGCCGAGGACGGTGTGGAGGGCGGTGCGGACGAGGTGTCCGACGCGTCCGACGCGTCCGACGCGTCCGACGGGCCCGCCCCTGTCGCGGAGGACTCCGAACCCCTGACGGCCGTGGACGGCCCTGAGAGCGCCCAGGAGGCCCTGGAGGGGCCGGAGGGCCCCCGGGCCGCCGGAACGGCCCACGAGGCCCCCTCGGAGGCGTCTGACGCAGACGCGTCAAGCGTGGGCGCCGACGAGGAGGACCCCGCGGACCGCGTGACCGCCTCCGAGGACACGGACGGGACGCCCTCCGCCGAGGAGCCGTCCGCCGCGGCCGAGGCCGGGGACGAGCCGGTCGACGCGGTTGTGGCCGGTGCCGAGGACTCCGACGGGCGGAACGTGCCTGCCTACGGCGCGGCGGCGGGCCTCGACGAGGACGCCCCGGTGGGTGGCCGGGACGAGGAGGAGCCGTCCGACGCGGTTCCGGCCGGTGCTGCCGAGGCCGAGGACGAGCCGGTCGCGGGCGGTGCCGAGGACTCCGACGGCTCGAACGTGCCGGCCTACGGCGCGGCGGCGGGCGTGAGCGAGGACGCTCCGGCCGCCGGCCTGAGCCCGGAGCCGTCCGACGGGATCGGCGACGCGGTTCCGTCCGGTGCCGGTGACGTCCGGGACGAGCCGGTCGTGGACGCCGACGAGCCCGCGGACGAGGTCCGCGACGAGCCTGCGACCGCCGACGCGCACTCCGACGCCGATGAGGACCGGGACGGCGACGAGCCGGTGGCGGACGCCGTCGAGGCCGCGCGCCCCGCCGACCGTGACGCGCGTGCGGCCGGTGCGGAGGCGGACCCGGAGGCGGACGAGGACGCGCCTGAGGACGCGCCGAAGGGTGCCGACAGCTCCGACGACTCCGACGGTGCCGACGACACGGACGCTGCCGACCCGGACGCCGCCGACGCCGTCGCGGATGACGCCGACGAGCGTTCCGGCACCGCAGACGCAGACGCAGACGCAGACGCCGACGCGCCGTCCGGCGACCGTGATGCCGATGCCGATGCCGATGCCGACTCCGCGGGCGACGCCGCTGCCGCGGGCGACGCCGACGACCCGTCCGGCGACCCCGAAGGCGAGGACACGGACGGGCCCGAGGACACGGCCGAGCCCGAGGACACGGACGGGCCCGACGCCCCCGACGCGACGGACCCCTCCGGGTCGCGGCGTCCCGGGTGGGCGGCCGCACCGCTGCCCGCCGAGGAGAAGAGCGACGCGACCCGCACCCTCGGCAAGGTCGCGCCCCCGGAGGGCGGGCCGGACGCGAAGGGCAAGGGTTCCGGCAAGCCGGTGGACCAGCCCACCACCGCGATCCGTCTCGGCGGTCGCCCGGCCGCCAGGCCCCCGGTGGATCAGCCCACCACGCAGCTGAAGGTCGGCGACCGCTCGCCGTCCCCCACCCGCAAGCCCTCGACGCCCCCGGCGGGCCCGACGCCCCCCGGGCGCCCCGGCTCCCCGGCGGGTTCCGCGGGATCCGCCGGCCCCGCCCCCGTCGCGGCGTCGACCGAGACCACCGCGATCCCGCAGATCGGCCCGGAGCGCACCACCCAGCAGCCGCTGCCGCCCAAGCCGCCGCTGGACCTGCTGGCCGAGCTGACCAACACCCCGCCGCCGCCGGACAACCTGCCGCGCCGGTTGGTCCGCCGGGTCAAGATCTGGACCCCGGTGGTGGTGCTGCTGGCGATCGTGCTCGCGGTCGTGCAGATGGTCCGCCCGCTGCCCGAGCCGTCCCTGGTGCTGACCGCCGAGGAGTCCTTCCGTTTCGACGGCGACCCGGTCGCCCTGCCGTGGCCGGACGAGGGCCAGGGCTGGATGGACGTCACCGGTATCGGCACGGTCGACTCGTTCGGCGAGGCGAAGCCCGTGCCGATCGCCTCGGTCACCAAGTCGATGACCGCCTACGTGATCATGAAGAACCACCCGCTGAAGGTGGGCGAGGACGGTCCCTCGATCCCCGTCGACGCGCTCGCCGAGAAGGAGGGCGGCTACGACAAGACGGGTGACGAGTCCACGCTGAACACCGTCAAGGAGGGCCAGAAGCTCTCCCTGCGCGACGCGCTGTCCGCCGTGATGATCCCGTCCGCGAACAACATCGCGCGGCTGCTGGCCCGTTGGGACGCCGGTTCGGAGGCCGCGTTCGTCGAGAAGATGAACAAGACCGCCGCCGAGCTCGGCATGAAGAACACCACCTACACCGACCCCTCCGGCCTCAAGGAGACGACCGTCTCCACGGCGGAGGACCAGGTGAAGCTGGGCGTCGAGATGATGAAGATGCCCGCCATGGTGAACATCACCAACAAGGGTTCCTGGAAGGACCCTTCGGGCCGGATCCACTACAACTACAACACCCTGGTCCCGTACAACAACGCCATCGGCATCAAGACCGGCTCGACCACCAAGGCCGGCGGCAACCTGCTCTTCGCCGCCACCAAGGAGGTCGGCGGCGAGACCGTGACGCTGGTCGGGGCGGTCCTCGGGCAGCACAAGCCGTTCATCCTCGACACCGTCAACGCCGTGTCCAAGACGGCGATGCTGGCCACCCAGGACGCGCTGGAGTCGGAGACCATCCTGAAGAAGGGCGACGTCGTCGGGTACGTCGACGACCAGCTCGGCGGGCGCACGCCGGTGGTCGTCTCCGAGGACGTCAAGGCGGTCGGCTGGGCGGGTCACGAGGTCAAGCTGACCTTCGCCCCCGACCCGGCGATGCCGCACGCCGCGCCCGAGGGCACCAAGGTCGGTTCGCTGACCGTCGGCGACGCCGAGGGCGGCGCCGTGAAGGTGCCGGTGCAGCTCGGCAGCGACCTCCAGGAGCCGTCCACGGGAGCCAGGCTCACCCGCGTCGCCTGAGAAGGCGGGCCCCGCGGCCCGCCCCCGCTCCTCTCGCCGCACCACCCGCGGCCGCTCCCCCCGCCGCATCACCCGCGGCTGCTCCACCCGCTCCATCCGCGCCCCGGTGCGGACCCGCCGGTCCGGCGGGTCCGCACCGGGGCGCCGTGCTAGCGTCGCCGGGCTGTGCCGTGACCGCGCGGGCAGCGGGACCGGCGCCCGGGGCAGAGAGGTTCGTCCAGGTGAGCACAGCGGAACCGACGGAGACGCCGTCCACCGTCACGGACGGCACGGACCCCGCCCACGGGCCGGCGCCCGCCGCACGGACCGGCACCGACCGTGTGCCGGCGCCACGCTCCGCGCCACCGGCCGGGCCGGGGACGGAGCCGGAACCGGGACGAGGGGCCGGTGCGGAGGACGGGGCGGTTGACCGCCCCGCGACGGAGCACCCGCGGGCCGCCCAGGCCCCCCGGTCACGTCTTGCCCGCCTCGGCCGTCTCCTCCGCCACCCGGTGGCCGTCGTCACCGCCCTCACCGGCGTCCTCCACGTCCTCTGGTTCTTCGCGATGGCGAACAGCGGCGGGGACCTGGCGGCGCAGGACGCCTGGGCCGAGTTCGTCGGCCGGCACCCGGACTCGGCCTACAACCTGGCCTGGTACGGCGGCATGCACCCGGTCTCCTACAGCGTGCTGTCGCCCTACCTGATGCACGTCCTCGGCGTGCGGGCCACGATGATGCTCTCCGGCACGCTCTCCGCCGGGCTGCTCACCCTCATCCTCTGCCGCACCCGCCAGGGGTCCGGCCACCGGCAGGTGTGGCCGGCCGCCCTCGCCGGCGTCTTCGGCCTGCTCTGCAACGCCGTCTCCGGACGCGTCACCTTCGGCCTCGGCGTGCTGTTCGCCCTCGCGGCCGTCGCCGGCGTCTTCTGCCTGCCGCTGCGCGGGCGGCCACGGCGCTGGGCGAAGGCGCTGTGGGTGGCCCCGCCGGCCGCCCTCGCCACCATGGCGTCGCCGGTCGCCGGGCTCTTCCTCGGCCTGATCGCCGTCGCCCTGTTCCTTCAGCGCCGCCGTCCCGGGGCGTGGGCGCTGGGGCTGGGCCCGTCCGTCGTGGTCGCCGCCTCCGCCTGGCTGTTCCCGTTCTCCGGGACGCAGCCGATGGGCATCCTGACCGCCGTCCTGCCGGTGACGACGGCCCTCCTGGTGTACGCGGTGAGCCCGGCGCGGTGGCGGACCGTCCGGACCACCTGCCTGGTCTACGCCGCCGCGACCCTGCTGGTGTGGGCGGTCAGCTCCCAGATCGGCTCCAACATCACCCGCCTGCCGATGCTGTTCGCCGGCGTCGCCCTGCTCGCCGCGCTGCCGACGACCGCGCCGCGCACCCGGCGGCGGTACGCGGTGCTGGCCTCCTTCACGCTGTTCACCGCCTGGGTCGGCGTCGGCACCGTCACCGACGTGATCAGCATGAAGCCGGACGCCATCTGGGCCCGCGACCTCGCCCCGCTGGTCGACCGGCTGCAGCGCGCCGACACCGGGGCGGGCCGCGTCGAGGTGGTCCCCGCCAGCTCGCACGCCGAGTCCTCCGCCCTGGTCCCGTACGTCAACCTGGCCCGCGGCTGGAACCGCCAGGCCGACCGGGAGCGCAACCCGCTCTTCTACGACGGCACGCTGGACGCCGGGAGCTACCGCGCCTGGCTGCGCCGCTGGGCCGTGCACCAGGTGGTGCTCCCGCTGCACGGGTCGCCGGACGGCGAGGGCGGCCGCCAGGAACGGCAGTTGATAGAGGGCGGCCTGCCGTACCTGGAGGAGGTGTGGGCCGACGACAACTGGCGGCTGTACGCCGTCGTCGACCCCACCCCGCTGGCCGACGCGCCGGCCGAGGTCCTGCGCGCCGACGAGGGCGAGCTCACCGTCCGGGTGCCGCGCGCCGGCCGCTACACGGTGCGGGTGGCGCACTCCCCGTGGCTGGGCCTCTACGACGCCGAAGGGGAACTCCTGCCGGCGCCCGGACCGGACGGCTCGAACACGCACGGCTGCCTGGCGTCCGGCGAGGAGGACGCCTGGGGCGTCGCCTGGACCGTCCTGGACGCCCCCGGCCCGGGCACGTACCACCTCGCCGCCCGTTACCGGATGCAGCGCGGCACACCGTGCCCCGAGCCGGAGGATGCCCCGCAGAGCCCCTAGGCGTCCGCGGGGCGGGCAACCGGGCGGCCGGGCGGCGGCCAGCCGGGCGGCTCACAGCCGGACAACCGGGCGGCAGCCGGGCGGTGGCCGGGCCACGGCCACCGCCGTCGGGGCGGAGCGCTCAGGCCCCCGGCGGCGCCTCCACCGGGTACGCCACGTCGCACACCGGGTCCGTCGGCCCCGCGGCGGACCAGTCCGCGAAGTAGACCTCTCGGCACGGCCCGGCGACGCGCAGGTCCCGTTCGGTGATCCACCGCTCCACCGCCTCGAAGGCGTTGAGGATCATCGGCTGGGCCACCTCGGCCTTGGCGATGCGGGTGTACGCCAGGCGCCGCGCGGGCTCCTCGCGCACGCCCACGCCCTTGCCGTGCCGTGCCGCCCACTCCCGTGCCGCCTCCGCGTCCCGCACCGGGACGCACACCTCGGCGGGCCCGTCGCTCTCCTGCGACACCTCCGAGTGGTAGACCACGAACGGCGCCGCCGGGACGCCTCCGCACTCCTCGGCCGCCACCGCGTGCAGCCGGTCCAGGGTGGTCCCGATCCAGGCGGGCAGCTCGCCCACCAGGACGTGCCGCTTCAGGGTGAGCACCGTGCACCCGGGCACGTCCGCCGTCTCCGTCGTGTACCGCTCGCTCATCAGGGAGGTCCTTCCGTCCAGTCGCGCACGGAGGAAGTCCACGAGGGCCCGCTGCCCGGCGAGCCGCGCCTCGACGTCCGCCCAGTAGGCGTCCACCCTCTCGGCGGCCGCCGGACCGTCCCGGCCCATCAGCTCCACCACCTCGGCGACCGCCGCCAGCGGCATGTCGAGATGCCGCAGGTGCACGATCGTCCGGGCGAGCTCCACCTGAGCGGGCCGGTAGGAGCGGTAGCCGCTCACCGGGTCGACGTGCGCCGGGGGCAGCAGCCCCAGCCGGTCGTACAGCCGCAACGCCTTCGCGGACAGCCGGACCCTGGCGGCGAACACGCCGATGCTGATCAGCTCGTCGTCACCCGTGTCCACGCCCATGGCCTCCTCCGTCACCGGACCCTCGGCCCGGTGACGGGGAGACTGGGCCTTGACCCAGGGGCAAGGTCAACCACACGTCCGCGGCCGTGCCCGACGGCCGGCCGCCGCCGGTCCCCGCCCGCCGCCGGTCCCCGCCCGCCGCCCGCGCCCCTTGGCGGGCTATCGGCCGAGGACCTTCTCGATCGCGGAGACGACCTCGTCGGACTCCGGCTCGGTCTGCGGGGCGAAGCGCGCCACGACCCGGCCGTCCCCGTCCACCAGGAACTTCTCGAAGTTCCAGCGGATGTCCCCGCTGTGCCCCTCGGCGTCCGCGAAGCCCGTCAGCCGCCGGTAGAGCGGGTGCCGGTCCTCACCGTTGACGTCCACCTTCTCGGTCATCGGGAAGGTCACGCCGTACGTCGCCGAGCAGAACTCGGCGATCTCCTCGGACGTCCCGGGCTCCTGCCCCATGAACTGGTTGCACGGCACGCCCAGCACGGCGAACCCGCGCTCCGCGTACCGCTCGTGGAGCTTCTCCAGCCCGTTGTACTGCGGCGTGAGGCCGCACCTGGACGCCACGTTCACGATCAGCAGCGCCGTGTTCCCGGCGTACCGGCCCAGCTCCGCGGAACCGCCCGTGAGCGCACCGATCTCGACGTCGAACACCGAACCCTCAGCATTGGTCATGCCACGGAGCCTAACCGGCGGGACGCGCTCGACCGCCCGCCACCGCGCACCGTCCCGCCTCGGGATACTCACTCCCAAGCTGAGTACGCGCACTCTGCGGACGGGCGGGGGCAACCGTCCACGATGGGCCCATGACCACGCGAACGATCACGCCCTCCGTCCCCCGTCAGGTTCTCGCGGGACTCCTCCTCGCCGTCGTGGCGGCAGGCCTCTGGGCCGCCTGGCTCGGCTGGGACCAGCACCGCGACGTCCACCCGGACGGCTCCACCACCGGACCGTACGAGGCCTGGCAGGTGATCGGCCTGGTCCTGACCCTCCTGGCGCCCGTGGTGTGGGCCGCCTCCCGCCGCCACTTCGCCGGCGCGGTGCTCGGGACGACGGCCGGCCTCGCCGCGGCCGCCTGGTACGACTGGTCGGACGACGCCAGCGGCCTCTTCGTCGTCGGCGTCGCCCTGATCACCGCCGGCTCACTGGCCGCCACCGCCCTCGTCTGCGCCGTCACGGCAGCCGCCAGCGGCAGCAAGGCCCACCGCCCGGGCGCGTGAGCGGGGCGGAGCCCTTCCACGGTGCACACACCGAGGTCCCGGACCGTGAGCGGTCCGGGACCTCTTCGTGGGCGGCGGCGGCCGGGCGGCTTCTGCCGGTCCGGGCTGGGCGTCAGACGGCGGGGCCGGAGTCCCGGCGGCGGGGGTGCGGGGGCCGGGGGGAGGGGCGGCGGGCCGTGAGGGCGGTGTGGGACGGGGCGGCCTTCGCGGCCCGGCGGGCCATCGCGCCGGCCCGGCCCGCCCGCTCACGGCACCAGGCCGTGGTGGCGCGGTACGTGGCCGCGGCCTGGCCGGGCGGGTTGTGGTGGGGGAGGAGCCGCTGCGGGTCCACCGCGGACGCGCGGGCCGCGAGCTGCTCCCACACCCGCGCCGCGGTCTGCGGGGGCACCGGCCCGAACCGCGTCAGCAGGACCGCGCCCACGCCGATGCCGATGCCCAGACCCACGTAACGCCGCATGGGACGGCCCTGCCGCCGACCGAGGTTCTTCGCCATGCCCGCACGCTACGGCCGCCGTGAGGGCCCGGACATGAGCGCTCGTACTCACGGCCCGTGGGTAGCCGCCCCACTCCCGGCCCCGGCGGCCCGGCGCCCACCCCGCGGCGTCACACCCCCGTCGAGAGGGCCACGTGGCGCCACCGGTCGAGCTCGCGTCGCACCAGGTCCAGCTTCGCCTCGACGCGTTCCACCGCGTCCGCGCCCAACTGGAGGCGCAGCGGCGGTTCCTCGCCCTCGGTGAGGTCCACGATCGCCCTCGCCGCCTTCGCCGGATCCCCCGGCTGGCGGCCGTCGTTCCCGGCCAGGGCCTCCCGCACCGGGCCCGCGCCGGCCGCGTAGTCGGCGATGGAGGCCGGCTCGACCCGGAGGCTGGAGCCGTTGAGGAAGTCCGTGCGGAAGCCGCCCGGCTCGACGACGGTGACGTGGACGCCGAGTGGGGCCAGCTCGCCCCACAGCGCCTCCGTGATCCCCTCGAGCGCGAACTTCGACGCCCCGTACACCCCCACCGCCGGCGCGGTGGCGAATCCGCCGATGGACCCGATGGTGACGACGTGACCGGAACGCTGCGCCCGCAGCGTCGGCAGGGTCGCCCGCAGCGTGTTGAGCACCCCGAACACGTTGACGTCGAACAGGGCGCGGGCCGCCTCGTCGGAGACCTCCTCGACCGCGCCCACCAGGCCGTGACCGGCGTTGTTGACCACGACGTCGATCCGGCCGAACGCGGCCAGTCCCTCCTCCACCGCCGCCGTGAGCTGCTCCGGCGCCGTCACGTCCGCCCGCACCGCCAGCAGACCCTCCGGCCGCACCGGGTACGCCCGCAGCACCGCCGCGGTGTCGCGCGCCGCGGCGATCACGCGGTGTCCCCGCTCCAGCGCCTCCCGGGTGATCTCCGCGCCGAGCCCACGCGACGCCCCTGTCACGAACCACACGCCCATGCCTGTTCCCCGTCCTCTTCCGACGTCCCACCGGCCGGCCGAGAACCGGCCGGTGACCCGACGCTAGAAGTTAGAGTCGGCTCTAGATCAAGGGCCTGACCGCAGTGATCGACGGAACGGAGGGCCGCTCATGGACCTGAGCATCGGTGAAGTGGCACGACGCAGCGGACTGAGCGTCCACACGCTGCGGTTCTACGAGCAGGAGGGCCTGTTCGCCAATCCGGTGCGCCGCCTGTCCAACGGCCGCCGGATCTACCACGAGGAAGACCTCGAGTGGCTGGCCGTCTGCACCAAACTGCGCTCGTCCGGCATGGCGCTGGCGCTGATCCGCCGGTACGTCGAGCTGGTCCGCCAGGGCCCCGGCAACGAGGCCGAACGGCTGGAACTGCTGCGCCGTCACGAGGGCCGGGTCGAGGCGCAGATCGGTGAGCTGCGGGAGGCGCTGGACGTCATGCGGTTCAAGGTGCGGATCTACCAGGAGCATCTCGCCCGCGGCGAGGCCGACCGCCTCTGGAACCCGGCCCGGCCGCAGCACGAGAACGCCGCCCCGGCCGGCGACGGGGCGGCGGACGGAGCGGCGGACACGACGGACGCGGTGGTGCGGAACGGCGCGACGGACGCGGTGGTGCGGAACGGCGCGACGGACGCGGTGGTGCGGAACGGCGCGGCGACCGGATGAGCCGGTGACCGGTACCGGAGTGACCCGGAGTCCGGGGCTCGGGGCGCCGCGCCGTCGCCGTCAGGTCTTGCGGTAGCGCGCGCTGGCGAACGAGAAGCCGCTGAAGGCCACCAGCCCCACGGCGATCACGACCAGCAGCCACGGACCGGCCGAAGTCTGGGTGAAGGAACGCAGGGTGTCGTCGATGCCCTTCGCCTTGTCCGGGTCGAACCGGACCGCCGCGATCAGCGCGAACACCCCGATCGTGCCGAACAGGACGCCGCGCGCCACGCCGCCGCAGACGCCGAGCACGTCGACCGTCCGGCGGACCCGCGGGCCCATCTGCGCCGTCTTGAGGTGCTTGCGGAACTTCCGCCGCACCGCACGGATGAGGATCCAGGCGCCCGCGACGATCACCCCGATCCCCACGGCGCCCACCAGCCAGCGACCCGCCGGCATCTCGAGCGCCTTGGCGGTGAAGTCCCGGGACTGCCGGTCGGAGGAGTTGCCGCCACCGCCGCCGCCCCCACCGCCCTGGTGCGCGGCGAAGGCCAGCACGGAGTAGGCCACGAAGCCGTAGAAGACGGCGCGGCAGGCGGAGAACAGACGCTTGCGCGCCTTGTGCCCGTCCGGCCCCGACGCGCCGAACGCCGCCTCGGAGAGCCGCCACAGCGCCATCCCGGCGGTGGCGATGCCCAGCGCCCACAGCAGCACCGAACCGAACGGCTTGCCGGCGATCTCGGCGAGCGCGCCGGAGCGGTCCGCCTGCTTGCCGCCGTCCTCGTGGAACGCCACGCGCAGCGCGATGAACCCGATGAGCAGGTAGAGCACGCCGCGCGCCGCGAAACCGGCTCGGGCCGCACGGTCCATCGCGGAGCTGTTGGCGGCGCGCCGAGCGGTGCTCCGGGCGCGCCACGTCGTCGATATACCCGTCATGCCGCCCGCTTGCCCGCTGCTTCACCCCGGAAACGGAGCGGTGCGGGCGCCGGGGACGCCGGGCGCCCGGAATCAGCCGCTCCGGCGTGCGGTGCGGCGGCCGGTGCGGCGAGAGCCCCGGGCCGGCCGCTTCAGTGCGGCATCGGGCAGCCGTCGTCCCGCAGATGCAGGCGGCGCAGATCCTGGAGCGGGCCCGCCGGGAAGGGGTGCAGCACCCACCTCGCGCGGTAACCGGCCTCGCCGTGCTCGGCGAGCACGCCCTGCGCCGCGTCCAGCACGGCGTGCGCGAACACCCCGCGCGGATGGGCCGACCGCCACAGCACCGTGCCCTCGGCGTCCGGAAGGGCCGGAACGACGCCCACGTCGGGGAACCGGTAGACGGTGACGTCCACCTCGTCCTCCCCGGCCGCCTCCCCGGCCCGGACCACCCAGCGCAACTCCTGCGGTTCGGCGTCGAAGAAGAACCGCGCCGTGCGCCGCTCCCCGTACCCCCCGTACAGCAGACCGGCCGCCGAGACGAGGTCCGCCAGCGCGTCCGTGCCGTAACTCACCGTGAGTGAGGTCCGCCGCGATCCCTCGGCCAGATGACACCTGGCCCAACCGTGCTTCCGTAGTTCCCACGTGAGCTGGAAGGCGCCCGTTGACGCCTGATCGACCGGCACGAGGAGCAGGTTAGTGGCAGTGGTCCGGTGCAGCCAGGGGCCGGTCACGACGGGATGCGGACCGCGGGTTCCGGTCGGCCGCGCCCGGTCGCCCACGGCCACGCCCGGCCACGCTGCGTGTCCTCCCGTCCGGTCGGCCGCATCGGAAGCGGAGGCTTACGAGGACCCCACGTGCCGAGACGTCGCCCGCCATCCGTCGGCAGCCGCATCCGCGCGCCCCCGCATGGCCGAACCATGCCTGCACGGCTCGTCGCGCGGCCGCGGCCGGGCGACGCGGACCTCCGCACGCACCCACGGGCCGGCACGCACCAATCCGCGGCCCTCCCGGCAACGGATCACCCGTGCACGCCCTGCCCTGCCCTGCCCTGCCCCGCCACGCCCACGGGAGACGTATTCGTGAAGGAACCAGTGCACATCGCCACCGGCCGCACCGCGAAACCCGACCTCCAGCACCTGCTGCGAGAGGTGGCGCTGGGCGACCACGAGGCCTTCGCGGCGGTCTACGACGCCGTGGCCGGCTCCGTCCTCGGCGTCGTCCGGGCCGTCCTGCGCGACCGGGCGCAGTCGGAGGAGGTGGCTCAGGACGTCCTGGTGGAGGTGTGGCGCACCGCACCGCGGTACCGCCCCGAGCGTGGCACGGCCGTCAACTGGATCCTGACCCTCGCCCACCGCAGGGCGGTCGACCGGGTCCGGTCGGTGGAAGCCGCGGCGGCCCGCGACACCAAGGCCGCCCTGCTCGGGCACCAGCCCGCCTACGACGAGGTGACCGAGCAGGTCGAGACGCGCCTGGAGCAGGAGCAGGTACGCCGCTGCCTGCGCACCCTGACCGAACTGCAGCGCCAGTCGGTCACCTTGGCCTACTACCGCGGCCTGACCTACCGGGAGGTCGCCGAGGCGCTCGCCCTTCCGCTCGGGACCGTCAAGACACGGCTGCGCGACGGACTCATCCGGCTCCGCGACTGCCTGGGGGTGACCGCGTGACCACCACCGACCCGCATGCCCTGACCGGCGCCTACGCCCTGGACGCGCTGCACGACGACGAACGGGCCGCCTTCGAACGCCACCTCGCCGACTGCGCGACCTGCGCGCAGGAGGCGGCGGAGTTCACCGCCACCGCCGCACGACTCGCCCTCGCCGCGACCGTGCGCCCACGGCCCGCCCTGCGCGAGGAGGTGCTGCGGCGCGTCACCACCGTGCGCCAGGTGCCGCCCGACACCGCGCCCCCGCGGCGCCCGCGCGGCGGTGCGCGGAGCGGGCCGGTCCTGGCCCGGTGGGCGCTCGCCGCCTGCGTGGCCGCCGCGTCCGCCTTCGGCGGCGCCGCCCTGTGGCAGTACGAGCGCGCCCAGGACGCCCGGGACCGGGCGGCGCTCGCGGAACGGCGGGCCGAGGAGGCGGCGGCGGTGCTGGCCGCACCGGACGCGGTGTCGCGCTCGGCGAAGGTGGCCGGCGGGGTGGGCACGCTGGTGGTCTCCGCCGAGCAGGACCGGGCGGTGTTCGTCGCGTCGAGGATGGCGGCGCCGCCGCCCGGCAAGGTCTACCAGCTCTGGTTCGCCGACGGAGACGAGATGCGCCCGGCCGGCCTGATGGACCCCGGACGCGGCAGCCAGACCATGCTCATGCGGGGTCCGGTCGACGACGCCTCGGGCGTCGGCATCACGGTGGAGCCGGCCGGTGGCTCGCGGCGGCCCACCTCGGAACCGGTCGCCCTGCTCGGCGTGCCGACCTGACGCCCTGCGTCGGACGCCCCGGCGCCCGGCGTCCGGCGCCCGGCGTCCGGCGCACGTCGAGGGGGGAGCCCGGCCGGCGCCGGGCTCCCCCCTCGTTCATCCGCTCCGGGCGTCAGCTCGCCGGCATCAGCACCGAGTCGATGATGTAGACGTGGGCGTTCGCCGTCTTCACCCCGCCGCAGACGACCTTGGCGGAGTCGCCGACCGTGAAGGACTCGCCCGAGCCGGAGGTCGTCAGCTTCGACTTCTCCAGCGTCGTGAAGGAGCCGTTCTCCAGGTCGGCGGGCGCCAGCTTCTCGCCGACGACGTGGTAGGTGAGGATCTTGGTCAGCTGCTCCTTGTCGTTCAGCACCGCGTCCAGGGTCTTCTTCGGGATCTTGTCGAAGGCGTCGTTGGTCGGGGCGAAGACGGTGATGTCCTGCGCGTTGTTGAGCGTGTCGACCAGGCCCGCCTTCTTCACCGCCGTCACCAGGGTGGACAGGGCCGGGTTGTTGGAGGCCGCGGTGGCCACCGGGTCCATCGCCATGCCCTCGAAGGAGCCGGCGCCCTCCTTCGGGACGGAGGAACAGGCCGGGCCGAACGGCTGGTCGACGCCGCTCGCGGTCGCCGAGCCGCCCATGCCCTCGTCACCGCCCCTGCTCTCCGAGGCCGACGCCTTCTTCGAGGAGCCGGCCGCGTCCGCGTCGCCGCTGTCGCTCGAGCAGGCGCTCAGCGTCAGCGGCAGCACCGCGGCGGCGGCGAGGAGACCGGTGGTACGGCGGATACGGGTGTTCATCGAGTTCTCCTGTCGGAACGGCGCAGCGCTCTGCTGCGTCCGGGGGTGTCACGGAACGGGGTGTCACGGAAGGTGGTTCGGGACGGCCGGGGCCGGAGCCGCGAGCCGGGCCGATCACCGGTGCCGGGGGATCACTCCACGGTCACGACCACGGAATGCCGGCCGGTGGCGCCGTCGGGAAGCGTGCGGGTGCGTCCGGCGGTCTGCACGAGGCCGTCCCGGTCGGTGGCGCGCACGGTGAGGGTGTGACCGCCCCGGGTGGCCGGCCAGGCGAGGGACCACTGACGCCAGGTGTCACGGGTGGCCTCGGCCGCCAGGTGCGCCTCCTGCCAGGGACCGTCGTCCACCCGCACCTCGACCTTGTCGACGCCCCGGTGCTGGGCCCAGGCGACGCCGGCGATCATCACCGTGCCGGTCCCGAGGCGGGCGAACGGCTTGGGCGTGTCGATCCGGGACTGGGTCTTCACCGGCGCCCTGCGCGCCCAGCCCCGCCTGACCCAGTACGGGTCGTAGTCGGCGAACGTCGAAAGCTCGATGTCCTCGATCCACTTGCAGGCGGACACGTAGCCGTACAGGCCGGGGACGACCATCCGCACCGGGAAGCCGTGCGCGAACGGCAGCGGCTCGCCGTTCATGCCGACCGCGAGCAGGGCGTCGCGGCCGTCCATCAGCTCCTCCACCGGGCTGCCGATCGTCATGCCGTCCACCGAGCGGGCCACCAGCTGGTCCGCCGGGCCGCCCCGGGACGGCGGCCGCACCCCGCACTCGGCGAGCAGGTCGGCCAGCCGGACGCCGGTCCAGCGCGCGGTGCCCACGTAGGGGCCGCCGACCTCGTTGGAGACGCAGGTCAGGGTGATGTCCCGCTCGACCAGCTCCCGGCGCAGCAGATCGTCCAGGGAGTACACGGCGGGACGGCTCACGCCCCTGCCGTGCACACGCAGCCGCCAGCGGGAGGCGTCCACCTCGGGCACCACCAGGGCGGTGTCCACACGGTAGAAGTCCCGGTTCGGGGTGACGAACGGGCCGACCCCGGCGACGCGCAGCCCGGACCGCCTGGGCACGGGCCGCGCCGGCGACCCGGGACGGGGCAGCACGACCGCGGCGCGTGAGGCGGCCGCGCCCTGACCGTGCCGGGCGTTCAGCACCCGGCCGGCCACACCCGCCACGCCCGCGCCCACCGCGGTGGACGCGACGGCGACGACGAATCCGCGCCGGCTCCGTCCCGTGGGGGCCTCGGGTGCCTCGGGTGCCTCGGGTGTCTCGGGTGCCGCGGGTGCCGCGGGTGTGCGAGGCCCCGCGCCCTCGGGTCCTGCCGACGCGTCGGGTCCTGTGCTGTCAGGCCCTGCATGGGCGTCAGGCGCCGCAGGTCCGGTGGGTCCGGTAGGTCCCGCAGGGCCGGCGGGCACCCTCACGGTCGCCGCGGTCAGGCGGCCCACCAGCAGGGACAGGAGCGCGGCCCCCGTCGCGGCGCCCACGGCCGAGGGGAGTGCGTCGACGACCCCGGCGGAGTCGGGGCGGCCGACGGCGACGGCCGCCCCGACGCACCCGAGGAGCAGGACACCGGCGATCCCGGCCCACCGGTACCGCACCGCCACGACGCCCAGGCCCAGTGCCAGCAACGACACCACGGCGAGGATGCCGAGCTGCAGCACGAGCTTGTCGTCGGCGCCGAACTGGCGGATCGCCCAGTCCTTGACCGCGGCGGGCGTCACGTCGACGGACGCGCCTCCCACCGCGACGACCGGACCGGACCGCGGGCGCCGCACCGCCGCCGCCACCAGCTCGGCCACCGCCAGCGCCGCGGCGCAGGCGGTCAGCCCGCTCAGCGCCGCCGGCGCCGCGCGTGACCACGGCCCCGGCCGGCCCCGCTGATCCTTCTCCTCGTCCCTCACGCCGGGAATCCGGTACCGCCCCCGGGGGCGGATTGGTCCTGGACCTGATCAGGTGAAAAGAAATCCCGGACCCATCCGCCGCGCGTTCCGCAACGGATTCCCCGGTTGAGGACCGACGGCCCGTCCCCGGTCACCCCCAGGACGGACGGGCGGCGCGAACGCCGAAGGCCGGGGGCGAGTGCCCGCGAGGCGTCACACCTCGCACACACCGCCCCCGGCCACGGTTCAGCGCTGTCGACGCCGGGCTCCCGGCGTCGGCGGGCGGCACCTCCGGATGCCGCCTTCTAGGACTTCGCGTACCTGTTCGCCATCTGACCGGCGAAGTCGTACACCGTGCAGGGCTCGTCGCCGACGGTCCACGCGTCGTGCCCGGGGGAGCACACGAACACCTCCCCGGGGCCGACCTCCAACTCGGCGCCGTCGTCCATGCGGATGTGCATCCGGCCCTGCACCACCAGTCCGTTGTGGTGGACCTGGCAGCTGTCGGTCCCGGCTATCGGCGCGAGGTCCCGCGACCACCGCCAACCGGGCTCGAAAGTGGCCACCGCGCAGTCCAGCTCCGAAAGGTGGACCGCTTCGAGGTGACCGTGCGGGAAGTCCCGGTGCTCGTCCGGCTTACTGGGGGTCTTGACCTCCAACATGACGATGCCTCCTTTGAGCCACACATCCATCGTGTGCACCGTTCGGCCCCATGTGCAACGCCGTGCCGGGTCCGAGCGCGTCGTCCGTCGCGAGGCCACGTAGCTCACGTAGGTACACGTACTCACGACGCGGCCACGGCTCGTCGCCAGCATGGGGAGCCACACTTCCCCGGGGGGACACCATGAACGCTCGCACCCTGATACGCCTGACCTTCGCCAATCCCGCCTCTGCCGCCTATCTGGGCCTCTTCGGCGCGTCCGTCGCGTTCGAGGTGGCTGCCGCGCTGTTCTCGGACCCGGGCATCGTCGGCATATGGCCCGTCCTCATCGCCGCCCCGACCTCGCTCCTGGCGGCGGGGCTCGACGCGGCGATCGGGGGCGCGGATTCGCAGGTCTGGTTCCTGGTCGGCGGGGTCTGCGTCAGCGCCCTGATCCAGTCGTTCGTCCTGGGAGCGTTCCTGGAGTTCCTGCGCGGCCGGCGCCGAGGGCCGGCCCGGCCGAGCCGCGGCTGACCCGCCGCCCGGGCCGGGGCGTCACCGCCCCGCTCCGCCCCGCTCCGCACCCGGCACCCGGCACCCGGCATCCGCACGACGAAGGGCCGGTCCGGAAGGCTCTCGCCTCCGGACCGGCCCTTCTGCCGGTGCCGCGGATCGGTGCGTCGGTCAGAGTCCGCAGGAACCGCTGTCGACCTGGAAGTACCGGCCGCTGGACCAGCGGCACAGCCGCATGCCGACGACGACGCCGACGATGGTCACCAGGGCCGGCAGGTACCCGCCGGCCACCTGGATGATCGGGATCGCCGGGCACCCGCCCGAGATCGCCCAGCCGGTACCGAACAGCACCGCTCCGGGGACCACGCCGCCGTGGATCCGCCCGGGCGTGCGGCGGACCCGCAGCAGCGCGAAGGCCACCGCGATGATCACCACGGCCCCGGCGAAGGAGAGGAACATCCGCAGGTCCTGGAAGGTGAACATGCGGTTCAGCTCGGCGTAGTCGCCGAAGCCGATGTTGGCGACGGTGTAGCCGAGGCCCAGTCCGGTGACGACGGTGGCCAGCAGAATCGCGCCCCGGGTACGCATCAGATCACCTTCCACAGGAGGAACGACACCGCGACGGCGGTGCCGAAGAACACGGCGGTCGCCACGATGCTCACCGGGCTCAGCCGGCCGCAGCCGTTGAGCCCGTGGCCGGAGCTGCACCCGCCCGCGAGCCGCGTACCGAAGCCGACCAGCACGCCTCCCACGAACAGCAGGACGGTCATCATGAGCGGATCGGCGGTCACCAGGTCCCGGAACCCCGGCCCCATGTCGAGGCGGAGTTCGAACCGCCCGGAGGTGACCGCGGCGATCAGCCCGCCGACGAAGACCGAGATCAGCAGGGCGGCCTGGGTGAACAGCGGCGCCGGGCGCCTGCTCGTGGCCGCGGGAGGGTCACTCACCGGCGGCTCGACGTCCACGTCGTCCACCTGGAGCGTGCCCGGCTGTCCGTACGGGACCTGCCGCGCGGGGGACGGAGCCGGGGACGGGGCCGGGGACGGGGCGGTGCCGAAATGCTCCGCCGTTGCCGCGGCGAGCGCCTCGACGAGAGCGCGGTCGTCGGCGAACTCCTCGTCCATCCGCTCCATGCGGCGCTCGCGCCGCCAGTGCACCACGCGGTCCCACGCGGAGGACACACCGAAGGACCGGTCGGTGGCGAGGGCGTAGTAGACGGTCACCAGGGCGAGCCCCACGGCACCCGCCCACCAGGGCCAGTAGCTGGTCATGCGGGTCGGCTCATCCAATCGGTCAGTCGAGCCCACAGGCCGCGCTTCGCGCGGGCCGCCTGCGGCTGCCGGGTGCGCTGGGCGGAGGGGGCAGGCCGGGCGTGTTCCTGTGAGGCGTAGGGGTCCGGTGCCGGCCGGCCCAGCGTGATGGGCATCGCCGGAGCTCCCGTCGCCCACGGAGTGACGCTCTCCGGGGCCGCCACCCGGTGCCCGGACGGCGCGGCCGGCCGGACCGGCTGCGCAACCGGCGGTGGCTGGGTCGCGTAGGCGCCCTGGGGCGGCTGGGCCGCGTACGAGCCCTGCGGTTGCTGGGTCGCGTAGGCCCCCTGTGGTGGCTGGGTCGCGTATGAGCCCTGCGGTGACCACGGCTCCTGCCGCACGGCGGTCTGCGGGGCGGCGTGCCCCGCGGCGGGTGCGCAGGTCCCACCCGTGTCGGCGGCGTCCTCGAGATGCCGCGCCTGGGCCCCGTTGGGCAGCAGGCTGATCGGCACGCGTTCACCGGTCATCGACATCTTGTAGCGCGCGCAGCCGAGCCACTGGTCGTTGCTGTCGCAGTAGTAGTCGCGCCAGCCCCGCAAGCTCTCTCTGAGCAGCGGGAACAGGGGACACCCTGTGGCGTGCGAGCAACCCACGTCGCTTCCTCCGATCGGCCGCGCCGCCTCTGTGAAAAGGGCAGCCGCCGTTCTCGATTTCCTGCCTTCGCCGTCGCGGCGGCGACCGCGAACTCGAAGCGACGCCGTGACGGCCTGTCATGCAACGGAGGCGCGCCTCCGTTTCTCCGACCGGGCGAGATGGAATCACCGTTCCGCATTCCAGGCAACTTTCCCGCAATTCGTCGAGCCGGAGCCGATCGACATTGCCGAGTGAGTGGTGTCATGCGCCGCCCATGCCTTTTTGTCTTCCCATGTCAGGACATTCAGGGGCGGCAAAAACGCCGTCAAGGGCGTCACATGGCATCGCTGACGGCTTTCGTGTCGATGCTGCACCCATTATTTGCGGGGACGGTGAGCGCACGAATGCCTTGTGGTGAAAGCGTGAATGCACGTGTGAAGGAATTGTCAATTTTCCATGCCGCCTGTGCGGGCGCCACTCATCGGGAAAGGCCCGTCGCGGCAAGTCCGAGTCGCCACTCAATGGTCAGCCCCCTCCGTGGTGCGCGGGCACGCCGGTGCGGAGGGAACCGCCTCCCTCCTCCGGCCGGCGCGCACCGCCCCGACCGCGCGACTGCTACCGTCCGCCCCCATGTGGGCTCAAGAGACCGTGGCCGGCCGACCCGCGTGGCGGCACACCCCCTCCGACGTGGTCTTCCGCGCCGTTCCCGGTGGGACCTTCCGGATGGGCCTGTCCGACGAGGAACTGATCGCCGCCCGCGCCCTTGAGCGGATCGGCGAGGCCGATGAGAGCCTCGATTGCTTCTTCGCCGCCGCGGGCCAGGCGCGGCCGGTGCGCGAAGTGCGGGTCGCGCCGTTCCTGATCGCCCGGCATCCGCTGACGGTGGCGCAGGCACGCCACTGGCTGCCCGAGTACGAGGAAGCCTTCGCCGAATCGGACACGGAGACGGCCCGTCTCGACGAGGACCTGGACGACCTGCTCGAAGCGCTGCCCTTCCGGCTGCCCAGCGAGGCGGAATGGGAGTACGCCGCCCGCGCGGGCACGAGCACCCTGACCTTCCGCGGCAACGTCAGGCCGGACGAGGACCAGGTCCTCGGCGACTTCGCCGACGAGGAACGCGTCGCCGCGAACGAGAACGCCTTCGGGCTGGCGGCGATGGGGTCGGCCAACGAGATCTGCGCCGACGTGTGGATCCCCCACTTCACCGACGCCCCGGCGGACGCCCGCCCCCGCACCGGGGACGGACCGAGGGTGGTGCGCGGAGGCGGCGGCGACCTCTCCCCGTGGCAGGGCTGCGACGAATGGACGCTCCTGCTCTCCGCCACCCGCGGCCCCTACCAGGACTTCACCGCGGTCCGCCCGGTCGCCCCTGTCCCGACCCCGAGCGGTTGACGGGGCGGCGCGGTGAGGCACTGTCCGGCAGACCGTGAAGGCGACGGTTACGACCCGGCAGCGTAGGCGGACGGAGATTGCCCGATCCCGGCATGGTCGGACACCCCTGGTTCCCGCGACGATGTCGGTGTCTTCAGGCCCGGGCGTGATGTGCGTCCCGGAGCCTGTCACCGGTCGGAGCGGAGCGGCACCATGGCATGGGTAGTGGGAACGGGCGCCTTCCTGGGGCTGCTGGTGATGGCGTCGGGAATCGTCACGCTGCGGACGGGATGGACCGTGCCGATGGCGCGCCGCCACGCCACCAGGCCCCGACTCCACGGCCTCGGCGCCCTGTTCACGGGCAGCTCCGTCGTCCTCCAGAGCCTCTTCTACTTCAGCGTCCTGCCCGGCGTCTCCTGGGACGTGCGCTTCTTCGGCGGGAACGCGCTCCTGCTCGCCGGGCTGCTCCTGATCGCCCTCAGCCAACTGCTGCCGCTGCGCGGAACCCAGGATCACGCCGACGCCTCAGCCGCCTGAGGCGTGCCGGCGGATAGGCGTCCGGCGCATCACGGCAGCCGGACCGGAGCGGCGAACGGCGAACGGCGAACGGAGAACGGCCCCCGACCGGGCAAGACGGTCGGGGGCCGTTCTCCGTGGGCGTGACTCCGGGCGTGCGGGCGGGGACACGCCCCGGCCGGACTACTGGTGCTGGACCGTCTCGAGCGACTCCAGGTGGGGGTCCGCGCCCGTCGGACCGCTGCGGGCGACCGTGGCGGGCTGTCCGCCGTTGGTGCGGGCCGCGTAGGCGCTCTGCTGGGAGGCCGTCGGGATGACGCCTTCGTAGTACGGCTGGTACACGAACTGGCTCGCGCTCGCGCTGATCGCCGCGCCTGCGGTGTCCAGCGCGGCCTTGGAGACCGAAGCCGTGCCGCCGAACGCGGTCACCGAGTTCGTGCCCGCCGACCCACGCAGCAGGTAGCTCTTGGCCTCACCGGAGAGGCTGTCCTTGGAGGTCCACAGGACGGGGCCGAACACGTTCATGGCCGCGCCCGCGGAGACCCCGCCGCGCCAGGATTCGGTGTAGGCGAGCGCTGCCGTGCTCGGCGCGCTCCACCAGAACTTGGCGACGGCGACCGAGGTGGCCTCGTGGGTCGAGGCCGTGATCGGGTAGTACGAATACGACGACGGCCAGTTGGAGAACTGCGTGTGCGTCAGCGCGTACTTCGCCGAGGAACCCACCGTGATGATCATGGTGTTGTTCGGGTTCAGGCTGTTCAGGTACGACTTCACCGACGACGACAGCGAGTTGCCGTTGTTGAGCACGACGCTGCCCGCGCTGCTCGTTCCGTCCGCGCCGGCCGCGGAGGCGGCCGCGAGCGCCGAGTGGTAGTCGGTGCCGGTGGCCAGGAAGACGTACTTCGGGCTGCTCGTCACCGACTTGGCCACGGCGACCGAGGTGGCGTAGCGGTCGGCCCCGGACAGCCGCTTCGGGGTGAAGCCGAGCGACGTGACCTGCGAGGAGACCGTGCTGGTCAGGATGGACGTGCCACCGATGAGGTAGACGGTCGAGCCCGGCTTCAGGGTGCGCTTCAGCTCGTTCTTCACCGCGGTCGTCAAGCCGCTCTTGGTGGTCCCGAGCACCGGGCCGTGCTTCTTGCCGGCCAGGGCGGGCGCGGTGAGCGAGTACGACGGGGAGTCCCGGTTGATCAGAACTGCGGCCTTGGCATCCATCAGGCCCGGGACCTTGGCGCCGCCGTAGGTGTTCCACGTCCAGCGCGAGGACGCGATGTTGCTGGCGTAGACGTCGCCGCCCCAGACGCGGCCGGCGGTGTTCTTGCGCAACGGCTGCCAGCTGGGGTTGCTGCCCCGCGGCGTGCCGGGGACCGCGGTCGTCACGCCGGTGGCCACATCGACGTACTCCGTGGTGTGCACGTCGGTGCTGTCGCCGGAGGTGTGGACGTCGGTGATGATCCGGCTGCCGGTAGGCGACCAGGACGGGTTCGCGTAGCCGCGTCCGTCGGTGGTGAGCTGCTTGGCGTCGGTGCCGTCGGCGTTCGCGACGAAGAGCTGGCTGAACCCGCCGCCGACGTGGCGGACGAAGGCGAGCTTGGTCCCGTCCGGGGAGAACGCGGGCTGCGCGGCGTCGGTGATGACGCGCTTGACCGTGTTCGCGGACGAGTCGTAGACCCAGACGCCGTCGTTGTCGTAGCAGCCGTAGTTGATGCGGCGGGAGAAGGCCACCAGGCCGCTCGGGCTGACCGTCGGGTCCTCGTCGCAGACGGTGGACGGCTCCTGGGCGGCCGACAGCAGGGGCTTGGGAGCCCACGAGGCGTCGGAGGGGCCGTAGACGAGCTGGCCGCCGGTGGAGTAGACGACGTACCGGCCGCCCCACCAGAAGGTGATGTCCTTCTGCTCGGCGCTCGAGCGCACGCCCTCCGCCCAGGGGAGGGTGAACCGTGAGCTGCCGTCGGGCCGTTCGCTGGCGAGCTCGCCCCATTCGGAGACGACACGGCTGCCGTCCGGGGCCCAGGCCGCGTGGTACCCCCCGTGGGTGCCCACCGGGGTGGCGGTCCCGGTGGCCGGATCGACCAGTGTCGGGCCGTCGGTGAGGATCTTGCCCTCGGTGCCGGGCCAGGGCCCGGCGTCGTTGGCGGCGGCTCCAGGAGCGCCCGCCAGGATGCCCACCGCGGTGAGCGCCGCCGCGGTCGCGAGCGCCGCGGCACGGCGGCGCGTGAACAGTCTCAAGGTGTCGCCCCCCAGGATCACGAACACAAGCCCCACACAGGGCTGGGTAACTGTAGATGCCCTCGCGACGCATGGGAACAGAGTTCCGGAGCGCGCGGCGACATCAGTGGTCGTCGACAGGAGGAGCCGCCGGGCCTCTCACCAGGCAACTTTCCGAAGCCAGGGAGACGTGGCCGGCTCTGGACAAGGGCGGCACGGTGGGTGTTCGATGCGGTCCGTGACGAGCGAGAGTGAAACCACCGCGGCTGCTGCGCCGCTCGCGCGGATCGTCCACGCCGAGTTCGGTGAGGGCCTTGTCGGGGTCCTGGTGGGCATGGCCGCGAACGTGGTGATCTTCTCGACCATGGGCGACCTGGGCCTCTCCGGCACAGGGGGACGCCCGCAGGTCGCCGTGGCTGTCTTCCTGCCGCTGCTGTGGGCGGTCAATCTGCTGGCCACCCGGCCGCGTCAGCTGCGTGCCTTCGGTTCCGCCGTGACGGTGGGTGAAGCGGCGGTGTCGCGGGGGAGGGAGGAGCGGAAGCGTCACCTTCGGCGTGACCGCCTCCGTATGGCAGCCATCGGCCCCGTCATGGTGCTGATCGCCTACGGCTTCCACGCGCCTCTCGCCGCCGCGGGTCTCCAGCTGATTCTGGTCCTCAACCTCGTGTACACCTGGAGGACCGCGAGCTGGTGGGAGAAGCGGCACGGGGTCCATCTGTGGAAGCCGCCGCTGTCCGCCGTGGGCCGTGAGGCCTACCGCGCATCCCCCGTCTACGTGACGCCGGCCAGGGTCGGTTCCCTCGTGAACCCTGGATGACGCAACGCGCCAAAGGGCCAGTTCGCGAGGTTCCCGCCTCTGACCTGGCCCTCCTGCTGTGCCCCGGCAGGATTCGAACCTGCGACACCCGCTGGGCTCAGTCGCGGCGTCCCAGCCTGAGTACCTTGGTGCAGCAGAGTGCGTGGCCGTTGCCGTCAAGCCCTGCCGTCACGACGGCAGACCAACGTAGGTTCTTGCGACAGGCCAACACGACATCTCTGGCCGGTGTATCGACTGGCTAGTCCCGTATTGAGGTTCGCTGCGACACTCGGTTCACCGGATCCAGGCACCTCGACATCCAGGCACCTCGACGCAAAGACAAAGCCCCTCGCATTAAGATGGGGGGTATGGCTGACGGCACTCCAACTCGACGACCTGGTGGCAGAAGCGCTCGGGTGCGCGCCGACGTGCATGGCGCTGTGGGGGCGCTGCTGCGCGAGCGGCCCGTCGGGGAGCTGACCATCGCCCAGATCGCGGAGCGTTCGGGCGTGCATCTGGGCACGCTTTACCGGCGTTGGGGCACCCTGGAAGGGATTCTGCTCGACGTCGTCACGGAGCAGTTCGATCAGAGTTCGCCGATGCCGGACACGGGAACGCTCGCCGAGGACCTGAGGGTGTACGCACGCGAGGCGGCCGAGGATCTGGCCGGCCCCCAGGGCGAGTTGCTGCTGCGCACCCTGGTCGCCGTGCGGCTCGGGGCCGACGGAGCGACCGAGCCGCCGCCGGCTGTCACGCGGCGATTCGACGAGCTCGGGAAGTTGCTCGACCGGGCGGCGGCGCGGGGGGAGAATCCACCGTCCGTGCAGGAGGTCTACGAGGTCGTCATCGCGCCGCTGGTGGCCGGCCTGCTCTTCGGCACGGAGCCTCAGGGGCCGGAGGCTGTCGACGGCCTCCTCGACCGGCTCGACCGGCTCACCCGGGCCGGCGGACAGGGATCCGACAGCTCACAGGACTGATGTCCGGCAGGACCGGGGACAGGCGGACGCGAACCGCCGCCCCGGTCCCTCGTGCGGAATCCTCACGCGGTCGCCTCTTCGGCCGCGCCCTCACCAGCGCCACTACCGGCCTCACCGTCGCGCGGCTCCACGACGAGACGCATGAGGCGCGCGACGAGCGGTTCGACGGTTTCCGGGTTGCCGGGCCGGACGTCGAAGAGCAGTGAGGCACACAACGGCGCCAGCACGATGTCGAAGAACTCCCGCTCACTCGGCGCCTTTTCCCCGCGCGCGGCGGCGTTGTCGAGCGCGGCACGCATGTCCTCGAAGCGCCCGATCAGGGCCGGTGGCAGCCTTCCCGTGCCGTTCGGGGCCTCCCCGCCACCGCTGTCGGCCGCGAGGCGGGCGGTGAGGAGCGCGTGCAGCAGCATCCTCCCCTCGGGGCCGGCCAGGTCTTCGGCGATACGGCGGGCGTAGTGCTCCAGGTCCTGGCGCAGGACTCCGGTGCGGGGCATGGCGAAAGTGCCCAGCTGTTCATCGACGACGTCGAGGAGAAGTCCGTCGAGGCTGCGCCAGCGGCGGTAGAGCGTGCCCAGGTGGACGCCGGAACGTTCGGCGACCTGGGCCAGGGTGAGGCGGGCCAGGGGCTGGGTGCGGGCGAGTTCCCGCACGGCGCGGTGGACATCCGCACGTACGCGGGCACTGCGGCCCCGCTGTCGGCGTGGGTTCAGTGAATCGATCACGCACATCACACTAACGCGAGAGGTTTCACTTTTGGCCCGCGTGGTGCTACCTTCATGAACGTAACGCGAAGGACTTCGCCTTAAGGGGTGGGTCGGCAGCGGTGGATTCTCGCGTCCGTCGAGGAGCCCTCTGTTTCGCATCAGCCACCCGGCCCGCGACGGGTCATACGGAGAAGAAGGACATAGTCATGACTGACACTCTCGCCACCCAGCAGAACGTCCAGGACCCCGAGCGCGAGGCGATCCAGGCCGGTGCGCGGCAGGCGTTCATGGATCACCTGGAGTACCTGTCCTCGGGCCGGATCCCCGAATGGACGGACCTGTTCACCGAGGACGGCATCCTCGAGTTCCCGTACGGCCCGGAGGGCTACCCGACCAAGATGCAGGGCAAGGCAGCCCTCTTCGACTACATGAAGGTCTTCCCCAACACCTTCGACGTCAGGTTCACCGACCTGTACTTCCACGAAACGGTCGA
The DNA here is from genome assembly GCF_040295685.1 of Streptomyces sp. NPDC002734. NCBI lineage: Bacteria > Bacillati > Actinomycetota > Actinomycetes > Kitasatosporales > Streptomycetaceae > Streptomyces > Streptomyces sp. NPDC002734. The sequence goes on from NZ_JBEOVU010000005.1 coordinate 234,950, forward strand.
CCCCTCCCTCGTCATCGCCGAGTTCAAGAGCATCGGCCACGCCATCAGCACCGGCCGCCCCTACAACCAGACCTACATCTCCGTGGTCGAGACGCGCGACGGCAAGATCAGCCGCTACGTCGACTTCTGGAACCCGCTGGTGGGCATGGACGCCCTCGGCGGCGGGACGGAGTCGCTGGTGAGCGCCGTGACCGGCGACTGACCCCGCCCACCCCGACCCCACGCTGATTCCGTATCACCGACCAGGTTCGTCACCGTGCAGCGGACGGCCCGTCGCCTTCAGCCGACGCCCCGTCCGCTGCGGTCGGAGCGTGTTCTCACTCCGCCCGGCCGCTCCCTTGCGCACGCCCTCACCACCCCTCCCTTTCCTCCCCTTGTCCGGAAGGTTCCTTCATGTCGTCCCACGCCCAGCGTCGTGGTACAGGGCTTTGCTGGCCTTCGCCCAGTTCATCAGTGCGATTGACTACAACATCGTCTATGTGGCCCTGCCGGAGATCGGGCGTGAGGTCGGCTTCGACGCGCACAGCCTGCAATGGGTCGTCAGCGGTTACGCCGTCGCCTACGGCGGGTTCCTGCTGCTGGGCGGCCGTGCCGCCGACCTCCTCGGCCGGCGCCGCAGCTTCACCACCGCCCTGGTCCTCTACGGCCTGGCCTCCCTGGTCGGCGGACTGGTCACCGAGCCCGGCCTGCTGGTCGCCGCCCGCGCGGTTCAGGGACTGGGCGGCGCCCTGCTCCTGCCCGCCACCCTCTCGCTCATCGGCACCAGCTTCACGGAGGGCGCCGAACGCAACCGCGCCCTCGCCATCTGGGGCGGCGCCGGAGCCGTCGGCCTGGCGCTCGGCTCCCTGCTCGGCGGCGTCCTGACCAACTACCTCGGCTGGGAATCCGTCTTCTACGTCAACGTCCCGCTCGCCCTCGGCGCCGCCGCCGCGGCCCTGGCGATCATCCCGAAGGACGCGCCGCGTGAGCGTGGCCGCACCTTCGACCTGACCGGTGCGCTCACCGCCACCATCGGCTTCACCGCCCTCGTCTTCGGCGTCGTCCAGGGACCCGAGGCCGGCTGGACCTCCGCCGAGACGATCACCGCGCTGCTCGGCGGCGTCCTGTTCATCGGCCTGTTCCTGCTCGTCGAGTCGCGGACCGCGCACCCCCTGATGCCGCTGCACCTCTTCCGCAACCGCAGCCTGGTCGCCGCGATGGGCGTCACCTTCGTCTTCATGGGCACCTTCGGCGCCCAGTACTACTTCTTCACCGTCTACCTGCAGAACGTCCACGGCTACAGCGCGCTGGCCACCGGCCTGGCGTTCATCCCGTCCGCGCTGGTCGGCATGATCGCCACCAAGCTCAGCGAGAGGCTGCTCGACAAGGCCGGTGCCCGCACCACCATCATCACCGGCTTCCTCGTCGGCGCCGCCGGCATGACCTCCCTCGCCGCGGGTATGTCCGCGGACGGCGGCTACCCCGCCCTGCTGCCCGGCATCGTCCTTCTCAGCGTCGGCCAGGGTCTTGGCTGGACCGCCATGTTCGCCGCCGCCGGCACCGGAGTCGACGCCAAGCACCAGGGCATCGCCTCCGCCATGGCCTCCACCACCCAGCAGATCGGCTCCGCCGTCGGCCTCGCCGTCCTCGTCGCCATCGCCAACTCCGGCACCCACACCACCACCGGCCCCGACCTCGTCCCCGGCCTGCGCACCGCCGGATTCACCGCCGCCGCCCTCACCCTCCTCGGCATTGTCATCGCCGCCGCCCTCCGCACCAGCAAGACCGTCGCGCCGAAGGACGCCACACCCCAGAAGTCGGAGGACCGAGTCGCCGCCTGACCGCCAACCACCCAACATGGACTGAGGCCCCCTCCGCCCATCACGGCGGAGGGGGCCTTTGCACACCCGTCAGAGCCGGAGCTGAAGCGCCGGGTGGCGCGGGACGTCGAACCCCAGGGACTGGTAGAGGCCGATGCCCTGGCCGGTTGCGTTGAGATTGATGACCCGAGCCTCGGTCGACGTGGCGAACCAGTCCAGCAGAGCGGTCAGGCAAGCCCGGGCGTACCCACGGTGCCGGAACTCGGGGCGGGTGCTCACGTTGGAGACATGACCGTGCAGCCCACTGAGGTTGGTCGGGCCGGGTGTGTGCCGGTCGCAGGTGCCGACGGCGCTGCTCACCACACCGGCCTCCGGGTCGTCCACCACGAAGGCGGCGAACTCCTCAGGGCGTATGAGGTGTTCGGCGTACCAGGAACGGGCTGCCGCCCGCCAGGGGGCGTGCGCCCCACCGACGGGCATGCCCATCTCGGTCAGCATGAGCGCGCGCAGTTCCACGAGTGCGTCGGCGTCCGACAGCTCGGCGTGGCGAACGATTGGCGGTGCGGCAATGGGGCTGGACACTTGTTCTCCGTCAGGGTCGTGCGATGGAGATCGTGGGTCGTCGAGGTCAGTCGGTCAGGGACGACGGGGTTGTCGCTCAGGCGATTCTCGACGACGCCGTGGGAGCCGGGAAGATCCGCTACCCGGGGCTGTCCAACTTCACCGGTCGACAGGTGCAGAAGAGGGCGGACGCCGCCCGGCCCGCGGGGCTGGCCTCCCCGTGGATCGACTTCGATATCCCGAAGCAGAGCGGCAGCGACCGCCAGGCGCAACCGCCGACCAGCACGTGGACGATGGGCTGTCAGGTGTAGAGGTTCCATCAGGTTTTTTCCTGCACGACACCCGCCACGGGTGCGCGTCCCTGCTCTTCGCGGCCGGCGTTGCTCCCCGCACGGTGATGGAGATCCTCGGGCACTCGCAGATCGCGGTGACGATGAACGTCTACACGCACGTGAACGACGAGGACCGCCGGGAGGCGATGAGCCACATGGACCGGCTGCTGAAACGGCGCCGGTAGAGGGGATTGCCGTCAAAACTGCCGTCAGCGCCGTCGCGAACCGAACTCGCGACGGCGCTGACGCAGGTCAGACCTTGTGCCCCCGGCAGGATTCGAACCTGCGACACCCGCTTTAGGAGTTCGATCACTTCGTGGCACTGCCCGGGAGCCGCCTAGCCGCGCTGGCGTGCCAGACCGCCTGGGAGTGCGGGCGTCCGGCGCCGTTGATGTCACTTGTGGATGTCAGAACGGGGCCACCGCGTGCGCTCGCTGACACGATGGTCCCGTGGTTGACCTGGAGCGCATCAAAGCAGAGACCGTGGCGTACTTGCGAGCACTCGATGAAGCTGCCACCCAGCGGCACCACTTCCGCCACGCTGACGAGGAGGGCGGCTTGTGGTACATCGAGGCCGTAGCTGACCGCGGTGAGTTGGTCGTCATCAAGCAAGCCGAGCTGACTTCGGCCGGCCAACTCCACCGCTACAGCTGGGAGCACCTGGAGGACGAGCACGGCTTTCTCACAGACCAAGCGGTCGATCCTGAAGAGGATCCGCTGGAGGCCATCCCGGCCGAAGCGTTCCTGCGGGTGTGGACGCGGTGAGCGGGCTGGGCAACCACTTTAGAAGTCATCTCAATTGGTGGTCGAGCTGCCGTGAAAGTCCGGTCAGCGTAGGCGTGGTGGCTTGACCGCGATGTGAGACTTGCAGCATGGAC